>JBBAJQ010000041.1:0-4102 GCA_040403945.1 Sediminibacterium sp.
GAACTTTCCAAAAGTTGCGCCGCCAATAACGAGCAAGGGCCACTTTTCAGTGACCCTTGCTGGGATTATTTTATGTTACTAGTGGATTAATTCCAACGAGGTAACATTTCAACGCGACGATTATCTTGTCTGCCCTTTGAAGTTTTGTTATCAGCAACCGGCTTTTCACTTCCAAAACCAGTAGCCGTAATACGATCAGCAGCAATTCCCTTGCTAAGGAAGAACTTCTTAATCGCATCAGCACGCTTCTGAGACAGTGCCTTATTCAATTTGGCAGATCCTGTATTATCAGTATGTCCTTCAATATCTACTTTTAAAGTTGGATACTTATTCAGCATATCTAATGCATACTTTAATTTTTCAGGTGCCAATTTAGAATTAGCAAACTTATCGCTACCAGTTACAAAGTAAATGCTCTTAGCAGCTACTTTTAAATCAGCAGCCAAATCAGGACAACCACCATTGCTGGCAACACCGGCAACGGTAGGACATTTATCTTCTTCATCATTTACCCCATCACCATCAGAATCCGGAATTGGACAACCCTGGTAACGAGCCAAACCTGGAACAGTTGGGCATTTATCTTCCTCATCGTTGATGCCGTCTTGGTCGGTATCTGGAATAGGACAACCCTGATATTTGGCTAACCCCGGAACAGTAGGACATTTATCCTGCTCATCATTGATGCCATCTTTATCAGTATCCGGGATAGGGCAACCTTGGTATTTAGCCAAACCGGGTACGGTAGGACATTTATCTTCCGGATCAATAACACCATCCTTATCAGTATCAGCAGGCGGTGGCGGTGGCGGAGGAGCAACCACAACCGGAGGAGGTGGCATAATCTTCTTGCCAAACAACTTATACTTTATACCAAACTGAAATCCTTCATTAAAGAAACGAGGAACCAGATTCGGATTTGCACCATCCTTCATATCATTCAGACCGGCAAAGTATCTACCATAAATTTGAACTTTCTCATGCGGAAACAACTCCAACCCAATGGTTGCAGCCGTACTAAATGCCTGGAAGTTTCTTTTGAAATAACGCTGCGAATTATCGTTCTTTAAAGAATTGTTGAAGTCGAGCTGTGGCCCAAACATTACAGCCAGCTTTTCGCCTGCACGTACCTTAAAAAGCATCGGGTACGACTGGTACTGAATGGTACCGGCAAATTGCTTAACGATGCCAGATTCTGATTTGAGACTGTACTTCAATACAGAAAACTGAGCCTGTGGTTCGAACGACAATACATCAGTCAATGGGATATTCAACCAAACTCCACCAGCATATCCTAACCCATACTTGTAGTCAACAGATGCTACATAAGAGCCATCTGTTACCCGAAATTGCGACAGGTTTAAAGCCCCTAATAAACCACCAGAAACAGTATAACGGGGTTTGGGAGCTTTTTTAGCGGTAGTTTGTGCCTGCAACTGCACTGCTACTAATGCGATAACTGCAAGTAATAACACTCGTTTAAACATATTCATTTTTTTTAATTGAGAGCAAAGTTAACAAAAACGTGAAATTGTTAAACAGATATTTTGGTTTATCTTCTAAAAAGCAACAAGCTAATAAGTATATGATAATCAATGACTTGTGTTCTATAAATCAAATTGGTGTGCTTTACTTTCCAAAAAATGCTCCGTTTACCCCCCAAGGGTAATTAAATAGTGCCGCTAATTCCATCTGCCTTATCTATGGCAAACTCATCCCGAATCCAACACATCTGATGGGGGAACTCTCCCTTTACTTAAGCAATCGACACTAAATGCAGTTAAATATTAACCCGCTAGAAACCCGAACGTAGTTGTACTAGGCAGCAAATAGAATGAGCCACTACCTACTGCAATAAATATTTTTTTATTCGCTTTATTAAACCAGTATAATTTGAAGTTTATACTTATGTGAATATATCCAACACACCCGCCTTCAATTGACAAAGCATAGGAATAATCCAGACAACGTGAACAGCTGCTTTTTGTTCGCTACAATAAATAAGCAGCAGCTCGTTATGTAATGGCTACAATGATTTATACTTACTTGCAACCGGCCTAAAAGTAAATGCCTGCCCGCCTACCGATAGCTCATACATCAACCCGGCTTTTTGCTGCACAAAAATTACCATGCCGTCTGTAAACTTTACATTAGCAGCAGTTCCCTTATCCAGTGCAATGGCAGATACTTCACCGGTGAGCTTGATTTGACTATTTTTGAATTTTTCCATCACGGCACTATTTTCAAAAAATATCACTTCCCGGTAAGCTTGTCCACCCGCCTGCAAGCCAATCGTAACCTGCTTCAGGTTGGCCATGCCTACTAATTTCCCATTCTCATAAACAGCCCCATTTCCAGTAGCCCCACCAATACCTAAACCCCCTTTGCCTACATTTGGAAAAATCACATAGCCAAAAGAATTACTAAACAAAGGTTCCATCCATTTATCTTTTTTGATAAACTCAACCCGAGCATCCTCACTATCGGTAATTATCATTTGATCTTTGGATGCTTTCTGCGCATGTACACTAACCACCATCAGGGAAGCTACCAAGAAAATCCACGATTTTTTTTGTATCATATATTTTAATTTTTATGCGAATGATTCTTTTTAAAATTTTCTTACAAAGCGCGCATATACCGCATTTTCCATATACTCCGTATACGTGTAGCCATTGTAGAAATTTATCAAATACGCTCCTTTGTCATCCTCTTTAGAAAGTTGCGAAGTCCAATAGTTGCCAACCTGAAAGCCACCAATCAAATCTTTATTATTAAATAATTTAAGTAAATCTTCTTTTACAGGAATACGCCAATCATCAAATCCCCCATCCCGAAATTCTTTGGCAAGATTGATAGCTTCCTGCCATTTTACTAATTTACCGGCATCCGCTTTAGCTGCCAGTAAACCATGGGGATGTTTTTTTTCGTAACCGGGTTCGCCAGGCTGTATCAGATAAGCTACCACCCCTCCCAGATAGGCATCCCCCACTTTTACTTTTTGCGCAGTAACACCCACAACTAATAAAAGGGAAGCAGCAATCAATAAGATTTTCATATTTCAATATTCTAAATGAGATCAATAAAATGATGCTGTATAAAATTACCGATTTTTAAGCATGCCTCCTATTTTCGAATGAGTATACGGTAAGTTTCTATTTTGTATTTGACAGGAGGATTGAAAGAAAGCTTGTAAATTACAGGTATATGTTTTGCTATGTGCTACTACAATGGTATACGGGTAAGTAAAGAAGAATTCATTCGCCTGAAAAATATGGAAGTGCAGATAAAAAATGAAGATCTGTACTGTCCGATTATGAGCGGATTTGAATATGCCAACTGGCCGATATTGATACCTGCAGCCGATGGAAAAAGTATGGAGCTGAGTTTTGCCCACTGGGAGCTGATTCCATATTGGATTGCCGACCGAAAAGCCCTGGCAGAAAGCAGAAAAAAATTTACCACCCTGAATGCTACCGCCGAAAAATTATTAGAGAGCCGCGTTTTTAAATCGGCTGCATTACAAAGACGCTGCTTGGTATTATCGTCCGGATTTTTTGAGTGGCGACATTGGGCACCTGCAGGATCGAAAAAAGCCCTTACCTATCCCTACCGTATAACCGTTACTAACCAGCCCTATTTTTTTATGGCAGGCATCTGGCAACCCTGGACTGATCGGGAAACCGGGGAAACCTTTCCCACTTTCGCTATTGTAACTACCGCAGCTAATTCGCTGATGGAACAGGTGCACAATACCAAAAAAAGAATGCCGGTTATCTTGCCGCCCGAAGAAGCCTATCAATGGATACAACCCAACCTGAGCGAAGCACAAATCAATCAACTGGCACATTACTCGGTTGGTAGTCATTTACTTTCTGCCACCCCCATCCGAAAAGATTTCAGAACCGCTCCCGACCCAACGGAGCCGTTCCAGTATGAAGATTTACCCAATTTGGTTACTGCATAAAGTTAGGGTGCCAAAAAGACTACTTCCTTTATCATCTTTTCTGTCCGAGATAGTATATCGGCCGAACCTGCGGTTCTTTTGCATGGTAGTTGTCGTATAACAACGGATTAAAATCCGTTGTTATGATATGGGGGG
>JBBAJQ010000041.1:4202-14584 GCA_040403945.1 Sediminibacterium sp.
GGGGGGAGGCTGCGCCTCTTTGTTAATGGCCGGTAGTATGCCGGTAGTAAAATTAATATCAGACAGCCATCTTATTTTATGGTGTTTTGCTAAATATTTTAGTATTTTGTGGGGTGGAATGGCTGTTTACGATACCCTATGACCGAAAATTTATCCGCCTGAAGGCCCGCCTGATTTATTTATCGGACCAGGTAGAACGGGTTATGGTAATTGGCCGGAACCGGTCGATTATTTTGCAAAGTAACCGGCCCATGCTCGAAAATAAGGGGCTAAAAAACAAGCGCATTCAGTGGAAGATTACCGAGGGTACCCTGCACAATTCGAAAGTATTACAATGTATATTGGTAACCCTGGAAAAACACCTGAAAAATAATAGCCCGGCACCACCCCCCGCAACCTGATTACACAGGCTGTATATTTGCACCGTAATGGGACAAAAAAAACTGATTCGATTTGAAGCTATTCGGCATTTTTCGAATGTGCTGGAGTATCCGCAAAACATGCGGGGCCAATGGCATACCTTCTTTACAAACACCCATCCAATAACACTCGAACTGGCTTGTGGAAAGGGAGAATATGCGGTTGGATTAGCTAGACTACATCCGGATGAGAACTTTATTGGCATCGATATCAAGGGAAACCGGATCTGGCGAGGTGCCAAAACTGCACTAGATGAGCAGCTTACCCAAGTGGCATTTATTAGATCCTCAATTGACAAAATCACCGACTATTTTGCACCGGATGAAATTTCAGCTATCTGGATCACTTTTCCCGATCCACAATTAAGAGGCTCACGGGCTAAAAAAAGATTAACACATCCGAGATTCCTGCGCCTATATCAGCAGCTACTAAAGCCAGGCGGAAAAGTACACCTGAAAACAGATAGCCCGGTTTTATATGAATTTACCCTTACAGTTATTAACTTATTTGGCCTTTCCCTGTTATATAATACCAACAACCTGTATGCCGAAGAGGAAATTACACCGGAACTGCGTATAAAAACGCATTACGAAGGGTTAGATATTGCGGGAAGTAACCGGATTCATTATCTAAGCTTTCTGATAGACCAACCGCTGCCGGCAGACAAGGATGTAATACTTAAACAACTATTCTGTGAGCCAACAACTGATTGAAGGGGTACATTTTTATTATGATACCAATGGCCTTACGGTATTTACCCGCGTGTACCATTTAGAAAAGGGATATTGCTGTGGAAATGGCTGTCGCCATTGTCCGTTCGATTATGTAAATGTTCCAGAACCCCGTAAAACGCTTCTAACAGAAAACGGGGGTAGCAACAAGCAAATGGCTGATTAATCTATTAACATAAAGGGCCTCTTGCAAAAAAAACCATCCATAGAAAAGCCAAGGGCTGTTTTACCGAGCGGACAACCGGAAAACGATTTCTTTACGCGGGTATACGAAGTAGTGCGTTTAATTCCCAAGGGGCGGGTAACTTCTTATGGTGCGATTGCCCGTTTTTTAGGAAGTGGCAAGAGTGCCCGTATGGTAGGGTGGGCCATGAATGCCTCTCACCAGCAGCAACCACCTGTGCCGGCTCATCGGGTGGTAAACCGAAACGGACAACTATCCGGCAAAATGCATTTCGGAGACCCGAACAAAATGGAGCAGTTACTTAGAAAAGAAAAAATAATAGTAGACAAAGACACCATTGTTGATTTTAATCAACGTTTCTGGGATCCGGTTATGGAAATCGGCTCTTTGTAATCAACGATAATACGGATGAATCATCCAATACACCACAGGCCCGGTAATAGCCACATATAACCAAAGCGGCCAGGTAATTTTTGCCAGTTTTTTATGCAGGGTATATTCCGCAGTTAACGCACGATAGGCAGTAAATAATATGAACGGCAAAATAATGGCAGCCAGAAAAATATGGGTGATTAATATAATGAAATAAATCAATCTGGTATTTGCTACTGCCAGTAACTCCTGTGCATCTACTTGTCCGTCGTGATTACTATCCCCAAACTTAGTTTCTCCAGCCAATAAGTGGTGAGCAATGTACGATACCAGAAATAATACAGATAGCACTAGAGCAGCTAACATCAATTGTTTATGCAAGGCATACTGCTTATTTTTTACTGCCCACAATGCAGCCACCAGCAATACTGCAATAGTGGCATTGATAATGGCATTGGCTGTAGCAAAAATATGTACATCAAAACCAAGGTCTACTTCCAGTTGAAATTTTCCCAATAACACAACAACGGTAAATACCACCACAGAAAAAATTCCAATCAGCCAGTAGGCTTTTTTATCATTCTTAGTTAGAGAAGCAGGAAGCATAGTATTATTAATTAGGGGTTGATCGATCTATCCGTTGCCGGGATTGCATAAATACTACAAAAAATATCACCAAGCTAATTATGATGAGCCAAAGCCAGCTAAGGCTCAGTATTTTGGTAAACAATTCACTCTTTTTCGTGCGATCTTTTTCTAGCATGAGTAGCCCAATATCTTTTGCCAGTTTCGACATGGCAACTGAATCCAGCCCATTATAATACCCCCGTACCCGATAATTTTTATCAATCAAAACAAAACGGTTGGTATGCACAAAATCGGGACTAACAGGTTCGTCGCTGAACTTATCTACTTTCAATTCTTCGAAGGCAAATTTGTATATTTTTTTGCGGTCCCCGGTAAGCATCCACCAGTTATCGTGGTTCACACCAAAACGATCGGCATAGGCTTTCAAAACTGATGCACTATCTCTCTCGGGATCCACGGTAAAAGAAACAAACTGAACAATAGCACTGTCTACCTTTTTTCGAATGTTTCCGCCGCGCAAAAAAGATTGTTGTAATAATGCCATATTGGTGGTGAGTCTCGGACAAATACCTCCGCAACTGGTAAAAAAGAAATCGGCTACAATAATTTTTCCGGGACGGTCGTATAAACTTACGGTGTCGCCCAATTGATTCACCAATCGGATATTGGCGGTGGTATGCCAAACAGAATCATTGATAACTTTTCCTTTCTCTTCGCGGGTTACTACTGTATCTAGCAGATAATGACGGGGCATATCAACAGCCCGTGAACTAAATGATTGCAAAATCAAATAAGATCCTATCGGCAGGAGTAATGCCAAACATAACCCTAATAATGCCCGTTTATTCATAGTGTATATATAAAAAACCACCGCAGAAAGCGATGGTGTTACTATTGCAGGCTAGCATTCCATCAATGTTTTTCTTCGGCAGGTTTCGCATGACCATCGGACTTATGTTCTTCCGACTTATGCTCTTTCTTCTCTACTTTAATAGTGCTTTGCTCTTTAAAGTGAGGATCGTATGTGTTGCGAAGATTTTTAAAGGAATTCCCATCATATAAAAAGGCAATGATAAACCAAATAAACAGGGCCAGCGGAACTACGATGGTCATGATTAGGTTTTTGATTTCATGCTTCAGGTGCATAAAATAAGCAACAATATAAAAGGCTTTCACCATCATCAGAATAACGATGGCTCCTTTTACTGCCAAGCGCAGACCACTCTGAAGATTTAGATCCATGCCCATCATCCAAAAACCCAATAACAATTCTACAATGGTTAATACGGTAAGAATAATAGTTACTTTCCAGATTTCTTTGGTGCCTCCCCCTTCATGCTGTTCTGTATGTGTATGTTCCATAAATATATTTATAAACTACTGTGAATATTGAATAAGTTAAATCAGATAAAAGCAGGTGAATACGAATACCCATACTAGATCTACAAAGTGCCAATATAAACCGGCCTTTTCTATCATCAGGTAATGACCGCGCTCTTCGAATTTGTTGGTAAGCGCCATAATAAGCATGATGATATTAATAATCACACCGGAGAATACGTGAAATCCGTGGAACCCGGTAATGGTAAAAAAGTAATTGGTAAAATTGGTAGAAGAAGCCGTTCCATCATGATTGAGGAAAGGATTGCTACCCCACCAAGCACCTTCGTGATAGAGGTGATTCCACTCCCAGGCCTGACAGCCGAGAAACATAGCTCCACCGATGATGGTCATGATCATATACTTAACCACCCCTTTCTTGTCCATATTATGCCCCGCATGCACAGCCAATACCATGGTAACTGAACTGATGATAAGGATGAAAGTCATGATACTCACAAAAACCAATGGCGCATTTACGCCTTCTGGCGCAAAGGGGAAACTTTTAAATACTTCATTTGGGTCGGGCCATCCATTGGATGAGAAGCGGATAGTGCCGTAAGAAATCAAAAAAGCGCCAAAAGTGAAGGCATCGCTCATGAGGAAATACCACATCATGAGTTTTCCATATTCCACGTTAAAAGGACTCTTTCCGCCGCTCCACATTTTTGTGGGTGTAACTGTAGTTGATGATGACATGGGACTGAATAAAATTTCGATACAAATTTATTGTGAGTTGTTCAAAAAAGGGCAATATTGTTCAACTTTTTCTTCAACTATCCAACGAAATGATAAAAGATGAATAAATATATCCATAATACGTCTACAAAATGCCAATAGATGCTGGTGAGTTCTATTGGCAGGGGGCTGTAGTTTTTCACTTTCTGGCTATAGGCAAGAAAAAGAATTACGGCAATTGCAATTACGCCACCTAGCACGTGTATCATATGCATGCCGGTAATTACCAGCAAATAGGAGGCTGCCGAGTTACTCTTTTGCCCGACTAATTGGATACCCTGCTGCTCTAAACTGCGAAAACCGAAATACTGGCAAACGATAAAGGCCAAACCTAACACAGCGGTTACAGTAATTAACTGCCGATATTTAGCCATTTCGCGGGCTTTAAACGACTTGCCCGCCAGATGCAGGGTTAGGCTACTGAACAGGATAATGGCCGTACTTAACCAGAAAATACCAGGTAGTTCAAATTTAAGCCAGCTACCCTCATTCATTTTAACAATATAGGCACTGGTAAATCCGGCAAACATCATGATGATGCTGGCCATAGCCACCCAAAGGGTAAACTTGTGGGGGTGAATGCGTGAAGAGGCAGGATTTTGCGTACTCATTTTCTTCAATTTTCGATCAGTGAATTTTATCCGCCAATAGCGACAATAGAACAACCGGCAGGTATAGATAACTACTAAACATAACTCGTCGGGCAGCCGGTACATCCATCTCTCGATATAATCGGATACTTTGAAAAACCATAAACAAATTGGCCCCCATAACCACCCACATACTCATAGAACCTGTTAAGCCAAAATAATAGGGCAAAAAGCCAACCGGTATCATCAGCACCGAATACATCACAGCCTGCAGGGCCGTAAAGCGCGTGGGGCCTTTGTCGGCAGGCAACAGTTTAAAACCGGCTTTGCTGTAATCGGCATGGGCCACCCAGGCAATTGCCCAAAAATGTGGAAACTGCCAAAGAAATTGTATAGCAAATAAAATCCATCCGCCAGCATTGCTGAACGATTTATCACCAGCAACAACGGTTGCAAATGGATCGATGGTATTAGTGGCCGCTACCCAGCCAATTAAACAAGGCAGTGCACCCGGAAAGGCCCCTACTAAAACAGCGATAGAGTTTACTTTTTTCAGTGGTGTATAAACAAAGGCATACAAAAACAAACTAAAAGCAGACAGCAATGCGGCACTCCAGTTAAAATCATGCGCCGCATCCTGAAAGTAATAACCCATCATCCACACGCCCGTTAACCCGGCCAAGCCGGCAAAAGTATAAGCCTCCTGCTGCGACATACGACCGGCAGCAACTGGCCTCGAAGCGGTTCGTTTCATAACGGCATCCGTATCTTTTTCAACCGCCTGATTGATGGCATTGGCACTGCCAGTAATTAACATGCCGGCAAGAAATAATATCCCAATCATTGCCCAATTGAAATGGAGAATATTAGGTGCCAACAAATAACAAATCACACAAGAGAATACAACGGTAAAACTAAGCGTAAACTTAGTTAGCTGAAAGTAATCCCTCACCTTACTTTGTAAAGTGCTTGAGCCAACCGTATTGTGAGGGGATGCATGCATGCAACACAAGTATTTTACTATGAGTTTAGTGCCAACAGCAACAGATATATTTGATACAAAAGTTGATGAAGGCTTATGTTTTTACAACAATGCTCCCGTATGTTCGGGAGCATTGTTTTGTATGGTTACTAACAGATGAACAATCTATCAGGCTGGGGTAGAATACAATCAATGGTTACTTTCATCGTCTCCCACTGGAGTAGTTTGCTGGATGAATTCTTTACCATCCTTACCGTAGTCATAAGCCCAACGGTGCACTTCAGGAATTTCTCCAGGCCAGTTTCCATGTCCTGGGCGCACAGGCGTAGTCCACTCCAACGTGTTTGATCCCCATGGATTCAGGTTGGTTACTTTTCTTCCTTTGAAAATAGAATAGAAGAAGTTAATCAGGAACAATATCTGTGCAGCAAATACAATCATGGCCACCGTACTGATAAAGCGATTCAGTTCTACAAACTGCTTGAAGCTTTCCCAGATGCTGAAATCGTAATAACGACGGGGCATACCGGCCAATCCTTGATAGTGCATCGGCCAGAAAACTAGGTAAGCACCGGCGATGGTAATCCAGAAGTGCATGTATCCAAGCGTGTTATTCATAAATCGGCCATACATTTTGGGGTACCAGTGATAAATACCGGCAAACATACCGAACATAGAAGCTACCCCCATTACAATATGGAAGTGTGCAATTACGAAATACGTATCGTGCAGGTGAATATCTAATGCAGAATTTCCTAACCAGATACCGGTTAAACCTCCGGAGATAAATAAACTTACAAATCCGATGGCAAATAACATACCCGGTGTGAAGCGGATATTTCCTCTCCAAAGCGTTGTAATCCAGTTAAAAACTTTAATGGCAGAAGGTACCGCAATCAACAAAGTAAGTAATACAAATATCGATCCCAATAATGGATTCAGTCCAGTTACAAACATATGGTGCGCCCAAACTAGGAAGGCCAGAATTGCAATTGCAAATAAAGAACCAATCATCGCAATGTATCCAAAGATAGGCTTACGAGAATTTACCGATAAGATTTCAGAAACCATACCCATCGCAGGCAACAGGATGATATATACTTCGGGGTGACCCAAGAACCAGAATAAGTGTTGGAAAAGAATAGCACTTCCCCCTTCATTAGGCAAAGCCCCTACTCCATTCACAAAAATATCAGAGAGGTAAAAACTGGTGCCAAAATTACGATCGAATATCAACAGAATAAATCCAGATAACAATACAGGGAAAGATAATACACCCAAAACAGCCGTAAAAAACAGCGCCCAGATAGTTAATGGTAAACGGGTCATGCTCATCCCCTTGGTACGCATATTCAGGATGGTAGCAATGTAGTTCAAACCACCTAATAAAGAAGATACTACGAATAAAGCCATGGAAATAATCCAAAGATCCATACCGGTTTTAGATCCAGGGGAAGCATCACCCAAAGCACTTAGAGGAGGATAGGCAGTCCACCCACCACTGAAAGGCCCGGTTTCAACAAACAAAGAGGATAGCATTACAATACTGGCTATAAAAAAGAACCAGTAGCTAAGCATATTCAGAAATGGAGATGCCATGTCTCTTGCACCAATTTGTAATGGGATTAGAAAGTTGGCAAAGGTTCCACTTAATCCGGCTGTTAACACAAAAAACACCAATACGGTTCCGTGGGTAGTTACCAGTGCATAGTAGGCTTCGGGGGTGATATGCCCACCTTTGGCCCACTTACCAAGAATAGTCTCTAACCAGGGAAAGGTGGAATCCGGATAGCCCAGTTGCAAACGAAACAATACACTCATTAATCCGCCCAATACTGCCCAGAACATTCCGGTAATCAGAAACTGTTTGGCAATCATTTTATGATCCTGACTAAACACATACTTGGTGAGAAAGGTATCATGGTGCTCGTGATGCTCGTGACTACCATGCTCTTCATGGGTTGTTACCACCCCTGCTGCGTGTATTTCCACTTCGTTACTCATACTGTTTGCTTTATTAAGTTACTTTATTTAAGCGCCTTATTTCGTTTATTACATTTGTACTTTTTCCTTTTTGGAAGTTGTAGTCATCCCAATCACCGGCTTCGTTGAATCGGCAGCGGGACTTACAGAAGGATCTTTTTCAGGGTAATTAACCAAATACTGGGGCTTTTGTTTAGCCATCCACAAATCATATTCTTCCTGTTCAACTACTTCAATCACTCCTCTCATGGAATAGTGTCCGTTGCCGCACATCTGGTCGCAGCTGATTTCGTATACGAAATTCGGGTTATTGGTCATTTCCTTCATCTCCTTGGTGGTGTACTTGGGCGTAAACCACATAGTAGTTGGAATACCGGGTACCGCATCCATTTTCATTCTGAAGTGGGTAAGACCCACATCGTGAATTACGTCTCTGGAACCAATTACCAGTTTAACGGGTTTCCCTTTTACCAGGTACATGGTTTGTTCTGTAACCACATCATCATGGCTCAATTGATCTTCCCAGATAATTCCCAGGGTATTGGAAGCCGCGTCAATATTTTTGTAATATTTTTTTCCAAAAGAAGCATCCTTGCCGGGATATCGATAAATCCATCCGAATTGTTTTCCGGTAATTTCTACTACCATAGCTTCTTTGGGTGGCTCACCTGTAAAAAGAAACCAGTTACGTAATCCCACTACCACCAAAACCGTTAATACGATGGCAGGGATGATGGTCCAGATAATCTCTAGTTTATTATCGTGCGCAAAGTAGTACACTTTACCCTCATCATTTTGCTGGTATTTATAGGCAAAATAGAATAAAATAATTTGGGTAATGATAAAAACGAATCCGGTAACTGCAATGGTAATCCACATCATGGAATCTACGCGAGCACCCTCTACGCTGGAAGCATCATACGCCAGCAATGTTTTACCAAAATATAGATCGTTACAATACCAAACACCTAACAGTCCAAGTACAAGAAAGGCAATCATCAACGCACCGTTGATTTTATTGCTCTGCCGCAAACCCTTGCCTTCTCCTCTTAAAACAGTTACATACTCACTCGCCTTAGCTATTTGAAAAATAACTATAAAGATGAGGGCTATTACCGCGATTGTTAATAAAATGCTCATATTCTATTCAGTTAATTCTTGGTTGATTTCTTTTTCTTTTTCGCTTATACCTGATGAATAATACTTTCTTTAAGGAATGGATGATATTTTGGAACCAGCGGCTTGGAGGCCAACGACCGGCTTACAAAGAATATCATACAACCCACAAAAAATGCCAAAATTCCAAAATCCAGCCATCCCAGGGTTACATGTTCCTTAGAAAGACTTCCCATTACCATCTGATAAAAATCAATCCAGTGCCCAAAGATGATTAATACTGCCATAAATGTTACCAATGTGTAATTTCTCTTAGCAGAACGTTTCATCAGAATCAACAAAGGGCATATAAAATTGATAATCAGGTTCAAAAAGAAGATGCCTTTGTAAGGTCCCTGCACCCGATGTTTGAAGTAAACAGTTTCTTCGGGGATGTTGGCATACCAGATTAGCATGTACTGCGAGAACCAGAGATACGTCCAAAATACAGAGAATGCAAACATGAATTTACCAATATCATGCAAGTGTTCTTGGGTAGTTAGTTCGAGATAGCCTTTGTTTTTCAGATAGATTACCCAGAGGGCGACTAAACTCATGCCAGATACGAATGAGCTTGCAAAGGTATACCAGCTGTACATAGTTGAATACCAGTGTGCATCAATGCTCATCATCCACAACCACGGAACGGTTGATCCCACCGTAAGAGCAAACCATACTGTAAATAATGCCGCACGTATAGTACCTCTTAAAATGTAGCGAGCGCCTGATTCATTATCAAAAGGAGATTCGTCTGCTTCGCGACTAATTTGGCGCATTCTCCAACCCAGCAAACTCCACAAACCGATGGCGAGGGTGGTCCAGATAACAAAAAATGTTGGATTTAAAAATCCTACTTTCCCTTTTAAGATGGGATCTTTTGCTACTGCTTCCGAATCGAGCCAGTGATAAATATGGTGCTTATGCCCTAATACTACATACATCAGTACTGCAAAGGTGATGGCACCAAATATGGGCACCATGGTAGAGATGGCTTCCGGTATGCGTCTAAATGACTGCTGCCATCCGCCCATTGCGAGGGTAGTAATACAGATAAAGAACATACTGGCATTGCAAATCAGCGTCCAGAAAATGGTGTTATACATTAAAGTACCCCAGAAATGGGTTTGCTCGTGTTCATCAGCGCTGAAGCCTTTGGTAAACATACCATATAGCAATGCAGCTCCGCCGATTCCGATCAAAGCAAGTGACCATGTTTTCATCTTACCGGGTATCTCAAATTGGTCTCTGATAGATGCCAT
>JBBAJQ010000041.1:14684-25500 GCA_040403945.1 Sediminibacterium sp.
GATTAAGCAACCACCGGGTTACTGTTTTCAAATGTGGTTTCATCTTTATCATAGGTACCCAGCCACCAGCCTTCTTCCGCAACCTGCACATCGGTTTCAATTGCACCGGCTGAACTAAGAAAAGCTTGTAAATCATCCACATTGGTTTTTTCGGTACACTCAATAACCATTACAAACAGATCGTCGGTTGCACGGGGATGAAAATGATGCTTTTTTACAAAGGGGGCTAACTGACAGAGATAACAGAAAGTAAGTACCATTCCCACCGCAGCAAATAATACTGTTAACTCAAAAGTAATGGGTATCCAAGCTGGCAAAGAAAAGTTAGGTTTACCACCAAAATTCAGGGGCCAGTCTTTCACCAATATCCAGCTGATACTACCCAGGGCCGTTGATGTTCCGGTAATACCATAGATAAATCCAGCTGTGTGCAAGCTCGTTTCCCGTAAACCCAGCGCATGATCTAATCCGTGCACCGCAAAAGGCGTATACACATCATGGATTTTATAGCCGGCAGTCCGCACTTTCTTTACGGCAGGAAACAGAACCGCTTCCTCATCAAAACAACCTACAACGAATTTCTTTTTTGCCATACCCTTATTCCCTTGCGGGAAATTTAGTTGTTAAATAAATTAATGTGCATGCGCATTATCATGGATGAATGTGTCGAGCGGCTGCTCTTCAATTTTATCCATATTATTTTTAAATCCTTCTCCGGAAGTCTTTAATACATATTTAATCTCTGCCACCGCAATAACCGGAAAGTATTTGGCGAATAGGAAGAAACAAGTGAAGAACAAACCAAATGTTCCTAGGTAGAAGCCAATTTCCCAAATGGTAGGACTATAATAAACCGACCAGCTAGAAGGCAGATAATCGCGATACAAAGAGGTTACGATAATTACAAAACGCTCGAACCACATACCAATATTTACAATTACGCTCATGAAGAAAGTAACAAACACGTTTCTTCTCATTTTTCTGAACCAGAAAATTTGCGGGCTCAATACGTTACAAGCCATCATACCCCAGTAGCTCCAACCATAAGGGCTGAAGAGGTAAGCACGGCTATACCAGAAAGTGTAGCCTTCGTATTTGTTCTGGCTATACCATCCCATAAATAATTCAGTTAGGTAGGCGATACCCACAATAGATCCGGTTAATACGATGATTTTATTCATCGCCTCTATATGACCCAGCGTGATGTATTCTTCCATATTAAATACCTTGCGAATGATTACCATCAACGACTGCACCATAGCAAATCCCGAGAAAATGGCTCCAGCAACGAAGTAAGGCGGGAAGATAGTTGTGTGCCAACCCGGTACTACAGAAGTGGCAAAGTCGAAGGATACAATCGTGTGCACCGACAATACCAGCGGGGTACTTAAGCCGGCCAATACCAGTGAAAGACTTTCGTGGCGCTGCCAGTGTTTGGTAGAGCCCGTCCAGCCAAAAGAGGCAATTCCATATAATTTTTTACGCAACTTGGTAAATGCGCGATCTCTTACTGTAGCCAAATCGGGAATCAAACCACTATACCAAAAGAGAAGCGATACGGTAAAATATGTTGAGATTGCGAATACATCCCACAACAAAGGTGAGTTAAAGTTAACCCAGAGTGGTCCGCGGCTATTGGGATAAGGCAATACAAAGAAAGCCATCCAAACTCTACCCATGTGCCAGATAGGGAACTGACCGGCACACATAACCGCGAAGATCGTCATGGCTTCTGCTGCCCGGTTAACCCCTGTTCTCCAACCCTGGCGGAATAATAATAAGATAGCAGAAATCAGGGTACCTGCGTGACCAATACCTACCCACCATACGAAGTTGGTGATATCCCAACCCCATCCAATGGTTTTATTCAGGTTCCACTGACCAATACCATAGGTAACATCCCGATAAATGGAATAGATACCAAACAGTAAAAGGGCTACGGCGATATAGAAACCTATATACCATAGCTTACTGGGCTTAGCTTCAATGGGGCGAATGATGTCTTCCGTTACCTGGTGAAAGTCTTTGTTTCCCATCACCAATGGTTCCCTGAGCTGTGATTCGTACTTTAAATGCATCTCGTCTTTTTTATTGTTCCCGGATTACCATTTGCATGGTTCATCAATTCGGATAGATTACTTATTGACCGGTTATTATGCTTCTTTTTTTTCTTCTTCCAGATTTCTCACTTTTGCCAGATAGCTAACATTAGGCAATACGTGTAATTGCTCTAACACATAAAACTGGCGATTCGGATTTTCCTTTCTGGTAATACTGATGGCAGCGTGCTGGTTATTGGCATTTCCAAAAACGATAGCATTGGTAGGACAAGCCTGCTGACAAGCCACCTTCAAGTCGGCATCTTCCATAGGACGACTTTCTTTTTTGGCTTTTAGTTTGCTCTCTTGTAAACGCTGCACACAGAAAGAACACTTTTCAATTACCCCTCTGGAACGAACCGTAACATCCGGATTCAGCACCATTCGGGTTAAATCGTCGTTCATATCAAGTACCACATCATTTACAATACCTACCTGATTATTTCCAAAACTGTCGGAACCAGTATAATCAGCCCAGTTAAAACGTCGCACTTTGTATGGGCAGTTATTAGCACAGTAACGAGTACCGATACAACGGTTATAGGTCATTTGGTTGAGGCCCTCGCTGCTGTGGTTGGTAGCGGCTACCGGACAAACGTTCTCACAAGGAGCATTGTCGCAGTGCTGGCACATCATGGGTTGGAATACTACATTGGGGTTATCCATATCACCGCTGAAATAGCGATCGATGCGTAACCAATGCATTTCGTGACCCCGCAGTACTTCGGGTTTACCTACCACAGAAACGTTATTTTCTGCATTACAAGCAACCACACATGCGCCACAACCGTTGCAGGCATTGAGGTCTACATTCATACCCCAACGAATGCCCGGACGATCGAACACAGGATAAATAGTTCCCTGCTTTTCAAAATTTTCTAAACCACCCCAGGGAGCCAATTCAGCTTGGCGCTCATCGCGGATTTCAGTTGGATGGTGCTTATATTCGGCCAGGGTTATCTCTTTCATTACCTCTGTACGATTACCCTGGGCCGTATCGTAGCGGCTGTGGGTTTGGGTAAGCGCCACCGGATAGGTTTCAGTGGTA
This sequence comes from Sediminibacterium sp., assembly GCA_040403945.1. Lineage (GTDB taxonomy): Bacteria > Bacteroidota > Bacteroidia > Chitinophagales > Chitinophagaceae > Sediminibacterium. Next base: position 17,832 of record JBBAJQ010000041.1, read on the forward strand.
AGGGTAATTTCAACATTGCCTTGTACCAAGCTAACCGAATTTCCATTCAGGCTACTCATTGGATAGGCATTCTTACCAGTACCTACTACAGATTTACCTAGTCTTTCCGTACGTCCATACCCTACCGCAATACCAATGGTGTCGGGATGTGTTCCGGGAATAATTAGGGCAGGTAATTCTACCGACTGGCCATTGCAGGTAACCTTCACCACTTTCTTGGGCGGATGAACCTCATAGGCATCTGCCTGACCATTATTATTTAAATCTATATTCAAAAGTGTACGCGCCAGCGCCGGAGAAACAACCACGTAGTTGTCCCAGGTAGCACGGGTAACGGGATCGGGTAATTCTTGTAACCAGGGGTTGGCAGCACCCTGACCGGCACCGATTGCTACTTTCTCGTAGAGTACTAATTCAATTTTATCTCCTTTTTTCGCAGCTGTGATAGCAGCAACCGCAGCAGCAACCGCAGATCCGTTGAAGGCAGCGCCACTAACTAAAGGGGCAGCAGGATTAAGAACCCCATCTTGCAGGGCTTTATCCCAACCAGTTTCACCGCCTAATTTGGCAGACCAATATCCTTTCACAAAACTCAGATAATCGGAGCTTGCGCCAGACCACTTTAATAGGCTGTCCTGCCATTGACGTGTTTTAAACAGCGGATAAATAGTAGGCTGCATAAAGGATACATAGCCAGTTTTGGCTTCTGCATCTCCCCAGCTTTCGAGGAAGTGATGATCAGGAATTACATATTTACAGGCAACGGCTGTTTCATCTAATTTGCCGGCAAAGGAAATAGTAGTTTTAACTTTTTTCAGTGCTTCCGTAAACGCAGCAGCTTGTGGCCAGGTATAGGCAGGATTAGCACCCTGAATTAATAAGGTTCCCACAGCGCCTGCTTTCATATCTTCTACGAGCTTAGCCATATCAGCATCCACTCCTTTACGACCATTGAACGTAACACCCCAGTTAATAGTTGTACCTACTGCGCCAATAGCTTGGTTAATGGCATTCACTACCACTTGAACATTCATTTCATTACTTCCACAAACTACTAAGGCTGAACCTTTGGCAGCGAGCAATGCTTTGGCAGTTTTTTCAACAGCCTCTTTTACATGTTTATCAGCAATGCCGGTTATTTCTTGTCCATTAATGGCACTCAACAATGCCACAGCAACTGCTCCGGTTTCGGAAGGACGAATCAAATGTTTCTCATCAGCGTTAGACCCGGTTAAGCTGGCTACACTCTCAAAATGAATGTGCTTGCTCATTTCAGGCTTTTTCTCATTGATTTTTTTGCCAGCAGCGTACTGACGGGCAAATTCAACCGGAGAAAGCCAGGTACCGAGAAAATCGGCTTGCAGGCTCACAATTACGCTTGCTTTATCAAAATGGTATGAAGGAATTGCTTTTTTACCAAAACAAGCTTCATTGGCCAGTATTAGACCGGTATAAGAAACCGCATCGTAGGTTACCTGGCGGCTGCCCGGATATTTAGCCAACAATTGATTGATGGCATCTTGTGTAGTAGGTGAAGTGATGGTACTAGTAAGAATTACAACCGGACCAGCGATAGCAGCGGCCACTTCTTTATCAATTGCTTCAAAAGTGGCTTCCTTGCCATCAATTAAAGGGAACCGTAAGCGGGCAGTATCATATAAATCCAGCACAGAGGCCTGCACACGGGCGGAGGTACCGTTACCGGTGAGGGGACTCAGATCATTTCCTTCAATTTTAATGGGACGGCCATCGCGCACTTTGGCTAATACAGACACCACATCGCCATCCTGCACATAGGTAGTAGCATAATACTTAGAAATACCGGGAACTACATCTTCCGGCTTATTGGCGAAAGGAATAGCTTTTTTTACAGGAATTTCGCAACTGGCGGCCACCGCAGCAGCGGCAGTAGAAAAACCGAGATATTTTAGAAAGTCTCTGCGGGGTGCTTTGGCATCCAGCAAACCGGTGTTTTCTTCCACTGCGGGCAGTTCTTCCCTGAATTCGTCCTTTACATCTTTGTTGTAAGCAGCAGACTGATTCAGCTCTCCGAAACTCTGCCAATGCTTTTTTTGCTCCATAATGTAAATCCCAGATCCCCGGGGGGATTGATTTAAAACCGTTACTTAATATAAATACAAGTCAGCCAACAACCCCTTCCCTTTGGAAGCAGCTATTGTTAGCATCAATAATGACATTTTTGACACTCCGTTCCACCAATCTTCTCTACCGTTACACCCTTGGTACTATCCATCTTTCCACTCTTCATATCCTGGTGATATTTCTCGTAGATGCTATAGAATCCATTGTCTTTAAACTGCACTTTGGTTTCGCGGTGACAGTTAACACACCAGCCCATGCTAAGGTTAGAGAACTGCTTCACTTCACCCATTTTCTGAATTTCACCGTGGCAGGTCTGGCATTGCACTTGTCCTGCCTTTACGTGCTGGGCATGGTTAAAATATACGTGGTCGGGCAGATTGTGGATACGAACCCATTCAATAGGCTTGGCTTTACTTGCATCCCACGGCTTACCCTCCACGAATCCTGCATATTTATATAACTTCTTAATTTCAGCAGTTCCATCTACTTCCTTTCCATCTTCCGTATACATTTTTTCGCCTTTGTATTCGTTAATTGCCTGGTGACAATTCATACAAACGTTTACAGAAGGGATGGTAGCCTGTTTACCTTGATAAACACCTGTATGGCAATACTGACAATTGATTTGATTAACGCCGGCGTGCACTTTATGGGAATAGTAGATAGGTTGCTCAGGCTGATAATTGGTGCTGCGACCGAGGTTCATGGCACCTTTTGTAGTAAAATATCCTCCCACTAAAAATAGGATAATGGCGAGGAAAGCGATATTGCTTTTGTTTTTAAAGAAGGATACGGGCTTTTCAGGGTTGAATCCTTCTTTTTCATCCGCCATTTTTTTCAGGTTCGAATTCACCTGTAATAAGGTAAGGGCTACTACAGCGAGTATCAGAGTAAGTACACCAAATAATAAAGTGTTGTCTCCATCTTCAGCGGGTGCACCCACAGCAGCGCCTCCACCTGCGGGAGCAGTTCCTGGGGCTGGCACTGATTTAATATACGCCAACATAGCATCAATCTCCCCGTCGGTTAAACCGGGAAATTGATTCATGGCTACTTTATTGTACTCATTGTACAAATTATTCGCATAGGCATCCCCTGTTTTTAAAAAGGCAGCACTATTGCGGATCCACGCATACAGATTCTTTTTGTTGGGCCAGCGTTCTTCCACTCCGGCCAGGGCGGGACCTGTTAATTTTTTATGAACCTGGTGGCAGGAAGCACAATTGGTTTGAAAAAGCACTTTTCCATCCTGGGCTTTCACTGAATTTCCGGTGAAAAAACCGGCAAATAGTATCAAAATAGAGAAGCAGAGTCGGGTAAAACGTTGTAGAGATTGCATATGCACTAACGTGGTTCTTGGTGTGGAAAAAAATCCGTGAACGGATGCAAAAATATGACAGGAACCTGACAAAAGAGCAACGACTTAGATTTTTTTTTGTGGTTATTCTGTTTGTAATTCAGCGGATAGTACTAAAATGTTTGGATATATCCGTGATAAATTTTTGTGAAATTACTATTCTGGTGAAATGTATCGGGGATTATTGGTTTTTTATATGAATTTTGCCGGATGTTCAAGAAACTGCAAGAAAAGTGGGGCCTTAGCACCCGAACCTTTTGGATAGTGTTTATAGCTTTCGGGTTAACGGGCACAACCACCGCTTTTCTTACCCGTTATGTTACACAATGGCTGGGTATGGATGCCAATAGTGATTGGTACTATCGCTTGGGTGTTCGCTTATTTATGCTGCTTTTCGGTTATCAGGTGATTTTGCTCACTTACGGTTTTCTTCTAGGCCAATGGGCTTTCTTTTGGAAATACGAACTGAAGCTGCTGCGTAAGCTGAAAATTTTGCCCCCGGCACCCCTCAAAACACCAATTGCCATTTTCGCAACTGGGGCTGGCTCGAATGCATTAAAAATTATGCAACATTTCGAGCAGCATCCCACTATTTCCGTGAACATTATTGTTTGTAATAAACCGGGTGCCGGCGTTATTCATCATGCCGAAAAATATGGTGTGCCGGTTTTGTTGATAGAAAAAGAACGATTTTTTAGGGGCGATGCCTATATTCCGGTTTTACAACAACATCGTATTTCTTTTATTGTGCTAGCAGGATTTTTATGGAAAATTCCGGCTGCATTGGTAGCCGCCTATCCCAATAAAATGCTGAATATCCATCCCGCACTCTTACCTAAGTTTGGCGGCAAGGGTATGTATGGCGAGTATGTTCACCGGGCCGTGTTGGCAGCCGGAGAAAAAGAGAGTGGCATCTCTATACATATAGTGAATGAACATTTTGATGAGGGGGAAGTGATTTTTCAATCAACCTGCCCAATCGATATAAATGAAACACCCCATAGTTTGGCACAAAAGATTCACCAACTAGAACATGCGCACTATCCACGAGTTATTGAGCAGTTTATTCAAGAAAAGATACAGGCTTCCGAAAGCTGATACCTGATAAGAAATTGGCTGTTTTGTGGGGAGATTATAGTAATTTTCTGCTCAGATTATTTACTTTACCCCTTCTTTATTGCCCTATGAAATCTCTATTCAGCCTGCTGTTAGTTATTAGTGTATCAGGCACTATTACTGCGCAACCCCTATTACAACCTGCTACCAGCCCAGAATCTGCTGGCTTTTCTTCGCAGCGGCTAGATCGTATCAACCAATTGATTCAGGCATATATTGATAGTAATTATATTGAAGGAGCCATTGCTTTGGTAGCGAGAAATGGCAAAATCGTTTACCATAGTGCTATAGGATATGATAACAAGGCTGCTGGAAAAAAACTGCAAAAAGATGCCATCTGGCGCATTGCTTCCCAAACCAAAGCCATCACCAGTTTGGCCGTAATGCAGTTATACGAAAAAGGATATTTTTTGTTAGATGATGCGGTAAGCAAGTACATCCCTGCTTTTAAAAAGCCACGCGTACTGCAGAGCTTTAATAAAATGGATACCAGCTATACCACCGAGCCTGCTAAACGAGAGATCACCATCCGCGACCTGCTCACCCATACTTCCGGCATCGGATATGCCCAAATTGGCAGTGAAACCATGAATGCCATTTATGCCAAAGCAGGCGTTGTGGGCGGAATTGGATTAAAGGGAGGATTACTAAAAGATAATATTCTACGGCTAGCTGCATTACCGCTGGTTCATCAGCCCGGAGACCGTTTTACGTATGGGCTCAATACCGATGTACTCGGCTATCTGGTAGAAGTAGTAAGTGGATTATCACTAGATGCATACTTTAAGCAATACATATTTGATCCGCTGGGTATGAAAGACACTTATTTCTATCTGCCAGCCAACAAACAAAATCGGTTGGCCATGCTGCACATGAGTGATAAAAACAATCGGGTAGAGAATTGTTCTGAAACCTTGGAAGTGAACGGAAAGTTTTACCGCGATTATCCGAACCTGCCCGATGGTAGCTTTTATTCGGGTGGCGGTGGATTGGTTTCTACAGCTTACGACTATGCTATTTTTATGCAGCTATTATTGAATGGTGGAGATTATAATGGAAAGCATATTATAGGTAGAAACAGCATTCGACTGATGACGTTGAATCAGCTGGGAGAAAAGAGTTTGGGAAGAAATGCCAAATTCGGATTGGGCTTTGAAATTGTTACCCCTGCCAGTGCGCCGTATAGTGTAACCTCAGAAGGTAGCTTTAGCTGGGGTGGCATGTTTGCCTCCAGTTATTGGATAGACCCCAAGGAAAAAATTGTTGCCCAGTTTGTATTACAGCAATACCCCTTTACGCGCGGAGATATTGCCGAGAAATTTAAAGTGGCGGTTTATCAGGCATTACAATAAAGCCATTTCAATCTACTCCATTGTATTGTTACCGGAGCTATAAAAAGCAGCCTATGCTTTTTTATCTGTTTTGCAAGTATTGATACCGAAGGGTAAATAGAGCGGACAAAAACTTACCAGCGAAGTAGCCAGAAAAATACCTCCCAAAACCAGCAATACTAAACCAGCAGTACCGGTTATGGTATGCGTGAAAAACAGGATGGATACCACAATGGCAAAGATTACCCGTATTATTCTGTCGGTGTTGCCCATGTTCTTTTTCATAGAAATAAATTTGATTGATTAATTAAATACAACCCGAAGGTAGGGTTAGGCGGTTTAACCAAATATGACAAATGTCACATTCGCAAAAAAAGCAACTCTAATAGATAGGGGCAGCATTACCCGGGCATGCGGGAGATATACTTCTCAATTTCTTTTACCTGATCCAGCACCTGTTGGGTTTTAGGTTTGCAGGCTTTGGCTTTGCGAAAAAATTCTTTCGCAGCTTTAAACTCCCGTTTGTTCATAAAAATCTGGCACATACCAATATAGGCAACGGCCTCACTTTCTTTATCGGGAATGCCCGCACGAATGGCGGCTCGGAGATAAGATTCGCCTTGTTTCAGGTCGCCCCGTTGCATGGCCATCATCCCTAACTGCAGTTTATTAGAGCCTTCTGCTTCGGGCATAGCGGAACCCAGCTCGGAGCTTTTTTTCAGGTGTTTTTCGGCAGTGGTAAAATCCTGCTTCATCATGGCCAGGTTACCTAAAATGGTAAAATAGGTAGAGCGAACGGGCTTATATAAAAGATTGGGAAACCAGATAGTTTTTAGAATTTTTTCTACTTCCTCGATATTGCCCGCTTCCATAGGTGCTTGAATCAAGCGCATAGGGCCAATAAAAAAATGACTGGCGATAGCCACGAATCCCAGAAAATAAAGAATAAAGGAAGGCCAGAATCCGGAAACAATATTTACCCAAATGGCCAGTGCAAAAGCCAATAATCCTAACCAGAAACGGTATCTTATTATAAAGTTATAGAATATCATAGTACCCATTAAGGAGGGCAAATATACGGATTCTCCCCGGCTGATAAACGGAAAGGCTAGTCTTTGGCATCGTTGATTTCAATAAAATAGCCATCCGGATCGTTGATCCATACCTGCTTTACTCCATCGATACGGGTGGTGATTTGTCCTTTTTCACCCTTGGAATTATAATAGGGAATCCCTTTTTTAATAAGCATATCAACAAAATCAGCCGTTTTAGTCACGCTGAAACACATATGGTTGTTCAAAAAATATTCTTTCGGCTGGGGGGCACCCTGAATAATATGCAGGGCAACGCCTGGGGCAATGGAAAACCAGGCATGCTTGTTATCATGAAAGGGTTCGGGAATGGTATCGAACTGAAACAGCTCCTGATAAAATCGTGCCGACTGCTGCATGTTTACCACATAGATGGCGAGGTGGTTGAGATGGGCCTTAGGGGGCTTATTAGTGCTTTGGGCACTTATGTGCTGCAAAGAACCCATCATTAAACAACAGCCAACTGCAAGAAAAAGATGACGCATAGAAAAGATTTTAAGTAAGGTACAGATTAAACTATTCGTAACCAACTATACTCCTTAGTTGTACTTTGGCAATCCATTGGGGAAATAGTAGTTTTGCGGGGATTGATTGCTGAAAAGGATAATCTCAGCAAAAATGTTTGGTCCCGTAGTTCAATGGATAGAATAGAAGTTTCCTAAACTTTTGAT
>JBBAJQ010000042.1:0-22330 GCA_040403945.1 Sediminibacterium sp.
GAGTAAGCATATCCATATTGCTTCAAAACATCATCCGGTACGCCATTCCACTGATTAGGTACATTACCCATATAACCCAAATCTTTCACACCCATTTCGGATGTATAAAAACCAGTAGTTACCAAATCCCGCATTTTATTAAAGAAGGAAACACCAAACTTCATATCCGGAGCTGCCTTATCGGGATAGGCAATCTGATCTACCATAGTAAGGCGTTGCTGATCGGTGATATCGGTAAAGGATTGATTAAACTGACGAAAACACTGCATATCCAACCAACGCAATCCACCCCGCAAGGGTGTTTGATGCTCCGGCATATCCTTCACAATAAACTCTATAAACTCGGGCACTTTGGCTTCTGATGCACTGCCACTTACCGCATCCTTGGGAATAATGATATCACCCAACAAAGTGATCACCTTCATCTCATGCGCAGTAAAAAAAGTGGCTTCAGCCTGCAACTTGTTCAAATAATCCTTCTCCTCCTGCATCCGGTCGGCATTTACTGCAACATCAGCAGATGCCATCACTTCTTTTTTGTCGGTACTTTTACAGGCTTCTACCAACACCCCGGTGCCGGCTGCCCCTATCAGTAAAGTTTTAATCGATTTTCTTCTGTCCATAAAATTCGCTTAGCAATTATCAGAGATTTTGTTTTTTCATTTCATCCAGAATGTATTCTGAAGTACGCATAGAAAGCGCCAGAATCGTCCAGGTAATATTTTTATCCGCCTGAGATACAAACTGACTGCCATCTACACAGAACAAGGTTTTGCAATCGTGTGCCTGACTCCATTTATTGAGTGCAGATGTTTTACGATCATTCCCCATTCTTACTGTTCCGGCTTCGTGGATGATATTTCCGGGATTGCTGAGTCCATACTTATTGGCAGCGGTATCATCCCCACCCCATGTAATAACAGCACCCATATTGTGCAGGATTTCCTTAAAGGTTTCCTTCATGTGCTTTGCCTGCTTGATTTCATACTCAGAATGATTTGTATGAAACCGTAAAACAGGAATGCCATACTTATCTACCACAGTAGGATCAATCTCGCAATAATTCTTTACATCCGGAACCGCTTCTCCCCTGCCTGCCATACCTACTCCGGCACCATAGAAAAAGCGTACATCTTCTTTTAAAGATGCCCCATATCCACCCGCAGGTTTGGTTTTTCCATTCACCTGATATTGTCCATTCAAGCCTTCCGTGCCAAAACCAAAACCATAAGCGGGCTGCCCCATGCCACCCCAATATTCAATATGGTATCCGCGGGGGAAATCTAATTTTTTATTATCCAGCCACCAAGGCGTATACACATGCATACCGCCCACCCCATCTTCGTTATAGCGCTTTCTGCCAAACAATTGAGGTAATACACCGCCAATAGCAGCTCCGGTAGAATCATGCAAATATTTACCTACTACATTACTGTCGTTGGCCAATCCATTTGGATGACGAGTAGATTTTGAATTCAATAATAAACGAGCAGTTTCACAGGTACTGGCAGCTAATATCACCACCCGACCTGTTACCTGGTACTCCATGCCATCCTCCTTCTTAACAAAAGAAACCCCCGTTGCCAAGCCCTCCGAATTGGTAATCACTTCCCGAGCCATAGCATTGGTAATCACATCAATATTTCCGGTAAGTACCGCTGGTTTTACTAAAACAGAAGAAGAGGAAAAATCGCCATATACCTTGCAACTTCTGCCACATTGGGCACAATAAAAACAAGCGCCTCTTGTATTATTGATGGGCTTTGTAAGAATAGACAATCGCGATGGAATTACAGGAATCCCCATACCCGTAGCTGTTTTCTTAATCATCAGCTCGTGCAAACGAGGCTTGGGAGCAGGCAGAAAAATACCATCCGGATCATTGGGCAAGCCCTCATTCGATCCAAATACTCCTATCAATTTATCAATCTTATCGTAATAAGGTTTCACATCTTCGTATCCGATGGGCCAATCATCACCTAAACCATCGATACTTCTGCGCTTGAAATCTTTCGGACCAAACCGGAGCGATATTCTTCCCCAGTGATTGGTTCTTCCCCCAATCATACGGGCACGCCACCAATCCCATTTAGCACTGCCCTCCTTCATCGTATAGGGCTCCCCATCAATTTCCCATCCCCAAAAACAGCCATCAAAATCGCCAAAAGGACGATACTTAGTACTCGCCCCCCTGCGAGGTGACTCCCAAGGATTTTTTAGCTGTGATGAATGAATGGCGGGGTCGTAATTGGGTCCCGCCTCAATTAAACAAACCTTTAAACCCGCATTGGCCAATACGTATGCAGCCATACCACCCCCTGCGCCAGAACCCACAATTACCGCATCGTATTTTTTGGCTTCTTTTTTAACCTGAAGATCTCCCATATAGCAATTTTTACGTTACCGGTTTTTAAGATATGAATGTAATTAATTTACTGACTCCAAGATAAAAATTTATTCAAATGGATTGAACCCCAACTCACTACAATACCCTTCGTAAAATCCGATGCCCCGGTTCCTTCATTTGAGGAATTCCCTATAAAATTGTTTGTTTTAAGCCTTATTTTTTCATTTGAGGGGTATTCGGGCATTAAAAACACCCCTAAGGTTGAACAGGATACCGAAATTTTGTCCATTTTTGCAATTACACCTATCTTCAATTTACATGAAAGGGGGAATTTATCAAATACTTACCAACCAAAAAACAGCCGGAAGAAAATCTTTCGCCGTTTTGATTGACCCCGACAAGGTGAATGCAGCTATCATTAACGAACTGATAGAACGGGCGCTTACCTGTAAAGTGGATCATTTTTTTGTGGGAGGTAGCTTGGTAATTTCTAGTCAACTGGATAGTTGTATCAAACAAATTAAATCTTCCTGCACTATTCCGGTTACCCTGTTCCCAGGTTCCCCTTCTCAAATCAGCTCGCACGCCGATGCCCTTTTATATCTATCGCTCATTTCGGGCAGAAACCCCGAATTACTGATCGGACAGCATGTAATCAGCGCCCCCTTTGTAAAAAAGAGCGGACTGGAAATTATTCCTACCGGGTATATGGTAATCGACGGAGGTGCGCCCACCACCGTTTCGTATATTTCTAATGCGAGCCCAATACCTGCCGACAAAAACGATATTGCCATGTGTACCGCTATGGCCGGAGAAATGTTGGGTATGAAACTAATTTATATGGATGCCGGCAGCGGTGCCCGAAAGCCTATTACCGAAACCATGATTGAGCGGGTGGCTAAAAATATTTCTATCCCATTAATAGTTGGCGGCGGAATAACCGACCCCGAAAAAGCATACCGCAATTGCAAAGCAGGTGCCGATGTAATTGTGGTGGGCAATGCCATAGAAAAAGATCCTTCCATTATGGCAGAAATCAGTGCAGCCGTGCATAGCTTGCCGCTTACCGTTTGATATTTTTTTACTGAACTTTTCTTACTTAAGCTGCTTAGTGTCTACGCGCGAGGGTGTGTCTTTGCCACTGATGATACTGCGCGCACTCAGGGCAATAGATTTAATAATCATGGCCATATTGTCCATATCAAGGGTACCCACTTCATCACTGGCTTTATGATAATTTGGCTCATTATCCATTTTTGAGGTGCTGATGGTATGTGCAGGAACCCCTAATCTTGCCAGCGTGGCATTGTCGGAGCGATAAAATAAATTCTGGGTGGTATAGGGATCGGGATAAAAAGTAAAGCCGGTGCCCTCTAGGTTTTGCTGGAGTATTGCGCCCATATTGGTTTTTTCAAACCCGGTGATATAGGCTGAGTTCTTGCCCCACTTACTTTCCGTGCCAATCATTTCTATATTAAACATGGCTACCACTTCATCCGGATTCAATTGCCGGGAAAAATAGGTTGCGCCAAAGCCACCCACTTCCTCAGCCGTAAATGCAACAAAAATCAGCGTACGCTCATTGTTTTTTTGCTTCGAAAAATACTGGGCTAACAACATCATGGCAGTTGTGCCAGCCGCATCATCATTGGCACCATTAAAAATAGAATCGGTTAGTATATTGCCCTGACGGTCTTTACTCATAACACCCAGATGATCGTAGTGCCCCGAAAAAATCACATACTCATTAGGCCGGCTTTTACCGGGTATAATTGCTGCCACATTTTGTAACGACTGGCGAGTGAAACTATGATACGCTGCTACTGAAAAATCAACTGGCTTTGCAGATGTGAGCATAAATACCGTACTATAATCAGATTGATAGAGCTGCGATTTAAATCGGGTAAGCATGCCAAAATTACCAGCATGGGAAGTATCAACGAGTACACAATAATTCTTTTTTGTATTTAGGTATTTTCTCGCTTCGGCAACAAAATTTTCGCCGGAAGCAATCTGCACCAGTTCATACCCCGACTGCTGATTGATTTGTAACGTGTCTTTACAGGTAATTACCACCACATTTTTGCTATCTACCGAAACCCCATTAACGCTGGCCTGTAATCCCAAAAACTTAGGACGCAGCATAGCAAAAGTCTGCAAATACTGGTTGGTACCCGGATAGGGGGCTATTTTCATTTTCGCAAACTCTTCGGCAATAAAAGCAGCTGCCTTATCTATTCCCGGCGTAAACGTCTTTCTTCCCTGCATTTCGTCGGAAGCCAAAACAGATTCTATGCGTAGTACCTCTTTGGCACTGATTAACGCATCAATATTTTGTGCGGATACATTGCATACAATAAACGTAAGAGATAACAATAGAGGCATCTTTCGCATACAAGGGGGGGTTGAATAATTTGAAAAGAAAATTTTTACGAAAATGAAACTGCCAGCTATAAGCTCATCATTTCTTTAAACTTAACGGTCTGGCGCCTGCTCACTTCTACTTTTTCTCCACCCTTCAAATCTACTAGTAATCCGCCATTAAAATAAGGTTCTATTTTTTCTATCCAGCGCAGATTGATGATGTGCTTGCGGTTGGCACGAAAAAACATACGATCATCTAACCGCTCTTCCAGAGCATTCAGCGATTTTAAGATGAGTGGCTTATGGGTACCAAAATATACTTTGGCATAATTTCCTACACTTTCAAATAAACGTATCTCACCTAGTTTCACAAACCAGCACCTTTCACCATCTTTCACAAAAACCTGATCAATTTCGGTAAGCGGTCCGCGACTATTGGCAGACAGAGCAGGATTGTCCTTCATCATTTCTGCCTGCAATTTATTAAGCGCTTCGCCCAAACGTTTTGGCTCGATGGGCTTTAGCAGATAATCCAATGCATTCACCTCAAAAGCTTTAATGGCATATTCGTCATACGCAGTTGTAAAAATTACGCGGGGGGCTTTCTCAACCTCCGACAACAAGTCAAACCCATTTTTTCCTGGCATTTGAATATCCAGAAAAATTAAATCAGGATGTAATGACTCAATTTTTTCGATACCCTCATCTACGTTAGCTGCCTCCTCAATCACTTCAATTTCTGCGTGGGTTTGTAACAACTTTTTTAACTCATTGCGAGCCAGTCGCTCATCGTCTATAATAATTGCTTTAATAGCCATATTCGTTGTATTTAGTTAATTACTGGGGCACAGGGGTGGCTACCACCGGTAGTGCAATCTCTGCCCGAACTAAATTGGTAGCTGCATTTTTTATTTGAAATGAAGCCTTCTCACCATACATCAGTTGTAAACGATGCTGGGTACTATCGATACCAAATCCCCCGGAGGAATCTGGAATAACCATATTTTTTACAGGTAGTACATTATGCTGAATGATGCCAGTATTTTCTACAATCAACACATGGCGGTTACCGCGATTGTCGGATATAATCCGCACCAATCCACCATTTTTTTCTTTGCTGATACCATGCTTGATTGCATTTTCTACCAATGTCTGCAACATCATCGGAGGAACAGGTTGATCTAGGGTGTCTTCATCAATCTCATATTCTACCTGCAGCCTGTCTTCGAAACGAATTTGCTCGAGTGCCAGATAATCCTTTACTATGTCTAACTCCTTTTCCAAGGTAATGGTCTCAGCCTTCTCCATCTGCATACTGCTGCGGAGGATATTACTCAATTCGGTAATGGCCGTTCTTGCCCTTGCCGGATTTTCATCCACCAATGCCCGAATACTATTTAGTGCATTAAAAATAAAGTGCGGATTGATATGCGACTTGATAGTTTTCAATTCCAGCTCTTTTACCAGACTTTGTAGCTTAACCCGTTGAATCTCATTCACAGAACCCAAATCGATATAATGCCAGATATAATAAATGGAAGCCCAAACAATAATCAGCGGCGAATCGAAAATTAAGTTGAATATAAACCGCGTATTTACCGAAACCTTGGTGGCCGGATCATATAAGCCTAGCCATTCTACGGCGGTACTATTGGCCAAATTGAATAATAAAACCGCCCCGAGAATCGTCAATACATGCAACCACCAGTTTCTAGCGGTAATGGGGGGACGCAAATCCAGTCGCACAATCATTTCCCTTAACAAATGGGTACATAACACCCCGAAAAATATGGATATGGCAATCCGGGGATATAGTATATCGTTCGTTTTATTGTTGAAAATAAAGGCAAAAAACATCAGGGCCAGCCCATAAAACAACCACCCCCCTAACTGACAAACCCAGTATAAAGTATTTCTCCTGCGCATACTTACAAATATAATTATTCAAAAAGGGTAAAAGTGGCGGATTAAGGACTAATGGTTAAATAATCGGGTATCTGGCAGAAAACTGCCTGTATTTGTGTTGAACATTCTAAAGGAAATGGTTGTTTAATAAACAAATTGGCAATTTTAAATAAATTATTTTTCGCATATATCTGATTTTACACTCAGGGATAATGCGTAATTTTACAGCTTAAACCCGGCTACATGACCATCACTCCCGGCCCACTCTTACAACAAATCAACCATCCAGACGACCTGAAAAAAATATCCCGGGAACAGTTGTTTCAGGTTTGCCAAGAACTTCGGCAATTTATTATTGATGTAGTAAGCGTGCATGGTGGCCATTTTGCTGCCAGTCTCGGTGTAGTTGAACTATCAGTAGCCCTGCATTATGTATATCAAACCCCCTACGATCAGTTGGTTTGGGATGTGGGTCACCAAGCTTATGGACATAAAATTTTAACCGGTCGCAGAGATCAATTTGTTACCAATAGAAAATATAAAGGGCTCAGTGGTTTCCCAAAAAGAAGCGAAAGCGAATTCGATACTTTTGGAGTTGGGCATTCTTCTACTTCCATTTCAGCAGCACTTGGAATGGCAATAGCCGCAAATTACAAAGGGGAAAACCGTAAGTCGGTGGCAGTTATCGGAGATGGCTCTATGACGGCCGGTATGGCATTTGAAGCCATGAATCATGCCGGGGTTGCCGACAGCGATTTGCTGATTATTCTGAATGATAATTGCATGAGTATCGACCCCAATGTGGGGGCGCTGAAAGAATACTTAACCGATATCAGCACTTCGCCCACTTATAATAAAGTGCGCGACGAAGTTTGGAACCTAATGGGTAAGCTGCCCGTGGGCGAACACTTTAGTAAAGCCATGGCCAGCAAATTAGAAGCTGGATTAAAAGGTCTGGTGAGCAACAGTAGTAACCTATTTGAAGCGCTAAAACTGCGTTATTTTGGTCCCATAGACGGACATAATATTACCAAACTGGTAGATACCCTCAAAGACCTCCGCGAAATACCGGGTCCTAAGTTGTTGCACATCATCACTACCAAAGGAAAGGGATATTCCCTGGCTGAGAAAGACCAAACCAAATGGCATGCACCCGGTTTATTTGACAAGGTAACCGGTGAAATTTTCCGCAAAACCATTACGGCTCCGCAGCCACCGAAATACCAGGATGTGTTTGGGCATACCTTGGTTGAATTAGCCGAAAAAAATCCCGCAGTGATGGGCATTACCCCTGCCATGCCAAGTGGTTCTTCATTGAAAATTATGATGGAAAAAATGCCCAATCGGGCGTTTGATGTGGGTATCTGCGAACAACATGCTGTTACCGTAAGTGCCGGTTTAGCCACACAGGGTTTGCGGGTATTTTGCAATATCTACTCTTCCTTTATTCAAAGAGGATACGATCAGGTGGTGCATGATGTAGCGATTCAAAAATTACCTGTTGTTTTTTGTTTAGACAGAGCCGGATTAGTAGGGGAAGATGGGCCCACCCACCACGGTTGTTATGATATTGCTTTTCTACGTTGTATTCCGCATATGATTATCAGTGCGCCCATGAATGAGCAGGAGCTGCGCAACCTGATGTACACTGCTCAATTGGAAAGCAACCAGCTACCTTTTGTTATCCGCTACCCACGCGGAGAGGGGGTTATGCCCGAGTGGAGAACAGCTTTTGAAGCCATTGAAATTGGTAAGGGAAGAAAACTAAAAGGGGGAACTGATGTAGCCATCGTTTCACTGGGTCACCCGGGTAATTTTGCGCAGGCTGCCATTCGCCAATTGCGCACGCGGGGCATCGATCCGGCCCATTATGATATGCGCTTTGTAAAGCCTATCGACGAGGAAATGCTACATGAAGTGTTCTCGAATTTTAGCAGGGTAGTAACGGTAGAAGATGGTACCGTGGTGGGTGGATTTGGCTCTGCAGTACTAGAGTTTATGAATGCACACCGCTATAAGGCGGAGGTTACCATTTTAGGTATCCCCGATAGACTGGTAGAACATGGTACCCCGAAAGAATTGCACCGCGAATGCAGTTACGATGCACAGGCCATTGAAGAAGCGGTATTGGCCATGGTAAAAGAGCAAGTGACCATTATAGCAGAATAACCCGAAAAAGCCAATTATTCAGTCGTCTCGGCAGGTGCTGTTTCGGTTTCGGCAAGATTAGCATCAATCCCTTCCGACTCGATATCGGCTAGACGATTTTCATTCCACTCAACAATAAAATTGTTCATACCCCCGCCTACACTCAGTTTCATGTATTTTTGCTGTGCCAATTCTAAAATGGAAAGGAATAAAAAAATGGCATGTATTTTATTCTCACATACATCAAACACTTTTTCAAAAGACACCGTTTTCTCCCGCTCCAATAGGTTCAGCATATAATCACGACTGCCCTCCATGGTATAATTATAGGGCACCACGGTATGTACGGGTTTGTTCTGGCGGTCCTGCAGCCGAAGCATCACTTTCTCGAAGGATTTCATCAGCTTGAACAGGGTGATATTCTGTATTTCTGTGCCTTCGGAAGCTTCCTCCCCTAATATTGAAATTTCGCGGTGCAAATTACCCCGCTTAATCATCAGCATGCGCTCGGCTTCCATCTCCGCCATTTTGATGGCAGCTTCCTTGAACTTTTTATACTCGAGAATTTTATCAATTAGTTCTTGCCTTGGATCGATTTCGTTACCGGAGGCATCCAGTTCTTTACGAGGCAAAAGTAACCGGGCCTTGATGCGCATCAGCGTAGAAACAAATAAGATAAACTCGCTGCTTAGCTCTATATTCAATTTTTCGCCCTGGTGAATAAAATCCAGAAAATCGTTGATGATTTTGGTAATGGGAATATTATAAATATCCAGCTCATCCCGCTCAATAAAGAATAAAAGCAGGTCGAAAGGCCCCTCAAACTGTTCTAACTTAATCTGATAACTCGATTGATTCACAACACTACAATTTAGGCACAAAGAAAATTGAAAAGCGGCAATAAGAAACTTGGTGGATAAGCAAGTTATCCACCAAGTTCCCCTTTTTAAGGTAAAAGGCTATTTTTTTAGGGCGTCCCGAATCTCCGTCAGTAACAGATCGGTAGAAGAAGGGGCTGGGTCGGCAGCAGGAGCTTCCTGCTTGAGTTTGTTGATGGCCTTGATCACCATAAAAATAACAAAAGCCACCACCACAAAATCAATCACGTTGGTGATAAAAGCTCCGTATTTTAAATCAATAGCCGGACTAGCAGCGGTTACTACATTGCCAGCCGCATCTTTCACTTCCGCGCTGGCTTGTTTCAAAACCATTACTTTATCGCTAAAATCAACCCCGCCGGTTATCATGCCTACCAAAGGCATTACCATACCATCTACAAAAGAGGTTACAATTTTTGTAAATGTGGCACCCATTACAAAACCCACGGCAATGTCTACCAAGTTGCCCTTAACGGCAAATTCTTTAAATTCTTTTAATAAACCCATATAGCTAATTTTTTATACAAAATAGAGAAAAACCTCGAAAAATCATTTTTTCAAGCCAGGATATTGCATTTTTAATGAACTGAGCAATTTATGCAGTTGGGAGGCTATTACATATTCCTTGTACCAGTTCTGATCAGCTGGAATGATGTTCCAGGGTACCACATTGCAATACGTAAAGCATTCCTGATACATTTTCATATATACCTTCCAGAGTTTGGCTTCTTCAAAATCCCGTTCGTTGTATTTCCATTGTTTTTCGGGATTTTTTATGCGTTCTTCTAGGCGTTGCTGTTGTTCTTGTGGAGAAACATGTAAATAAAGTTTCAGGATATGGGTATTGCAATGGTGAGCCAGCAGGTGTTCAAAATCGTTGATGGCCTTCATCCGGGCCTTTGCCAATTGATCATCACACCATTTATGTACGCGGGTAACCAGAATATCTTCGTAATGCGAACGGTTGAACAACTGAATCATCCCCTTAGGAGGCGCCTGCTGGTGAACCCGCCATAAAAAATCGTGGGATAATTCCAGCGAAGTAGGCACCTTAAAAGAATATGCCCGAACCCCCTGTGGATTTAGTTTACCAAACACATTGCGAATTACTCCATCCTTTCCGCTGGCATCCATGCCCTGAATTACTACCAGCACCGAATGTTTACTTTCTGCAAATAACAGGTTTTGTAATTCATCTAACTCTTCTAACAGCAGCGCAGTTTTGGCTTTTGTTTTTTCCTTATCCAGCCCCTTCGGTGCCCGGGTACTGATTTTTGCTAAGTTGATGGTAGCCATATCCGATTAGTTTTTCTAAAAATATTCAATTGTTACAATAAATGAGCAACTTTGCAAAAACAATTCATGCAGCGCCCCTGGATTCATTGGATATTATTTTCGGCACTTTGTATTATCTGGGGTAGTTCCTTCTTTTTAATGAAAGTGGGTATGCGCGAGCTCTCTGCCTATCAAGTAGCATCCATCCGAATTTTAAGTGCCGGCCTGGTGCTGCTTCCCTTTGTAAAAAAAGCCTGGCAATCCATTCCCCGTGCACAGGTGGGTCGGGTGATGTTATCGGGACTGATTGGCAGTTTTTTTCCTGCTTTTCTCTTTTGCATGGCGGAAACTAAGATAGACAGTGCCTTAGCCGGTATATTAAATGCCCTAACTCCGCTATTTACCTTAGTGGTGGGGATTCTATTTTTTCAACTGAAAGCCCGGGTATTGCAGATTCTCGGCACCCTGATTGGATTTGTGGGGCTAACCCTGCTGATGGTATCGGGAACTGGATTTCAATGGGGCAATATTGGCTATTCGATGCTGGTAATTTTGGCAACCCTGTTGTATGGACTAAACGTGAACATGGTTGGGAGACATATGAGGGGGATCGGCGCCTTGGATATAGCCTCGCTGGCATTTGTAATGCTCATACCCCCTTCGGCATTAATACTAGCCTATTCCGGATTTTTTCAGATGCCATTGCTAAACAAGTCGGTTTTACTATCAATTGCAACTGCCGGTGTATTGGGCATTGTAGGTACCGCAATAGCCTCCATTATTTTTTATATGCTGGTAAAAAGGGCCGGACCCGTTTTTGCTTCTATGGTAACTTATGGAATCCCGTTTGTGGCGGTTTTCTGGGGGCTATTGAGAAATGAGCAAATCAATGGAAGGCAGCTTTTTTGCTTGCTAATTATTTTGGTGGGTGTTTATCTAGTAAATAAACCCCAAAAAAAAGCCGACCCAATGGTTGAGGCGGCTGATAAGTATACCTAAGTGGCAATTACACGGCCATCATCTCCTTTTCTTTGGCAGCCAGGTGTTTATCCACCAACTGAATATAGCGATCGGTTAACTCCTGAATGTCTTTTTCGGCATCCTTCGCTGCATCTTCACTCAACCCCTCTTTTTGCAATTTCTTCACCTGCTCAATGGCATCCCTGCGAATATTGCGAATGGCTACTTTAGAATGCTCCCCCTCACCACTGGCTTTTTTAAACAATTCTCTCCTTCGCTCTTCCGTTAACGGGGGCAGAAAAAGGCGAATCTGGTTGCCATCACTCTGGGGAGTAATACCAATATTGGCCTGCATAATGGCACGCTCAATAGGCGACAGCATATTCTTCTCCCAAGGCTGAATACTAATGGTACGCACATCCAGCACCGAAATATTGGCTACCTGTGCAATGGGAGTAGGTGACCCATAATATTCTACGGAAATGCCATCCAACATATTGGGATTGGCTTTACCCGCCCTGATTTTGGTTAATTCCGTTTCTAAATGGGCAATACCCTTTTGCATACTATCCTCCGCATCCGCTGTAATAAGTAACAATTCTTCAGACATATCCTTTGTTTTCAGTACGTAAAGGTACAAAAATGTTACAAGTTTACAGGAACAGAGGGGGAGGTGGACAAGGAACTGAATTCTCTCACTTATATTTGCACCCTAAGCCTACAAAAAATGACAGTTCAGGAACTAGAAAAAATAGCCTCCCAAGTTAGAAGGGATATCGTTAGAATGGTACATGGCGTACAAAGCGGACATCCCGGTGGATCCCTAGGTTGTACCGATTTTGTTACCGCCCTGTATTTTGCGGTTATGAAAAGAAATCCCGGATTTTCGATGGATGGCATTGGGGAAGATGTATTTTTTCTTTCGAATGGACATATCTCTCCTTTATTTTATTCGGTGTTAGCCCGATCTGGTTATTTTGAGGTAAAAGAATTGGCAACCTTCCGAAAAATCAATACCCGCCTGCAGGGGCACCCTACTACCCACGAGCATTTACCCGGAGTAAGAATTGCCAGTGGATCTTTAGGTCAAGGACTCAGTGTGGCTTTAGGAACAGCATTGGCAAAAAAATTAAATAAAGATACTTCCCTGGTATACTGCCTTACCGGCGATGGGGAATTAAATGAAGGGCAAAACTGGGAGGCCATTTTAGGGGCTGCCCATCACAAGGCAGATAACCTGATTGCCACGGTTGACTGGAATGGTCAGCAGATTGACGGCTCCACAACTCAGGTGATGAATCTGGGCGATCTGGCGGCGAAATTCACTGCCTTCGGATGGAAAGTATTACAAATGGATGGTAACAATATGGAACAGGTGCTTACCACACTTGCTGCTGCTAAATCCGCAGCATTTCAGGGCCAGCCTATCGTTATTTTGATGAAAACCGAAATGGGCAAAGGCGTATCCTTTATGGAGGGTAGTCACGAATGGCATGGCATTGCCCCCAATGATGCCCAATTGGCCACTGCACTCGAACAACTGCCGGAAACGCTGGGTGATTACTAATACCTGCGGCATTTGAAATATGCTAGCATACTATCATGTACTTTTCAACGAAAAACTCCGCCTACCAGCTCTATATGCTGGAATCCAGGCTGCTGCCAAAGTGATGCATAAAATGGTGATGCCCACCAGCAGAAAATCGGCAAACCGCATGGCTACTGGATAGTAATCAATAATAAAAGTACTGCCCCCCAATTTCAGCAGCTTAAAGTGTATTTGTGCCTGACAAATAAGGGTAGCCAGCAGCATGCCGGCACCTCCGCCCAATACACCCAACAATAATCCCTCCAACAAAAATATTTGCCTTATGCGGGCCTGGGTAGCCCCCATAGCATGCAGAATGGCAATATCTTTTTGCTTTTCCAGCACCAGCATCGTTAAAGAACCAATGATATTGAATGCTGCCACCACCAAAATCAGCGAAAGAATTATAAAAATAAACCACTTCTCGGTTTTCATTACCCGATACAACCCCATGTTTTGCTGGTAGCGGGTTTCTACCAGAAAATCTTTTCCCAGCATAGCTTTAAGCTCTTGCTGAACCGAAGCAGGGTTTCCGGTAATACGCATCTCAATGCCCGAATATTCATCCGCCTGCATACCCAGCATAAACTGCACAAAAGGCAGGTTGGTGAACACATATTTATTATCAAATTCCTGCTGCACCGCAAAAGTACCGGTGGGCTTTACGGTAAAAGAATGCAGTCCATCTTCTGCAGTAAGCCTGGCTGCCTGTTTATTGGGCAGATATAATACTGCGGGATATTGATATTGTTCTACTTCCACGCCCGCAGCATTTTCAATACCGGCTCCCACCACAATGGAAGGATATTCAGCTGTGCCTAACAAAAACTTGCCCCTTATGAGATGGCTGGGGGTATCAATATTAGTAACCGCCCTAAACATACTATCTACACCCTTAACAGTTACAATGGTTTGAAATGCCCCATTTAAAACAGCTTTTTCTTCTACTACCCTACTGAGTGCTTGCACCCCACGAACCCCCTTAATAGCCTGCAATTGCTGATCCGACAAACGCATAATTTTTCCCCGGGCGGGTACCACGCGGATGTCTGCATAAAAATCGTTGTACAAACCCTTTACCAAATCTTCAAACCCATTAAATACACTTAGCACGATTACTAAAGAGAGAGCCCCCACCCCAATGGCCAGCATACTAATGCGCGAAATCAGGTTGATTACACTTACCGATTGACCGGTTCTAAAATATCGCCAGGCAAATAAAAGGTTCACAAAACTGTATTTAGAACAAACAAGGGATTAAGATTCGGAAGGATTTTCTTTAGCAGGTTTATCAGCTGCAATGCTTTTAAAAATTTCTTCCATTTTAAAAACATAATCCAGGGTATCGTCGCGATAGAAATGCAACACGGGAATCCGGCGCAATTGATGCTTAACACGCATCGACAATTCTTTTTTTATTTCCCAGGCCCGAGACTCAATGGTTTTCATAGCCTGCTCGGGATTATTCACTTGAAACAGACTGATATAAATACGTGCCTCCAGCAGATCAGGCGTTACTTTAACGGATGAAATTGATACCATTCCAGCATCCATCATAGACAGCCCCAATCGCCTGAAAATATCATTCAGGGCTTCCTGTAACACCCCAGCCACCTGTCGCTGCCTTTTACCTTCAGTCATATTCTCGTATTTATTGGTTACAAAATTAGTTACTTTGCAGTGTTCTCAACATTTATTTCTTCTATGAAGCGTTTTGAGCGGATATTCTTTTACTTAAGAAGTCAGAAAACTAAAATAGCCCAATACGTTATTTTCAATTTATTAGCAGTTGTTTTTTCACTTGTTTCCCTAGCAATGCTAGCTCCATTTTTACAGTTGCTTTTTGGAAAAGACAAGTTGGTGAATGTAAAACCGGAGTTATCCTTTAGCGCCAATGGTGTGTTAAATTATCTGAAATTTATAATTAGTGAGCTTATTCGAGACCACGGACCCAATTATGCCCTTGGCTTTATTTCTTTAATAATCATCGCTGCCATCCTTTTTAAAAATCTATTTACCTATCTATCCTACATGGTATTAGCCCCTATCCGCAATCATGTTATGACCAAGTTACGGAGTGATTTGTATGTGAAAATATTACAACTGCCTATAGGCTACTTTACCGATCAGAAAAAAGGAGATATTATCAGCCGCATGAGCAACGACGTGAATGATATCGAATGGAGCATCATAGGAACATTGGAAGGGGTTATTCGGGATCCGCTAACCATTCTGATTATTTTAACCGGATTGATTGTAATTAGTCCACTCCTTTCGTTAGTGCTGCTTGTATTATTGCCTGTTACCGGTTTTTTGATAGGCAGACTAAGCCGTTCGCTAAGAAAACAATCTACCGAATCGCAAGAAGAGTTGGGTACCATGATGTCGATATTGGAGGAAACGCTTTCGGGGCTTAGAATTATTAAAGCTTTCAATGCCGAAACAATATTAGAGAATAAGTTTACTACAACTAATACAGCCCTTAATGTACTCCGAAATAAAATGGCATTTAGAAAAGACCTTGCCTCTCCTATGTCGGAATTTATGGGGGTGTTAGTTTTATCTATCATTTTATGGATTGGGGGAACGATGGTATTGGGCAATCAACATAATCTAGAAGCCGACGGATTTATTACCTATATCGTTTTCTTTACACAAATCATTTCACCTGCCAAATCGCTTTCGACTTCATTTTATAACGCACAAAGAGGTAGTGCTGCTATTGCGCGTATTGAAGAAATTTTACAAGCCCCGGTATTGGTGAAAGACAATGCCAATGCGATTGAATTAAAGGAATTCCGAAATGAAATTGAATTTCGAAATGTTTCATTTTCTTATAACGAAACCCCCATTTTAAAAAATATCAGTTTTACCATTCCTAAAGGAAAAACGATTGCGCTGGTTGGTTCTTCAGGGGCAGGAAAAAGTACATTGGCAGATCTAATCCCTCGGTTTCATGAAGTTACGGCAGGAGAGATTTTAATTGATGGCGTGAATATTAAAGCATACACTACCCATTCTGTTCGGAAACTAATGGGCATCGTTACCCAGGAGCCCATACTTTTTAATGATACCATTGCGAATAATATTACACTGGGGTCTGAGCCGGCAGAAGAGGATGCCATTTTTCATGCTGCCAAAGTAGCCAATGCCTTCAACTTTATTCAAAAAAAAGAACAGGGGTTTGCTACCAATGTAGGGGATAGAGGTAATAAACTAAGCGGGGGAGAAAAACAAAGAATTACTATTGCAAGGGCTCTTTTAAAAAACCCACCGATACTTATTCTAGATGAAGCTACCTCATCATTAGATACAGAAAGCGAAAGATTGGTGCAGGATGCGATAGATAACATGATGCAAAACCGCACATCCATTGTAATAGCCCATCGGCTGTCTACCATCCGCAATGCAGATGAAATAATTGTGTTACAAAAAGGGGAAATAGCCGAGAAGGGAACCCATGAAGCTTTGCTTGCACAAAACGGCATCTACCGAAAACTTATAGACCTGCAGGAATTTAAATAAATAGCCGATTATTCAACTATTGCCAGAATATTAGAGGCAATGCCGGGAGCTGCCATTTGATCTGCCTGCTTTACCAATATCCGGTTTACGCCACCAATAAAGTCGAGATGAGAAAGATCGTAAATGGTATATCCTTTATCAGAAAAAAAATGAAACATCTCGTCTCTATCCTGCTTGGTAAGTGTAGGAAAAACTTCCGCAACTACGGAGGGTTTATAATCAACGATCATACTTTCTACGGTTTTTAATACGGTTAAGTCGTTCCCTTCCGTATCAACCTTAATAAAAGAAATTTTTGGCACCCATTCTGCATAATGGGTGCGGAGATAGGCAGCTAAGTTTATGCCCTTTACTTTATCCTTTAGCTTAAATTTTCCATGGGCTAGGTCGTTAGCATCGTTTGCCAATCCACCATTACTAAAAGTAGCTTCGGAAGATGCAAAATAGAATTCGCCATCTGTTTCAGTGGCAGCATACTGAAGAGGAACTATATTGGTTTTATCTCTATTCAACTGGGCGTTGGCCGCTAAAATGGCAAATACTTGTGTATTGGGGTCTAAAGCAATCACCAATCCCTTACTACCGGCAGCCAAAGCGATGGGTACAGTAAGATCACCCGTATTCGCGCCAATATCAATCACCAGACTATCTTTCCGAATAATACTTTTAAAAAAATCAACCTCTTCTTGGGTAACTTTCTTAGGTTGTAATAGAGGATTCAACCAATTGGCATACGCTACGTTACCTTCCTCTTTCAACTGGAAACTGTCTATCCGATACCCGAAATTTTGAAAAACTCTTCTGGCTTTTTTTCTGGCAAAAGAGTCTTTCAAATAGGAGAATAAAGACATATTTACTGTGTATCTATTTATTCAGCAGAGGGTTTTACTAATCCCAATTTGGCTTCCAGCGATAAGGTAGCATGGGGCACGGCGCGTAATCTGGCTTTATCTATCAGTTTACCGGTTACCCTGCAAACACCATAGGTTTTGCTTTCAATCCGCATAATTGCTTTTTCTAAGTGATCGATATAGGTAATTTGGCGACTAGCCATCTGCCCTAACTGCTCTCTTTCCATGCTAACGCTACCATCTTCCATCGTCATGTAACGGGCATCATCATTATCTCCACCCATTTCATCCTTGCGGGTTATTAGGCCCTGTAAGTAGCTCAGCTCTTTGCGGGCCGCTTCTAGTTTGCGGGCAATCAGTTCTCTGAATTCGTTTAAATCGGCATCACTGTATCTTACCAACGGTTCTCCGCTGGTTTTAGACACATCCGTTCTCTTCTCTAACTGGGTATAACCTGGTTGATAAGGGATACTTGTTTTGGTAGTTATTTTAGGAACCTTCACCTCTTTGATGGGCTCAAGTTGTTTTTTAACGGGTTTAACAGGGGGAGCAGGGGGTAATTTCACCTCAGGTTTTGGTTTTGTAGCAGGTGCCGCCGGGGCGGGTGCTGGTTTAGCTACCGGTTTAGGTGCAATCACTGCTACCTTAGTGGCGGGTTTGGCCACGGCAGCTTTTGAAATCGGTTTGGCAACAGGCTTAGCTGGAGCAATTGGCTTTTTTACCGGAGCTACTTGCTTTGCAGGGGCAGCCTTTGGTGGGGCAGCTACCGGCTTTTTAGCGGGAGCCACATTTTTAGCCACTGGAGCTGCTTTTTTTACTGGCACTACTTTTTTTGCAGGGGCTGCTTTCTTTGCAGGCGCTGCTTTTTTAGCAGGCGCTGCTTTTTTTGCAGGAACTGCTTTTTTAGCAGGTGCGGCTTTTTTGGCAGGAGCTGCTTTTTTAGCAGGGGCTGCTTTTTTAGCGGGTGCCGCTTTTTTTACAGGGGCTGACTTCTTGGGTGCAGGTTTTTTAGTTGGCATGGCTTACTATCCTTTTTTAATTACGTCCACTTTCAGCAATTCCTCATTAATATCAACTTCCGTGCCTCCTTCTAAATCCGGCACCCATTCAATAGAATCTGCTAAAATTTCGCGGCAAATATAGTCGTTATAGTTAATAATAGCTTGCCTCAGCCCCTCACGCAACTGAACTTTTAATAAAATTCGGTCCGTAAGCGCCAATCCCATGTCTTTTCGGATGTTTTGCACCCGATTCACCAGCTCCCGCGCATCCCCTTCTTGCTGTAATTCGGGGGTAATTTGAATATCTAGGGCTACCGTTAGTCCGTTCTTTACGGCAACCGTCCATCCCGGAATATCTTCCGCCAGCACATCCACCTCCGCCAACTGTATGGTAATCGGCTCATTATCAACCACAAACGAAAAAGTTCCTTCTTTTTCTAATTGGGCAATCTCCTGCGCGCTCATCGCCGAAATTAGGTTTCCGGCCGCTTTCATGCGCTGTCCGAGCCTTGCACCCAACAATTTGAAGTTAGGTTTTAGCTTTTTACTAATTATTCCCTCCGAATCTGTTATATATTCTATTTTTTTAATGTTAACTTCTGCTAGAATCAAATGTTCAATTTTCTCTAATTGTTGTTTCATTTCCGGATTCAGCACGGGAATCATCATTTTCTGCAGGGGCTGACGCACTTTGATGCTCACTTTTTTGCGCAGCGACAATCCCAAAGAACTAACCTCCTGTGCCAGCTGCATGCGATCTTCTAATTGGCGATCAATCACCTGCGCATCGGAAACAGGATAACGCGCATGGTGCACCGAACTGTGTGGCAGACGACCCGTTATCGCATTCAGCCGGCGGAAAACCGCATCGCTAAAGAAGGGGGATATCGGTGCCATCAGTTTTACCAAGGTTTCTAAACACTCATATAAAGTTTGATAGGCGCAGATTTTATCATGCTCATACTCCCCTTTCCAGAATCTTCTTCTGCAGAGGCGCACATACCAGTTACTCAGTTGCTCATCTAAAAAGGTTTCCATATACCGTCCGGCTACCGTAGGCTCGTACTCATCCATTGCCTGTGTAACCTGCTGGATAAGGGTATGCAGCGAGGATATAATCCAACGATCAATCTCGGGGCGCTCAGCAACCGGAATATAGGCTTCGCGGAAAGTAAATCCATCCACATTGGCATAGAGAATAAAAAACTGATAGGTATTGTAGAGCGTACCAAAAAACTTGCGCTGCACTTCCTGGATACCTGCTAAATCAAATTTCAGGTTATCCCAAGGGGAGGCATTGGTAATTAAATACCAGCGCGTAGCATCCGCTCCGTATTGATGAATGGTTTCGAATGGATTTACCACATTACCCAGCCGCTTACTCATTTTATTGCCATTCTTATCCAACACCAATCCATTACTCACTACGGTTTTATAAGCTACTTTATCGAACAACATCACCCCCAAAGCGTGTAAGGTATAAAACCAACCACGAGTCTGATCTACGCCTTCCGCAATAAAATCGGCAGGAAAGGCTTCCCCCGAATCTATCAGTGCCTTATTTTCGAAAGGGTAGTGCCACTGGGCATAGGGCATGGCACCGCTATCAAACCACACATCTATCAAATCGGGCAGGCGACGCATGGGCTCACCCTTGCTACTAACTAATACGATATCATCCACAAACGGCTTGTGCAGATCTAATTTTTCTATGGAAGCAACCCCCTTATTTACATCAGCACCCAACACCTCATTGGCTTTTTTAATGCCGGTGATTAATTCTTCCACCGAACCGATGCAAATTTCTTCCAACCCATCGGCAGTGCGCCAGATAGGGAGTGGGGTTCCCCAGTATCTACTGCGACTTAAATTCCAGTCCACCATATTCTCCAGCCAATTGCCAAATCGGCCCTCGCCTGTAGAAGCCGGTTTCCACTGAATGGTTTTATTCAGTTCTACCATACGGTCTTTTACCGCGGTAGTTTTAATAAACCAGGCATCCAGGGGATAATACAAAATCGGCTTATCGGTTCTCCAACAATGCGGATAACTATGCTCGTATTTCTCTACTTTAAACGCCCGGTTTTCTTTCTTCAGCTGAACACTGATATCAATATTCACATCCACCCACTGGGCATCGTCTTTATAATTTTTCACATACCGCCCCGAATAGGTTCCCATGCCCTCCACAAATTTTCCTTGACGGTCTACCAATGTAAGTATACCAATGCCATAGCGGGAACCTACTTTATAGTCATCCGCGCCAAATGCAGGGGCTGTATGCACAATACCCGTTCCATCTTCGGTGGTTACAAAGTCGGCCGTTAACACACGAAAAGGATCTGCTTCTGGGGTAATGGCTTTAATTTTTTCGAGGCTATTGGCTTCCAGCGGAATCAATTGCTCGTAGCGCAACCCTTCTAACTCGCTGCCCTTGCAGGTAGCCAGTATTTCCCAGGGGATAATGGAAGAGGTTTCATTGTAGGCAGTAAAATCGGCCTTTTCACCCTCGGGCTTACAATATTTATGCAGCAGGTTTTTGGCAACAATAATATTTACGGGGATATGGGTATAGGGGTTGAAGGTTCTCACCAGCACATACTCTATCGAAGGCCCCACCGTTAAGCCCAGATTTGATGGCAGCGTCCACGGGGTGGTGGTCCATGCCATTAGGTAAATATCCGGAGAAGACAAATGGGTGCTGCTATCGCTAAGCGATTGAAATAAGAACTGCGAAGCCTCCGTTTGGCAGAGTTGAAACATGGCCACCACACTGGTGTCTTTCACATTTTTATAGGTGCCGGGCTGATTGAGTTCGTGCGAGCTGAGTCCGGTACCTGCAGCAGGAGAGTATGGTTGGATGCTTACGCTTTGATAGAGAAAGCCTTTTTGATATAACTGCTTCAATATCCACCAAAGGGTTTCGATGTAATTATTCTCGAAAGTGATATAGGGATTATCCAAATCTACCCAATAGCCCATTTCTTGGGTCAGTTGGTCCCACTGATCTTTAAAACGCAACACTGCTTTCCGGCATTGCAGGTTATATTCTTCAACCGAGATGGTTTTGCCGATATCTTCTTTGGTGATGCCCAGTTCTTTTTCTACCCCCAGTTCAACGGGTAATCCATGGGTATCCCAGCCGCCCTTGCGTTTTACCTGAAAACCCTGCATGGTTTTGTAGCGACAAACAAGGTCTTTCAGGGTTCGGGAGATAACGTGGTGAATACCGGGCATGCCGTTGGCGCTGGGAGGACCCTCATAAAACACAAAATGGGGTTGCCCTTCGCGGAGGGTTATACTTTCTTCAAAAGTTTTCTCTTCTTTCCAGGCAGCCAACATTTCCTGCTCGATGGCGGGGAGGTGGAGGCCTGTAAATTCAGCATATTTTCCGTTCATAACCTTACAACACTTTCCGGGCCGGGCAAATTAGGTGCCCTTCCCTTTATAAAGTGGGCAAAGGTACTAAAAAGAGCCGTTGCTTGGGA
>JBBAJQ010000043.1:0-21215 GCA_040403945.1 Sediminibacterium sp.
TTACCCTTGGTATTAGCTCATTTTTCCAAAGCCGGCTTTCAATTTCTGCCCTTACCTGCCACCGAACTATTCAACTCGTAATTTGCTATTATGTTAATCGATACCCATGCACATATTTATTTACAAGAGTTGACTGCCGAAAGGGAGGGGTTGATTCGTAGAGCCAAAGAGGCGGGTATAGAGAGAATTTATATGCCGGCAATCGATAGCAGTGAGATGGATACTTTATTGGAGATGGAAGCCTGTTATCCGGATTATTGTTATGCCATGATGGGTTTGCATCCTTGTTATGTGAAAGAAAATTACGAACAGGAGTTGGCATTGGTGGAAACCTGGCTGGGCAAGCGAAAATTTGCGGCGGTAGGGGAGATCGGGCTCGATTATTATTGGGATAGAAGTTTTGATAGTCAGCAGCTGATTGCCTTTCAGCAGCAGATGCAGTGGGCGCTTAAATATCAGTTACCGGTGGTAATTCATACGCGAAATGCGATGGAAGCCACGATAGAAGCCGTACAACCATTTGCCGAAAAGGGGTTACGGGGTATTTTTCATTGTTTTAGTGGAAATGGCTTGCAGGCGCAGCAAATTACTGAAATGGGGTTTCATTTGGGAATAGGCGGTGTTGTAACCTATAAGAACAGTGGGTTGGCGGAGGCTTTAGTTGGAATATCACCTGATTCGCTTGTTTTAGAAACAGACATGCCTTATCTGGCACCGGTTCCACACCGGGGTAAAAAAAATGAAGTGGCTTATTTGCCTTTCATTGCCCATCGCCTAAGTGAAGTTTGCCAGTGTTCCTTGGAGGAAATAGCTACCATTACTTCGGCAAATGCCTTGAAAATATTCGGAAAATAGCTTAGGAATTGCTAACTTTGCAGCCCCCGAAAGGGAAACAGAGAGGTGTCCGAGTGGTTGAAGGAGCACGCCTGGAAAGTGTGTATACGGGAAACCGTATCGAGGGTTCGAATCCCTTCCTCTCTGCAGTTTTTTCAACAGGGTAAGTTTACTTCCACAAAAAGGTGTTTATTATTTCAGACCGAAAGCGGTCGATTACAATGCAGTTCCCTGAATCATTAACGATACTGCCTTTATAGTATTCCTGGATTTACCCCACAAAAAAAAGTTTAATTATCTCTATTTTGTAGTAAATATTTGAAGGTTTCATTATTTGGAATAGCTACCAGATTCCATATTTTCTGAAATCGATCTGATAACTCCCCGCTTTGTTCAAGTTGAAAAATGGAATAAGTTGGTCCTAATTCAGCTCTTACCTCTTCTATGGAAAAATATTTTTCAGTTACATGATTATATTCGAATATAATCAGCGGCTGTGTAGTTTGAATTAATTTTCTGCCTCCCCTCATAATATCCAATTCGGCCCCCTCTGTGTCAATTAGAAAAACAAATTTTTCGGAGGAATTGTCTGTAAAATATTCGTCTATGGAAGTAGATAATAGTTTGGTGCCAATGCCATCATCACTTGTTATACCGGAAGCTGTTGAGTTTTTGGTATTAAAATTGAATAATATTTCTTTAGTAGAATCGGCTACCGGCTTTGGTATTACGGTAGATTTTGTAAAATTGTTAAGCTGTATGCTTTGCTCCAATACGATGTTTTGTTCTGGCTGCGGCTCAAAGGCAGTTAGTTTTATAATATTTCTGTGATCAGAATAATCAAGCAAAAACTCCCCAATATTGGCACCTATATCAACAAAATGGAAATTATTTATACGATCATTCGCAAAAACTTTGTCTAAGAAAAGATGTGTTTCAGGTTCATTAAAATTGTTACATAATAAGCGACCATAGTTGTCGGCAATTCGATGATTGAAAAGCATTTTCTTTCCATGTAATTTAAATACAAAGTCATGCTGAATTCTTCTTAACAAAAATCCCAATCCGGGAATATTTATTGAAAAATGATCATGAAAGAAATGGTGTATCTGGGTGTATATTTTAATAATATAGATCACGTAAGTTAAAGTCAGTTTTTATAAAGTAATAGTTTGTCAATGAATTTAGAAGGAATAAAAACCAGTATAATAGTACTGATTCTTTTTAAATTTAAAGGATCTGCGGCAATCATTTTTTTATATTCACTTAAAATATTTTTTAGATGAGTAAATCTATTTTCAGTAACAAGCGCGTTTAGGTATCTGGCATAAAACCATCCTGAAAGTAAAAGATTCATTTCCAAAAGCGGCAGTGTGTTACTCATTTTATTAAATTCTATTGCAAAGGTATCTATCAAATCATTTTTTCTTCTTAGTCTTCCATTCTCATTGATGGTAATATTGTAGTTTACACAATTTTTTGACAACATCGCAATTTTTCCAAAGGTGGATACTTTTATCCAGGTCAGTAAATCTTCTCCGCAGTTTATTTGTTCATTAAACATACCTATTTCAATTAAAATCTCTTTTTTTATTACTATACTACTTGTGAAAAATGGCAAGTCGCCCTTAATTAATTGATTGGTTACAGATGAAATAGTAAACAATTCGTTTTCCTCAAATCTTGCAGTGACTTTTACAGTTTCCCTACCATATCTTAATATCCTTCTGTAATAGGTTCCAAATCCAATATAATCAGGAAATTTGTTTATCAAAATTGATATTTTTTCCAGATAGTCTTTTTCCCACTCGTCATCGGAGTCTATAAAAGCAATAAAATCAAATACAGAATTTTTTATGCCACAATTTCTTGCGGAACTCACACCACTATTCTTCTGATTTATTATCCTAAATCGATTGTCATTAATGATACTTTCATTTATAATCTCTAACGAATTATCAGTAGAGCCGTCATTAATTATAAGGGCTTCAAAGTTTTCAAAACTTTGATTCTTTACAGAATAAATCGTTTTTGAAATCGTGGAACTTGAATTATATACAGGTATAATTATAGAAATCATACTTTTAGTTTTATCCAGGCATCAGGAACCTGCTTCTCTTCTCCCCAGGTAGTTAGACCCGTCATTTTGATATCGGGTGATAGTACGATTTTGTTCTCGTAATCTGATAGCCAGGCTGCCCACCAGCTAAATGTACTATTTGATATTATAAAATGTTTGCAACTTCTCATCAAAATAAAATCAATCATTTCATTGTTATCAAGTTGATGATTTTTTATGAGGGTATAGGGTAAGTCACTAAGATTAATCTTTCTCTCTATCAAAGTGGGCTCATCAGTAAATATATAGAAATGTGGATTCTCTACTTTTTTATTTAATACTTCTATGGCATTTCTGTAATATGATGCACTTATATTATGAGATTGCATTTCATTAGGTTTGTTAAACCATCTGATATGAATTGCCACAGAATTATTTATTTTTATTGCGTTGTTTAATGGTAAAATATTTGCTGGCAATTCAAACAAGGTTATAAATTCTTTTCGAATAGTACTTTTAATTTCTTTAAAATATTCCTCACTCATCCAGCAGCCGTCGACTATAGTTGTTCGATTTAATTTTTTACCTAAAATGTCGGGGTCAAAATTCATATTTTGCTGACAAATAAAATTAGTCATTATACCTGGAAACCATTGATTCATTTTTACTAAAATAAATCTACGCATTCTATGAAATGGAATCAACATTTCTTGGTTCGAAGCTAATCTAGCAGAATGGTTGAAGTATTGTAGTAAGTAATTTCTTCTATAAATAAAGTCATTTTCAAATCCTGATTTATAATTTACAACTAAGTCAAACTCGTTTTTTGTTGCTAATGCTTTCGCAAACGCATAGTTGAATAATTGATTTCCCAGACCGCCTCTCAAAATAACAATAATTTTATTTTTTTTCATTCTTAAGTCGTTATTTTTCTTGTACCATTAAGTTAGAAACAAAGTTACTTATTTAACTATTGTGAATTTTTATCTGTAAATAATTCATAACCTTCTATTGCTGACCTCAATATATGAGGATTAGTCTATTGTAAAAGGTTGCTAAAGATAATAAGATATACATATATATAAAGTTTGAATATTATTAGGGGCTTAACCATATCAACACCTGCTAAATTGAATAGAGCAAAGTAAACTGATTATGGAAATTAGCAAGCTTTTTTTATCACCTAAAATTCAATTATTCAGGATAATAACTATCTAAGAAATTTCCCATTGTAAGTACCTTAAAAAAGTTATGATTCGTCTTTATATATGATAAAAGTTTAACGAAGATTTTTTTTCTTTTGCTAGCGGCAGATGAAATCCTAATTTTCTATCGCATTTCCCTAACAAAGTTCCAAGCAATTCTTAATTCCAAGCTAAAGCGAAATTTTTAATAAGCGGGGTATGTCTTTTGTGTATCTAATCAAGTGTAATCACTGATTTGTATAACCAGATTTCCAATTCACTTACCAAAAACCCGCCCTATGAAAAAGATGTATCTCCTTTTGTTGAGCCTGATCAGTTTTGTAATTGTTTTGGTTTCCTGTAACAAGCGCGATACCGTGTCGGTAACACCCAATTCCACTACAGCAGTAATTGATCCCTATGCTGCCATAAAAGCAAATTTTGGTACTGAAATCTATCCGCTTTACTGGACGAATTATGCCGGACAAACCCATCCTGCTTATATAGCTAAAGACAACGGAATCAATAATCCCATCACTAATGCAAAAGCAACCCTGGGCGAGTTTTGTTTTACGATAAAAGCTTAAGTGTAACCAACACTGTTGCTTGTGCCAATTGTCATAAACAAGAATTTGCCTTTTCCGATTCTGCTCAGGCTAGTCAGGGCGTGTTAGGTGGTACTACCGACCGCCATTACATGCGATTAATCAATACCCTATTTGCCGAGGAAGTTCATTTTTTCTGGGATAAACGTGCCGCAGCCCTGGAAGTACAAAGTACCCAGCCTATTGTAGCGCATAATGAATTGGGATTTAGTGGGGTTTCTGCAAGAGATAACCTTACAACCCTGCTGGCTAAATTACAGGGCATCGATTATTATAAAGAGTTATTTAACGCTGTATATGGCGCTGTAAATGTAACCGAACCCCGTTTACAGGAATGTTTGGCTCAATTTATCAGAAGTATCCAATCATTCGATTCCCGATTCGATACCGGACGTGCTCAGGTAAACAACGATCGCACCAATTTTCCCAATTTTACAACTGAAGAGAATACTGGAAAATCTTTATTTATGACGCCTCCGGTTTTTGATGCCAATAGCATCCGTATCTCAGGTGGATTGGGTTGTAATGCCTGTCATCGGGCGCCTGAATTTGATATTGACCCAAATTCAAAAAATAATGGGGTAATTGCCAGTATCAGTGCAGCCAGTGTTGATATTTCTGTTACCAGATCACCTTCCTTACGCGATGTGGTGAATGCAAATGGAGTAACCAATAGACCGCTCATGCATTCCGGCGTAATTAAAAACTTGGGAACCGTGCTAGCTCATTATGCAGCAGGAATTGTAAACAATGCAAACCTGGATGAAAAGTTAAAACCCAATGGCAGAATTGTTCAGCAGTTATACTTGCAAGCGGGAGAATCCGCAACAATCATAGCCTTTATCAAAACTCTCATCGAAAAAAATGGATACACCAATAAAAGATGGTCTTCCCCTTTTAATAAAAGTTGATTGTAACCTTAGTTTACCCCCCAATTAATTTGGCAATGCCAAAAGCACAGCCTGCCGCAATTGCTCCAATAAACATTACCCGAATAGCACCGGCAATGGGGGAAGTACCGGTTAGTTTGCTTTTAAAATATCCGAAAATAAATAGGCAGATTAAGGTTACCACT
The DNA here is from genome assembly GCA_040403945.1 of Sediminibacterium sp. GTDB lineage: Bacteria > Bacteroidota > Bacteroidia > Chitinophagales > Chitinophagaceae > Sediminibacterium. The sequence continues at coordinate 5,758 of JBBAJQ010000043.1, forward strand.
GCCGAGTATTGTAATCCGGTAATGCCATCCTCCACTAAAAAGTAGGGACTTAAAGGAATCATGCCACCTACAATATAAGAAGCTCCGATATTGAAAGCACTTTTATGCGCCCGCTTGGGATCGGGTTTTTCTAGTCCTAATTCATATTTCATCATAAAATCGGCCCAACGATGCTTGTCCTTAATCAATTCTTCAGTTGCCTGCTCTTGCACCTGTTTACTTAATCCCAATCCTTCAAAAAATTCTCTTACCTCCTCCCTTTCTATATGGGGGAGCTTTTCAATTTCATCATATTCTCTTCTCAATTCACTTTGATAGTGGTCTTGTTCTGTTTTTCCGGCCAGATATCCTCCTAAACCCATGGCAATTGACCCGGCAGCTATTTCTGCTAAGCCGGCAATAATTATCAAATTAACATCCTTAATAGCACCACTTAATCCCGCTGCCAAGGCAAAGGGTACCGTTAACCCATCCGACATACCAATAACAATATCTGTTAATGTTTCCGAGCCCTTCATGTGCTCTTCTGTGTGCGTGTGATGTAAGTGGGTATCCATATTGTATTAATTGAAAAACAATCTATATCTAAGGTATTTCATTTTCAATGATTTAAAAATGAAATCAAATAAATAATTAAAAATCAATAATATATAAATATAATAATAATACAATAATATCCGAATTAACGATTGCTTAATCAGGGCTTAACAATTCCTTCATGTTGGGCTTCTACTTTCGCATCAAATTGAACCACCCGTGAAAATTCGAATTATTTTTATCCTCCTAACTATCTCCCTTTCACTGGCCTCTTTTGCGCAAAAAAGTCGGGTTTCCGGTAAAGTCACCAACCAAAAGAACGAGGCATTAGTGGGTGTTTCCATTGAAATATCTGGTGCTGTAAGTGGCATGTTACGTTCCGATGTTGAGGGTAGATTTTCCTTTCCTGCAGAATTGGGCAAAAAGTATACCCTTACCTTTTCTTACGTTGGATACCAAAAGAAAGTTATTGAAGAGGTGAGCGCTTCTGACAATAACGATTTGTCGTTGGATATAGTTCTTGATTTAAACGTTAAATCATTAGGTAATGTTACTGTTACCGCCTCTGCTAATCGGGGAACTGCAAAGGGAGAAACAGTTAACGCATTGATAGCATTTCAAAAAAATACCAATACAGTAGCTTCTGTAATCTCTGGCGAAGCTATCCGCCGCTCTCCGGATAAAAATACCGGTGAGGTATTAAAAAGAACGCCAGGTGCCAGTTTGCAGGAAGGTAAATTTCTGATTGTAAGAGGTCTTGCCGAGAGATATAATATGGCTTTATTAAATGGTGTGCCATTAAGTAGCACTGAACCCGACAGAAAAGCCTTTTCTTTCGATTTGATTCCGGCAAACATGATTGATAACATTGTTATCAATAAAGCTTTCGTACCCGAACTGCCGGGTGAATGGGCTGGCGGATTGATTCAAGTGAATACCCGCGATATCCCTACTAAAAATTTCTTTACTATACAGATTGGAACCGGTTTTAATACGCAAACTATCTCCAATCCCTTTTATGTTTATCAGGGGGGTAAGCTAGATTTTCTAGGTATTGAGGATGGAACGCGTGCATTACCCACTTCTTATACCACCAAATCTCAATTTGATGCTTTAAGTGCACAGGGTAAAACAGAAATGGGCAAACAATTTGAAAATATTTGGAATCCAACCATCCAAAACGGATTTAACCAGGTAAATAATCAAATGCAGGTTTCCGGCGGATTTACCACCTCGAAGGGTACCCGTAAATTGGGTGGAATTTTCGGATTAACGTATAATCGAACTGCCCGTCTATTAAAGGCTACCAATAGCGGGTTCAATTTTATTGGTAACGGAGCTTATACGCCAGATTTCGACTTTGCTGATGATCGCTTCAGTAATGATATTTTGTTGGGCGCCTTGGGTAACCTCACTTACCAGATGGATAACTTTAATAAGATTTCTCTCAAGTCTATCTTTAACATTAACACTTCCGACTATACAACTTTGCGAACGGGTATTGAGGGGAATGGGAATACATTATTCGATAGTGCCCGGGGATATGAATTAGGTTTTCGTCAGAACACTTTCTGGAACACACAACTTTCCGGTGAGCACCAGATTCTGCCCAATAATAAGTTGAAACTCAAATGGAATGGTTCTTTTACTTTATTAGATGGGTTTATTCCTGATCAGCGAAGACTATATTATCTAAAAAATAATTCAGCCGCTTCCAACCCTTATGTTGCATTGCTGTCTAATGTATTGTCTCAGAAAAGTGGTAACCGATTTTATCAAAATCTGAATGATTACATATATAGTGGAGGTGCCGATTTGGCCTATTCTTTTGATGCTTTTGGCAGTAAGCAAACCCTGAAGGGCGGTTATATGTTACAAATTAAGGATCGTCTTTTTGATGCCAAACCATTCTCCATATACTTGCCTAGGGATAATGCTGCTCTTCGCTTATTATCTCCGGATAAGATTTTTGCTCCCGCAAATTTTGGTGATGGCTCAGTTACTAGCACCAACTTCGCATTTGATGCAATTAAAGGAAATCTCTATCGCTACCTTGCCAATACTATTCTAAATGCGGGATATATTCAGCTAGACAATCAATTTGGCAATAACCTCCGGGTTATCTGGGGTGTAAGAGTGGAAGATTATGATCAGTTAGTGGGTAGTGTAAAAACATCCGACCCCCGATACAATTATAGTCGCGTTCGTGATTGGTTACCCGGTTTAAACGCAACTTATAAAGTGAACAATTTAACCAATCTTCGTTTTTCTGCTTCTCAAACAGTAGTTCGCCCCGAGTTTCGAGAACTGGCCAACTTTCAGTATTACGATTTCGAGTTAAATGCTGCCGTGCAGGGATTGCCAATATTGCAAAGAACAAAAGTTACCAACTTAGATTTACGATATGAGCTTTATCCTTCTGCAGGGGAAGTATTTACGGCAGGTGTATTTTATAAGTACTTTGATAAGCCAATTGAAATGGTATACAATTTTGTAACAGGAGGTGCCAGTAGTTTTAATTTTGCCAATCCTGATTTTGCAACCGCCTTTGGTGTTGAACTTGAATTTAGAAAGAAATTAGATTTTTCACCTGCATTAAAGAATTTTACCATCCAGGCTAACGGTTCTTATATATATAGCCGTGTAGAAGATGCAACCCTTTCTTTAGACAGACCTTTGCAGGGACAATCACCCTATTTGGTGAATGCGTCTATTTTGTACGATCATGAAAAATCAGGTTTTTCTGCCACTCTTTTATATAACCAGATTGGGCGTCGCGTTACTTTCGTAGGTAGCCAAGATCAGCCGGATATTTATGAATCTACCCGTCCGGTATTTGATTTTCAGGTTACTAAAAAACTTGCCGGCAATAAGGCTGAATTCCGTTTAAGCATTCAGGATATCCTCAACAGGAGACTATATTTCTATCAAAATCCGGATGGTAACACCCGGCTTAATAAAAGTACCGATCCTTTTCGCTTAAGTCGTCAGTTTGGTACGAACATTAGCTTGGTATTTGGGTACAATTTCTAATAATTATATATAAACATTGATCAATCCCTGATAAAACAATCAACATGAAAAAGTCGCTCACCATTTTAGCTGCTGTAACAATCCTGGCAGTTAGTTCCTGCAGAAAAATAGAAATGGATGGAGGTACAACAACAGTTGTTCCGGGTCCTCCGCCTTCCCCAACGGGTCAAACCATTACGCTAAAGGGCCGTATTGATAAAGATACCGTGCTAAAGGCTGGTAATAATTATATTCTATCTGGCATAGTTTACATGGTTAACAATAAAACTATGAAAGTTGAACCCGGCGTGACCATCAAGGGTGATTATCTAGGAAGCAATGTGGCTGCCTTGGTAATTACGCGGGGTTCTAAACTGGTTGCAGATGCTACACAGGATAATCCGATTGTATTTACTTCTAATTCACCGGTACCTCGTTCCGGAGATTGGGGCGGTATTGTAATTTGTGGAAAGGCCAGTGTGAATTCTACATTTTCTGGATCTATTCCGGGTGTTATCACCGGTGCAGGAACTTATCAGGTTGAGGGAGGTATTGATAATGCATTCGGTGATGGGATTGCCGGTGGCGGTGCTACTCCTGATGATAATGATAGTTCTGGCGTTTTGCGATATGTTCGAATCGAATATGCAGGATATGCTTATCAGCCAGATAAAGAAATCAACAGCCTTACTATGGCTGCTGTTGGAAGGAAAACCGTAATCGATTATGTGCAGGTTACCTATGCAAAAGATGATGCATTTGAGTGGTTTGGTGGAACGGTTAATTGCGCTCACCTGATTGCTTACAAAACCCAGGATGATGATTTTGATGCCGACAACGGATTTAGTGGAAATGTACAGTTCGGTATCGTTTTGCGTGATTCTACTATTGCTGATATCTCTAGAAGTGAAGCTTTTGAGTGCGACAACGATCCAAACGGCTCTACTAATTCGCCACAAACTCGCGCAGTTTTTAGTAATATCACCGCCATCGGACCAAGAGCTGCTTTAAATAATGTTGGAAATAGCCTGTATTTATCTACAGCCCATCTTCGCAGAAATGTGGGCGTTAGCATTTTTAACTCAATATTTTTGGGATGGCCTCAAGGGTTATTGATTGATTCTAGAAATGGAAGAGCGATGGAGAATAACATTATTGACAGTACTACCCGGTTTAAAAATAATACCATTGCTGGCTGCGGTCCTGTTAGTGGAACCGATATTACTTCCTATGGATTTATAGCTTCTTCTGCTAATGCCTTGGCCTGGAATAGAGATTCTGTAGTTAATCGTTTTTCTAATACTGCCTTCTCTAATACGGTATTGGTTAATAACACCGACGCAAAGTTGATTGCTCCATTTAATTATGCTGCGCCCGATTTTCTTCCTTTCGGAGGTAGTAATGGATATCAGCCCATTTTAACCGGTGCTAGATTTACAGATCCAAAATTAGCCGGTATGCAGGTGGTTCCTTTCCGCGGTGCTTGTGATGCTGCTGGGGTAGCAGCCAACTGGTGGAGAGGTTGGACACGCTTTATCAATCTTTAACCCTACTATTTTATAAAGGAGAAAGTCCTTATCAGAAATGATAAGGACTTTTTTTTTACCAGTTATTCATTTGTTCCGGAACAATTCTTTCAGGCTTTTTAAGTGGTTTGATTTCCCAATCCGGTTCATACTTTACAAACCAACTGAGCCAAAGACTTCTGGAGAGACGCATTAATAAGGGTTGAATGGCAAACAACAGTACAAAAGCCGTTCCCATCCAATAGAATATCCTGTTATCGTCGATAGAGAAAGTCATACCAATTAATACTTTCCAGGCCACGAATGTGCTAACCAGAAAAGCGATGCTAAGGGCATAGCTCACATAGCCGGTACCGTAATAAAACCCTACCTCAATTTCAGTGGGCTGATGGCAAACCGGACAATGCTCGTGCATGGTAACTTGACCTTTCAATTGATAAGGGTTACTGTTTACAAACAACTTACCCGTTCGGCAACGGGGACATTTATTTTGTAAGGTAGACAGTAAATAATGCTTGGCTTCAACAATGGGATGTGCGTGTTCTTTGGGTGTGTGCATACCACAAAGATAATCATTCTAAAAATGGGTAAACCGAAACAAGTAAATGCAACCGATAGTTGTTTAGCTTCTTATGCGTAGGCTGCAAAATAAAAATTACTATAAAACCGCTTATTAATACAGGATGGATACCAGATTATTGAATCACTTTTTCCATCTGCATACTTCTGGATCCCTTTAATAAAATCAGTGATTGCTGAGGATTCCTGCTTTGGAGCCATTCTTTTGCCTGCTGTGCATCTGCAAAATAGATAAATGGGTGTGTTAATTTGGCAAAATCACCTCCTACCAATACCACGGCTTCCCAGGGATATTGCTCAATTAATTGCAGCAAAGTCTGATGTTCGGCGATACTGGTGTCTCCCAGTTCCATCATAGCGCCCAGCATAAGTATTTTAGATGAGCCGGGGAGTTGCGCAAAGTTTTCAACGGCTACCTTCATACTAGAGGGGTTGGCATTATAGGCATCCAGAATTACCTCATTATTGCCCCATTTTATCCATTGTGAGCGACTGTTGGAGGGCGAATAATGTTCTATAGCGGATTGAATTTTTTGGGCGGGCACACCAAAATAGTTGCCAATGGTTACTGCACAAAGTACATTGGGTAAATTGTACGTACCCACCAGTTGGGTTTGTATGGATAGTTGTAGAGCTCCGGATACGGCCACTTGTAAAAATGGCAGGCTATTTTGGCTGGATCCCTGAATGATGCCGCTCTTGGTTCCATACCAAATTACGGTAGGCACCTTGTTAGAAAGTGCATGCAGATAATCGTAATCAGCAAATGCAAATGCGGTTCCTGCATGGCTACTTAAAAATTGGAATAGTTCGCCCTTCCCTTTTTTTACGCCCTCCTCTCCGCCAAAACCTTCTAGGTGCGCTTTTCCACAATTCGTAATAATACCATGGGTGGGCTTAACATAGCTGCAATACCCTTCAATTTCGTGCTGATGATTGGCGCCCATTTCAATTACGGCCATTTGTGCATCCGAGCCGATTTTCAATAGAGTTAAGGGTATGCCAATATGATTGTTCAAGTTACCTTGGGTAGTATAAGTTTTGTAGTGGGTAGATAGAACAGCGGATACCAATTCTTTGGTGGTAGTTTTTCCATTACTACCCGTAATTGCAATAAAGGGAATGGTAAATTGGTCTCTATGATAGCCTGCCAACTGCTGAAGTGTGGTAAGTACATCTACTACCCGAATTATGCGCGTATCTGTGGTTGGAATATGTTCGTCAACTATGGCATAAGCTGCTCCCATTTCTAGGGCTTGTAAGGCGAAAGTATTTCCATTATAATTGGGTCCGCGCAGGGCAAAAAAAAGATCGCCCGATTGTAGTTTTCTACTATCAGTTTGTATGTGCGGATGTTTACTATAAATGGTATAGAGTTCTTCTATATGCATAGTGCAATTTATAAATAAAAAATCCGCTCCTGAGTGGGTAGCGGATTTTTTAGAAAAAATTTGAAAATATTATCGTTTATTTCTTCTAGTAGGAAAAAATAAGCCAGATTTAGATTTGAACGAATTGGTTTCAGGAGAACCAAAATGCGACATGGCACAACGGAATCCAATGGTGTTGGTTTTTTCGTCCTCATCTAAAAAGCGGCGGGTGCCCGGACTTAACCAATAAGGGCGATCATTCCAGCTTCCGCCTTTATATACACGGGATTTATCTGAAATAAGGGTAGTAATGCCAAAGTTATATTGGGCACTGCTCGAAGTGTCTCCATCTAAATAGTCTATCGCATATGATTTTTGATAATTCAGGCGTTTTTTTACTTCATCAGGAGATTGCTGAATCATTTTGATTCTTCCTTTATCGTCTCGTAGGTTACCCTGACCAGCAGACATATCCGTTTTCATAAACACATTACCTCTAAAGGGGTTCAGGTCGTCTTCGCCTGCATTGGTAATCGGACGGTATACATCCTGCACCCACTCACTTACGTTACCACTCATGTTGTATAAGCCGAAACCATTGGGGTAATAAGAATCTACCTCAGCGGTATAGGCAGCATTATCATTTAATCCACCCGCTACTCCCATGTTATCTCCGGCACCTCTTTTAAAGTTGGCAAGAAACTGTCCTTGTAACTTACCTTTTTGGGTATAGCGAAGGTTATCATATCCCTCATTTTTCCAGGCATAGATTTGTTTGTTGGCAATAATTTCTTCACCCCGGTTGGCAGAACCCTTCATTTTTCTTTGCGGATTTTGCATCATATAACCATAGGCGGCATATTCCCATTCTGCTTCGGTTGGCAGGCGATAATCGCCATATAATATTCCATCCTCTACTTTTATAACGGTTCTAGGGCGGCCCTGCGCATCTTTTAGCGGGTTACTTTTTGAGGTAACTTGTTTGCCGGGCGTTGCCTGATATTCGCCCATCAGGTAAGCTTTTGTATTAAAGTTGTCTGAACCGGAACCATTCAACTCCTTCTTAATCTGGGTTTTTGCATCTAAGAAACCAGTTTTAATAGCCGTTACCTCATTCACCCGGTCCGTTCTCCAGATACAAAAATCGTTGGCCTGCTTCCAGGTAACCCCTACCACGGGGTAGTAGTTAAAAGCCGGGTGGCGGAAATAATACTCCACCATTGGCTCGTTGAAACTTAATTCAGATCTCCAAACATTGGTATCCGGATAAGCTGCTGCAACAATGGTATCCATACCGGCCGTTCCGAATACATTTTCCAGCCAGTAGAGATATTCGCGGTAATGCACGTTGGCAACCTCCGTTTTATCAATAAAGAAAGAGTTCACTGTTATTCTTCTGGGCGCATTGTTCCAGTCGGCCATTACGTCTTCCTGGGTTGCACCCATCGTAAAAGTACCCCCCTGCACAAAAACCAATCCCGGAGCCGTTTTTACGTCCTTGGGTTTCATTACGCTGAAATTACCCTGGGTCTTGTCGTTATAATTCCATCCGGTAACAGTAGATTTTTCCGGTTTTTTCGAAAAAATGCTACAGGAAGATACTGTACCCATAATCGCTAACATACAGGCAGCATTACCAAGAAAAGAAAGTAGTTTCATAACGCTAAAATTGATGGTATTAGTAGTTTTCACACAAGGATGTTTACAAACCAATGCGAATATATAAGTTTTACAGGTGGTAGATTCTGTTTATGGTCTTTCACTTTGTTAGCAAAAACCTAATTTTAACTCTGTTAACAATTAACGCAGGTACAGGGGGCATTATTATCAGTATCCAATATATTGTATGATTATCAGGGTATTTTTGTTGCTAATGGTAGGTTTACTGATGGGTGCATCTGCCCTGTTTGGTCAGCGGGTGTATGCCCCCAATTCTGTTTTGGCTACCGGCAGTTGGCATCAAATGGGCGTTGTACGGGAGGGAATTTATAAGGTATCTGCAGCTGCCCTAACCCAGGCAGGCTTTTTACCCGGCAATATATCCAGTAATTCGCTACGGGTTTTTGGAAATGGGGGTGCCATGCTTCCGGAGAGCAACCGCGCAGCCAGGCCGGATGATTTAATAGAAAATGCCATTGAAGTAGTAGATGGGGGAGATGGTATATTCAATGGAACGGATTATTTACTGTTCTATGCCCCGGGACCACATCCCTGGTTGCGGGACACCATTTCCGGACTTTGGCAGCATCAAACCAATCTCTATAGCGATACGGCGTATTACTATATCACTATTGGGGGAATTGGAAGGAGAATTGCCCAACAACCCACCCAGCCTATCCCTTCCGTTACCATTCGGGAAATGGATGATAGATTTTATCAGGAAAATGAGCTAGAAAATGCATTGTCGAGCGGAAAAAGCTGGCTAGGTACCAAATTGGGAGCGCAGCCGGGGCAATCAGTAACTGCCACTATCCAACTCCCATTTACCGCCCTCAATACCCAACAGCCGATAACACTGGTTAGCCGGGTAGCTGCCCGTTCGGTGGGGGCACCTGCCACCTTACGGGTACTTCAGCAGAATCAAACGGTGCAGGAACATATTTTGCCGGCAGTGAGCGGACAGTTTTTAGATACCTACGCAAGCACTTCCCAACAAGTATCCCAATTTTTGCCGGCTTCGGGCAGTAATATTTCTTTACAAATTCAAATGATATCCAGTAATACGGCGGCTACAGGCTGGATAGATTGGGTAGAAGTTTTTGCACGCCGGCAGTTGGCATTTACGGGCAATCAATCGTTGTTTTTTAGAGATACACGAACGGTGGGAGCAGGTGTAGTGGCTGCTTTTGAGCTTCAGCAGGTGCCCTTGGGTAGTTCAGTTTTTGTATGGGATGTTTCCAATGCATCCAATCCGGTTAAAATGAATACCACACTGGCAGGAAATCAGGTTCGTTGGGTGAATGATGCATTTTCCCTTAAAGAATATGCAGCGGGCATTGTGGCTTCCTTGCCCGAGCCGGTAATGCTTGGCAGAATTGCGAATCAGGATTTGCATAATAGTACGCCGGTGCAGATGCTGATTGTAACGCATGCTTCCCTATTAAATGAAGCCAGGCGCCTGGCAGCTTATCATGCAACAAGGGATGGAATTACAGCAAAAATTGTAACAGCTCAGCAGGTGTATCACGAGTTTTCAGGGGGTACCCCGGATCCGACTGCTATAAGGGATTTTGTAAAAATGTATTACGATAAGGCGGGTGCAAATAGTAATCTAAGACCATCATATCTGCTCTTGTTGGGAACCGGTAGTTTTGATTATAAAAATAAAAAAGCAGCTGGCTTAAATTGGGTTCCGGTATACGAAAGTGGTGAATCGTTCGAGCCACTGCGTACGTATACGTCTGATGATTATTTTGGGTTATTAGATGATACAGACGACTTTGCTGCTATGCGTGCTTCCGATGCACTGGATATTGCAATTGGCCGCCTGCCGGCTGGTAGTGTAGAGGAAGCTACCACTATGGTAAACAAAATTATTCGGTATCAGCAGCCGGTTTCGCAGGGGGCCTGGCGCATGCAAACTTTATTTATTGCAGATGATCGGGATAATAATTTACATTTTAATGATGCACAGCAAATAACCCTTAGCACCCAAAAAGCGAACCCGTTGCTAAACGTACAAAAAGTGTATGTAGATGCTTTTCCCATAGTGAGTGGTAGCGGGGGAGATCGGTATCCGCAAGTGAATGAAACCATCGTAAACCAATGCTTTCGGGGTGCGCTAGTGGTAAATTATACCGGGCATGGCAATTATCTGCGGTTGGCTGATGAGGCAGTTTTTACAGCGGAGGAAGTAAAGCGATGTAACAATCCCAATCGGTTGCCCTTATTTATTACTGCCAGTTGCGATTTTGCTCCGCATGATAATCCTTCGGTGGTTTCTTTGGGAGACCGAGTTTTGAAAAATGATTCAACTGGTGGAATAGCCTTATTAACAACAACACGCCCTGTATTTGCTTATAGTAATCTGCAAATGAATGATCAGTACTTGAAAGTAGGGATGCAGAGAGATGGGGGCGGAAAGTATCTTTCATTGGGAAATTCAGTGCTGTTGGCAAAGAATAACTTATTAAGTTCAACAGGAGATGTGGTGAATAACAGAAAGTTTACTTTATTGGGAGATCCGGCACTCACCCTAGCTTTTCCGCAGAAAAACATACGATTAACCAGGATAAATGATAAACTGGTAACGGGAAGTGATACACTAAAGGCATTGGGTAGATATAGTTGTGAAGGGGAAATAACAGACCAAAATGGAGCACTATTACCTCAGTTTACAGGGCTTATTGAACTTAGCATATACGACCAGCCGCAGCAGTTGAAAACATTGGGTAATAGAAGCGGGAGCACGGCGGCAGTGTATAGTCAGCAAACGTCGGTATTGTTTAGAGGAACGGCTAGTGTGCAGGGGGGTAAGTTTCGGATTGATTTTGTGGTACCCAAAGACATAAGTAATGCCGTAGGCAAAGCGCGATTTAGTATGTATGCAACTTCCGGAGCCGAGGATGCCGGGGGGGTAGATACGAGTGTATGGATGGGTGGGGCTTTGGGGGCAGCGGGCAGGGATGAAGAAGGGCCGGGAATACGCTTGTATTTATATGACACTACTTTTCGGGAGGGGGGCTTAACCAATGAAACGCCCTTGTTACTGGCATTGTTAGCAGATAGTTCGGGCATTAACACTTCCGGAAATGGGATAGGGCATGATATAACGGCGGTATTAGACGAAAACACCCGAAACAGTTGGGTATTGAACGATTTTTTTCAGGCGGATGTGAATAATTACCGAAAGGGTAAGTTATATTTTCAATTACCGGAATTAAAAGAGGGAAGGCACCGGATAACGGTAAAAGCCTGGGATATTGCCAACAATTCTTCTGTAAAAACACTTGAATTCTGGGTAAAAAAGCAAGAAAAACTGGTGTTGGCATCGGTGATCAACTATCCTAATCCATTTAGTACTGGTACAACTTTTTCGTTCGAGCATAATCGGCCTGGGGTGCCAATGCGCTTGTTAATTACCATATATGATGTAATGGGGAGGCAGGTGCAGCAAATTCAACAGACCATCCAAAGTTCGGGAAGCAGAAATATTCAGGTACAATGGAGTGGGGAGGGGGCGTCTGGAGCAAAATTGGCAAAAGGTATTTATATTTACCACCTGAAACTAATCTCCGAACCCGAATCAGCAGAGGCGCAGGGCCGAATGATTCGATATTAAAACCTTCTGAATGGTGTGATTTTTACTCTTTAAACAACATTGCGGGGTTGGTAAAATGATAATAAGGTGTTAATACGGGTGAGTTTTTTATACTTGCCGGGAAACGAAACCTGTATTTTACTGCTCTATTCAACGGATTAAAAAGTAAAAAACGGAACGGATGAAAAGATATTTTTCAATAAAAGCCCTTTTGTGTGTTAGCTTATTAGCAGCTACTACTCTTTCAGCACAAACGGGATCCATCAACATAGTTTCTACTGCGGTACCCTTTCTTAGGATATCTCCGGATGCCCGAGCAGGGGGGATGGGGGATATGTCGATTGCTTCTACCCCGGATGCGAATGCGGCATTCTGGAACTTAGCAAAGATTCCCTTTGCCAAGAATAAAAATGCGGTGGCCGTAAATTATACACCCTGGTTAAAAGATTTGGGCTTGTCGGATGTGTATTTGGCAAGTTTGGCAGCCTATCATAAGTTATCGGATGAGTCTGCGATTTCCACTTCTCTCAGGTTTTTCAGTTTAGGTAATATTCAGCTGACCGATTTTTCGGGTAATATTTTAAATAATATTCGTCCCAGTGAGTTTTCGGTGGATTTGGGGTATTCGCGGATATTGAACAATAAGTTGAGTTTAGGGGTTGCCATCCGATACATCAATTCTCGCTTAGTAATTGGCGATGTGGGAACCGGGGTAGTGTATCGTGCCGGCACTTCTGTTGCGGGCGATGTTTCCTTGTTTTATCATGGAGTGGATGAGTCGGGTGCGGGCTTAAATTGGGGACTAAGTTTGTCTAATCTGGGTGCGAAGATTGGCTATACCAATGATGCGCGTAATAAAGACTTTATACCGGCTAATTTGGGAGTGGGTTTTACGTATAATTTTGTGATGGACGAGAATAATCGATTGATGTTGGGTTTAGACATCAACAAATTACTAGTGCCTGTTGTGCCTCCGGCAACCGGTGTATATGCAACAGATTCGGCGAGTTTAGCCAATTATCGCAGTACAGGTGTGCTAGCCAGTTGGTTTAAATCATTTAATGATGGCACCAATCAGCTGAACTCTTTGCAGGCATCTTTGGGGGCGGAGTATGCGTATAATGAGCAGTTTTTTGTAAGGGCCGGTTATTTTTACGAGGATAAAACCCGCGGTAATCGCCAATATTTTTCGGTAGGCGCCGGCTTTAGCATGGATGCCTTTCAGGTTAATTTATCTTATTTAGTTCCCTCCGGTTCTGGAATTACCCGCAATCCCCTGTCGAACACTATTCGGGTGGGCTTGCTGTTTAATGTAGGTGGTAAATAAAACCCTTATTCTGCTGTATCTTTACAAGTAAGTAGGTTTTACTAAGAAGTAGCCACTATAAATAATTAATTATGTCTATCAGAATCGGATATGGTATTGATTTCCATCAATTGGTGGCGGGTAGGGATTTGGTAATTGGGGGTATTCAGATAGCCCACCATAAAGGGGCACTGGGGCATAGTGATGCCGATGTGTTATTGCATGCGATTTGTGATGCGATGTTAGGAGCGGCTTGTTTAGGGGATATTGGGGTACATTTTCCGGATACGGATGCGGCGTTTAAGAATATTGATAGCCGGATTTTATTGGCCAAAACCAATGAATTGATAAAGGCTGCTGGATATCGAATTGGCAATATTGATGCTACCCTCTGTTTAGAAGCCCCCAAGATAAAACCCTATGTGGCCCGCATGCAGGAGGCGATTGCCGGCATTTTGGATATTGGGATCAACGATATTTCTATCAAGGCAACTACCACAGAGAAAATGGGCTTTGTGGGCAGGGAAGAGGGTTTGGTGGCGCATGCGGTATGTTTGTTGCACAGCAAAGTTTAATGCTGCATCATTTGCCGAAGAATCTTTTCATTCCTCTTTTTTTCAAGTAATATATTGGTACATTTTTGCGAGTAGAAACTTTTATTCGCAGCCCTGTTGATAATCTTTTTTTTATAACCCTTTCCGAACCATTATTTTCACTTTTAGCAGCTAGTAGATTATTTAGTCGGGCTAAATAAATTTTAATTTTATATAATATTATATAGCTACATAGCCATATTTATATAGTAGAATTAGCTATAAAATTGGTATATTTGTGTGATAGATATCTGCGTTTTATCAGATACTGATTGCTGTATATCTCATGTGAGTGAGATTGACGTAGTCATGCCTATTTTTGTACATTTTTCATGATTATAACGAAAACACCTTACCGGGTTTCATTTTTTGGAGGGGGAACGGATTTTCCGCTTTGGTTTAGGGAGCATGGGGGAAGGGTGATTTCCACTTCTATCAATAAGTATTGCTACATAACCTGCCGAAGAAAACCTGCTTTTTTTCCGCATAAGCATCGGTTTGTGTACAGTGAAATTGAGGATGTAAATGACATTTCGGCTACTCGTCACCCAGCAATTAAAGGCGTTTTGGAATGGATGCAATGGACGGATGGCCTGGAGATTCACCACGATGGAGATTTGCCGGCTCGATCTGGATTAGGATCCAGTTCTGCATTTACCGTTGGATTATTACAGGCAATGCATCGGTTAAATAACATAACGTTATCTGCAGATGAGCTTTCTAAGCAGGCAATTCATGTAGAGCAAAAGGTAATCAATGAGGTAGTGGGTTGTCAAGATCAGATTGCCGTGGCTTATGGCGGATTTAACCGGATAGATTTTAATCGCGATGAAACCTTTTCTGTAACGCCCATTTCAATAGATGCCAGCCGGCTGGCAGATTTACAAAATCATTTGCTCTTATTTTTTACTGGATTTTCAAGATTTGCCTCGGAGATTGAATCCAGTAAGTTGGTCAACTTTTCTAAGCAGTCAGATTCCTTGCAGCGCATGATGGACATGGTGATGGAGGCCGAGGATGTATTAAAAGACAATAACAGCGATTTACAACAATTTGGTTGGATGTTACAGGAAGCCTGGGAGTATAAAAAATCATTATCCTCTAACGTTTCTACTTCAGCGATTGATGAAATTTATAATCGGGCTATTGCAGCCGGAGCCCTGGGCGGAAAAATATTAGGTGCAGGAGGGGGGGGATTTATTCTCTTCTTTGTTCCACCGGAAAAACAATCTGCCGTAAGAAGCAGTTTAGCTGAATTGATAGAAGTGCCCTTTT
>JBBAJQ010000044.1:0-1941 GCA_040403945.1 Sediminibacterium sp.
TTGCTCTGTAAATTGCTCTAGTGAATTCAGTTTTAAATCTGCGGCACCCCATTTAGCATTGTCTTGTTCACTCGCATGCGGCACCACCACACATTTCATGCGGGCGGCTTTGGCGGCAACCATGCCATTAAAAGAATCTTCAAAACAAACACAGTTTACCGGTGCTACCTGCAAGGCGTTTGCGCAATTCAGATACACCTGGGGATGGGGCTTACCATAGGGTAAATCCTCTGCGGAAGTGGCTGCCATCACATAGCTTTCTATACCCGTAATTTTTTTGGCTATTGCTATTAATTCGGGGGGAGAAGAAGTTGCTAGTCCTATTTTAAATCCACGGGAAGCAAAAAATTCAAAAATATAGGGTACCCCAGGTAATGTTTCCGCATTCGTTGCAATCTTATCTAATACACTGGCTACAATTTCTTTTTCAACCTCCGGAAAAATCGCCGGATCCTGCTGAAAATGGGTAAGCCACCAGGCCACAAACTCTTTGGTACGTAAGCCGGTAGTAGTAGCATATTCTTCCTCGCTGATATAAACATTCCTGCTGGCAAATACCTCGGCAGCTGCCTTGTTCCAAAGGGGTTCGCTGTTAATCAGTAAGCCGTCTATATCAAAAATCACCGTGTTAATCTTCATGCCGTAAGTTTGGGTGCAAAAATACCTGATTACCCGAATTGTCTATCATTTTTTAAGCTTACTACCCGTTCTGAAAAGGATTTGTTAACTTAGTTAATTATTTTTGTCTCTGTCCGTGCTTGCGGAATGTAAAATAGGTTGGTATGAGCTTGACTGAACGATTGAAACACTTGCGCATTATCCGGTCATTTATTTATGCATTGGTAGGCACTTTGTCGTACCCCGGACTGGTACTATTTAACCGAATAAAAATCGAAGGGGGTGAACATATCCAACATTTGCCCAAGCAAAATGTGCTGTTTGTAAGTAACCACCAAACCTATTTTGCCGATGTGATTGCCTTTCTGCATATTTTTTGTGCGGTAAAATGGAGGAGGATTAATCGATTGGGCCTGCCATTTTATTTGCTCAATCCCTTTACCAATGTGCATTTTATAGCTGCTGAGGAAACAATGAATGGGAGTTTTATTTCCCGGATTTTTAAACTGGCCGGAGCGCTTACTATAAAAAGAACCTGGCGTTCTGATGGTAAGGATATTGAAAGGGAGCGGGACGAATCGGATACCCAAAAAATTGATGAGGCCTTGCAGCAAAGTTGGGTAATCACTTTCCCACAGGGAACTACCAAACCCTTTGCTCCAGGCAGAAAGGGTACTGCCCACATTATTAAAAACAACCAGCCCCTAGTAATTCCCGTTGTAATTAATGGTTTTTGGAGAGCATTTACCAAAACTGGACTATCCTTTAAAAAAACCGGTACCCTTTTAACGGTTCGATTTAAAGAGCCCCTGGTAATCGACTATACCCAACCGGTGGAAACTATTCTCGAACAGGTTGTGGAGGCCATTGAGCAAAGCAAAACCTATATGCTGAAAGGCAAACATCACTTGATGCAAATGCTGGATAAATAGATAGGGATTAGTCTTGGAGAAATAAAGCCTTCAACTCGTTCGCATCCCTAGGTTTCATCTTTCCCGATAAAATCAGGCGAAGTTGTCTTCTGCGTAAAGCACCCTCATACAATTTTATCTCTTCCTCGGTTTCTGCAATTAATTCGGGTACTTTTCTGGGCTTGCCATTAGGATCCAATGCAACAAATGTGAAGAAAGCTTCATTGCTTTCGTATTTATATTGATGGAGTAAGTCTTCTCCCCAAACTTTAATATTAATCTCCATCGAAGTGGTAAAAGCCCTACAAACTTTTGCCTGAATATGTACCACATTGCCCAGTTTAATCGGATTCTTAAAACTGATATTATCAACGGAAACCGTCATGCTGGGGGTGTTGCAGTGTTTGCCTGC
>JBBAJQ010000044.1:2041-3274 GCA_040403945.1 Sediminibacterium sp.
GATCATTTACCGATAATTCCATTCCTTTAAACTGCGCACCACCCACAACCGGATCGGTAAGGTGACCTAACAGGCAGGTATCTAAATCGTAAAACCGGATATTCTTGCAGGCAATGGCTACATGCACTTTAGCAGTAAGGGCCAGTCTGCTCTCCAGCATGCCCCCCATCATACAGGCAATGCCATTTTTTTCGGCAACCTGATTAATGCGCAGGGCTTCGCGTATGCCACCACTCTTAGCAAATTTGATATTGATATAGGCACAGGCATTGTTCCTGATTAATCTTTCTGCATCCCGATGGGTAAATACACTTTCATCTGCCATCAACGGAATAGGGGAGCGTTTGCAAAGCTCGGGCAGCAATTCATCATTCCAGCTGCGCATGGGCTGTTCACAAAATTCGATGTTGTAAGGCGCTAGTTGGGTAAGGGCAAGAATGGCATCTTCATAACTCCAACCCTGATTGGCATCAATGCGTAGTTGCATCGTAGGCCCAACTGCTTCGCGTATCTGTCGGATTCTTTCTACATCGGTAGCTACGTCTTTTCCCAGTTTCACTTTAATGATGTGCACCTCTTTGGAAATAAAGTCTCGGGCCGTGGCTGCCATTTCTTCGGGCGTTCCTATGCCAATAGTTAAGTCACTCTCCACCGTTCGGTTGGTACCTCCCAAAAATTGATATAGCGGTAGATTGGCAGCTTTGGCTGCTAAATCGTGTAAGGCTAAATCGAATGCACTCTTGGCTGTATAATTTCGGTAAATAAGGGCATCCAGTTCATCGAGGCGCTCGTTGATATCTGCGGCTGATTTATTTTTCCAGCAGGCAGCAAAATCTTTTGCCAGTTCAAAACAGGTAGCTTGGGTTTCACCCGCTATCATGGGGAAAGCGGAACATTCACCCACGCCAATTAATCCTTCGCTGGTATGTATGCGGATAAAAATATTTTGCGCATGCCGCATGGTACCGGTAGCAATGGTAAACGGCACCATCGGTATTGTATAGCGATATATTTCGGTATGCGTGATAAGCATATCGCAAATTTCGTGATTTATCTGCGATGCACTACTACTTATTTTTATTTCAATGTTTTTTCACATTGTTTCCAGTACCCAAAAAATCCCTGTCCCCGATAACTTGCTTCGGGAAACATCCAGTTGGCGGGGGTGGCAGTGCCCGGAAAATCTTGGGTTAGGGGGTGTTGCTGGTGGTAAATGGCCGGGAAATTTGCTAT
>JBBAJQ010000044.1:3374-19397 GCA_040403945.1 Sediminibacterium sp.
GAAAATCTTGGGTTAGGGGGTGTTGCTGGTGGTAAATGGCCGGGAAATTTGCTATGCCCGGAATATCTTCTACCTCCCCCACAAAAATTTGAATACCCGGTATCAGGTTCTGTGCCAGATCTAATACAAATGCAATTACCTGCGCACTTACCGGATATTTATTAAAATGGGAAGGTGCAAGAATAAGTAAGCGATTCAGGTTTTCTGCGGCCCGCCAATGCGGATTCAATTGATAGCTGGTATACAAGGCAAGTGGAAGGGTACTATCCAGCAATGGTGTTTGGGTGATGGGCAGGGGAGTGATGAATGAGGCCTGCGTAGTTTCTTGAAGTGCCTCCGGAATGGGTAACTGCGGCAACTGATCGTACCCAAGTTGCAGATAACTATCCGATTGAGTTAGTCCGCCGTAGTGATTGATATTATCCTGATTGGCATAATATTTTTTATTGCTGAAACTACCCGCTACCCATTGCCAGCTAAGTGTATTGCTGGCGATATCGCCATCCAGCAGATGATAATACATCCATTGCGCCGGCATAAACCAATGCGCCCTTCCAATATTGCAGGCCAACATGGCTGTATATAAACGGGCATGATTATGCAGGTAGCCTGTTTTTGTCAACTGCTGGATAGATTGATCTATCTGCTTAATACCTGTAGTGCCTTCCAGCAAGGCTTTGGGTAATTGATGATGCGATACACTCGGTTGTGGATGTTTGATATCCTGAAAAATATCGTCTCCCATCGCCCACCAAACCCGCTGAAAATATTCGCGCCAGGCCAGTTGTTGTAAAAAAGGCTTTGCTTGATAGGTTGAAAATCGACTGAGTAAATTTTCCTTAATGAATGGCAAAGAAACCGCTCCCCGCGAAATGTAGGGAGATAATCTTGAAACGGCACCTTGTATATAATTGCGGGTAGTACCATATTTTATTGGATCAATAGCATTTACCCGTTCGAGTATTGCCTCCCGTTGCGTAGGAAATATTTCCGTCATATACGTATCAATTGATGGGCCCGCAAAATATCCAGGGTAAGCGGCTCGCCCGGCTGTAAATTTTTATATTGTACTACATCACACAAAAACCCCACATGGTCTCCGCCATCAAAATGCTGCAAAATGCGCAGTTGCATCACACTCAGCGCATCCGTTAACACCTGAAATTCCTGCCAGGGTTGCACCAGCTGCTTTTTTTGCAGATAGGGCATTTTATCTTGGTTTTTACCACTGGTTTTGCCTAAAATTTTGGTGAGTTTGTATTGGTCGGCCGACAAGAGCTGTAAAACAAATTCGCGGCTCTCCATAAGATTATCTAGGGTTTGGGTTCCTCGGTACACGCCGCATACAATGCGCTTCGGTTGCATACTAATAGCAGTAACATAGGTTATCATATGCATGTTATGGAATCCTTCTTTGTTTTTGCTGCTAATAGAATACACCGGCAGGTTAACCCGGTTCCAGGGTTTTTTTCGCATTGAACTCATGTCGATACAATTAATGTTTACCCGAATTAAAAAAGATTACAACAAAATGAACCTGTCATTGTTTGTACAAATAAAATTTACATGGAAAGTTTACAAGATAAAGTGGTGTTGCTTACCGGTGCTACCGGAGGAATTGGTGCTAAAACCGCAGCCTTATTGGCTAGTTCTAAAGCCAGGGTGTTTATTACCGGAAGAAATGAATCAGCCTTACATGCGGTAGCCCAATCGGCTGGTATTCCACTTAGTCAGTGTCTGTTGATGGATATTACCCGTGAAAACGAAGTGAATGCCGCCGTGGCTGCTGTGTTGCAGGCGGCAGGCACCCTGGATATTTTGGTGAATGCTGCCGGCATTGGCATAATCCGAACTATGGATCAGCTTTCCTCCGATGATTTTATGCAAAGCCTGCAAACTAACCTAATCGGACCTTTTTACCTTATGAAAGCCGTTCTTCCTGCTATGAAGGAAAAAAAGAAGGGACTGATTATTCAGATTCCCGGTGTTTTGGGAAAAGTGCCCATGGCCGGAGCAGCGGCCTACAGTGCCAGTAAATACGGGTTAACCGGCATGATGCAGAGTATACGCGAAGAAATAAAACGAACCGACATCCGCATTACCCAGTTGTTTTTGGGCGGTGTTGATAGTGCCTTTTGGGACCGGATCGATTTACGTGTTCAGCGCGATAAAATGATTGTAGCCGATGAGGCTGCTCGGGCTATCTGGTTTCTTTGCCAGCAACCCCGCAGTGGCGTGGTAAGTGAAATGGTGTTACAACCTTTCAACCATCAGGCAATATAATTTCCGGGGCCCTAACCTTTGAGAGTAATTTTTCAATTTGCCGGCGAAAAAATTATGATTGTTTTCGATTACATCCGATATTCGCAGAGCGAACAGATGTTAGTATATGAATTTATCCTTTGAGAATACCGAAAATGCCTTTGCCCACCTTACAGACCAGGATCTGAAGAGTGCCCGATTTTTGTTTAAATCGATGTCGTACCCCTGGCTGGTTCAAATAGGAACTCGCTTCACCCCGTTTATTATGAAGACTGGTTTGCCGGTGCATGGATTGTTAAAAAAGACCATTTTTAAACAATTTGTTGGTGGAGAAACGCTGGAAGAAACGGCGGGTGTTGGAAAGACCTTATCTCAGTTTGGGGTGAAAGTAATTTTAGACTACGGCGTGGAGGGGAAGGAAGGCGAGGAGGCGTTTGACATTGCTACGGAAGAGTTTATGCGGGTAATTGAATATGCCGCTACGCAGGTGAATATTCCTTTTATTAGTATTAAGGTAACGGGATTAGCCCGATTTGGTTTGCTGCAAACCCTAAATGAGGCGCCGCGGTTGCGCAGTGGCATTCATGATAATGAAGTGGAAAAGGGTGAATGGGAATCGGTACGTGCCCGCATGTATTCGATTTGTGAGTTGGCGGCCGAGAAAAACATTGGGGTATTGATTGATGCTGAGGAATCTTGGATTCAAGATCCGGTAGATCGCTTATGTATCGAGATGATGCAACATTTTAATAAAGAAAAAGCGGTAGTATTTAATACTATCCAGTTATACCGACACGATCGGCTGGCCTTTTTAAAAATGTCGCATTCGATTTGTAAGCAACAGGGAATATTATTGGGCGTAAAGCTGGTTAGAGGTGCATATATGGAAAAAGAACGCGAGAGAGCGGCTGCGAATGGATATGAAAGTCCTATCCAGCCCGATAAGTTGGCAACCGACCGGGATTTTGATGCGGCGGTTGATTACTGTTTACAAAATATCGATGCTATTTCGGTGGTGATAGCTTCTCATAACGAATCCAGCAATATGCTTGCGGCGGCTACTATGCTCGAAAAGGGCATCTCGAAAGAACACCCACACGTACATTTTTCGCAATTGTATGGTATGAGCGACCATATTACATTTAATATGGCTAAGGAAGGTTTTCAGGTAAGTAAATATTTGCCTTTTGGTCCTATTCGCGATGTAATTCCATATCTTATGCGCAGAGCACAGGAAAACAGCAGCGTAAGTGGCCAAACCGGCAGAGAATTAGGCTTATTGAATCGGGAAATTGCCCGACGCAAGAAAAGCAATACACGAGTTCTCCCCACCCCTGCGTAATCAGTTCCTCATCCCAACAGAACATTGTATTTTGCGTCTATGGAAGCGTATCACAATTTGTTACGGCATATTTTATCGAAAGGGGTTCAAAAAACAGACAGAACTGGTACAGGAACTATAAGCTGTTTCGGCTATCAGATGCGATTCGATTTGCAGGAGGGCTTTCCCATGGTTTCCACCAAAAAACTGCATACGAAAAGTATTATTCACGAACTACTTTGGTTTATTCAGGGAAGTACGAATATTCAATACCTAAAAGAAAATGGGGTTTCTATCTGGGATGAGTGGGCAGACGAAAACGGCGATTTGGGCCCGGTATACGGAAAACAATGGCGCAACTGGCAAGGGGCAGATGGATCAGTTACCGATCAATTGGCTGAATTAATTTCTACCATCCAAAAAAATCCCGATAGCCGCCGCATGATTATCAGTGCCTGGAATGTGGCCGATCTACCAAAGATGGCGCTGATGCCTTGCCATACCCTATTTCAATTTTATGTGGCCGATGGAAAATTAAGTTGTCAACTCTATCAGCGCAGTGCCGATGCATTTTTAGGCGTGCCCTTTAACATTGCCTCCTATGCCTTGTTAACGATGATGATTGCACAGGTATGCGGATTGCAATACGGCGATTTTGTGCACAGCTTTGGAGATGTACATCTGTATAACAATCATTTAGAGCAGACAAATTTGCAGTTAAGTCGCACTCCATTTCCCCTGCCTCAAATGAAAATCAATCCGGACGTAAAAGATATTTTCTCTTTTCAATATTCAGATTTTACTTTAGAAAATTATCAGTGTCACCCCGCTATTAAAGCACCGGTGGCCGTGTAACTTATTTATCACCAGCCTCGGCTGCAATACAATACTCTATGCGAATTTCTATGATTGTTGCGGCGGCTACGAATAATGCTATTGGATTAGATAACCGGTTATTGTGGCATCTCCCCAACGATTTAAAATTTTTTAAAAATGCCACCTGGGCACTGCCGGTAATTATGGGCAGAAAAACCCTGGAGGCTCTATCCGGGAAGCCACTGAACGGAAGAATGAATATTGTAATTACGCGTCAAGTTGATTTTACCAAGGAAGGTTTTTGGGTGGCCCATGATATTGAGGAAGCTTTGCAAATATGTAAAGACGCGAATTATCGAGAGGTGAATGTAATTGGCGGGGGAGAAATTTATCGGCAATACTTGCCTTTGGCCCATCGACTACTGATTACCCGCGTTGAAGTGGAACTTACTGGAGACGCCTATTTTCCCGAAATTCCATCGAATGATTGGGGGCTAATTTCCGACGACCCGCAGCCTGCCGATGAAAAGCATGCATACCCTTATCGGTTTCAGGTTTGGGAAAGAAATCATAACGGGTAGCACATGGAATTTATAGCCATAGCCTATGTATGCACCCTGTTGGTATTATTGCCCTGGTTATTAAAGGGCTCTCCGGTTTGGGTTCGATGGGTTTTGATGGCCATGAATGTTTGGCTTCCCCTGTATAGTTTTTCACTCGCTCGCATTTGGTGGCAATTGTTTCAGTTAGCGCGCACCCTCCCTTCCGCAAAAGGAACTACCACCATTCCATGGTACGAATGGTTAGATGGCTTTTTGCTACAGCAAATGATTATCATTTTTGTTCCCATTTTTTTTTGGTGGAAAAAATGGCGAGATAATCTGCCGTTAAGTATTTTTTTGGGAGGCATTATTTATCAGTATCATCCTTACAATAACTGGAATTTTTTCCGTTGGGAGCAGGGTTTGGGATTTTGGATCAGTTTATTATGTATTTCCTATGCTGCCCAATGGTTAACACATCAATTCCCGAATAAATATTCTTCCGCAGATGTTTAATATTTTTCAATCCGGAATACGCTATGTTAGATATTGGATAACTGCCTCCAATGGTAACGGGCATGGCATACATTCTCCTTTTGTATTCGAATGGGTTACCAGGGTGTTACAAGATGAGCGAGTATTTTATGCCTACGCAAATATCGAACAACAACGCGCCCTGCTCTTGCATAACCAACAAGTACTCGAAGTAAACGACCTCGGAGCAGGATCAAAAGCAGGCACCCAACAGCAACGAAAAGTATCCGATGTGGCTGCCCGATCACTCAAGCCACCCAAATATGCGCAGTTGCTTTTTCGTATGATTCAACATTATTCGTGCAAACAGGTATTGGAATTAGGTACCTGCATGGGTATCACTACTTCTTATTTAGCGGCTGCCTCTCATGAAGTTTCCGTAACCACCATGGAAGGCGTACAATCGTATGCGAATCAGGCGCAGTCAATATTTGAGGCACTGGAATTAAAAAACATCCATCTTGTAGAGGGAAACTTTGATCATACCCTTGCGGGTGTATTGAAATCAGTCACCCCAATTGATTTTGTTTTTATCGATGGGAATCATCGACTGGAACCCACTGTTCGATATTTCAACCAAATATTACCCAACCTAAACGCTAATAGCATCGTGGTGTTGGATGATATTCATTGGAGTAAAGAAATGGAACAGGCATGGGAAACCATCCAACAACACCCTGCTGTAACCCTTACGATAGATTTGTTCTTTATCGGTATCGTGTTTTTTCGTACCGAGCAAAAGGAGAAAGAACATTTTACTATTCGCTTTTAATCTACTACAGCTAATGCCTGTAAAATATCAGCCAGGATATCATCTGCTTTTTCTAAGCCTACACTAATTCTAATTAACCCCGGCGTGATATTCACTGCTTGTCGCTCAGCTTCAGAAAGTTTTGAATGGGTAGTGCTGGCAGGGTGCGAAGCGATAGAGCGGGTGTCGCCTAAATTAGCCGTTAAGGATAACATTTGTAAGTGGTTGAGAAATTTTTTCCCGGCTTCTAATCCACCCTTTAAGTCGAAACAAAGAATGCCGCCGCCACTTGTCATTTGTTTTTGGGCAATGGCTACCTGTGGGTGACTGGCTAAAAATGGATATCGTAGGGATGCAATGGCTGGATGTTGTTCCAGTTCTTGGGCAATATACAGGGCGCTGGCTGAATGTCTTTCCATACGAACCTCTAGTGTTTCGATGCTCTTACTTAATATCCAGGCGTTAAAGGGTGATAGGGCTGGGCCTGTACTGCGGCAGAATAAATATATTTCTTTTATCAGTTCTTTTTTTCCTACAACAATGCCTCCCAAAACTCTTCCTTGTCCGTCTAACCATTTGGTAGCGGAATGCACCACTAAATCTGCCCCCAAAGCAATGGGCTGTTGTAGGATAGGGGTGGCAAAACAGTTGTCTACATTTACAATCACGCCTTTTTCATGCGCAACTCTACTAATCATTTCAATATCTAGTATTTCTAAACCCGGATTGGTAGGGGTTTCCAGATAAATCATTTTGGTATTGGGTCGGATGGCTGCTCTCCAGGCTTCTTCGGTGGCAGTTGCTGGCAGGTAAGAATAGTCGATACCATATTTGGGTAAATACTTGGATATCACTGCGTGGGTACTTCCAAATACTGCCTCACAGGATAGCAAGTGGTCGCCCTGTTTTAGTAAGGCCATGAAGGAGCCAAAAACTGCACTCATGCCTGATGCGGTTGCATAGCCGGCTTCCGCTCCTTCGAGGGCACAGATTTTATCAACCAGTTCCTGTACATTGGGATTGCTGAAGCGGCTGTATATATTATCATCGGTTTCGTCTGCAAAAGCTGCCCGCATATCTTCGGCATTGTCAAAGCAAAAACTACTGGTTAAAAACAAGGGTGCGGAATGTTCCATTTCAGGAGTTCGGTCTATTTGAATTCTTATAGCCTGTGTAGTTGGATGGGATGCCATAGCCGATAAAATTTGTATCAGCCTCGGTATATCCGAAAAGCCGATCTTTAAAAGATTTTAGCAAAGGTATCTAACCATGTGTTTATTTTGCAGAATAATTAGCCAGATATGATGCAGGTATTCCATTACCCCCAACCCTTTTCACTGGAGAACGGTCAGGTATTGCCTGAACTGCAGATTGGGTATCATACCTGGGGCACTTATCAGCCAGGAGCTAAAGTGATATGGATCTGCCATGCACTAACTGCCAACTCCGATGCGGCTGACTGGTGGAAGGGACTGGTTGGGGAGGGTACTTTTCTACATCCCAACGATTATTTTATTGTATGTGCCAATATCCTGGGCTCTTGTTATGGTACTACCGGCCCTTTGAGTAGTCACCCCAAAACAGGTAATCCCTATTATGCCGATTTTCCGCAGGTGACTATTCGTGATATGGTAGCTGCCCATATTTTATTGCGGCAGCAGTTGGGCATCGAGAAGATTTTTCTGTTGATGGGCGGAAGTATGGGGGGATATCAGGTGTTGGAATGGTCCATTATGGAACCATCTATAATTGAGCGTTTATTTCTAATTGCCACCTCCCCTTCGGAAAGTGCCTGGGGAGTTGCGGTTCATACTGCACAGCGACTGGCCATAGAGGCCGACAGTACCTGGCAAAATGCTGCTCCGGATGCGGGCGCAAAAGGGTTGAAAGCTGCCAGAGCCATTGGAATGCTCACGTATAGAAATTACCAAACCTTTCAGGAAAAACAAACCGATCCGGATCCGGAAAAAATAGATCATTTTAAGGCGTCTTCTTATTTGCATTACCAAGGCGACAAGCTGGTTAAGCGATTTAATGCCTATAGTTATTGGTTACTCACCAAATCTATGGATAGCCATCACCTGGCACGAAAGCGCGGCGGAGATTTAATACAAACTTTGGGAACCATTCATCAGCCCACCCTTATTATTGGGATTCTGGGAGATATCCTTTGTCCGGTTGATGAGCAACGTTTTATGGCAGCGCATATGCCAGATGCGCAGTTGATTGAAATTGAATCGGCCTATGGCCATGATGGTTTTATTATCGAAACCGAGCAGATTACCACGCACCTGCGGCTTTGGCTGGCAGAGGCTGCTGAATAAATAAATTATTCAGGGTGATAGATTCGTTCTGCTGTTTTATACACTTCCTTTTTGTTTAACGTCATGGTTTTGGTTTGCTGCCTGGCATACCGTTCCATTTGGTCGGTATAATGGGGCGAGTCTTTGCGGGCAGAAGCGCCATACACGTTCATGGATTCGATAATGGGTCCGTCTTTGGTAAATTTCACCAGCTCTACATACGCGTCGCCCTGCGTGCCTTTGTATAGTCCATTTTTATAGGGAACGGTACTAATGGTAGCCAATACATCGGGTAAGCCGGCAATAGGAATTTCTTTTTCTCCCCGCACCAGTTTTTGAATATCACCCAGGGTTACATCGGTTCTTCCATAATCTCTTAGCATAGCTGTTTTTACTTCCCGTAAAAGATCAAGCGATTGTTGTGTAGTCATTTTAAGGGTTGAGAGATATTTTCCTCTTTGTTGGTTGGCTATTTTATAAATTAACAAAAAGGTAGCGGCCCCGCGGCTGTCGGTGGTTGCTTTTTTATCCCAGGTAGTGCAATTAGCAATCATATCTGCCAAGTCGGGATAGTCAGCACTCTTTAGCATAAATAACGTATCTATATTAGTAGGAAAAGCAAATTGCGTAGGGAATTGCCGATCGAATTTTATTTTCTTCATCTGCTCGAATGAAATCGTTGGATAGCCGGCTATCAGTTCGGCAAAACGCATGCTGCGATTATTCTCCAGCGTTTCATAACCCATATTGGGAATTCGGTTAATGGGATTGTCGTTGCCGTTGGTGCTGTGGAATGGACTGTGATTGGTATTATATACAAATCCGCTTTGGGGTTGCAATACCTGGGGTAAGTTGGCAAGGGGATGAATGTTATTCCATAAGGTTGCCTGGGTGTTTCCGGGAACGGTATTCTTCCAGCTATAGTTGGTATTACGTACCGGAATTTTTCCATTGCTTAGATAATAGATGGTGTCGTAACGGTCGGCATATACCAGATTATATCCGGGAATTGCCATCATTTCGAGGGCCGATTTAAATTCGGTATAGTTTCTTGCCTTATTCATCCGATACCATTGTTCCAAACCTCTGATATCCATTTGTGCTGGCATCCGAACTGAGAAAGTACCTTTTTCGGTAAGCATGGTTGGACCGTACACGCTGGCATATATTTTTTTCTTTACGGGTATTATAGCGCCAGCAATTTTTACTTTCAGGGTTACTTTTTTTTCTTCCAGTTGAAGCCATTTGTCATCCATCTTATAAGAAAGGGTATTAGCAGGATTCATTTCTAACTGGTACAAATCCAGTTTATCGGGATCATTTACGGTATGGGCCCATCCGAGGTATTCATTGGCACCGTGCAAAATGCAGGGGGCACCGGGAAAGTTGGCACCTAAGATATTCCAGCCTTCTTCGCTGCAAAGGTGCGCTTCGTAAAAAGCAACCGGACCTTCCAGTGGCTGGTGTGCGTTGATGGTTAGGTAGGTATTACCATCGGAAGTTTTGCGACTATTGAAAGCAAATGCATTGCTGCCACCGGGCCGTATTTGGGGTAGCACAGGAACCGAGCCTTTGAAAATGGAGGAAAGTGCTTTGTCGGCACCAGATAATACACATAGTTGTAATACAGAATACTGCACCATGTCTTTGGGCGTGATAGGGAAGGCTCTTTTTAGTAATACTTCTTTGGGATGTGCTTTTGCGAAAGCATTCAATCCGGCACAATAGCCTTCGAGTAATCGTTTAAAGGCGGGACTTAAATCTTTATCATATCTGGCTTCCACCAAGGCTGGGATGCCCATGAGGTGAATAATATAATCGGTTTGTGCACCTGCTTTGCCTTTATAAATTCCGCTCATTGCTTTTCCAGTAATGAGGGATTCCTGAATGGTAAAAAAATCATCTTCTGCTGCTGCCCAGGCTAGTCCATACGCTACTTCCGGATCGGTGGGTGCGAAAATATGGGGTACCCCTAATGAGTCGCGCACAATATCGATTCGGCTGGGTTGAAACTGGGCAAAAGAGGAAAGAGAGGTTAGCAGAAGAGCAAGGCAGGAGAGGAAAGCACGCATGGTTGAAAATATTTAGTGCAAATATCCGGCTTATTGTAAGATGAAATATGGTTTCGCGGTATTACCTTTGAAAAAACTGCGTATTATGGGCATCTGGCAACAAATTGCGGAATATCTCTATCTGAAAAAGAAAACCGAAGAAACCCCTGCCGGCAGCTGGATGAAATACATGCATGGCATGAATCGCATTTCTCTGATTATTTTTTTGCTGGGTTTAGTGGTAATTATTTTTAAGCTGGTAATCCGGCCCTTGCTTCAGCGATAGTTGCTTTGGCTAACTCCTGTATAATGGCTGCTGCCTTTTCTGAGGCATTTTCTCCTGTATGTAAAATGGCTCTTAGGGCCCGATAATCTTCTTGAATCGTTTGTTGTGTGGGAGAAGAAAGAATCTTCGTTAGTGCTTTTTCTAATTGATCCGGTGTAAATGCATCCTGAATAAGTTCGGTAACTACCAGTTTATTCATGATAAGGTTAACCAATGAAATATAGGGTATGGAGATGAGTCGCTTTGCGATAAAGTAACTGATGGGGCTACCCTTATACGCTACTACTTCGGGTACATTCAACAAAGCAGTTTCGAGTGTGGCGGTTCCGCTGGTAACGATAGCAGCTTTTGCTTGTAGCAGCAAGCTATGGGTTTGATTGCGCACACAACGGATGTGGGGATAGGGTTTCAGTATTTCTTGATAGAAAGTGGGCTCTATGCCCGGTGCCATGGCTACCACAAAATCGTAGGCAGGAAATCGTTGAGTAACCGAAAGCATAATGGGTAACAAAGTGCTGATTTCTTGTTGTCTGCTCCCCGGGAGTAGTGCGATTACCGGTTGTAGGGGTGGGGAGGCAGAGAAATCGGCCAGCATCCAATGGATAGGTTCTGGGGAAGGATTGTGTTGAATTTGATCAACCACTTCTATCAGGGGATGCCCTACATAGTCTACCGACCAGTTCCATTTTTTTTCGAAATAATCTTTTTCAAAAGGCAGTATGCAAATCATGCGATGGATGATCTGCTTCATTTTGATTACTCTTTTTTCTTTCCATGCCCATACCTGGGGAGAAATATAGTAGGCAATTTTTAAGTCCTGCTGATTAGCCCATTCTGCAATGCGCAAATTAAATCCGGGATAATCGATACATACAAGCACATCCGGTTTAAATTGTTGGATATCTTCTTTACAAAAACGCAGGTTACGAAGAATGGTGGGCAGGTTTTTAATTACTTCCCAAAAACCCATAAATGCCAGTTCGCGATAATGCTTAACCAGGGTTGCTCCGGCAGCTTCCATCAGGTCGCCTCCCCAGCAACGGATGATGGCATTGGGTTCTGTTTTAATCAGTGCTTTAATCAAGTTGCTGCCATGTAAATCGCCACTGGCTTCACCTGCTATAATATAATATCGGGTAGGCATGTATGCCGGAGTTTGGGTTCAACTAAAACCATTTCAGGTATAAAGCAAAGAGGCCATATACCAGCGAAGCAATAAAAATACCAATAGCGGTTTTATCGTGTTTGATATTGATGTACAGGGTAAAGATAAAAACATTGGCCACCAGCGAAATGGTTATGATTCCTGATAACAGAGGGCGCTCCAATAATAATACCTGCAAATACTCTTTTAATGAAAATAGGTGGAAACGGAGAAAATAAAAAGCGGTAAATCCAATTAAGGGGGTAATAAATCCTAGGAGAAGCCCTAAGGGAATCTTGTCTTTTAATAGCAGGTTCATGCAAATAGTTTTTCCAGTTTCTTTTTCAGGGGCATATTGGTTAGGTCGAACTGAACCGGCACTACGCTCACATAGTTATTTTTCAGTGCCCATACGTCGGTATCTTTTCCTTTATCGAAGTTAACAAACACGCCGGTTAACCAATAGTATCTTTTACCATTGGGGTCTCTTCTTTCATCAAATTCTTCATCGTATTTGGCATAAGCCTGGCGGCAGATTTTTATGCCCTTAATGGAAGCCAGTTCTCCTTTGGGGATGTTTACGTTTAGGCAAAGATGCGGTTCGGCAATCGGTTTTTTCAGCATTTGTTCAACCAGTAGTCGGGCATAGTGGGTAGCTGCGGTAAAATCGGCTTCAATGCTCAGGTCGAGCAAGCTAAAGCCTATACTCGGGATAGATTCAATAGAGGCTTCCAATGCTGCCGACATGGTGCCGGAATAAATTACGTTGATGGAGTGATTGGCGCCATGGTTAATACCGCTAAGGCAGATATCGGGTTTGCGGTGTAGTACTTTGTCTACTGCCAGCTTAACACAATCAACCGGTGTTCCGCTGCAGCTATACGATTCTACATCTGTAAAGAGGTGCATTTTTTGTAAGCGCAGGGGGTTGCCGATGGTGATGGCATGGCCCATGCCACTTTGGGGTTTGTCGGGCGCTACCACTACTATTTTACCTAAGCCTCTTACTGCTTCTACCAAAGCCCGAATACCCGGAGCATGAATGCTATCGTCGTTCGTAATTAATATAATCGGTTCCTTAGTAGAACCCTGCTTTTTTTTAACTGCCATAGGTGTAAAGATACGATTTAGTTTAGCAAGCCGGGGAAGGGGAAAGAGGGGGTGAAATCGCGGAAAATAAAAAAATTTTTGGAATAAACTAAAAATGTTAGTAATTTGCTGCTAAAACCGTTAGTTATGTCAAATGCCGGAAAAAATTTGAAGTATTTGCGCAAGCTTCGTGGCTGGACGCAGGAGGAGTTTGCCCAGAAATTATCTATTAAGCGCTCCCTGGTGGGTGCCTATGAAGAAGAGCGTGCCGAACCTAGACTGGAAGTGATGGAAGCTATATCTAACCTTTTTAAAATTAGTCTGGAAGATTTTTTATTTAAAGACCTTTCTGAGAAATCGGGGGGTAGTTATCTGGAGAAGCGCCGAAACAGCAAAATGATTTCGGGGGGTGCGGCAGAGATACGACTGGTACCGGTTAAGGCGGCTGCCGGTTATCTGGCGGGATATGGCGATCCGGAATTTATTGATGAGTTGAATACATTTACCTTACCCATGCTGGCTCCCGGGCATTACCGGGCTTTTGAAATTGTGGGCGACAGTATGTTGCCTACCCCCAGTGGCAGCGTAATTGTTGGTGAGAAAGTGGATAATCTGGAAGAGGTGAAAAACACCAACACCTATGTGGTGCTTTCTAAAAATGAAGGGGTGGTATATAAGCGCATTATTCGTAATGCCAAAGCCCGCAATACATTAACGCTGATGAGTGATAATCCGGTGTACGAACCCTATTATGTAAATGCCGAAGATGTGCTGGAGGTTTGGAAAGCCGTGTACATACTTCAAAAAGCAGCTCCTGCACCCCGCTGGGATGTGAATCACCTGGCCGGCATGGTAAATACTTTACAGGAGCAAGTGAGCAGTCTGCAAAAGAAGTTCAACTAGCAAGTAGTTGGCAGAAATATTCAAGCACTGCTTACCCAAAATATTTTCGGGCAACCCGATACGTATTACAATGGGCTTCTACGATTGTTTTTACTTCGGGGGAATATCCTCCGCCCATTGCGACAGTAACGGGTATGTTTTGTTGTTGTAAAAGCGAGAACACATATTCATCCCGCTGTTGGCAATCTGCCAGGGTTAGTCGCAGTTTTCCAAAACGGTCCGTTTCCAACACATCCACCCCCGATAAAAAAAAGGCAAAATCAGGTTGCAGACTTTCTAAAACGCCCGGTAAATGTTGTTGTAGCAGATCCAGGTATTCTTTTCCATCCGTACCATCTTTCAAAGGGATATCTACATCCGATTGCTCTTTCCGAAAGGGATAATTATGGGCACCATGCATGCTTAGAGTACATACTTTTTCTTCCTGTGCAAATATTTTGGCAGTGCCATTTCCCTGGTGCACATCTAAATCGATGATGATAATCTTAGTTGCCAGTTGCCGGTCTAGCAAATATTGGGCGGCTACCGCCATATCATTTAATATACAAAAACCCTCGCCCCGGTCGGCAAAAGCATGATGGGTGCCACCGGCAACATTCAGTGCAACGCCCTCTTCCTTTGCCAGCAGGCAACAATCAATGGTTGCCTGGGTGATCATTTTTTCGCGCAGCATCAGTTGCTCCGATTGCGGAAATCCGATACTTCTTTGTTCGGATGCAGATAAGCCCAGGGTATCTATTTTTTGTAAGTACTCTGTTGTGTGAATCCTTTGCAGGATATCGTTGGAACAAACCCCCGGCTCAATAATTTGTGAAGCATCTATCGTACCCTCGTGCAATAGTTGCGCCGGTATCAGCTCATATTTTTGCATGGGGAATCGATGATTCTCGGGCAGCGGATGGGCGTATATCGGGTGATAAAATATTTTCATTGCGTGTAGTAGCCGGGTTCGAAAAAATTATAAATAGGCAATCATATCTTCATCACTGCATCATTTACAATAGCAAATACTTCCTGCGATTTTCTTGGCTGCACCATCGCCATACCACTGAAATAACTAAATGCCGGTAAGTAAAAATGCGGTCTTGCAAAGTAAAAACAAGGAAATCGCAAACTTTGTTTACCCTTTCCCTTAACAGCCACCCCTGGATGTAAGTGGCCACTAATTGTGATATTTTCCTTCTCACCTTCCGAAACAGCATCCGCCGCATCGTGTACAAAAGTAAAGGGAGGATGCAGCCATTGGTTATTAAATACCTGAATCTTGGCTTCCTCATACCAAACGTTCGCTAATATATCGTGGTTGCCCTTGATGAGTGTAAAAGCCAGACTACTAAAATCATTTCTCCACCGCAACCATTGGTCTAGTTCCCGATTGGCCCTGCTATGAAACATATCTCCTACAATAATTACCTGCTCGGGATTAAAATGGGTAATCTGTTGCGTTAGTCTATGCAAATCTTCCCGGGCTATTTCAGTGGGTACTGCAATACCATTTTTTCTAAAGTGCCCGGTTTTGCCCCAGTGTAAATCAGACAGCACCAGCAACTTTTTCTCCTCCCAAAACATACAACGCTGTGGCGACAGCCAACAATGTTGTTCAGCCATAATATGAAGGAGGGGAGGCGTTTGCATGTTGTATGCTTTCGGGAGGTGCAAAGTAATTGAATCTTTATTTACGAAGTTGTATTTCCTTTCCTCGCATAGTTTTCCGGTCCGCCGGAGGCGGAGAGGAAGACTACGCGTTTCGGAGTACAAATCACCATCGGTTTGTAGATTATTCCTTCGAACCGCATAGTCTCCTCCGTTGTCGGAAGACTATTCGGAGAAGGGAGTATGCGGAGAAGGGAATCTTTATTTACGAAGTTGTATCTGCATCTTCTTAACCCGATCTTCCAATTTCTCAGTTGATAAATTATTTCGGTTAAGTCCATCAGCAATAATGGGAAAAGAAAGTGGCGTTAATTTTTCGGGGTAGCAAATTTTTACGGGGTTTCCTTGTATACGGTTGAGGGCATCCC
>JBBAJQ010000045.1:0-3810 GCA_040403945.1 Sediminibacterium sp.
CCCACTCTTTCAGCAAAGGTTGCTGATGCTCCTTTTTTACAATCGTGTCCATTTCCCGGATAATCTGTGGAAAGCGACTGGCAATATCTTTTTGTTCGCCAGGATCCTTATCTAAATCAAATAACATCCAGGACTGTGCAGGATTTTTACGCAGGTTTCTTTTTACGCCCTTCCATTTCCCCATCCGAACTGCTAGCTGTCCGCCTGTTTCGGGAAATTCGAAGTATAAAAATGGATGTTGTTGCTGTGCAGCATTTTTTCCCAGTAAAGTAGGCAGTATAGATATGCCATCGGTAGCCGGACTAGTTTGCTGCGTAAGCTCTGCAAAGGTTGCCATCCAATCGTATTGTACGGAAACGTGATCCGACACAGCAGCCGCAGTTATATGCCCCGGCCATCGGGCAATCATGGGTACGCGGATACCCCCTTCGAATAATTCTCCTTTGGTTCCGCGCAATGCCCCATTGCTATTGAAAAAAGGTGTATTGGCGCCTCCTACATCAAAAGTGGCTCCATTATCACTGGAAAAAATCACGAGGGTATTGCTATCAATTTTTCGTTCAGTCAATAGAGCCAGTAGCTTGCCCACCTGGGCATCTAAATAGGTAATCATTGCCGCATAGGCAGATAGCGGATATCGCTGGGGGGCATAGCCTTTTTTACCATAATAAGGATGTTCATCAAAAACACCTTCGTATAATTTGCGTAATGAATCGGGTATCTGCAAGGAGAGATGTGGCAATGTATAGGGTAGATATAGAAAGAAGGGTTCCTGGGCATGCTGCCCGATAAACGCAATCGCCTTTTCGGTTAGTTTATCGGGGGCATATTCTTTCTGCTGATAAAACGCAAACGCACTATCAGTAGCAGTTGCACTATCGATTGGCCGATGAACCGTTATTTCAGTATTATCCAGCGTATCTTTTTTTCCATTCTCCCATAAATGAGTAGGATAATAATTATGTGCCTGTTTTTGATCGAGGTAGCCATAAGCAACATCAAAGCCATGGTTATTAGGATTGCCTGCGGTATTGTGCATGCCCAAGCCCCATTTACCAATAATAGCCGTTGCATAGCCGGCTTGTTTCAATAATTGGGCCACCGTAAAAGTTCCGGCTGGCAGGGGCATTTGTCCCCGCTCCGTTGAATCGGCAAATCCGCCCAATTCAAAATTTCCTCTAATCGCAGCATGCCCAGAATGTTTGCCGGTTAATAGCATACATCGAGAAGGGGCGCAAACGGGTGCACCGGCATAATGCTGCGTAAAACGGATGCCGGCTGCTGCCAACTGATCGAGATTAGGCGTTTTTATTTTTTGCTGCCCGTAACAGCCCAATTCTCCGTACCCCAGATCATCTGCATAGATAAAAATGATATTGGGAGTACGCTGGGCAATTACACCAGAAGCTAACAGGGAAATACAAAGTGCCAGCACGCCATTCCGAAAAATTTGCAATAAAATCACCGAGTGGGTTTGTTTTATTGAAAATACATGATTTACTGAAATGGACACAATAAAACAGCCGGTACAAGTTTGTACCGGCTGTTTAAAAAAACTATGTATAGAAACTAGTTGGTATATCCAGGATTCTGAACCATTTTAGGGTTAGCCTGAATTTCACTATTTGGAATTGGCAACAAGAAGCGGAAGTTACCACCAGAAAGCGTAACCGTTCCTCCGGGAGGAGCATCGGCAGCAATTCTTTCAACAGGCAGGTTTCTTCTCTTCAAATCCCAGAAACGGTGACCTTCGTAAGGAAGTTCCTTAAATCTTTCCATATAGATAGCCGAAATCAATGCGTCTTTGCTAGCAAAAGTTTCATTGGTATATCCACTGATACGAGAACCGCGGAGTGTATTTAAATCGATTGCTGCACCAGCTAAATCTCCTAATTCGGCTTTCGCTTCTGCGCTGATCAAATACATTTCACCTGTTCTGTATACTTTGGCATCCGCTACGTTCTCTGTAGGCGTTCCGTAAGGACCTCCGGCATATTTGCCAATCAAACGAGTACCTCTGGCAGGTGCCAGTAATAATTCGTTTCTGAAGTAAGCAGCGAAACGAATATCATTGGTTTGGTCGTAGCTATTCCATAATTTATCTGAAGGTCTCCAGGTAACTGTACCGATATTTGAACTACTGGCAGAGGTACCTCTCCATAATGAACCAATTCTGGTTCCGATTGAAGAAGTTCTGCTTAATTTGAAAGCTACTTCTGCACTGCTTGCGTCCGTCCAAATTTGTGCGAATTGAGATGGTGTAGCCAGTGGCAACGCGGTAATATATTCAGTAGCAAATGTTCTGGCATCTGCCCATTCTTTTAAATAGAGTCCAATACGAGCTTGCAAACCGGTGGCCGCCAAACGAGAGGCACGATAGATATCTGTATTGGCAGTAGGCAACAGATTTTTGGCTTCTGCTACATCTGCTTTCAGTCTAACAAAATAAGGCGCCACAGTAATCCGCTCTTGAGGATCCAGAGAAGGGGTAGTCATGTAAGCAAGTGCCAAGTCGGTTCCCACTGCACTATTACTGTAATAGCGGTAGAGTTCGAAATGACAAAAAGCACGCAAGAACAGCGCTTCTCCTCTTAAACGTATGCGAAGGGCTTCATCTGCGGCTCCGGTAGAAGTGGCTTTAGGCAAAGCAACTAATACACGGTTTACGCGATCGATAATACGATAATACAGAGGGAATGCGGTGAAATTATCACGCAAACCGATATCGGTAGAAGCATATTGCCATTCGTGGGTAGTACCGGCGTTATAAAACTCGGCAACCTTTACTTCGTCGGCCAGGGTACTGTTCAACAGAATACCCATTTCTACGTTCATGGCAGCATAGGCACCGATAATACCTTGTTGGTTATTCTGAACCGTCAACAATGCAATGTCACCGCCGATGAAGTCAGTTTCTTTCACATCGATTACTTTTTTGCAAGAAGCAAAAACAGTAATGGCGAGAAAAGAGCCGATGATTAATTGATTAAATTTCATGGTATATAAATTTTATGCGTATTAGAAATTGATATCTAAACCGGCCACGAACATGGTTGGGTTAGGATATTCATTGAGACTGATGTTGTTATTGTCTTCCGGATCAAGACCTCTCCAGGGGCTCCATACAGCGAGGTTTTGTGCCTGAACATAGAAACGTGCATTCTTAATTAACAGGGTTCCGTTATTGGATCTGATTTCAGGAATGGCATAAGAAATATTCAGGTTACGGAAGCGTAAGAACTTGGCATCTTCCAAATCAGAAGAAGTAAATCCTCTGTCGTAAGCCGAACTCTGATACAATTTGTTATCACCTGGCTTAGTCCACTGCATATCAATCAACTCTCTAGATGCACGAACCGCTCCATGATAACCGGGTGTACCTCTGGTTATCCAGTTACGGGTATTATTACTTCTAATTACATCAAACTGGTAAGAGAATAATGCACTTACTGTAATAGCTCTGAAACGAACGGCAAAGTCAAATCCACCCTGCTGCTTAGGCAAGAAAGATCCGAATTTAGCAAACTGTCCTGCTTTAGAAACATCGAAGGTTGTTTTACCATCCTGTGTTTCGAAAATAGGCTGACCGGTTGCAGGATCTGCCCCTAAGTAGTTATAGGTATAATGTGAGCCATAAGGTAAGCCCTTACGAATCACGAAGGTTCCAAGGAAATATTCGTTTACCAATCCCAAATCTTCAATATTGTTATTGTTGATAGAGTGGTTAAGACCAATGGTTAAGCCAAAGTTCTTTTTACGAATAACTTCAGCTTTTGCTAAAAATTCAATCCCTTTGTTTCTCATCACACC
>JBBAJQ010000045.1:3910-18020 GCA_040403945.1 Sediminibacterium sp.
ACATCCAAACCAAATGTATTTTTAAAGGAGAAATCCTGCGTAAACTTATATTGTATAACAGCAGCAGCATTTACTTTAATCTGGTCTACGTTTCTGGAAGAATTTTGAATACCCTCTAACAGGTTAGCAACCTGCTTCAAAGCCAAACTGGTGCTAGATCCGAAATTTAAAGAACCATCGGCTCTGTAAGGATCTTCATAGGTTTTTGCACGATACGTCATCTGGAATGGATTACGTGCGCTATTACCCAATAACTCACCTTCTGATAATCTGGTTTTAGAATAACCAAATGTACTGTTCAAAGACACAAACAATTTGTTGTTCACATTATGGTCTAAGTTGAAGCGCAGGTTATAACGACGCAGCTGAGAACCTAAGTCGATACCTTCCTGATTAAAATAGCTTCCGGAGATATAATACTTGGTTTTATCATTTCCACCATTCATCACTAACTCATGTGTTTGAGATAAACCCTGACGGAAAAAGATATTTGCATAGTTGATATCAATCTGACCAATACTGTCTAACATGAACTGCTTACGAGCGGCAGTCATACCAGCAGGAATGGCAGGATTTTTGGGTGAATACGTCCAACCGGGGGTGCCGCCTAATCTTTCTCTCTCTTCATACGCGAGCATTTCCTTCGTATTCATCAGGTTCATGCGGGTAAAATTAGGACGCTGGGTAAAACCAAACTGCGTTCTGTATTGGAAGTTGGTTTGACCAGCCTTACCTCTTTTTGTAGTGATTACAATAACACCGGTACCACCGCGTGCACCATAAAGGGCAGCAGCGTTGGCATCTTTTAATACGGTAATCGACTCGAAATCATCGGGGTTGATGGTTTGCATGTCGAAAGCAGGAAGAGGAACTCCATCTAATACATACAAAGGCTGAGCTCCGGCACCTACTATAGATTTAACTCCACGAATTGTAATCTGGGCACTGGAACCGGGTTGACCAGAACCAGAGTTTACAAGCATACCGGGTACACGACCTTGTAAAGCCTGGTCGAAAGCACCCACAGGTACTGTTTCTACCGCTTTACCGCTGATAGTGGTAGCGGCTCCGGCAAACTGAGATTTTTTCTCACGAGAGTAACCGGTTACAACCACCGCATCCAAATCCTGACTGGAAGGATTCAGCGAAAAATTAACAGTGTTGGAACTACCCAACTTTACTTCTGATCTTTCATAACCAACAAACATCACTGTTACCGCGTTGGCCGTGGTATTTAATTTGTAACTTCCGGTAGCATCCGTGATGGTATTCTTACCACCAGAGCTAACGTTAACTCCGGCTAGGGGTTGACCGGTTTTTACATCCACCACCTTTCCGGATATGGACCGTCCCTGTGCCCATACCTGCATCACAGTAGCAAGCATGAACAACATCATTAATAATGTTTTTCTCATAATCTAGGTTTTAGTTATAGCGACGCGAAAATAGTGCGTAACAATCAATTAACAATCAATTAAGAAATTGGTTGGGCCTTTTCTTTTGATTTTCGGGGATTTATATGCCTGTTGAGTATAAAATTAGCAGTAACATAAAAATATTTAATGCGTTTAATTATAAAAATAAATTATCCGGCGACTCACATATATAAGGTTGTATATATACAAAAGGGGATTAATCCTCGGAGAAGAAGAATAGCAGCTAATAAAATAGCCACAGTGGCAATGGAGTTACCTCACATACAACTGAATACCGGAAATTATCGGCCGACAATGATAGAGGCGGATACAGTTCCAGTGAAAGCACCTTCGGTTAAATAGAATTACAAGTGCAGCCTTTACCCATTATGGGAAATTGAGAAGCGGACACTATTTATTTCGTATCCCCCTTATTTGCGGTGAATAATTGCTTTATTCGCCGCAAAAATGCGGAGAATGTGCCGTACCCGATTTATGTGTGGTGCAAAATAATGCGTTACTCAACCCGATGCAACCCCTTATGGCCAAAGGCCTTGTGCATGCGCCCCTTATCAAACATTTTTTCGTGGTGGGAGATAACAACAGTAGCCACCCCATTGCCAATAAAATTAGTGATGGCCCTCGCTTCCGACATAAATCGATCTACGCCTAACAAAAGTGCCAGTCCTTCAATCGGTATAACCTTTGTAGCGGTTAAGGTAGATGCTAATATAATAAAGCCACTACCCGTAACACCCGCAGCCCCTTTAGAAGTTACCATCAGGATACCAATGATAGTAATAACCTGCGAAAAGTTTAGTTGTATATCAAAAACCTGCGCCAGAAAAATCATGGCCATCGATAAATAAATAGATGTTCCATCCAGGTTAAACGAATAGCCGGCGGGCACTACCAAACCAACCACCGATTTGTGACAACCCATTGCCTCCAGTTTTTCCATCAGCGAAGGCAAACCCGCTTCGGAAGAGGAAGTGCCAAGCACAATCAGTAACTCATTTTTTATATACGACAGAAAAGAAAGGATGCTGATAGAATAATATTTTAAAAGCCCTCCTAATACCAAAAAAATAAATACTGCCATTGTGAGATACACACATAACATTAGTTTCCCCAAGGGCAGCAGGGAAGCCACTCCGTACTTACCAATTGTATAGGCCATCCCGCCAAAAGCCCCTATCGGAGCCAGCTTCATAACCCAATGCAGTGCCTTAAACACATACGAAGAAGCAGTATAAAAGTAATGCAGCACTTGCTCTCTACGCACACTTCGGCTGATAACAATACCTACTACGATGGCAATAAGTAGCACCTGAATGGTGCTATTATCTTTAAAAAAATCTATCCACGAGATGGAGGCATTACCAGATTTATATTTAGAAATATCAGCTGCTGCCGCCGCCTTGGTGTTGATGCCGGTGCCAGGTTTAAAAATCCAACCAACTGCCATCCCAATAATCAAAGCAATGGTGGTTACTACCTCAAAATAAATTAATGCTTTTCCGCCAACCCTACCCACTTTTTTTAAATCGCCCATTCCGGAAATGCCGGTAACCATGGTAATAAAAATAATAGGACCAATAAACCATTTTACCACCTGAATAAAATAGTCGCCCAGTGGTTTCATTTTCACAGCGGCAGCGGGATTAAAATGCCCTAATAGCACGCCGGCTGAAATAGCCAAGAGTACCCAGAAAGTAAGATTCGCAAGAATTTTTTTGGCCATGCTGGGGGAATTTCTGCTATTGTTTAGATTGAATCTGCTCTACCATTTCGGCACATACTTTCATTTCTTGCTCCGTAAGCTGCATCAATCGAAAGGATTCCCCG
Source organism: Sediminibacterium sp. (assembly GCA_040403945.1). Taxonomy (GTDB): domain Bacteria; phylum Bacteroidota; class Bacteroidia; order Chitinophagales; family Chitinophagaceae; genus Sediminibacterium. The sequence goes on from JBBAJQ010000045.1 coordinate 7,174, forward strand.
TCTTTATCCGGATAATTATATACTGTTTGAAATTTGGCAGGTAACTGACCGGTTATTTTTTTTATAAAACTGAGCGCAATTAAAAAGGTACCCAGATTGGAGGGATGCGATCCATCCGGAAAAAACAGGTTCATCTCCGGATGTTGCTCTCTTACCAATTGCCAAGCATCCCCAACAGGTACCCGAACGGCAGCTGTTTTTGTAGACAACTCCTGATAAGCTTGCGTAATTACCGGTTGCGTTTCCGGGGTTTTTTGTCGTGCCCAGGTGGTATACAAATAGGGTTTGGCGCCCTGCTTTTGAATGAAATCGCAAAACATAGACCCGTATAAAAGCAAACTATCTTTATGCTCTATCGGCCACATGCTATTGTCTTGGATTACCACAATATCATATTTCTTCTGAGAGATTATTTCTTTAGAGCGCAATCCCCGTAATCCCCTCCAGTGTTCACCCAGATGAGCAGCCCCTACGGTTGACTTAGTGCAAATCAATTGCGTTTGCATCCCCTCGGTTAGCAGGTTAATCAACTGCGCCAGATTATTATAATATACATAGCTGTTGCCCACAAACAATACCCGAACCGTATCGCGCTTGTAAGCAGCTTGCAGCTGGGTGCTGCCCATTAATAGTATGAACAGTATCCAGCAACTAAGCAGTTGCCTATTAACAGTAAATTTCTTTTTCATCATAATTTAGAATCCGGGATTCTGCACCATATTGGGATTATTCTGCACTTGCGATACCGGTATCGGAAGAATAGTACGAAGCGTATATTGATTGGTTATCGTGGCATATGAAATTAATCTGGATGCACCATTACCGGCAGAATTGATTTTTACAAAATTCGTTTGGGTTCTGTTTAAATCAAACAAACGCTGCCCTTCTAATGCCAGCTCCTTTCTTCTTTCTACCATAATACTATCTACAAAAGCTGTGGCCCGGAGAGTGCCTGTGGGCGGAGTAGCCATCAAGGAGGCGGCATAAGGTCTTGTATTGGATGAAGTATCGCGCAACTTTCTGATTAAGTTAATGTCTGCCAATGAAGCCGTCAATTGATTGGCATCATTATTAGCAATGGCCAAACGAGCCAGCGCCTCTCCTCTTGATAGATACACTTCTGCTAACCGAAGCACTTTGATGTTTTCCTGAAAAGTACTAATGTTAACATATTTGGTACAAAGGGGCACATTGGTTTCACCACCCAGTGAATTGCGGTTGCCCAATGCTACAAAACCTCTTCGCACATCGGTAGCCGAATACGCATCATATAGGCTGCGGAAAGTTGAGAGTGTAGTACCCGTGCTTCTGCTATTCATGCTGTTAATGGTGCCGAGTAGCTCTCCATATCCCTGCTGACTAGATAAATAGGCATACGAATCGGTTCCAGGATTGTCGTTGGAATTATTAACCACCTCAAAAACAGATTCAATACTATTTTGCGCACGAAAATCCTGCAGCATAGAGCTATAGGGATACAAGGAATATTTACCAGAAGCAATCACCTCAGTAGACGCTGTTACTGCCGCTGCCCAGTCCTCTTTAAAAATGGCAATTCTGGCACGGAGTGCCAATACACTAAAGCGATTCAAGCGAGTTCTAAATAAGGCATTATTTACGGTTCCGCTGCTGATTACACCGCCATTTGTTGGCAAGCGCTTTAATGCCTCGGTAACGTCATTATCAATTTGGGCATATACTTCCGCAGCCGTATTTCGGGCGGGAAATACTACCTCGGCAATTGTAGTAATAGGTTTTAAAACCAATGGCACACAAAGATGTGATCCATTAGCTGTGAACTTTAAAGGACGACCAAAGAATTTAGCCAGATCAAAATATACCAGTGCTCTTACGGCATACGCTTCGCCTACCAGTTGCAATACTTCTTCTTGCTCTAAGGGCGTTGCAACCTTTTTTATATTCTCTTCGTTGGCAATAATTGCGTTGGCATTGGTAGCCACCTGATACATCTGATTCCACATACGGCTTACGTTGGCGTCTGTGGCAGTATGCGTCATCGTATTCATACCCGTATAGCGGTTTCCGGTTCTAACACTTCTTGTTAAATTATCAGATAATACCTCCGGGATAACCATAGCATCTCTTCCATAGTAGCTATACGATTGCATCAGGGAGTATAAGCCATTAACTGCTGCGCGAGAGGTAGACACCTGCGAAAACACATCTGTTATAAGTACATTTTGTTGTGGCTTCACCTCCAGGAAATCTTTATTACAAGCAACCAAACAAGAGCCGGCAAAAATTATAAGTAATAACTTTTTCATATTCTTCATTTTTCTGGAATTATAAATTGATATCTAAGCCAAATAATACGGTTCTAAATACCGGCGGACGCTGAGACATTACACCGTCTACAGAAACTTCCGGATCGGTATTAAATCGTTTGTCTTTGGTGATGGTAAATAAGTTTTGTGCACGCATATAAATACGAGCAGTATTTATTTTCCACTTAGAAAGCATCTTAGGTGCAATCGTGTACGATAAAGTGATATCTCTCAACCGAAGATAACTTCCATCATATAAAAAGCGGCTGCTTTCTGGGCTGCTACCCGCCGTAGGCCCCAGGAATATGGGCTTGGGTACATCTGTTTTTTGTCCCACCGTTGTCCATCGTCTTTCATATTCGTACCGGCTCATACCATTACTTTGATCGGAGAATCCCAGGTTGGCATCTGTTTTTTGCAGATATCCATACTCATCATAAATGGTATTACCCCAGAATGCATACAACTGGAAACTAAGACCAAAACCATTGTAAGTAAAGGAGTTGGTAAGGCCACCATAAAACTTAGGTGAGGCAGATCCAAAAGCTTGCCGAGGTAATGCGGTAGTAAACACATTGGTGGTACTATCTTTGGCTGTATTTGTAAACCACAGCTGTTCGCCATTATCTGGATTAACACCCGCATAGGCCCGCTGGAAATGGGTATAAAAATCTACCCCCACTCTGCGCAAATAACTACCGGAAGGATATGCAGGATCTAATTCAGTAATCCGATTGCGGTTAGTAGTAATATTAAAGTCGGTTGTCCATTTAAACCCACGTGAAGTGGTTGGAGCTATATTAATAGAAGATAAGGTTAATTCCATACCACTATTGCGCATAGCACCACTATTAACCGTAATGCTGGTAACGCCGTTTACGCTGGGTATAGACTGACTAAGTAACAAATTACTGCTGGTTCGGGTATAAAATTCGATAGACCCTGAGAAACGTCCTTTCGCCAACGAGAAGTCTAGGCCTAAATTGAAGGGAATATTTTTCTCCCAGGTGAGGTTATCGTTAGCAAGTTGAGATAGGGTAAGGCCAGAGCGAAAATCGTAATCACTGCCGGCAGAATACAATCCCTGCGATTCAAAGTTATCGATACCCTGATTACCGGTATATCCATAGCTGGCTCTTATCCGCAATTCTTTTACCCAATCTACTTTAAAGAATTTTTCATTGCTGATATTCCAGCCAGCACCAACAGACCAGAATACGGCTGATTGAAAATTCTTGGCAAAGCGAGAAGAAGCATCCTCACGAATAGAACCTGATACAAAGAAGCGATCGTTATAGCTATAATTACCATTTAAAAATTTACTCATCAAGCGATTACCGGTTTCTGTTCCTGTAGTTAATACAGGATTAGAACCACCAGCAGGTGTATTGGTACCCGGAGCAATTCCGTTTACTTCAATATTGATATCCATATCGGTTCTGCTCTGGTGCTCGATACCGGCAAACAGTTCCAGATTATGGTCGTCTTTAATAGTAGTTTTATACCGAACGATATTGGTGGTTATCCAGTTAACAATATCCTGCGTATAGTTGCTGATAACACCCCCTGCAGCCACATTGGCATTTCCCACTCGAGGATCGTAGTAAATAGTTCTAAATGCGTGGTTAAAATCTAATGCATAATTTCCTTCAAAAGTGAGTCCCTTGGCTAAGCGAACGGTAGGATTTAATACTGCAGAAATATTATAGGTTTTTGCATTCCGCTTGGTGGTTTCTAAAACGGCTACCGGATTGTACCCACTATTATAATCAAGTTGGTAGGTTACCCCATCACTCTTATATACGGGCAACCACGGAGCCAGGCGATACATGGCCCGAACCGGGTTACCAAAGAAACTACCGCCCAAGAAATTACTCGTACGCTGAAAGCTACCACTGAGACCTCCTTTGATGGTGATGCTTTTGGCAATTTCAGAGTTGATATTAAGGCGATACGTGGCTTTATCGTAGTCGATATTTTTGGTGGGAGCATCCGACTTATAATAACTGCCCGATAAAAAATAGGTGGTTTTATCACTTCCGCCACTGGCATTTAGGTTATACTGGGTGTAGTTACCCTGACGAAGTACTTTATCAAACCAATCGGTATTGATGGTGGGGTCGATGCTATTGGCAGCCAGCAGCGAATCGAAAGAGTTGGCTCTGTTGCCGGCATTAACCCAACCTTCTTTATAATATTGCAGGTATTGAGGGGTGGTTAGTGTTTTTTGCTCTTCCCGAATCGTATTGCTGGTTACCCCGCGCTGATAAATTAGGCCCAGTTTGGTTTTTCCGGCCTTCCCTTTTTTGGTGGTAATTAAAACTACCCCATTGGCGGCACGAGAACCATATAAGGAGGTGGCGCTGGCATCTTTTAATACGGTAAGATTTTCTATGTCGTTGGCATTTAAACCGGCGATGGTGTTACTGTTTAATCCGGAGATATCTCCGCTTACTACCGGAATACCATCAATAACATATAAAGGAGCTGCAGATGCATTAATTGAGCCCACCCCACGAATACGAATATTGGGTACGCTTCCGGGCTGACCCGATCCATTGGTACTTTGTACGCCGGCAATATTCCCCTGCATGGTTTCCTGCACAGAAGCGTTGGGGGCCGACTCGATTACTGCATTCTTAATAGTACCTACCGAACCGGTAAAAGTTTTCTTACGCTGATTAGAATAGGCAACTACCAATACATCTTCCAGGTTATTCTCTGCCTGCTGCATTTGAACGGTAAGTGATTGGCTGGGAAAGGTGGATACAGTTTCCGACTGCAGATCTACCCGGCTAAATCGCAGGGTTTCTCCTTTTTTCAGTACGATGGAAAAAGTTCCATCCTCAGCCGTAACTGTACCGGTTTTACTTTTGGATGCTTGTATGGATACATTACTCAGGGGGGTGTTTTCGCGTTGTAGTACTACCTTACCCTTGATGGTTCTGCTTTCGGGTTCGGCTTTTTGCGAAAATGCTGCCTGAGGAAGTACGCCTAAGAGAATACCCCAGAGGGCTGCAATGGTAGCGATTCTTTTCATATAGAGATAATTGTTATATAACAAAATGTAAATCAACCCTCAATAAACAACATCTACTATCAAAAAGATTAGTTTTGTTAAACTTTCTTTAACTTTATTGAAATCTGAAATGGTTGGAAAATTTCCGAAATTTTATATTTAATTGATTACCAATAATTTAGTATTATTTTGAGTGTATCCCGCGCTGAAATAATTTACCTCCTATCTCGCTGTATCGAGAAGTATCAGCAGGATACCGGCCAGGAATTGGTACCCAATACCAACAAGAAAAACTACGAGCCTCTGGCCATTTTGTTGAGCGACATCAGCAACCAGCTACCTGAAACAGCCGATTTACACCAACACGCTTCTTATACCCCCGACGCAAAAAAAAATAGCACCGAGTACCCATTTAGAAAGTATGATATAACGGGTGGTCAGATACGGGATGCCTATATGGGCTTAGTTGCCAACCCACGTCCGTTTTTGGTGGATGCCTGCTATATCTATTTATATAACATGGGCAGATCAGGGTTTGAGAAAAATCCTGTAGACGACCAGCTGTTTAAAAAAATACAAACAGAAGACCTACCAGCCGGGGAGCCATTATCGGTTTATCAGGAGAATGAGCAGCTAAAAACACAATTGCAGTTACTTGAATCTAATGCGCTGCCTCAAAAACACCTATCGAATACTCGGGTGAAAATCTTTGCAGCAATCGCCCTTTTAATCGCAGGGATAATGAGCTTTCTTTATTTCCGGGAACACCAATCGCACCAGCGCCTGAGTAAACAAATGAGCTTGCTGCCCTATCAGCCAACCGCTACAGAAATTGATAGCCTCCAGGGTATCTGGATTTGCTATACTGGTTCACCGCAGGCCCGGCAATCTGATCCGGACCGATACCATAAAATGGTGGCCAATCTGATGCAGATCACCTACCAGCCCGAAGGATATTTTCTGGTAGAAAGATACGGGGCCAGCTTTAACCATAGCGGCTATGCCCAATTCGAAAGCCCGGGACTGGTATCTATCCATACCCATGTAAAAAATAACTTACAGCAAATAGAATCACCCCGCCACTCATTACTCTCCCTGCAACACATTTCGTCTTCCCCATATGTAAATGTGATGTCTACCTCCTGGAATTTTGATGTAGGCAAATTCAATCAAATCATCGGCATCCGCGAAGTATATCAAAAAATAGGAAAGGGAGGTTCTCTGGAGGAAGTATACAATTCGCTGGAAAATGCACAATGTAAATGTAAGATAGTCCGCTGGCACCAGCCCAACCAACCCACGCAAAGCTGGTTTTTAAAGAATAGTCCTATCGACTCCCTACACAATGCCTACCTCTCTTCGCTGATTAACGAAAGCAGTATTTTGCTGAAAGATCCGGAGATGCCGTTTCTATCGGATAGTGTGCCCCATAAATAGTAATTAATACCCCTACCCCCCACTGGAAGCGTTGGAAGATCCCTTGGGCCGATGTACTGTAGATCTAAATCCCTGGTGTCGGCCACCTTTCTGATGGGTATCTGAGTGCGTTCCTTTATTGGGGCGTTGCGGAAACTGTCCTCTACCGCCAGGGCGAGATGCACGGGGATTATAGGCAGGGGTAGGCCCCAGGTGCTCGGGAACCGGACTTTTGGTAACCTCCTTCCCCAACAATTTTTCTATGCGTCCAAAAGAAGCCTGTTCGCCTTCGGTAATAAAAGTATAGGCGGTTCCCTTACTTTCGGCACGGGCGGTTCTTCCGATGCGGTGTATATAGTCTTCCCCATCATGGGGCACATCATAATTAATTACCAGGTCAATATCCTCCACATCAATACCCCTGCTAAGGATATCCGTAGCTACCAGCACCTTCACCTTACGATTACGAAAATCCTGCAACACCTGTTCGCGTTGAGATTGCTCTAAGTCGGCATGTATTTCATCTGCCTGCAATCGGGCCCTTTGTAAATCGCGGGTAAGCTGCTTCACCTGTTGCTTACGCGAGCAAAAAACTATCACACTCTGCTGCTCTCTTCCCGCCAACAGTGCCTTAATTAAGGGAATTTTCTGCGGCTCGTATACCACAAAAGCTTCTTGCACTATTTGCTCGGGTGGTTTAGAAACGGCAATATTAATCTCTAATGGATTATGCAAAATTTTTCGGGCCAATTCCCGCATTTTCGAAGGCATGGTTGCCGAAAACAACAAATTCTGCCGTTGCTTGGGCAGGTGGGAGATGATTTTCATAATATCATCATGAAATCCCATATCCAGCATCCGGTCTGCCTCATCTAAAATCAGGTATTTGAGCGATTTTACCTGCACATACCCCATATTCAGGTGGGTAATCATCCGCCCAGGCGTACAAATCACCACGTCTACCCCGGTTGTAAGTGCTTTCTTTTCTAAAGAAAAATTTATACCATCCCCTCCCCCGTATACCGCCATAGAACTAACAGAGGTAAAGTACGATAGTCCTTCCATTGCCTGCTCAATCTGCACCGCCAGCTCGCGGGTAGGCACAATAATCAGTGCTTTAATCTGGTGCTCATCCTGGGGTTCGGTAAGTATCCGGTGAATAACCGGCAACAAAAAAGCGGCTGTTTTGCCCGTACCAGTTTGCGCGGAGGCAATAATATCCTTGCCTGCCATAATGGGTTGTATCACCTGTTCCTGCACCGGGGTGGCTGTTTCATAGCCCATCGAATCTATCCCCTCAATAATTCTCTCATCCAGCCCTAAATCAATAAATTTCAAAATAACTTGTTTAATAAATAATAAGGCAAAGATACGCTGTTTGTAACCGCTAGGGGCTTTACAGAACTGAGATTGGCCAAATTCCCCGGTTATTTAGGGCGCACTGACGCGTATTTATGTATTTTTGACTAATTTTTAACCTGCTGAATGATATCAATTCAGTTATTTTTGCCCCGCTGCAGCAAATGATTGCTGTTCAACGTTACCACATGAAGAAACTACTGCTTTTATTATTAGTAATGCCGGCTGCGCTGGTGAGTTTTTCCCAATCGGCTTCCAAAGATTCTGCTGCTGCCAAAAAACCGGCTGCCCCTGCCAAAAAGCAGGTAGTAACAACTCCGGTTATGCCTAAAAAAGATTGGAGCAAAGTTGACCTATCTAGCCGGGCCGCTGATCATATTATGATACAATATGGTTCGGACAGCTGGACGAATCGCCCCGACAGTGTTCGCACCGGTAACGGGTTCAGCCGACACTTTAATATGTATGTGATGCTGGATAAGCCCTTTAAATCTAATGCCAAGCTTAGTGTGGCTTTTGGGCTGGGCATTGGAAGTAGTCATATATTCTTCAATAACACCAAGGTAGACATCAAAGCCAATACGGCTCGCTTACCGTTTTCCCGGGTAGATAGTTCCGATCACTTTAAAAAGTATAAGGTTACCAACGTGTATGCCGAAATACCCGTAGAACTTCGCTACTACTCAAACCCCGAAAACCCCAATAAATCGTGGAAAGCGGCTTTAGGCGTAAAAGTGGGAACCCTGCTGAAAACCCATACCAAGGGTAAAAACCTGCTTAACAAAAACGATTTCTCAATATATGGCCCTACGTATATCCAGAAAGAAAGTCAAAAACGCTTCTTCAATGGCACCATGCTAGCAGTAACCGGAAGGGTGGGGTATGGATTTATTTCACTAGATGCGGGCTACCAGATACTTGGTGTGCTAAAAGATGGTGCTGGACCGGTGATGAACAAATTCTCATTTGGTATTACCATCAGCGGATTATAGTCTAACACTCAATTAAATATTTACAGACCCGTCCGCCTCTAGCGTACGGGTTTTTGTTTAAGGGGCTGTCAATTGAACTACCTTTGTATAAAATAATTTCGCTTGATAGAAAGAAAATCAGCCGCTTTTAAAGAAGACCAGGCCGTGTTAGTGGGGGTGATACAGAAAGACCATACCGAAATTCAGGTAAACGAATACCTGGATGAACTCACTTTTTTGTCGGAAACTGCCGGCGCAATCGCCGTGAAACGGTTTACCCAAAGATTGCCGCATCCCGATAGCAGAACCTTTGTGGGCAAGGGTAAGCTGGAAGAAATTAAACAATACGTAAAACAGAAAGGCATACCGCTGGTGATATTTGATGATGAACTTACCGGCTCGCAGATATCCAATATAGAAAAAGAGCTGGGCGTAAAAACCATCGATCGGAGTGATTTGATTCTCGATATTTTTGCCAGTCGAGCCCGCACCGCCCAGAGTAAAGTGCAGGTAGAATTGGCCCAATACCAATACTTATTACCTCGCCTTAAGGGCTTATGGAAACACCTTGAGCGGCAGGGAGGGGGCATTGGTACCAGGGGCCCCGGGGAAACGGAGATTGAAACTGACCGCCGGATTGTGAAGGATAAGATATCCCTGCTACGTAAGCGATTAGCCGAAATAGACAAACAATCCTTTACCCAGCGCAAAGAACGGGGTGAGCTGATACGGGTAGCCCTGGTAGGGTATACCAATGTAGGCAAGAGTACGCTGATGAATGTGTTGAGTAAGGCAGAAGTATTTGCCGAAAACAAACTCTTTGCCACCCTGGATACTACCACCCGCAAAGTAGTATTTGAGAATACGCCTTTTTTGTTAAGTGATACCGTGGGCTTTATCCGAAAGCTGCCCCATCATCTGGTAGAAAGCTTTAAAAGCACCCTGGATGAAGTGCGCGAGGCGGATATTTTACTGCATGTGGTAGACACTTCTCATCCCCAGTATGAAGAGCAGATTGGGGTAGTTAATAAAACCCTGCAGGAGTTGAAAGCATTTGAAAAGCCGATTCTTACCATATTTAATAAGATGGACTTATATGTAGAACGGCATTTTGATCAGTGGCTGTCGGAGGAGGTAAAAGAAGAGATTCTCCGCGATTTACGTCATCGCTGGGAGGAAGCCACGCAACATCAGTGTGTATTCGTTTCTGCTACCGAGCGCGACAACCTGGAGGCCTTGCGCACCCTGATTTTAGAAAAAGTGCGCGACATGTACGGCATCCGCTATCCTTACAAAACCATGATTTATTAATAGCAGTATCCATGCTGTACTGGTATAAAATAGCCGAGCATGCCAACGCACTTCCCTGGCAGGAAAATGGCATTTGTGTGATACAAGTGCGCGGTAAAGATCGTTTACTGGCCAAATTCGGACAAGAATGCAAGGCCGTATCCGCCACCTGTCCACATGCCGGCGCCCCCCTGGCAGATGGATGCCTGAATGCTCGCGGCGAAATTGTTTGTCCACTCCACCACTACCGATTTCGCCTCCAAAATGGCTATAACAGTTCGGGGGAGGGCTACCGTTTAACTACCTATATATTGGAACAAAAGGCCGATGGATTGTATATAGGCCTGCCTGAGCCACCCGAAATAGATATAATTTGAGTTTTTTTTGCCTTCTGATTTCATCTCCAATAAATTTTCCCCTACTTTTGCAATCCGCCGATAGCGGGAAAGCATATTCCTCCTTAGCTCAGTTGGTTAGAGCATCTGACTGTTAATCAGAGGGTCTCAG
>JBBAJQ010000046.1:0-17720 GCA_040403945.1 Sediminibacterium sp.
AATACCTTATTGTTTAGTACATGAAACTATTAATAACATTCAAAATAGTATTAGCCTTATTGGCATTGAATGGATTGTTTCAATTTAGAAGTACGCTGGATAAGGCAGACTACCCATCAATAAAGAATAAAGTATACGAGCCTACTGAGATAAGCGGGGTAAAAATCGGCAATCAAATTTGGATGACGCAGAACCTAAAAGTGGCTTTTTTCCGTAATGGCGATTCAGTTCCGTATGTAAAAACCGCCGAAGACTGGGAGAAAGCAGGTAAAGAACAAAAACCTGCCTGGTGTTATTATAACAACGACCCTGCCAACGACAGCAAGTATGGGAAATTATATAATTGGTATGCCGTAAATGATGCACGTGGACTGGCTCCCGCAGGATGGCATATCCCGAGTGATCTAGAATGGAAGCAATTGACTGATTATATAGGTGGCAATGAAGCTGCAGGCAAAAAATTAAAAAGCGCAAGCGGATGGGAACTCAACGGGAATGGAACCAATGAAAGTGGATTCAGTGGGTTACCTGGAGGCTACAGATACGATTATGGATTTTTCAATTATGGTGGTTTATTTGCTGTTTGGTGGGCTTCTCCTGTTGAATATACCAGCTTCGCCTGGCTCTACTATCAGGCATATAACTTTGGAAATGCTTTCCGCTATTTTCCGAATAAAGCATTTGGATTCTCGGTGCGCTGTGTGAAAAATTAGATACTCGCCTATCATTTTTGTTGCAGCGCATTAAATGATTACTGTACCCACTCCAATGTAAAACTATTGAACCGCCAATACATTCAACTGAACAGTAACTGGAGATGATAATATCCAACTCGACTCACCCACGCCAAAATCAAGTCGGTTCAATTGCATCTCACCAGTAAAGCGATATCCGGATTTTTCTTTTTTCACCTGAAAAGGAAAACTTATGGGCTTACTCACTCCCTTGATGGTTAGAATGCCCTGCATACGATATCCCGATTGATTTACGAGCGCTGTTATTTGGGTGGATTGAAAACTAATAACCGGAAAGGCTAACACATCTAAAAAATCAGATTTTTTAATATGATTATCCCGCCCTTTTGAGCGAGTATCTATAGTGGTTACATCTACCGTTACTTTACAAAATGAAGTACTCAGCTTAGCTTCATCAAACTGAATAGTTCCCCGTAACCCAGCCAAGGTACCTCCTGTATTGATACCCATATTTTTAATCCGAAACTGAATACTGGATTGTTCGGATACCGGTTGTAAAATTTGGGAAACACCAGTAATTCCAAAGGTTACAAGCAAAGAAGTGAAGCAGATAGCAAGGATATATCTCATTAAAATATTACAACGGGGCATAAAAAAGGTTCACTGTTCTATTAACGCTCTTTTATTTGGGCAACAGCAAAGTTTGGGAGGCTTTCACTCCTAGAATGTTTTTTTTGGTATAATAAGCGGGAAAATATTGATCATCTGCCCAAGTTTCAAATAAATTTTTATAAAAAGGACTCTTCGGATCACCCGACTGGCCGGGTGAATTGATTAGCAAAGTTTTATCCCAGTCTTGGGTATCTATCAATATCCGAAAACTGGCTCCACTCATTTGATTATCAGTTCCGCCAGTTGAACCGGGGGTTTGTCCATTCCCCCCTCTGGGCAAAGGACCAATATTCAGCAGTGGCTTTAGATTGCCATTTACCAAATGTGCAAGCGGATGTTCCAGCGTAATATGTTTGTAGTTGGATTGTCCATAAACCCAACCTTGCATATTAATACCTAACTTTTTTTGTAAATTCAGAATCGATTTTTTAAAGGCAAGCAATAGTAAATCATTTCTACTTTGCAGCGCATTTTCGCCAAAATAGGGAGCCGGATTTTGTAAGCGCTCAATCAGACTCGTTAATTGAAAGCTCACATAACTTCGAATACTTTCCGGAATAAATCGCTGGATACAGGCGGCGGCGACTTCCTTTTCCCAGGCCACATAAATTGCTGCAGCGATACTGTTTTTATCCAACTCATAATTCCAATCTCTAAAATAGGCGATGGCTTTTTGCAGTAGTGTATCGGTAATAGGTACACTTTGTAAAAGCGGAACCAATTTGCTGGCAGGGATAGAAAAATAATCTGTTTGCAATGCCCCCATAGCTGGCAAATCGATGCCGGATTTTTGAGAAAGTACCCGATTAATTCGGTCGCCCCTGAAGGGATCAGCCCAGGTATATCCAATCGCATCCCATCTACTGTAACTTGCCGGAGTTACGTTTTGGTTGGCTGTAGCAAAAAATCCTTGCTCCGGGTTTAGCAAATGGGGTCTCTCCTTGATAGGTAAAAAGCCATCCCATTCAAAACGGCCATCTCCCGGAACGGGCACATACCCACTGAAATTTTTACGAACAGGAATTATGCCTACTGCCTGCCAACCAATATTACCTTTTTTATCGGCCCAAATCATATTTTCGCCTGGTATATGACTAAATGAACAGGCCTCCCGAAAACTCGCCCAGTCCTTTGCTTGATTTATACGAAGCGAAGCCAAATAAGGCGCACCTCCGGGCTCTAACCAAGCAGCCCTAACAGCAAAGGCTTTCCCGCTAGCAGAATCAATAAAGCAGACCGGACCGTGCAAAGTGAAAGCGTGCTCTACAAAAACGGGTCGACTATTTTTAACCTGAATCGTATCACGGATGATTTTCATATCCATCCACTTCCCCTTATGCCAGTATTGATGCAAATTGTTTTTATTCAGATCATATACATATAAATCTTCACCATCGGTTTCAAAAATTGTTAAGCCCCAGGCTCCAAATTCGTTGTGCCCAATAGAAACACCCGGAATTTCTGGCTCACCTGCACCTATAACATTCCAGCCGGGCGCAACCAGATGAACCATATATCGTAAAGAAGGCACTGCAATTTTTCTATGAGGATCATTGGCCAGCAAGGGATAACCACTGGCTGATTTTTTTCCAGCAACCACCCAATTATTACTCCCCTCTCTTTCTTGCGCTTGTAAAAATATATCTGGCTCGGCAGGCGATTTGGAATTAATAGCGGCAGTCTCATCTATTTTCCGAATATCAGATGACTGAAAAACCAAATCCTTTCTATAGGCATTGTATAGCTCTAAAATATCTTTATTCAATAGTGCAGATGGCAACGAACTATCCAGCGTTAAATCGGGTTCTTTGGGATGAAACCATACAATTTCCTTTACCTTCTTGGCACCCACTTTTGCAACGGCACGAGCAATATTTAACTCTTGTGTTATATTTCCCAATAATCCCTGATGGCGGGAAATTACAACTGCGGGGGTCCACTCACCGGGCTGAATTTTTAGTAAAGAAAACTCCAAAGGAAGTAGTGAAGGATTTTGCTTAACCTGCCGAATATAGGCATTCACGCCCTGTATATACGCCCCAATAATAGCAACGCCTCTTGGATGATATTTTTCTAGGTCTTTATGTAAATCACCCCGATATTGAAATAAGCGCGTTCCAATATCTCTTTTCAATTCTCTGGATCCAAAAATTTCTGCTGAAGTTCCTGTAGCCTGTCTTCTCCAAACTTCAAACTGAAATAACCGATCTTTGGCAGCACAATAGCCCTGCGTAAAAAATAAATCATGCTCATTTTGTGCATAAATATGATTAATACCCCATTTATCGCGAATCACTTCAACAGGTTTATACAAACCAGGTGTAGTGATTTTATCAATAGCAGCTGCACTCGAAAGCTGGCCATGTGCTGATTCCTGAAAAAAGAATAAAGAGTATACAGAAAAGATTATCAGCTTACTAATTAGGGAAGTTGATTGCATGAATAAGTTTTTAAGCAACTTAATTTAATAAATAAAGCTGATAAAAATTTGGTGTAAGAAAAAATAATTGCCTTATGCACCCATAAAGAGAATAAAAAGACTCCAAACATGCAAAACATTTCAGCACTTATTCTGTAACAAATTGATAGAATAAATACAAAAAAGGTATGTGCCGATGGCACATACCTTAATAAGTAAAGCGAAAAGAATTTATTTGGCAATTGATGGCACAACAAATGAAATAACGGCAGAACTGTTGGCCGAAAGGCATGGGAACACAATTAATCCGGAAATCGGATCTTCATAATCATCGGCGTATTTTCCATCGCCATATGCCTTAACATATACAGTTTGACCAGGCTCAAACCCGTTAGCAACAAACCATTTGATTTTAAAATTATTACCCGAAGCTAATGGCTCATTACCTGAATAAAACTCCTTTTGAGTTACCA
This sequence comes from Sediminibacterium sp., assembly GCA_040403945.1. Classification (GTDB taxonomy): domain Bacteria; phylum Bacteroidota; class Bacteroidia; order Chitinophagales; family Chitinophagaceae; genus Sediminibacterium. Next base: position 4,260 of record JBBAJQ010000046.1, read on the forward strand.
TATAATTAGTGGAACTCACATCTGGTGAAGTGCTCATAAAAAATCGAATCGGTTTATCTTTCTTTGCGTTATTAGCAAACCTAGGGTAAATTAAAATTCCTTCCTCAACTAAACCCAGATTAAACATGTTTGTGAAATTGGGATAAACTTCCGAAGCTTTTCGGGTGAATATCTCAGAGAATTGCACATCGGAAATCATACTAATGTTACGAATGCCACTCACATTAGTTGTAGTATGATTGTTGGCAGCATGGTAAAGTCCCATAATTCGAGAGGTACCAAATCCGGCTTTCGAAAGAATTAGGTCGTATGTTCCAAATGGAATAGAATCCAGACTCCATTTTCCCTGATTATTAGTTGTGGTAGAAACATTGGTTTGTGCAATGGTTACGGTTAATCCACTGCCATCAGCTAGAGGAATATCGTCCTTATCAAATAAACGAATGGTGCCTGTTATATTACCTCTTCGATTTTCAGCCTGTATAACATCTGGTACAATAATAGCATGTTGGTTACTATTTTTATTACAGGCTAATAACAATAGTAAAGTAACGCCGAGATACTTTTTCATGGGTGATTTTTTAATAAATATAATTAATTTTTCAAAATGTGAAATCTCATTGGTACTTTTTTAAAAAAACTACTTGGTGCAAGCTTACAGATAAGCTTGTTTTCTAATTAATTAACATTTACTCATATAGTGAATAGATCCTCTTAATAGCAGTGCAAAATGAACTTTCAAGTTGAAAATAACTATCAGCCAAATAGGGGCGCGAAAATGCAAAATTTTCGGTTTTTTTAAAAAAGTCACCTGCTTCCGAACTATCCTTACTGTATGGCTAATAGTTGAAGAGACATAGCGGCTAGAGTAAACTTTCCGCTGACTAAGAGCAAGCTTGCATAGTTTATATATCTAGAGCAAAGGGCGTAATAAAATACTATGCTTCATAAAATGTAATATATAAAAGGAATGTTATACAAAAGAAAGTGCAAAAAAGCCACTAGATTCTTTTCATTCGTATTAATCACTTTCTAGGAAGAAATAGCAGCATATACTGTTATAATGTGCGAAGAAACGGATGTATTATTAAAATATTTTGAAGCTACCCTCACCCCTTTATATACTGTTTCGAGTAGCCGGTAGTAATAGAAAAAATGCCCACAATGAATGAATAGAAGTTACAGGTACGATTGAATTTTTCATTAACTTGTCTAAAAATATCCTTGCATGCAAAAGACAACTATTTTCTTACTCTGCTTATTTGTATTAGGTGCTTCCTCCAATGCACAGAAAAAAAATTTAAATGCAGAGGAATATGGTAAATGGCAAAGTATCGGTGCCAGTGAATTATCGCCTAACGGTAACTGGATCGCTTATCAAATAATAGTGCAGGAAGATAATGACAGTTTATATGTGGTAGACCGTTCAACTAATAAAACCTATAAATTGGCTTTTGCCAGTAGCCCTGAATTTTCGAGAGATAATCAATGGTTGGCATATAGAATTGGACTTCCCTTTAAAGAAGCCGAAAAATTAAGAGATCAGAGCAAACCGATTGAATATAAAATGGGTTTATTGAACCTTACTACCGGCAAAACTGAAAGCATTGCCAATGTGAATCGCTTTGGATTTTCCGAAAATGGCCAATTTTTAGCGGTTAATATAGCGCCACCTAAAGAAAATAAAGACAAGGGTAGTGTTCTGCTGCTTAAAAATTTAAGCGATAGTTCTACCAGAACAATTGGTAATGTAACGGAATATGCTTTTAATAAAAAAAGTGACTATTTATCGTATATAGTAGAATCGGCTAACGTTGCAGGCAACTCTGTTGAATTATTTAATTTACTTACCTATACGCTAAAAGTAGTAGCTAGCGATACTTTGAAGTTTTCTAAATTAACCTGGGCAAAAAATGGTGGTGGATTTAGTTTTTTCAAAACATTTAAAAAAGAGGGATTTGAGGAAGAAAATGCGCAAGTGTATAGCTGTACCAATTTGAATAATCCTACAATCGCGGTATTTGATCCACTAAAAACAACTGCCTTCCCTTCTGGTATGCGCGTACACAATTTATCTACACTCCGAATGAGTGACGATATGAGTGCTGTATTTTTTGGTGTTCAAAGCTGGACGATTACCCCTAAAAAAGAAGAAAAAAAACCCGGGGATAGTTCAAAAACAAAACAAGATAGCCTACAGATAGAAACGGCTAAAAAGTTGATGAAGTCGGATAGTAAATTAGCCGATGTTTGGCACTGGAAAGATGCAGAAATTCAGCCTCGCCAAAAAATCACATACCAGCAAGATAAAAATGCCAACTACTTATCTGTTTGGAATACCGACAAGAATACCTTTTATCAATTGGCTTCGGAAGCGTTTCCAAACGGCTCACTTACTGGCAATCAAAAATATGCCATCATTGCTACGGATAAAAAATACAAACCCGCTTTTAAAGAAGACTATGCCGATTTTAACTTGGTAAATACTAAAACTGGCGAGAGCAAGTTATTATTCACCAGATTACAAAATGGATTCTATACTGCGCCCCAATCATCGCCAGATGGAAAATTCTTACTTTATTTTAAAGATAAAAATTGGTTTACTTATCAGATTGCATCAGAACAACATACTAATATCACTGCTGCTATTAAAACCGATTTTTGGAATACCCGCGATGATCATCCTGCCACCAAGCCTCCTTTTGGCATAGGAGGGTGGATTAAAGGCGATAAAGAGGTGTTGCTATACGATGAATACAATATTTGGGCTGTAGCACCAGATGGCAGAAATTTTCGGAAAATAACGGATGGAGAAAAAGAAGAGATTGCTTTCAGGGTGTCGAGAGTCGATTTTGAAGAAACCTATTTGGAGGATGCTACTCCCTTATATTTTTCTGCCTATGGTGATAAAACTAAAAAGTTTGGTTATTACAAATATGAAAATGGCAAAACAGAAAAACTACTTTTCGAAGATTTACAAGTAAATCGTTTAATAAAATCCCGCAATGCAAATGTGTTTGCTTATGTAAAGCAGGATTATGACCAATCACCCGAATTATATGTTTCGGATGGTTTTGTGAAGGAGCAAAAGATAGCTAGCACCAATGTGCAACAGCAAAATTATTATTGGGGTAAGAGTAAATTGATTGCTTTCACCAATAAGCTTGGCAAAAAAATGCAAGGTGCATTGTATTATCCTGCCAACTACCAGCCTGGCAAGCAATACCCGATGATTGTGTACATGTATGAAATACTATCTAATAATGTACACAACTATGTTGCACCAAGTGTTAGAAGGGCATACAATACAACCAATTATACTACCAATGGTTATTTTGTGTTTCAACCAGATATTGTTTATGAAACCAACGACCCCGGAATGAGTGCAGTTAATTGCATTGTACCAGGTGTAAAGGAGGTATTAAAAACAGGCATGATTGATGCCAATAAAGTAGGCATAATGGGCCATAGCTGGGGTGCGTATCAAACTTCTTTCTTAATTACCCAAACAGATATTTTTAAAGCTGCCATTGCTGGTGCTCCACTTACAGATTTAATCAGCATGTCGCTTTCCATTTATTGGAACAGCGGTACACCTGACCAGAAGATTTTTGAAACTAGTCAAGGCAGATTTGATGGACCCTGGTATGAAAGAACGGAAGCGCATATTCGCAACTCACCTATGTTTAATGCTAGCAAAATTAAAGCCCCCCTATTAGTAACCTTTGGCGATAAAGACGGAGCGGTAGATTGGCACCAGGGTATTGAAATGTATGGTACCATGCGCAGAATGGAAAAACCTTTTGTGATGTTGGTATATGCTGATGAGAATCATAATTTCACAAAGAAAGAAAATCAAATAGATTATCAGAAAAGACAGCGGGAATGGTTTGATCATTATTTATTAGGCAAGCCTGCGGAAAAGTGGATTACCGATGGGGTGAGTTATGTAGACAGAATGAAGGAAAAAGAAAAAGATACGCCTAAAACCAACTAAATGAACGCTAGCACAATATACTAGTAAAAGATGTTCATAGCCTAACCCTTTATTACAATATCCAGGTACCTACCTTCAGCTTGTTATTTTTTAAAATGGCATACCGAAGTTAACGCATGAATATGAATGCCCTATGGGTTTAGTGAGTATTTTTGCCTAAAGAACTACAGATTCATTACGGTATGCGTTTTAACAAGTAAAAACAAACTCTTTATCAGATAAGATATAGGCCATGATAAACAAAAGTGTACGAAATGCCGAGGAGGCAATTGCTGATATACAGTCCGGAGATACCCTCATGTTGGGTGGTTTTGGCTTATGTGGTATTCCAGAAAACTGCATTACAGCACTGGTAAATAAAGGAATAACTAACCTAACCTGTATTTCAAATAATGCCGGAGTTGATGATTTTGGAATTGGTCTTTTACTACAGCGTAAGCAGGTGAAAAAAATGATTGCTTCGTATGTAGGAGAAAACTCAGTATTCGAAAGTCAGTTGTTATCGGGTGAATTAGAGGTTGAATTGATTCCACAGGGTACCCTAGCATTCAGGTGTATGGCTGCAGGTTACGGCATGCCTGCAATTTATACCCCTGCCGGAATAGGAACCGAAGTAGCTATTGGAAAAGAAATTAGAAATTTTAATGGTAAAGATTATTTATTAGAAACTGCTTTCAATGCCTCTTTTGCGTTAGTAAAAGCATGGAAAGGCGATACAGACGGGAATCTGATTTTTAAGGCAACTGCCAGAAATTTTAATTCCGTAATGGCAATGGCGGGTAAAATAACTATAGCAGAGGTAGAAGAATTGGTTGAACCCGGTATACTTGATCCCAATCATATTCATATCCCGGGCATTTACGTGCATCGAATTTTTAAAGGGAGTAACTACGAAAAACGCATTGAGAAAAAAACAGTAACACCATAAAATACGATACACCATGTTAACCAAAGAGGGTATAGCCAAAAGAATAGCGAAAGAAATACAAAACAACTATTATGTTAACTTGGGGATTGGTATTCCTACACTTGTTGCCAATTATGTGCCTCAAAATATACAAGTGTGTTTTCAATCAGAAAATGGCCTATTGGGTATGGGGCCCTTTCCGAAGGCGGATGAGGTAGATGCAGATTTAATTAATGCGGGTAAGCAAACCATTACCATGCTAAAAGGTGCTGCTGTATTTGATTCTTCTATGAGCTTTGGTATGATTCATGCTCAAAAAATTGACTTAACTATTTTAGGTGCCATGGAAGTTTCGGAGATGGGGGATATTGCCAATTGGAAGATACCCGGTAAAATGGTTAAAGGAATGGGTGGAGCCATGGATTTAGTTGCCTCTGCTAAAAACATAATAGTTGCAATGCAGCATGTAAATAAAGAGGGAGAGAGTAAATTATTGCCTAGATGTACACTTCCCTTAACTGGAATTAGATGTGTAAAAAAAATAGTAACCGAATTGGCTGTGCTATCCGTATTACCCGAAGGTGGTTTTAAGCTGTTAGAAAGAGCCCCAGGTGTTTCAATAGAAACAATTAAAAATGCCACGTTGGGTAAATTATATATAGAAGGAGAAATTCCGGAAATGGATATCCAATAAAATCTATAAATTTCCCCGCTTATCCTGCTCTCTTTCTAAGGCTTCGAATAACGCTTTAAAATTGCCCGCCCCAAAAGATTGAGCTCCCTTTCTTTGTATAATTTCATAAAACAAAGTAGGTCGGTCTTCCACAGGCTTTGTAAATATTTGTAATAGATATCCCTCATCATCTCTGTCTACTAAAATACCCAACCGCTTTAGTGGCAAAATATTCTCTTGTATGGGGCCAATCCTATCTAATAACTCATCGTAATACGTATCTGGAATAGACAAAAACTCAACGCCACGGCTAGAAAGTTTTTCTACCGTTTCAATAATGTTATCGGTTGCAATCGCAATATGCTGAACCCCCGCATCATTATAATAATCGAGATACTCTTCTACCTGAGATTTCTTCTTGCCTTCTGCGGGCTCATTGATTGGAAATTTTACAAAGCCATTTCCATTACTCATCACTTTACTCATGAGTGCCGAATACTCCGTAGAAATTTGCTTATCATCAAAAGTTAAAATGTTTTTGAAGCCCATGATATCTTCATAAAACTTTACCCAGAAATTCATCTGATTCCATCCTACATTTCCTACACAGTGATCGATATGCTTTAACCCGGCAGACTCCGGATTATAGTCGCTCTTCCATTCAATAAAACCCGGCATAAAAACGCCCTTATATTGATTTCGTTCGATAAATAAATGTACCGTATCTCCATAAATTTTAATGCCGCTCATCGTAATTTCCCCGTGCGCATCTCTGGTAACATGTGGTTCCATAAAGGGTATGGCACCCCTACCTACGGTTTGCGCAAATGCATCGCTCGAATTCAATACAGTTAAAGCAATCGCTTTTACCCCATCCCCATGCTTATGAACGTGAGCCGCTATGGGTGAATCGGGGCGCAATGCAGTAGTTAAAACGAGTTTCACTTTTCCCTGCATCAATACATAAGACACTTTCTCCCTATCTCCGGTTTCAGGCCCCCGATATGCATAACTTTCAAATCCAAATGCAGTTTTATAGTAATGCGCAGCCTGTTTGGCATTACCTACATATAACTCTACAAAATCGGTACCCAATAAGGGTAAAAAATCTCCATTATTCAAAATACTATTCATTTCGTTTTTTTGTTAGCCTTTATTCAATATTAAACTGCCAGCTTTTATGATAATTTTCATCTTCAATCAGTAGTGCCTCTTCGGTAATCATCAGTGGCCTGAAGGGATCAATCATCACGGCTAGCTCATCTGTTTTCTCTTTCCCTATCGATTTTTCTACACTTCCCGGATGCGGACCATGCGGAATGCCGCCAGGATGAAGCGTTATCTGACCTTGCACTACCGATTTTCTACTCATAAAATCTCCATCCACATAATACAATACCTCATCACTGTCTATATTACTATGATTATAGGGAGCAGGAATCGCCTCTGGATGATAATCATACTTTCGAGGCACAAAAGAACAAATCACAAAATTATGCGCCTCAAAGGTTTGATGAACCGGAGGTGGCTGATGAATACGACCCGTAATGGGTTCAAAATTATGTATGGAAAATGCCCAAGGATAATGGTATCCATCCCATCCAATAAAATCAAATGGATGGGTTCCATAAGTATACGGATAAATAAGCCCTTGCTTTTTAATTAAAATAGTAAAATCACCCGCCTGATCAATCGTTTCTAATTGACTAGGGCGAATAATATCTCTTTCACAATAAGGAGCGTGTTCCATCAACTGCCCAAACTCGTTTTGATACCGCTTGGGAAAACGAATGGGACTAAAACTTTCCACTATAAATAATCGATTGTTTTCGTTGTCGAATGTTAATTGATAAATAGTTCCCCTAGGCACCACTAAATAATCTCCATAGCCGAATTTTATTTTGCCAAAACCCGTTTGTAATGTGCCCGTTCCTTTGTGAATAAAAATAACTTCGTCGGCCTGACTGTTTTTATAAAAGTAGTCCGTCATCGATTTTTTGGGAGCAGCAAGAGAAATTTGCAAATCGGAATTTACTAAAACCGGCTTTCGGCTTTTTAAAAAATCGTTCTCCGGTTTTACGTTAAAGCCCAATAAACTAGTATGGCGTAAATGCTTTTCGCGGGCAATAACCGGCTCTACAGAATACGGTTGCCCCAATGCCTTAACCAAGGTGGGCGGATGCGTATGGTAAACCAGCGAATACATGCCGGAAAAGCCCTCCGTAGAAACTAATTCCTCGGCATATAAGCTGCCATCGGGTTTTCTGAATGCAGTGTGCCGTTTAGAAGGAATTGTTCCAAGTGTGTGATAAATAGGCATAAAAAAGGTTGGCTATATTTACAATACTAACAATTATTAGTACAAAATAAAATATTATTTCTAACTTCGTCAGAATCATTTTTTAAAAGTGTTTTTTAAATATTATTAATTTTAATTTAAATATATATAATACTAATATTCAATGAAATTAGTTAGTTACTTGCATAACAACTCGGTTAATTTAGGGGCCATGGTACGTCAGGGGCTGATTGCCCTACCCGGCATCTACCCTGGCCTACCCAACGATATTATCCAATTTTTACAGTTAAACGCCGAAATAATCAATAAAACGGAACAACTGATTGCAGAAATAGAAGCAGGGCAGCTACCCTGTACAACAATGGAAAACTATACTTTAATAGCCCCGGTTCCACGGCCTACTTCGTGTAGAGACGGCTACGCCTTCCGCCAGCATGTTGCTGCTGCCCGAAGAAATAGGGGATTAGAAATGAGTAAAGAATTTGACCAATATCCGGTTTTTTACTTCACCAACCATACTTCCATTCAGGGCCCCGGCGATATTTACTGCATGCCCGATCATTTTCAACAACTCGACTTCGAATTAGAAATCGCGATTGTAATAGGAAAAGAAGGAAGGAATATTCGCGCAAAAGACGCGGATAATTATATTGGTGGATATACCATTATGAATGATATGAGTGCAAGAAAATTACAAATGGAAGAAATGTTGCTGAATTTAGGTCCGGCTAAAGGGAAAGACTTTTCAACCGTAATCGGACCCTGGCTGGTTACTCCCATTGAATTAGAAAAATGTAGGGTACCGGCTAAAGAAGGGCATGTGGGTAATAATTACGATTTGATTATGCAGTGCTTTGTAAATAACCAATTGGTATCGCGAGGTAATGTAAAAGACATGGATTGGACTTTCGCCGAAATAATTGAAAGGTGCTCTTATGGAGTAACCCTGTATCCGGGGGATGTGATTGGCTCAGGAACAGTTGGCACCGGTTGCTTTTTAGAATTAAATGGAACTGGTAAATTGAATAATGCCAATTATCAGCCGCAATGGTTACAGCCCAATGATGTAGTTACCCTTACAATTGATGGTTTGGGTACATTAGAAAATACCATTAAAGCAGCAGACTCAGATTGGTCGATTCTCGCTCAAAAAAAACATACGGACTAAATTAATACTTGCATGCGCACATTAGATACCGAAAATTTATCTATTCAAGAATTACAGCAGTATTTACAATATGCCATAGCTCCCAGGCCCATTTGTTTCGCCTCTACAATTGACCTAGAAGGTAATGTTAATGTAAGTCCGTTTAGCTTTTTTAACTTATTCAGCATCAACCCACCTATCTGCATTTTTTCCCCTTCCAGAAGAGTGAGAGATAATTCAACCAAACATACCCTCGAGAATATAAAATTGGTTCCCGAATGCGTGATCAACATTGTTAATTATGAAATGGTTCAGCAAGTATCACTAGCCAGTTGTGATTTTCCAAAAGGAATCAATGAATTTATCAAAGCAGGATTTACCCAATTAGCCTCCGACCTGGTAAAACCGCCAAGAGTAGCAGAAGCGCCTATACAACTTGAATGTATCATTCAACAGGTTATTTCGTTGGGCGAAAATGCAGGGGCCGGCAACCTGGTATTAGCAGAAATAAAAAGAATACATATCAAAGAAAATGTTCTGGATTCTACCGGCCATATCGATCCGGTGAAACTAGACTTAGTAGCCCGTTTAGGTGGAGACTGGTATGCCCGAATTACTGCTAACAATTTATTTAAAGTTGAAAAGCCCAACAGTAAAATAGGGATTGGCTTTGATAAACTACCTATAGGGATTCAACAAAGTTCTTTTTTAACCAATAACGAAAAGGCCCAACTGGCAAATACCAGCGACACATCCACCTTACACCGTTCTATACAAGTAAAATTTTATTCTAACGAAACATTGCAAAAAGTTAAAGAGGCGCTGAATGATAACAATACTCCCTTAGCTTGGAATATTATTCAAACCTCAGTTTAGCATCTATTATCTTTAACCCATCGGCTATTAATTTAGCATATTGAGGGAACTTAATTTTTTGTTCCAGTAAATATGCCCGTATTTCTTGGTATAATTCCGCCTGCGTTTGAATGGGTGCTGCTAACTCCAGCAATTCAAGTGAAGCTAGCCAGTCTTCCGAAAATTCGGTTTTAATTTTTTCCCAAATGGGCGCTAAGCCTTCTTTAGATAGATGAAGCTCTCTGATTTGCCGAATTTGCTTAAACAATCCCTGATATTGTAAATCCTGTTCAGTATAGTTCTGTTGGTGTGTTCTTTCCGAAGAAACATATAATTGATCTACAGAAATACTTTTGTCGGCCATACCATTAAAAACAGAAACAATATCTGCCCCAACTGCCATATCATAGTTTCCCCAGGCAGGTTCAAAATAAACAAATCCATCCGAATCTTTCACCGTGCAATCGGTAAAAGTTAACAAAACAAGTTTGCCCTCTCGAAATAAACTACTGATTAACTTCCCTTCAACCTCTATCCCATTTTCAAAAACCAAAATCACCCGTTTTTGCTCTGTTATACCATGCATTGATAAGTGTTGCGGAGTAAAATATTCCAGACTGGTATCGGTGTTTTTTAATTTACCAACAGGGGATCCAAAACCAGCTGTATGGTATTGATGATCATGCCCCGAAAGTTGCTGATAATTATATGATAAGGAAGTAGGGCCGGTAGTATTCAGGTATTTTATATGGCCATTTTTATCACTATACACCTTACTAAATACACCAGACACCTGTAATCCCGAACTATAAGAAGCCGTACAAATGTTTTTACACTCGATAGCTTTTAATACGCTTTCCATACCCCCTACCCTGAAAGCCATACGACTTTCAAATTGCTCAAGTACATCAATCAAATTTTGAAAAGTAGGGGTTACAAACAACTGAGGCTGTTCTTTAGTTATATCGTATCCGTAATCGAGCGCATCAATGGTATAAAATATTTTTTTAACAGAAGGTTGCATACAAGATGAACTTTCCCCAATGGAGGAAAGTAATCCCGCCCCATATATTTTAGGTTCTTCTAAGCTGCCAATTAAACCATATTCTACCGTCCACCATTGCAATCTGCTTAAAAGCGCCATTTCGGAAGGTGTTCCCAAATTTTGCTGATTAAATAAAACCTCCTCTTCTGCAGCCGCTAAAACTGCTTTGTTTACATGCGGAGTTTCTTTTAAAATGGATAGCTGGCGAATAGATTCATACAGGGCATAGTCTTTGGAAGAAAATAAAGCCTTGGTTCCAATAGACCCTAAATAACTTAAATATTGATTGTATTTCGCATCACAAATAATGGGTGCATGTCCAGCTGATTCATGAATAATGTCTGGCGCAGATGTATATTCAATATGTTCCAGTTGTCGGATATCAGCCGCAATCACCAACACCCTGCATGCCTGATATTCCATAAAAGCCGCAGGAGGGATAAATCCATCCACAGTAACTGCTCCCCAACCAATTAGCGACAAAGAATCATTTATTTCCTGCAAGCTGGGTATTTTTTCAATCGTTAACCCAGCTTTCTTTAGTCCAGGTATATAGGGATAGTAAGCAACATCTTTTAAATACGCATAGTTCTGACGCATCACATACCGCCAAACCGCATGATCAACAGGGGTATATTTATCATATGCTTGTTCAACAATATATTTCTTAAGATGTGAGGGAAGCTTAGCTACTTGCTCATTATTAAAATCGTTGAAAGTATTCATATTGGAGTACTAAAATAATATAAAGCCGCAAATTAACAAACGTTCGTTATTAAATACACTTATTATTTAATATTAGTATATATTGATCCTAAAATGTTTCGACTGTGTCAATAATTTGGCTTTCTAAGCAATGGGCGTTTATTGTTGTGCAAATGGAACGATACGGAAAATTATATCTTAATTATCCATCCCAATTTAGGAGTACCTAAATAAAATTGTTAGCCGATTTAGGAGTAATCGTCTAAAATTTTTTGGTGGCGTATAATGTATAGATATCAAGCTTACAATACATCCCTAAACAATCACTCTAGATAATCCGTATCTTTAACGCTTGATCCCCTACGTAAAAAAGAACAAATAATCTCTACTGTACCATGACATTGAATCCAATAAGAATTGAAGTAATGCAATTTTTAGCTCAAAAAATAGAAACCATCATTGGAGAATTTTTAAAAAATATAGATACCAATTGGCAACCAGCAGATTTTTTACCTGAGAGCAATAACCCAGAATTTACTAAGGAAATTAAGGAAATACAGCAGCAGTGTAAGGAATTGCCTTACGATTATATGGCAGTTTTAGTAGGTGATATCATAACAGAAGAAGCCCTTCCAACCTATGAAAGCTGGCTAACGGATGTTGAAGGTATCAGCAAAGCGGAGCCACAAGGCTGGAGTAAATGGATTAGAATGTGGACTGCCGAAGAAAACAGACATGGAGATCTATTAAACAAGTATATCTATTTGTCTGGCAGGGTAAATATGAAACAAATGGAAATTACTACGCAACATTTGATTGCGGATGGTATGGAAATTGGAACCGCAAGGGATCCATACAAAAACTTTGTATATACATCCTTTCAAGAGTTAGCTACCAATATATCACACAGAAGAACGGCTACCATAGCCAAAAAGCATGGCAATGAGCAGTTGTCTAAAATTTGTGGGGTGATTGCGGCAGATGAAGCCCGCCATGCAAAAGCCTATAAAAGTTTTGTGAGTCAAATATTTGAAATTGATCCCAGCGAAATGATGTTGGCTTTTGAAAATATGATGCGGAAAAAAATTGTGATGCCCGCCCATTTCATGCGGCAACAAGGCGAAAAAATTGGTACAACTTGGTCACATTTTAGCGATGCAGCTCAACGGCTAGGCGTATATACAACCATGGATTATACCTACATCTTGGAATCGCTTATCCAGGAATGGAATATTAGCAATATCTGCAATTTGAATAATGCAGCAGAAAAAGGCAGAGATTATCTAATGTCACTTCCAGAAAGATTTAAAAAAATTGCTGAACGCTCAGGTATTAAAGCGCCAATAGAATACCAATTTAACTGGATATTATAAGGGAATAGTTGATTTACCGATACATTTATAGCTTACCTATGTTGTAAGAATTCCATCAGTTTTTCGATTTATTTTATACTGCTATTTATTTAAAAAAATCTCTTGCTTCTTTTGCCAGATTTGCCAGTATTGCTCTTTATACTCTTTGGTTAAGAAGGATGACATAATTAGTTGCTGTACTTGTTCGTTTGCCAAACTGAATTTCTTATAACAGTATTGCAACACTTTTTCCGGAATCTCTAGCAACTTACCGAGGGCATTGAAATTAATCAAACAGATATTTTTTTATTGCAATTTAGCATCAGTGCAAGGGAGAAAACCATTGGGATAATGTAACCTACCTACTACCCTTACAGTAAAAAGCAGGCTGCATATGCCTGCTTTTTTAATTAAAGTGTTATTCTTATTATTATAAATGTAAACAACATTAATACCAATGCATATAAATAAGTGGAATGGA
>JBBAJQ010000047.1:0-5607 GCA_040403945.1 Sediminibacterium sp.
TTTTTTCGATATGATTATTTTTAAAAGTATGAAAATTATAATAATTCCCTTATTTCCAAAATCCCTGCGTTTGCGCATACGCTATTTTTCCACCGATAAGTTGGGTAATTAATAGTTCAGCTCCACATTTTTTGGCAAGTGCCAGTGCATCATTTGTTTCTAAAATACTACAAGCAGTAGCTAACCAATCAGCAGTAGCTCCATCGGCTGCAATAACAGTTACATTTTTACCATTGGTTATTCCTTTCCCGGTATGCGGATCTAAAATATGTGAATAGCGAAGATTATCTATTTCCAGCAACTGAAAACTATCTCCCGAAGTGGCAACTGCCTTGTTCTTTACCCATAACTTTTTTTCTAACAATGCCTCCTTTTCTTCAGGCCGGTTGATGGCAATTTGCCAGCCCTCTTTTCCGGGTGGAGCTTCTGATGTTACTATATCACCTCCTGCATCTGCCAATGCACTATGGATACCCCAACTTTGTAAACGTTCAATAACTTTTTGTGCCACATAGCCTTTTGCAATTCCTCCGAAATCGAGCTGCATTTTGGGTTGCAGAAAACCAATCGTATTTCCGGCACAGCTAAAGCTAACCCACTTAAGGCCCGCATGTATTTTGGCTTCCTGCAGCATCGAGTCGGAAGGTAGTTCCCTGATTTTTCTGGCATTCCTCCAGATTTGGGTAATGCTGCCCAATCCTACATCAAAAATGCCGTTACTCAGTTGGTAGGCCTGCATCGACTTACATAATAAATCCTGCATTTGCGGGGATACTGATACGGTTTTTGTAAATGCTGTTCGATTGATGTTGCTAACTTCACTTTGGTAATCGTAATCGCTGAAAATATGGTTGAGAGAATCCACCAGTGCGAAACATTTTTCTCCGAAGCCAACGGCTGATGTACTATCTGTATGATAAAATAGCAAGTGGAAGGGGGAACCCATTTTCTCCTGCACAAAATGAAACCGCCGCAACTGGGCTTTGGGGGATGGCAAAGAAAATCCCAGGAGAACTAGAAAGAAAAGAAATAGTTTACCCAATCGCATAATCGAAAGTAAATGATTAAATTGAGCTATAAATAATCGTTATGCAAAGAAGAAATTTTGTTGCCAACTCTTTATTGGCAGGTGCTGCTTTTATGGGCTTGGGATGGAGAAATAAAAATACATTCTCCTTACCTACTGCTAGCGCTGGAGAACCCTTCAAGCGTAATTATGCTTTTCATGATGGAATGTTCAAAAATATGGCAGGCGAAAATTTCATCGATCAGATAAGATATGCGCATTCCATGGGGTTTCGCTCTATTGAAGACAATGGCATGATGGATCGTACGCCAGAAATGCAACAAAAAATAGGTGATACCCTCGCCGAATTGGGCATGCAAATGGGCGTTTTTGTGATTCAATTCGATAAATGGCCCCTGCAAACTTCCCTCACCAGTGGTAAAAAAGAGTGGAGAGATAAATTTGTAACTTTTTGTAAAGAAGCCGTTGAAGTTGCTAAAAGAACCCGTGCTAAGTGGATGACGGTAGTGCCGGGCAATTACGATCGCTCGCAGTCAATCGGTGTGCAAACCGCTCGCGTTATCGAATCTCTCCGCCTTGGTTCCGAAATATTAGCACCCCATAATCTGGTAATGGTTTTAGAACCGCTGAGCGACACACCCGATTTGTTTCTTCGCCATTCCGATCAAACCTATGCCATTTGTAAAGCAGTGAATAGCCCGGCTTGTAAAATTTTGTTCGACATGTACCATATGCAGCGCAATGAAGGTAATATCATTAAAAATATAGAAGCTACTTGGGATGAGATTGCCTACTTTCAAATTGGCGATAATCCGGGCAGAAAAGAACCCGGCACCGGTGAAATGAATTATAAAAATATCTTCAAGTATATCCATCAAAAGGGCTATCGGGGTATATATGGAATGGAACACGGAATTGCCGGTAAGGGTAAAGAAGGCGAGCTGGCATTGATAGAAGCTTATCGGCAAGCAGATAATTTCTAGTTAACCCCCATTTTTGTTGTTTTTAGCATTCCTGCAAAGCAGCAATCTAAACCCATAGGCATTGCTTTATTCCTACGATTACTGCCTGTTTTGCTTTAAATTTGTGCTTTATCCCGAAATCACAGCGGCATGTTGGTTCAGTTTGCAGAATTACAGAAAAAATTAGCGGGTGAATTACGCACAAGCGAGGCAGATAAGATCATTTATGCCACTGATGCTTCTGCCTATCGGGAAATGCCGGATGCGGTAGCCATTCCAGCTAGCAAGACCGACCTGATTGAACTGATTCAATTTGCAAAAACGCAGCAAATATCGCTGATTCCTAGGGCTGCCGGAACCTCACTGGCCGGGCAAGTAGTTGGCAAGGGGATAATTGTTGATATTTCACCCCATTTTACTAAGATACTCGAATTAAATGTAGCTGAAAAGTGGGTGCGGGTTGAGCCGGGAGTTATTCGCGATGATTTGAATAAGTGGCTCCATCCCCATGGATTGTTTTTTGCCCCGGAAACATCCACTGCCAACCGGGCCATGATTGGAGGAATGATTGGAAACAATTCCTGCGGCTCTAATTCTATTTTATATAAAAGCACCCGAGAACATTTATTAGAGGTTACTGCACTGTTATCAGACGGTTCTCAAGTAGTTTTTGGCGATATTACTACCGACCAGTTTCATGCGAAATGCGAATTGCCCACATTGGAAGGAAATATCTACCGCCATATCCGTCAATTACTCAGCTCTCCGGCGGTTCGCAATGAAATCACAGTGCATTTCCCGCATCCCGAAATAGACCGGCGAAATACGGGGTATGCATTGGATATGTTAATGAATGCCGATCCTTTTGAGGCGGGCGGACCAACCTTTAATTTTTGTCAATTAATTGCCGGTTCGGAGGGAACGCTTTGTTTGATAACCGAAGCAAAATTATCACTGGTGCCCCTTCCGCCAAAAGAAACCGGCTTACTTTGTGTACATTTTAATTCTATAGACGAATCGTTGCGTGCCAATGTGCTGGCTGTTGGCTTTAAACCCAGTGCCTGTGAGTTGATTGACCATTATATTTTGGAATGCACCAAAGACAATCGCGAGCAAGCACAAAACCGTTTCTTTGTGCAGGGCGAACCGGGTGCTATTTTGGTGATTGAATTTTGCAGAGATACCCGCGATCAAATCCTCGCCATCACTGCCCAGGTAGAAGCAACACTTCGCCAACACGGTTTGGGCTATCATTTTCCTGTTTTATTTGGCAACGACACCAAAAAAATCTGGAACCTTCGTAAAGCAGGATTGGGATTATTGAGTAATCTTCCCGGTGATGAAAAAGCCGTTCCGGTAATTGAAGATACAGCAGTACGCGTGGAAGATCTGCCGGAATATATACGAGATTTCAATCAAATTTTAGCTAAATACAATCTCCATGCTGTTCATTATGCCCATGCCGGATCGGGTGAACTGCATCTTCGCCCCATCATCAATCTAAAAACACAGGAGGGTAATGCCTTATTTAAAACCATCGCTGCAGAAGTAGCCACCCTGGTAAAAAAATACAAAGGTTCGTTAAGTGGCGAACACGGTGATGGACGATTACGCGGAGAATTTATCGAACAAATGGTAGGCACCCATAACTATCAGCGATTCGTTCAACTCAAAGAGGTTTGGGATCCCCGGGGAATATTCAATCCCGAAAAAATTGTGCATACCCCCTCTATGAATAGCTCGTTGCGTTACGAGCCCGGAGCCCCTGCTTATACAACACCTACCTATTTTCGTTTTTATGGTCAAAATATTTTACAACACGCCGAACAATGCAATGGTTCGGGCGATTGCCGTAAAACCGAATTATCCGGCGGTACCATGTGCCCCTCATTTATGGCCACCCGTGATGAAAAAGATACTACCCGGGCACGCGCCAATGTGCTGCGTGAATACCTAACCCGCTCCACTAAAATTAATCGCTTCGATCAACAAGAAATTTACGAAGTGATGGATCTCTGCCTCAGTTGCAAAGCCTGTAAATCGGAGTGCCCCTCGAATGTAGATATGGCGAAACTGAAAGCCGAATTTTTACAGCAGTATTACGATGCCAACGGAGTTCCTTTTCGCTCTCAGCTGATTGCCCGTTTTTCGCAACTGTCTAGATTGGGTATGTTGATGCCCTCTGTATATAATTTTATGGTCACCAATCCGCTAATGTCTAAACTTTTGAAGAAAACAGCCGGATTTGCAACTGAACGCTCTCTTCCAACTCTCGCATCTCAAACTTTGCACAAATGGTTTACTACCCGAAAAAAGCCAACCAGTTCAACCCATAAAAAAGTATACCTGTTTTGCGATGAGTTTACCAATTACAACGATGTAAACATTGGTAAAAAAGCCGTTGCATTATTAGAAAAGTTAGGATATGAAGTGATTATTCCCCAGCATGTAGAAAGTGGCAGAACATGGCTATCGAAAGGACTGGTAAAAAAAGCTGCTGAAATTATCAACCGCAATATTGAATTTTTATCCCCCTTAATTTCGGCCGAAACTCCGCTGTTAGGCATCGAACCATCAGCTATTATTACTTTTCGAGATGAATATCCTGATTTGGCATCGGAAAAATGGTTGCCTGCCGCTCAGGAACTGGCAAAGCATAGTTTTTTGATTGATGAGTTTCTCGCAGCAGAATTCAAAGCTGGCAATATTTCGGTTGATCAGTTTACCGGCGAGGGAAAAGAGATACAGTTGCACGGACATTGTCAGCAAAAAGCACTGGCTAAATTAACCGATACCGTTACAATGCTATCGATACCTACTAATTATACTGTATCAGTAATTCCTTCCGGATGTTGTGGAATGGCGGGTTCTTTTGGGTATGAGAAAGAACATTTTGAAGTGAGTAATAAAATTGGGGAACTGGTATTATTTCCGGCGGTAAGAAATAAAAAGCCGGATGTAATTACCGTCGCCCCCGGAACCAGTTGTCGCCACCAGATTAAAGATGGTACCGGAGTGGTTGCGTATCATCCGGTTGAAATATTATACCAGGCACTGGCAACCCATGCCTAAATGTTGGGTTACTGATTTCTAAAATTGTTTCTAATTGATAGTATGCAAATAGCGCAGGAACTTGGTAAAATCATTCATCCCCGGTTGATCACCGATTCGTTAATCGATCGGCATGCCCATGCGGCTGATGCGGGATTTTATTTTTTGCTCCCAAAAGCTATTGTGTTTCCTGAAACTACCGACGATATTATTGCCCTGTTCCGTTTTTGTACTGAAAACAATATTCCCCTTACTTTTCGCGCCGCAGGAACCAGTCTGAGCGGTCAATCCATTACCGATGGTATTCTGGTAGATATCAGTCGTTCCTTCAAAAAAATTCAACCACTACAAGATGGTAAGCAAGTGTATGTACAACCAGGTGCCATCGGATCGCATGTGAATATTGCCCTCCAAAAATTTGGTACCAAAATCGGTCCAGATCCGGCATCCATAACTGCTGCTATGATGGGTGGTATCTTATCTAACAACAGCAGTGGCATGTGTTGTGGGGTGGTGCACAATGCTTATCATACCTTGCAGTCTATCACCCTTGTGCTTCCGAACGGA
>JBBAJQ010000047.1:5707-7560 GCA_040403945.1 Sediminibacterium sp.
TTTTTCGATTCTCCTGTTTCGGCTGCGAATGCTATCCCTTCCCTTCAGTTAACCGGTGCCGAAGCTTTAGAGCTAATGGATCGGGCTGCACTCCGTTCGATTGAACATTTGCCTGATTGTCCACCCGAAATAGCCGCATTACCCGAACAGGCAACAGCAATTTTATGCGAGTTTCAGTCTGCTACTAAAGATGCCCTGGATCAACTGTTTGCAAGTGCCCTTCCGGTGTTAGAAAATATTCCCTTACTAAGCACGCCTCAATTTAGTACCGATTATAGTCAGCAAGCCAAGTTATGGAAACTGCGCAAGGGTCTCTATCCTGCAGTGGCAGCAGTTAGAAAAAAAGGTACGACTGCCCTTTTAGAAGATGTGGCAGTTCCTATCGAACATTTGGGCAATGCGGTTACTGATTTACAAGATTTATTTCATCGTTTTGGATATCACAATGCGATTATATTTGGTCATGCCAAAGAAGGAAATATACATTTTTTAATAACGCAGTCGGTTAACGATGCGCCTTCCATAGAAATATTTGATGCCTTTAATCAGGAACTGGCAAATATCATTTTACACAAGTATGGAGGCTCCATGAAAGCTGAACATGGTACGGGCCGACAAATTGCGCCTTTTGTAAAAGTGGAGTGGGGTGAGGAGATTTTTCAAATCATGCAGGAACTGAAAGAATTGGTTGATCCGCATCATATACTAAATCCTGGTGTGGTTATTAATACCGACCCCCACTGTCATTTACAAAACCTAAAAACCAATCCGATTGTAGAGGAAGAGGTAGATCGTTGTGTAGAATGTGGATACTGCGAAAATCGGTGTCCTTCCCGCAACTTCACCCTTACACCCCGCCAACGCATTCAGGTGCGACGTTCTTTACAAAGGTTGCAGGCAGACAAGCAAACTGCTGATTACAAGCAATTGCTCGATCAATATCAATATGCCGGAATGGATACCTGCGCAGTAGATGGTATGTGTGCGGTGGATTGTCCGGTTGCCATTAATACTGGGGATTTAATCAAGCGTCTGCGAAGTGAAAATCATTCGCCCTTGCAAAATCGCATTTCACTTTGGGTGGCACGGAATTTCAGTTGGGTAGCCGCTTCTGTGCAAATAGCCTTGCGCTTGGGCAATTTGGTTAACCAGTTATTTGGTAAAGCTACTTTATATCGAATTACCCAATTTATTAGGAAAGGTTGGAAGGGTTTTCCCATGTATTTAAACCAGCTTACTACACCGGTTCGGATACAGCCCCATCAGCCAGTAGATTATCAACTCGTGTATTTTTCTACCTGTATTACCCGCATGATGGGAAGCGATATAGAAGACCCGCAGGATTCAGTTACCGTGATGAAGGAACTTTGCGAGCGGGCTAATTTGCCATTGTTCATTCCCGATAAAACCGGGGGTACCTGTTGCGGACAACTTTTTTCTTCCAAAGGATTTTACCCAGCCTATCAGGTTACCATCAATAAAACCATCGAAGATTGCTGGAACTGGAGCAAACAGGGGAAAGTGCCGATTGTATTGGATGTATCTTCTTGCACACAGTCAATCCGGCAATGTGCCCCTTACTTAACAGATGAAAATCGTGTCCGATTCGAAAAATTACAATTCATCGATTCGGTAGAATTGGTAGCAGATTGGTTGATGCCCCGGTTACCCATCACCCAACCCAAAAAACAAATTGCCTTACATCCGGTATGTAGTTTGCATAAAATGGGATTAACAGAAAAATTCCGGGCCGTAGGTAATGCCTGTGCGGAGGTATGTGTGATACCCCATCAGGCTTCCTGTTGTGGAATGGCGGGTGATCGCGGGTTTTATTATCCCGGACTTACGGAAGC
>JBBAJQ010000047.1:7660-17341 GCA_040403945.1 Sediminibacterium sp.
TTTGTCGATATTTCCCATTTGATTACTCTGCTTATAATCGAAAAACTTATCTTTTTCCGGATAGGCATTGTATAGCTCTATCATCCATTGAAGATTAATCTTTTTCTTTTTGATCACATCCCGTGGATTTGCTGTTCTTAAATCCAAACCATAGCAGGTCTTGTTCATGTGCAGGGGTGTTTCGGCCATGCCTTTGATACCAACCGGCGTAAATGAAAAAGGATATTTACCCTCGAGTAGGGGACTACCCAATACGGTAAACGGAAAATAGGTTCCTCGGCCCTGACTCAGGATGGTTCCTTCGAACAGGCAGAGAGAGGGATATAAAATAATGGATTGTTGACTATTCAAATTGGGCGAAGGTTTAACCGGAAGGGTGTATTGCATCGAATGATTGTAATTGGCAACCGGTATCACTTTTATTTTACAGGTTACGCCATTTGCCAGCCAGCCTTCTCCATTCAACATGCCAGCGAATTCAGCGATGGTTAGTCCATGTGTGATGGGAATGGGAAACATGCCGATGCCAGATTTATATTTCATATCCAGTATGGGACCATCTACAAAATAGCCATTGGGATTGGGGCGGTCGAGGATGAGCAGTTCTTTATTATTATCTGCACAAGCTTCCATTAATCGTGCCAGGGCATTGATATTGGTGTAAAAACGGCAGCCCACATCTTGTAAATCGTAGATCATAATATCAACATCTGCTAGGTCTTCTTTACTGGGTTTGGATTTACCGCCATATAGCGAGATGAGGGGTATACCGGTAGCCGAATCTACTTCATCCGAAACCTTGGCTCCGGCACTGGCATTTCCGCGAAAGCCATGTTCGGGGCCAAATACTTTTACAATGTTTACGCCCAGTTTACGAAGGGAGTCTACCAGGTGCGCATTACCGATGATAGAGGTTTGATTCGCCAAAAGGGCTACCCGTTTGCCGCTGAGGTAGGGTAGATACTGTTGTGTTTGTTCGGCACCGGTTTGGAGGGTACTGCTTGAAGAAGCAGAAGCAGCAGGCATTCTTTTACAGGAGATGCATATCATCACACACAAAAAACTAAGCAGATAAATCTTTTTCATGGGCTAAAAATAATACTCAATATACGGTACTTTTTTTGGGAAACCCGATTTACAGTAACTTACCGACTATGGAAAACATCATCAAACAGTGGGTGGATAAACTTCAATTGCTGCCCCATCCCGAGGGGGGCTTTTATAAAGAAAACTATCGCTCAACTGAAACCCTAGAATCCGGCTGTATTCCAGATCGCTTTACTGGAAGCAGATCGATGAGTACGGCTATATATTTTTTGATTACTGCCGCTAATTTTTCTGCTTTTCACAGAATTAAAAGTGACGAGTGCTGGCATTTTTATACGGGCGATCCTTTATGGGTACATATGATTAATGATGTTACTGGCGACTACAGTATTATTGAATTGGGAAACGATCCTAATGGTACCGGCGTATTTCAGGCGGTGGTTCCTGCGGGATATTGGTTTGCTTCAGAAACCAAATCGGGTGGTACTTTTTCCCTGGTAGGTTGCACGGTGGCACCGGGATTTGATTTTGCTGATTTCGAATTGGCAGAACGTAACCAACTGATTGCCGAATTTCCAGAACATTCAACCCTTATTCAAAGATTAACGCGTGTTTAAGGGCTTATTTTGGAGGGAAATAAAAACGGATCAATACAAATGCAACAAGTGCCAGCGTGATCACCAATAAAACTGAAACAATCGGCCAGAAATTGTCAGTCCTTCTTTTTTTTATTCGGGCAGGTTTCTTTTTGTGGGTTAACAGGCCCAATTGCTGATTGATTTGCTGGGTAAGCACGGGAATATCTGCAGGATGTTCAAAATTCTGTAATCCCTCCAAAGCATCCTGCAGGGAAGGTGAAGCAACAGCTGCCTCCTGTAACTGAGCGATTTCTGCCTCCGTAGCTTTTCCCAAGATGAATTTAGATAACAATTCGTTATCCAATTCCATGGGAACCTTATCCGTTGGCGATTGATTATTCATAACCTCGGTTCATTTTTTTATCCAAACTAATCTTCAGGTTTCTTTTTCCATTCTGTATATGACTTTTTACCGACAGCAGGCTATATCCGGTGCTGGCAGTAATTTCAATATAGCTTTTCTTTTGCAGATAGAACAGGGTGATGCAGGTTTTTTGTTCCCGATTCAGCGCGTCTATTGCATTTTCGAGCAGTAAAAAGCTCTGTTCTTTTTCTAAAAATGAATATCCATCCTCTTCAGCGTAGCTAATGGTTTCGGGCAGTTCGGTGAAGTAAATATTTTTCTTTCTCAGGTGCATCAGGCAATCATTTTTTGCCACCTGGTATAACCAGCTCTTGATATATTCTACCCGATATTTAGAGAGTTCGGTAAGTGTTTTTAAAAACACCTGCTGTACCATGTCTTTGGCCAGTTCCGAATTTTTCAAGTACTTCATACATACCCCCAACAAGAGTAGGGTATAGCGGGGTAATAAGATGCCGAGCCAATAATTATCGTACTGCTCGTAGAACTTTTCCAACAGTTCCTCATCGGTCATATGGTGTTCTGCTGATTTGCCCACAGTATTGCTGTTGTTCTAAAGATAAGATGCTTACCCAATAAAATTCCATAACTTGTTATAAAATAATCACATGTTTGGTTGGATATGTTCTGTACCGGTTGCTCCCATGCGAAAAGAAGCAGCACACCGCAGTGAAATGGTAAGTCAATTGTTATTTGGTGAACGCGTACAATTAATTGAATCATCTGGCGATTTTCTGTTAGTGAAAAACGAATATGATGCTTATACCGGATGGTGCCAGCGCAGTCAGTTAACCGAACTTGGGGGAAATTTTCCAGTAGAGGAACCCGAAATTCTCACATCCTCATATATCAATTCAGGAATGCTGCGGGATGCAGCTATTCATTTGCCCATGGGGGTACCGATTAGTAATTGGAAAGGAATTACTGAACCCCCATTTACCTATGCTGGAACATCGCATACGGCTGGTAGTATTCCCTTTTCCGAATCGGCTATTTTGGCTATCTCAGCTTCCTATCTAAATGTACCTTATCTATGGGGTGGTAAGTCGGTATTTGGGATTGATTGTAGTGGATTCAGTCAGCAGGTATACCGGTATTTTGGAAAGAAATTACCCCGTGATTCCGGCGATCAGGCCAAGCAGGGCGAGGATGTAGGTTTTTTAGCAGAATCCTGTGCCGGTGATTTGGCATTCTTCAACAATGCAGAAGGAACTATCACTCATGTAGGCCTGTTACTAAATAACCATGAAATTATTCATGCTTCCGGTAAAGTACGGATAGATACTATAGATCAATGGGGTATCATTAATCGGGATACGGAGCTGAGAACGCACACGCTTAGGATAATTAAGCGCTACCCCAGATAAAATGGTTGAGATCCGGATTAGAAAAGGCGGAGACCTTTTGCAAAGTGTGTGCAAACACCCGGCAAAGCCAGCCAGAAGAATTGGCGGTAGTAAATCATCAGTAATACCAGGATCACGAACCAGATGGTGAAATATGTCCAGGCTTTAGTAGTACTTGTATTGGTTTCCATTCCTTCAGAATTTTTGCAAAGATAATAAGCTTAGGGCATTTTTTTGCTCACTTCGGTTATTTTCTCTGGTTGGTTTTGTTTTTCTCTTTCTCTGCGGGCCAGATAATCATCTAAAACCAGCATTTTCAGTGAAATAATCAACAGAATAATGGCAAAAGCTTTTTTTACCAACTGGTCGCTCCAGTTCATGGCGAGTTGACTGCCTAATAAACTTCCCACCAAAAAGGCACCCGCCATCACCAACACAGAGCCTGGATTAACATATCCATGTTGATAATATTTATATACTGCTAAAATGCCCACCGGTAATAGTAAAATACCCAGAGAAGTGCCCTGTGCTGCTTTTTGACTATACCCCAACAACATCACCAGCGCCGGAACAATAAATACGCCGCCGCCAATGCCAATAAGGCCGCTAATATAGCCTGCAACGAGCCCAATCAATATTAATATCAAATAGGTATACATCTTTCTCAGGTGGTTTAAAAAAATGGCAAATGGGTTATTTAGTTCCACCAAAAGTTTCCTGGTAAAAACGAATGGCTTCTTCAATAATATTCAGGGCAGTGGCTTTGTCGCCAAAATCTTCCACCAGAACGGTTTTATTTTCCAGCTTTTTATATTCCTCAAAAAAATGCCGCAGCTCATCAAAAAAATGTCGGGGTAGTTCTTCAATATTGTTGTAGTGATTTACGCCCGGATCTTTAGCTGCAACGGCAATTATTTTATCATCATTTTCTCCTCCGTCTACCATCTGCATTACCCCAATAACTTTAGCCTCCATCAGCGTTAAGGGTTGTACGGGCAGGGAAGTAATTACCAGGATATCCAAGGGGTCTTTATCTCCGCCATAGGATTGCGGAATAAATCCATAATTGATGGGATAATAGAAGGAGGAAAAAATTACCCGGTCTAGTTTCAATAGTCCGCTCTTCTTATCAATCTCATACTTACATCTCGATCCCTGGGGAATTTCGATGATGGCATTTACTACGCGGGGAGATTGTTCTCCGCTGGGTACTCCGTGCCAGGGGTGTAAAACATGGGTAGGTATCATAGTAAGTTTATTTTGAAATATAATAGCCGATAGCCACACAAGCCAATCCGCCAATAACTGTTATCAAAGAATAGCCAATCAATAAACCGTATTTGCCCTCTTGCAATAGTTGTAAGTTTTCCCAGGATAAGGCAGAGAGCGTTGTGAACCCGCCACAGATACCGGTTACCAATAAAATTTTTGCATCTCCGCTAATGGCATTTCGGGTGTACCATCCCATAAAGAGCCCTATCAGAAAGGAACCCGAAAGATTTACTAGTAGGGTTGAGAAGGGGAAAAGCGCACTGCGGAAAGCGATGCCAGCTAAAAAACGCAGTATGCTTCCAATCATCCCACCCAATCCTGCCAATAAGAGTTGTTTCAATAGCATGGGCTAATTATTGGGAAACGATCAGCCATCCGGCTGATTTTTTTTCAATTACTAAGGTATCTTTTATCTGCGGAGAAAATGAAAAACTGTAAATAAACTGCACCTGATCCGGCGTGATATCATTGATGGCATGAATTTGAAGTGAAGCCGTTCTTTTCATTTGTCGACCCTCCCGATCAAGGGTTCGGTAATCCAGTTCCTGCAGCATCAATTGATGTTTCAGGATGCTATCGGCAGGCAGGTATCCGGCAGCCGTGGTAAAATCACCTTGTAAACAAGCTTGTAAATATCCTCTTCCGGCATCCAAAGCCGAAGCAGAAGTGGCTGTATCTGTTTTGGGTTGGGTGCAGGCAGCAAACCATAGTAATAATACTAAACCATATTTCATTTTTTAAAGGTACGAGATTCCAGGTTGCCATTAATCAACCCCTATGATTAGTGATTTGGGGTTATTCGATTAGGTAACCAATAGCTTTCTATGCTTTAATTCGGCATACTTTATTACTTTTAATTATTAAATCATACCATATGAGGCTGTTTATACCTTTTTTAGCTGTAATGCTTTTTTTCAGTTCCTGTAAAATCAACACTTCGGTTGCGGATACAAAAGATACCCTGCAAATCAATGGCCACCCGGCTTGGATGTTACAGGGCAATATTTACGAGGTGAATGTGCGGCAATACACGCCAGAAGGAACTTTTCGCGCATTTGAAGCGCATCTAGACCGGCTAAAAGATATGGGTGTGCATACCATCTGGTTTATGCCGATTCAGCCCATCAGCAAGCTAAACAGAAAGGGAACCCTGGGTAGTTATTATGCGGTGGCAGATTATACGGGCATCAATCCAGAGTTTGGCACGATGGACGACTGGAAGCACCTGGTAAAAACGGCGCATGAAAAGGGGTTGAAAGTGATGATAGACTGGGTGCCCAATCATACCGGTGCCGATCATTACTGGTTACAAAAGCACCCGGATTTTTATGTGCGGGATAGCAATGGGGTGGCGGTATCGCAGTTCGACTGGACCGATACCCGTAAGCTCAACTTTGCCAATACCGAATTAAGGGATACGATGATTGCTCAAATGAAATACTGGGTAACGGAAAGCGATATCGATGGATTCCGTTGCGATTATGCGGTTGGTCCCAAAGCAGACCAGTTCTGGATACCCTGCGTGCAGGCACTGAAAAAAATGAAAAACCTGTTTATGCTGGCTGAAGCAGATTCGGCCTGGTTGCATACCGCTGGTTTTGATGCAACCTATGCCTGGCCTGAGTTTCATACGATGGTGGATATTGCAGCCGGAAAGAAAAAAGCAAGCGACCTTACCCAATTATTACAAAAGATGGATTCCAGTTTACCTGCCAATGCCATTCGACTTTGGTTTACCAGCAACCACGATGAAAATAGCTGGAACAAGGCCGATTATGCTACCATGCCCGGTGCTTCGCATACACCCTTTGCTGTTTTAACGCATACGATGCCGCGTTCGTTACCGCTTATTTATAGTGGACAAGAAGAGCCGATATTGCGGCCGATTCCTTTCTTTGAAAAGGATACCATTGTGTTTAAAAAATTCGAGCGGGCTGCTTTTTATCAGAAGCTTACCCAGCTAAGGGCGCGCAATAAGGCGCTTCGTCCGGATGCAGCCTATCAGGCAATATCAACTAACCAACCCGATCAGGTAATCGCATTTCTGCGTACCTACGAAAAACAAAAAGTGCTGGTAGTGGTGAATGTAACGGCCAATGCGGTTACTTGCTCATTATCTGGCAATACCATTTCCGGAAATTATACCGATTTATTTTCTTCTGCACCGGTTACCTTTGCAGCCAATCCAACGGTAACTCTGGAACCTTGGGGATACAAAGTGTATGAGCTCAACAATTGATATAGAAAAGTACTATGCATAAGTCAAGTCTGGTTTCCCATATTTTACAAAAGCAATCCTATCTCTGTGTAGGGTTAGATACCGATGCTACCAAATTACCTGCCCCTTTTAAAAACGATCCGCAAGGCGTGGTAAAATTTAACCGTGCGATTGTAGAAGCCACCCTTGATCATTGTGTTGCCTATAAAATCAATACTGCTTTTTATGAAGCACAGGGAAGAGCGGGTTGGGATGCGATGGAACAAACATTGGAATTTATCCCTTCTACCCATTTTACCATTGCTGATGCCAAAAGAGGGGATATTGGAAATACCTCCGCCCAGTATGCGAAGACTTTTTTTGAAGTATTGCCCTTTGATGCGATAACAGTGGCACCTTATATGGGAGAAGATAGTGTGCGGCCATTTTTGGAATACGACAATAAGTGGACGATTGTATTAGGACTCACATCTAACAAGGGCAGCGAAGATTTTCAGCAGCTGGCACTGGCCAACACGGGAGAGTATTTATTCGAAAGGGTAATGAAAAAAGTTGCTTCCTGGGGCCATGCGGGTAATCTAATGTTTGTGGTGGGCGCTACCCAGGCGGAGTCATTTAAACCTATCCGTGCTGCATTTCCGGAGCATTTTTTCCTGGTACCCGGAGTGGGTGCACAGGGGGGAAGTTTAGAAGAGGTATCAAAGCTGGCACTCAATAGGGAAGGGGGTTTGCTGGTAAATGCCAGTCGGGCCATTCAATACGCTTCCTCGGGCGATGATTTTGCTGAGCAGGCAAAAATAGTAGCGGCTCAATATCATCAAGCGATGAAAAATCTGCTACAGCAAGCAGGGTTATGAGTGGAAGATAGTTTCCATAATTAGTTTACACCAATCCCCATGGGTAGCAGCCGAATAATGGAGCCCATCCTTACATAAACCACTTTCAGATTGAGCCGCATGGTTGCAACTTGCTGAAATATCTACACATCGAATCCTAAGTTTTTCGGATAATCTTTTCACTTGCGTATTAAAAGCTGCTATAGGTTCACGTGATTCCTCTTTTGTGTCTTTCAATCCAAAAGGAGTGAGTGTCCAATCCGGGATAGTGATAGTAAATACACCTTTTTCGGCCGTTTTAGAGAGGTGGATGGCTTTATGAATTAGAAATTCATATTCCTCCGAAAATTCATCCACCGATAAACCTCGATATTGGTTGTTCACGCCTGCTAACAGACTCACCCAGTCGTAACTGGCTTCTAGTTGGGTATGGATTAGATGGGTGGCAAGTTCCTGGGTAGTCCACCCGGTTTGTGCGATTATTTCTGGTGCATGGGTATGTTGACCGTTTTGCCTGAGCAACTGAACCAGCTGATAAGGGAAGCTATCGTGCAGCGGTAATCCCTCGCCGATGGTATAAGAATCGCCTAAAGCCAGGTAGGTGATGGGATGGTGGATAAGCATATTAATCGGTTTGGGTAACGATGGTATAAAAGTCGTATACGTCTTGGTAGCGGCAATACAGGGGCGATGGTGCTACGCGGATAACACCGGGTTCACGGTAATCCACCACTATACCCTGTTGAATTAACCGATCGAAAATAGCTCGACCATTTTCTTTAAAATATAGCGATAGTTGAGCCCCTCTTTGAGTTGGATCGGAGGGTGTGATGATGGTACAGGGTAAAGTAGGGATGCTGTTTAACAGAAATTCGAGGTAGCCAGTTAGTCGGATACTTTTCTCGCGGATAGCAGCCATGCCTACTTCATCAAAAATTGTAAGTGAACTTCGTAAACAACACATATTCAATACTTGTGCGGTGCTAATATTCCATCCACCGGCGGTAGGTTTGGGTATAAAGCCTTTTTCCATGCGGAAGCGGGTTTTTTCATCATTCCCCCACCAGCCTGCCAGTCGGGGAAATTCGGTATCCTGCGCATATTTTTCATGAACATACGCACCACCCACAGAACCCGGACCACCATTCAGGTATTTATAGGTACACCAAACAGCAAAATCAACATTCCAGTCGTGCAAATGCAGCGGCACATTACCAACGGCGTGTGCCAGATCGAAGGCAGCAATGGCGCCAACCTCATGAGCCGCCTTCGTAATGGTAGGCATATCGAAAAGTTGACCAGTATAATATTGAATACCTCCCAGCATTACCATAGCCAGTTGGTCGCCGAGTTGTTGAATGGTATGGGTGATTTGATCGGTGGTGATACAAAAATTACCGTGAGCGGGTGCGATTTCAACAATTACTTCATCTGGGTTGAGTCCGTAATGTTTCACCAAGGTTTCCAACGCATATTGATCGGAGGGAAATGCCCCTTTTTCCATCAGGATGAGTTTGCGCGAATCAGTGGGCCGATAAAAGCTGAGCAGCATCAAATGGAGGTTAACGGTAAGGGTATTCATCACGGTAACCTCATGCGGCAGGGCACCCACCACCTTAGCCATGGATGGAGAAAGGTACTCTTGATAATAAAGCCAGGGATGTTCACCCTGCTGAAATCCACCAATCGCATAATCGCGCCAGCTGTTCAATTCGGTTTGCATGGCTTCGGGTACGTCCTTCCCTTGCAGTCCTAAAGAATTGCCACAGAAATATATAACGGGTTTACCGTTCTTCTCCGGAAAGTAAAATTTATCCCGGTATGTAGCCAGTGGGTCTTGCCGGTCGGCTTCTGCAGCAAATGAGGGGGAGAGGGAGTAGGGAGTCATGGAGTAAAATTAGATAAAAATACGTGAAGGAGGAGGACAGGCTCTCACGCTGTTTTTTGTTCCTCGTGTAGT
>JBBAJQ010000048.1:0-16955 GCA_040403945.1 Sediminibacterium sp.
CTTTGCCCTCCAAACATCGCGAGGTAGAGCAGCGGTAGCTCGTCGGGCTCATAACCCGAAGGTCGGAGGTTCGATCCCTTCCCTCGCAACCAAACTAAGGCCCTTTGGGCCTTTTTTTTACTATATGAAGTCGGGCTTTGTAAATATTTTTGGCAAACCTAATGCCGGTAAAAGCACGCTCCTCAATGCGCTGATGGGCGAGAAGCTTGCTATTGTGTCGCACAAGGTGCAAACTACCCGCCACCGAATTAAGGCATTTTTGAATAAACCCGGCGAATACCAACTGGTTTTATCCGATACCCCCGGCATCATCAACCCCCAGTATAAGCTTCACCACCGCATGATGGAAGCCGTTAAATCGGCCCTAGAAGATGCCGACCTGGCCATTTTACTGGTAGATGCCAATGATAATTTTGCCGAACTAGATGCCATTTTTACTGAACTCAAACTGAAAGTTCCCTCCGTAGTAGTGTTGAACAAGATTGATGTGGCTGCCAATGGCAAAATAAAAGAAGCCGAAGCATTCTTTGCCGATAAACCCTATTGTAAAGAACTGGTGAAAATCTCTGCCCTGCAGAAAAATCACCTCGATACCCTGCTGTCTGTTTTACTAAAGTACATCCCCGAAGGGATGCCTTTTTATAGTGAAGACGACCTAAGTGATTTGCCTACCCGTTTTTTTGTAAGTGAATTAATCCGCGAAAAAATATACGAACTGTTTGGTGAAGAAATCCCTTACCACACGGCCATAATGGTTAATGAATACAAAGAAAAAACTGACCTAATAAAAATTCAGGCCGATATTATCGTTAACAGGGAATCGCAGAAAGCAATTCTAATTGGTGACAAGGGATGTATGATTAAACAAATTGGCATGCTCGCCAGAAAAGATATTGAAGCATTTATCGGTCAGAAAATTTTTCTCGAACTTTTTATTAAAGTCCGCCCCAAATGGCGCGATAATGATATGCAGCTGAAAGAATATGGATACCGCTAATCGGCGGGAACATTTAACGGTTTTATTATGAGCTATACTATTGCAATTGTAGGAAGACCCAATGTGGGAAAAAGCACTTTGTTCAACCGTTTGTTGGAACAACGAAAAGCTATTGTGGATGATATAAGTGGCGTTACCCGCGACCGCCAATACGGAGTGGCCGATTGGTCGGGCAAAGTGTTTAATCTAATTGATACTGGTGGATTTGTACCCCATGGTACCGAACTGTTTGAAGCCGAAATTCGCACACAGGTGAATATTGCCGTAGAAGAAGCAGACGCCCTGATATTTCTGGTGGATGTGGCCACCGGAATAACCGACCTGGATGAATCTATGGCCCAATTACTGCGTAGAAGCAGTAAACCTGTTTTTCTGGTGGTAAATAAAGTAGATAACGGCACCCGCGAATTAGAAGCCACCGAATTTTATTCCCTGGGTTTTGAAAACACTTTTTTTATCAGCAGTATTTCCGGCAGTGGCACAGGCGAATTACTCGATGCCATTACCGCTCCCATTCCGGCAGAAGTGATCGACCGTGAAATACCCGAAGACAGCTTCCCCAAATTTGCCATCGTTGGTCAACCAAACGTTGGTAAATCTTCTTTGCTGAATGCCCTGATTGGTGCAGAAAGAAGTATTGTGAGTGATATTTCCGGAACTACTCGCGATAGCATCCATACCCATTATAACCTCTTTCAGAAAGAGTTTATGTTGATTGATACAGCTGGTATTCGTAAAAAAAGCAAAGAGAAAGACGACCTAGAATTTTATTCCATCATCCGTGCAATTCGAGCCATGGATGAGGCTGATGTATGCTTTATTGTGCTGGATGCAGTAAAAGGCATCACCGCACAGGATATTACCATATTTAGTTTAGCGGTACGCAAAGGAAAAGGCGTAGTAGTGTTGGTGAATAAATGGGATATGGTAGAAAAATCTACCCATACCGCCCGCGACTACGAAAAAGCGTTGAAGCAAAAACTGGCTCCATTTACCGATGTACCCATAATTTTTATTTCAGCCAAAGAGAAAACCAGGATTTTTAAAGCCATTGAGGTAGGTTTGGAAGTATATGCCCATCGAAATCAAAAGATTCCAACGGCAAAATTGAATGAAGTAATGCTGAAAGCCGTAGAATCTTACCACGCACCCGTAGTTAGGGGGAATGTAGTGAAAGTGAAGTATGTAACCCAATTACCTACACCGGTTCCCTCGTTTGCTTTCTTTACCAATTATCCGGATGATATTAAAACGCCCTATAAAAACTACCTCGAAAACAAACTCCGCGAGCATTTTTCCTTAAATGGCGTTCCGGTTCGTATTTATTTCCGCAAAAAATAGAGCAGCCCTTTTTACAGGTATCGTAGTGATTTTTGCCTATTTCGGCATAGGAATATGTCAGTTTGTACTCCCTACACCCACCTAACCAGCATGGCACTAATATTGTCTATTCCTGAAATACATACCGGTTCCACAAAAAAACCGGGGTGTGTCATTTTGTCGTAATATTACTTTCTATGTCTCAACATAATTTTTTCAATAGTCGTGAGGAAGAGTCGGATTTTATGCCCATTATCCCCTTTAATGAGGAGGATTTTGAGTTAGATAATAATCTTACCGTACCTGATGTGTTGCCCATTTTACCCCTGCGCAATACCGTTTTATTTCCCGGAGTGGTTCTACCTATTACCGTGGGAAGAGATAAAAGCATTCAAGCCGTAAATGATGCGTATAAAGGAGAAAAATTAATCGGGGTGCTTGCACAAAAAGATGCCTCTATTGAAGAACCTGCCGCTGAGGATTTATGTGCCATCGGAACGGTTGCCAAAATTGTTAAGCTAATTAAGATGCCCGATGGGGGAACCACCATTATTATTCAGGGTAAAAAGCGGTTTGCTTTAGGTGCCTTGGTTCCGGGGGTAGATTATTTTAAAGGCACTATCAATATTTTGCCCGATCAACCGATTCCCGATTCGGAAGAGTTTAAAGCACAGGTAAGTACCATAAAAGATCTGGCAACCCAAATCATTCAACTTTCTCCCAATATTCCTACCGAGGCGGGTATCGTGTTGAAGAATATCGAGAACCCCACTTTTTTGGTAAACTTCGTTAGCAGTAACCTAAACAGTGAATTACAAGAGAAGCAACATCTGTTAGAAATGGATCAGGTGCAGGAACGAACCGTTCACCTGATTAAAATTTTACAAAAAGAATTACAGTTTGCCGAGCTGAAAGATAAGGTTACTAATAAAACCCGAACGGAAATTGACAAACAACAGCGTGACTACTTTTTACAGCAACAACTGAAGAGTATTAAAGATGAATTGGGTGGTGATACCAATGATCGCGAACTCACCGACATGAAGAAGAAGGCCGAGGGGAAAAAATGGCCAGAAGCTGCTAAAATTGCTTTCAAAAATGGCATGGCCAAGCTAGAACGCATGCACCCCACTACGCCCGATTATTCGGTGGTGTACAATCACCTCGATCTAATGCTCGACCTTCCCTGGGAAGAATATACCCTGGATAATTACGATCTTACCCATGCCGCCGAAGTGCTCGATAACGATCATTATGGCATGAACAAAATAAAAACCCGCATACTCGAATACTTGGCGGTGTTAAAATTGAAAGGGGATATGAAAAGTCCTATCCTATGTTTTTTAGGGCCTCCCGGAATTGGTAAAACTTCCTTAGGTCGCTCCATTGCCCATGCAGTGGGTAGAAAATATGTGCGGGTAAGTTTGGGTGGCTTACACGATGAAAGTGAAATACGCGGACACCGGAAAACCTATATTGGCGCCATGCCGGGCCGGATTGTGCAGAATATCCGGAAATGTAAATCATCTAATCCCGTTATGATTTTGGATGAGATTGATAAAATTGGCAACGATTTCCGCGGCGATCCTTCTTCTGCTTTATTAGAAGTACTGGATCCCGAACAAAACCATTCATTCTATGATAATTACCTCGAACTGGAATATGATTTGAGTAAGGTATTGTTTATTGCTACCGCCAATAATATCCAGCAAATACAACCGGCCCTGCGGGATCGTTTAGAGATTATTGATTTGAGTGGATATGCTACCGAAGAAAAAATTCAAATCGCTTTACAACATTTAGTGCCTAAGCAAAAAGAGGCGCATGGTTTAAAGGATACGAACTTTCAACTGAATGCAGGTGTGCTAGAAAAAGTAATTGAAAATTATACCCGCGAAAGTGGGGTGCGGGAACTGGATCGGCAATTGGCTTCCATCATGCGGTATCAGGCGAAGGAATTGGCTACCAAAGGCAAAATAAAATCAACGATAACGCCGGCAGATGTAGAAAAAATTCTAGGGCCCACCAAGTATAACAACGAAATGTATAAAACCGCATTAATGGCTGGGGTGGCGGTTGGTTTGGCATGGACCTATGTGGGCGGCGATATCCTATTTATTGAAACCCTGCTGAGTGATGGAAAGGGAGAATTAAAGCTAACCGGCAATCTGGGTAATGTAATGAAGGAGAGTGCCAGTACGGCTTTAAGTTATGTGCAGGCCCACGCCAAAAAATTCGGTATAGATTCCACCCTGTTTGATAAAAAGAATGTACACGTGCACGTTCCCGAAGGGGCTACCCCCAAGGATGGTCCTAGCGCCGGTATAACCATGCTTACCTCATTGGTATCAGCTTTTACCGGGAAAAAAGTAAAACCCTTTTTGGCTATGACGGGTGAGATAACCCTGCGCGGACAAGTACTGCCGGTAGGAGGGATTAAAGAAAAAATTCTAGCAGCCAAACGGGCCGGTTTAAAAGAAATCATTCTTTGCACACAAAACGAGAAGGATATCCGTGAAATCGATCCGGAATTTATTAAAGGACTCACTTTTCATTATGTAAAAACTATGCAGCAGGTGATTGATCTGGCATTGGTATAATCAGTATTGTTGCAGATTGTTTGTTAGATTTGACTCATAATTTGCCGCATGCGAAAATTGGTTCTCCTTATGGCAGGCTGGCTCCTAGTTGCAGAGGGGGGTGCACAAACCCTGGGGGGCAATGCAGCATATAACTTCCTTAATAATTCAGTGGGTGCCCGAACTGCCGCTTTGGGTGGATTGAATATCTCGGGTATCAACAACGATGTTTCTGTAACTTTTCAAAATCCTGCCCTGTTGCGCTCGGTGCATCATGGTCAAATCAGCACTACTTTTAACTCCTGGGTTGCCGGTATTAACAATTATTCACTGGTAGCCGCTTCGCAAATTCCTTCCATAGGATGTGCTGCGGGTATAGGTGTTAACTACTTTACTTATGGTAACCTTACTCAAACCGATGCGGCCGGTAATATACTCGGTCAATTCAGACCTATGGATTTTGTGGTGCAGGGGATGATTAGTAAACAGTATAAAGAGCGTTTTACAGGAGGGGTAACCTTAAAATATATACAGTCTAACTATGGTATGTTTCGCAGTGCTGGCATTGCGGTAGATGTGGGTGTTGTATATCGGGATTCTGCTGCGGGATGGCAGGCTTCTGTTCTGGTGAAGAATATGGGCACCCAATTAACTGCCTATGTGCCCGGATCTACTAAGGAAGAGTTACCCTTTGATTTGCAGGCAGGGATTTCTAAACGATTGGCGAACGCCCCCTTTCAATTTTCATTAACCGCCCGTCAGTTGCATCGCTTCAATACTTTGTACAACGACACCACTTTTCGGGCTGCTGAAGGTGAGATTAATTACACATCAGTTTCAACCTTGCAAAAAGTACTCACTCATCTTACAATAGGGGTTCAGGTATATCCGCACGAAAAACTAGAATTGATGGCGGGTTATTCCTTTAGAAGACGGTCTGAGTTGAATGTGTTTAATCAGGTGGCCGGGTTAAATGGATTTACATTTGGCACTGCTTTGCAATTAAAAAAGATGCATATACAGTATGCGACCGGATTGTATCAGCGCAATTTATTTCATCAGTTTACTATCAATGTGAACTGGCAGGGAAACCTATAATAAATAAGCCGGAAAAAGTTCGTTCACCTTTTTGGTAACCGACTATCTCCGGCTGATAGGATATGGATAAGGAGCTGCGAAAGCACAGTTGAATTCATTCCACAGTTTCCTCTTTAATAAGATACAGACCTGAAACTATTTGCTGCCCAGCATAGAAAATTAATCGTTTCCAGTTTTTTTGGGTGGTGGCGGAGGGTTTTTGGTAGGCGAAGGTAGGTTTGCAGGAGGTTTATTTTCTACTGGCTTGGGTAGATTTCCACCTGCTGGTAGTGATTTAGGCTTATTGCCTAATAAGGTGGTATCCGATTCTGCGCCAATTACTTCAGTTGCCTCAGTAACATCATAACCCGTTTCAGCGCCGGAAATACCAATTTCACTTTCGCCGCTTTGAATGGGAACATTACCATTTGTATAATCAATCTGAAAATCTGTATTAATTTCTTCGGGCTTAGTAAAGGTTAACTTGGTATCAATTCCGCAGCTAGCATCATTGGCGGCTTTGTGCATAAAATAGGCCCAAATAGGCATGGCTGCCCTGCCTCCCTCTCCGTTTTTACTTTCTTTATTAAAACGGATAAAGCGGTCGTCGGCACCCACCCAACCACCTGCCAGCAGTTGAGGTGTATATCCCATAAACCAAGCATCACTATTGTCGTTAGTGGTTCCTGTTTTTCCGGCAATTTCTAATCCGGCAGGCATATCATAACCCCATATACCTGCTCCAGTTCCATTCGTCATAACCCCCTGCATCATTTTAATCACCGAGTAGGCAGTTACATCACTTATCACTTCTTTTCGGGTAGGAACAAAATTGGCCAAAACATTTCCATTTCTGTCTTCGATGCGGGTGATATACATGGGCTTGGCACTAAAACCTCTTCCAGGGAATATGCTATAGCCCTGCATCATTTCGAATAAGGATAGTTCCACCGCACCAATACCGATTGAAGGGTAGGGAGGAATTTCAGATTTGAAATCGCATTTCCGCAGAAAATCAATTAACCGTTTTGCGCCGTTATTCCCATTATTATCTAATTGCTTTAAAATATAGGCAGTAGCACAGTTACGCGATTTAGCTAGTGCCAGTGCCATCGGCATGGCAGCTCCCGTGCAGGTTCTGGTGGTGGCAGGCACTAAACCAAAACTTCCAAAACTCTGTTGGTTATCGTAAACTGTGGTGTTCGGCGTAAAACCAGCTTCTTCAATAGCCAAACTATACAGCAGCGGCTTCATCGTAGAACCTACCTGCCGCTTTGTATTGATGTTGGCATGATCGTATTTGAAGGTTTTGTAGTCAATACCACCCACCCAGGCTTTGATCTGACCATCCATCGGATTCATCACAATAAAACCTGCCTGCAGCATTTGTCGGTGATACTTAATAGAATCGTAGGGCGTCATCAGGGTATCTTTGCCCCGGGCATTATTCCAGGCAAAAATGCGCATATTCACCGGTTCGTAAAATGATTTTTTAATTTCCTCCTCATCGGCTCCCTCTTTCTTCATGCTTTTCCAGCGCTCACTTTGTTTCATTGCCGATTCTAACACATGTTCATAGCCTTTCCATACCGAACCGGTTTTGATGTTTTCTTGGTTGTTGAATATTTTCTGTAAGTAGTTCATATGGCGGGCAACCGCCTCTTCCGCATAAATCTGCATGCTTGGATTAATGGTGGTATAAATTTTTAATCCATCCCGATATAAATCGTAATTATCTCCATTGTTTTTCTTGTTTTCTTTACACCACTTCTTCATTTCTTCCCCCAAAATCATTCTAAAGTAAGGACCTAATCCATTGTTTTCATCTAATTTTTTATAGTTTAGTTGAATCGGCTGCTTTTTAAGAATAGCCGCTTCCGGTGCCGTTAAAAAATTCTTGGTAACCATCCGGTTCAATACCAGATTTCTCCGGTCCATCGCCCGCTTTGGATTGGTTCTTGGATTATAAATACCCGGTCCATTAACCATGCCAATCAAAACTGCCGCCTCCTCTATATTGATACGGTCTGGTTCTTTTTGAAAAAATGTTTTGGAAGCATTACGGATGCCAAATACATTGTCTCCGAATGCAACTGTATTTAGGTATAGCGTAATAATTTCTTCCTTGGTAAAATTGCGCTCTAATTTAATGGCAATAATGGCTTCCTTTAATTTTTGGATACTACGCAACAGGATATTTTTGGTGCTCCAGTTTTCTGTAAACAGGTTTTTGGCTGTTTGCATAGTAAGGGTACTTCCCCCACCTTCACTTCCTAAAAAAAATAAGGCCCTTCCTACGGATAAGGGATCAATGCCACTGTGGTCGTAAAATCTTTTGTCTTCAGTGGCAACCAAGGCTTGCACAGCAAAAGGACTAATATCTCTATATTCTGTGATTATTCGGTCTTCGATATAATATTTTCCTATGGGGGTTCCATCATCCGCAAAAACTTGACTGGCCAAAGAAGCAGTGGGATTTTCAATGTCTTCTAGCTGCGGCATCGCGCCCATCCAACCCAAGTTGATGATGAGTACCAGTAAAACAAATAATCCGATGCATCCGAAAAAAAGTCGCCAAAAATATTTTACTGCTCTTGTCATATTAGGTATATTCTGTTTGATCCTGTTTTCAAATATCCTTAATTTTTGCTAAACCATCTAGCTAATCCGGTTAAATTGGGTATGTTCATTTTATACTAAAATTTTTCCGGATATAATTCATGTAAGAAGCTGTTA
This sequence comes from Sediminibacterium sp., assembly GCA_040403945.1. Classification (GTDB taxonomy): domain Bacteria; phylum Bacteroidota; class Bacteroidia; order Chitinophagales; family Chitinophagaceae; genus Sediminibacterium. Next base: position 8,710 of record JBBAJQ010000048.1, read on the forward strand.
TATCCCTCTATATCCTGACTTTCTTGCAGTAAGGCTAGATTAGCAGGACTAATCATACTGAACTTGTATTTATTGGTTCCCAACCAGGGCAGGATGCGCGAAGCCGTAGAAGGGCGCACTTTATCCATGTATTGTATAGCCTGATCAAAATTTTGGAATGGCCCGAAAAGAAGGTATTGTAATTGGTTATTGATTTTTCGAATAGACATTGGAATTGGCCGGTTAAGCGACAGTTGTTGATTAAAACGGGTAAAGGCATTTTTACTCTCACTTACAAAGATGGGATCTACTTTGTCGAGCATTACCACCAAATAGGTAGTATCGTTTGGATTAAAGCTATAACTATTACCCTTTAGATGGCCTGTAGTTTGTTCCGCCTGCAGGGTAAGGGGTCTGGTTTTTATAAGAGGTGCAACGGGCGCGTTGGCTATGGCAGTATTAAATTCTTTGCCGGTTTTTATTAGCTGGGTATTATTAGGGGTTAGGGTTATATTTTTAGCGGTAACCGGAGCCGTAGGTGCTTTGTTGGTGGGTAGCGATTTAGTTATCGTTGGGATAGGTACCGTATAATCTACATCGGCTCCTCTGCGCAAATCTTCTTCTCCTCTTTCGATGGACAAATTGCTTAAGTACGCTTCAATTTGATTTCTTCTTTTCAGCACATCTACCATGGTGACTGCTTTTTCGGCCAGTGGTGATTGGGGAAATAAGCGAGAAATATTTTCGAGGCGGTTGATGGCTACACTATCTTGTTTGGTTTTAATATAGTAGATGGCTTCTATATAAAGTAATTGGGGTTTCCAATAAGCACTTCCTAATTCTTTATCAGCTTTCAATTTTTCTGCTTTGGCTTCTTCAAATGATCCTTCTATAAATAGGGCATAAATTTTTTCATATCGAAGGGTGGCGGGGTCTTTATCCTTTTCTTTGCCAGCCATTTTCAACTGTTCGGTAAGTTTACCATCAGGATACTCGGTTTTTAGTCGGGTAGTCATGGCTTCTGCCCGGCCGGGATTACCTATTTTTTTATAGCAATAAGCCAGGTTAAAAAGGGAAACTTCTACTTCACTGCTTTCCGGAAAACGCTTAATAATTGATTCATAAATTTCAATTGCAGTGGGATAATCTTCCAGTTGATTTTGAAAAGTAAGGGCGTTTTCTAGCAATGCTTTTAGCACAATAGCATTGGATTGCCCCATTTTCAAATCATCCATAGGAATATTTTTGTAAAGCGATTCGAGGGAGATTTCTTTGTCGTCTACCTGATTGCTTACAACTGCATTTCCTGTTGCAGCGGGATCTGGTAGGGTAGAAGCCCGGTTGAGGGTTCGGTTAACCATGCTTTGCCTTCTCCAATTATCTACGTTGGGTCGGTTGCTCCATTTATTTTTAAATTCACTGATGCCCTTAGATCGAAGGTTGGCATTTAAAAAATAGAATTCACCCGATCCGGAAGCGGCAAATAAGGATTGATTGCCAAGGGGATTACTGATGCCAATAGGATCCGTATTGGGTAAATCTTTCAATCCTTTTTCTTTTCTTATTTGCTTTAATACTTTACGAACTGCCAAATTTCTTTCTTCCGGAGATAGTGCGGCTAGTGCTTGCAAGCTATCTTCGTTTTGAATGGCCTGAATATTTTCGGCAATAATTTTCAATGCCGGTTTTCTTTCATCCACCCGTTTGGCATCAATTGGGTCGGGAGGGGTTGCGCGGATACTGTCGTAGAATGAATGAGCAGCTACATATTTTTTTTGCTGATAATTTAGGTCAGCAAGTAGCAAATAGCTTTGATTGCGCTGTTTTTCGTTATTGATACTAGCTTCTACACTTTTCAGTAGAAGTTGTTGAGCGTTATCGATGTTTTTTTGTTGCAATTCCAACTGTGCGGCAGCATAGTAAATAATATCCCGGCTACTTTCGTACTTGTCTCTTTTCGCCATTTTAAGTAACTCTTCTAGGTTTTGCTGTATAGCATTAGTTTCTTTGCCGGCAGCTAAACTAGCCACCTGTAATCTTGCATAGATCTCGAGTAGGGGATCGTGGGTTACCCGAATTGCCTGATTAAACCATTTAATGGATTCCTCATTTTGCTTAGCAAGTGCAAAAAGTTGGGCAGCCAGAAAATAAGTTCGGTCTTCGGATGCGGTGGCATATTCTTGGGGCAGAGACTGCACCAGTTCTCGGGCAGCCTGTTCCCAAGCCTGTTGTTTATAGAAAACGTAGGCAGTTATTTCGTGTAAAAAGGGTTGTAAGCGTACCGGAAATTGAGGGTCTTTTTGTAGCAGATCTAATAGAGTGGCAGCCTCAAAATAGTTTTCTTGTTCTAATTGATTTCGGGCTTGCCATAAAAAGCTTTCATTCCGGCTGGGGGGGATGCTGGTTATTCTTTTCCAGATATTTTTGCTTTCACGGGTGGCAATAGTAAATACCCCGTTGGTATTACTGGCATTACTTCCAATGGGTACATCATACCCATCATCTTTTGGCGCAAAGGCATAGTTAATATACTGGAAAACTACGGCTGCAGAATCAAAATGTTGTTGAAATAGATAAGCGCGACCCATTAACAGGTAGAGCTTATCTACCCAATCGCTTCGTAAATCGTGCAATAGAATTCCTGCAGTGCACTTGTAAATTACAGTGTCTAACAGAGGGTCATTGGCAGTTTCAGCAAGTTGATAGGGATAGAAAGGGAGTAAGCGAGTATAATCGTCTGGCTGAATGGCAGCAGCTCGTTCTTCAATATCATTCATCAACTCCCGCGCGTTAAAATGATAATTAAAACGGCTAACGGTATTATTAAAAACCCTTCTGGGAAAGGTAAATTTTTTATTGCCGGAACGTTCCGATGAAAGCGTTCGGTTTTCGTATTTGGCAGGTTTGGGAACTTCAATGCTGGTGTTGGGTTGTGCTATTGCAAGCCATGGGAAACAGAGAAGTGCCACCAACCATCCCTGTCGCCGACAGTGTAGGGTAAGAAATGTAAAAAGAGAAGTAGATGGCCTGTACATAAAATGTGTTTAAAATTACATTTATTTCCTTTGCCATTCTACTGAAAAAGCTGCCAAGTTTGTACCTTTAACCAGTTTTTATCAAATGGCAACCAACGAATTCAATAATACCCTCAGCCGACTCCGGAATAGCTATCGTTTGGTGGTGATGAATGATGATACCTATGAAGAGGTAGTTACCTTTCGATTGTCGCGCTTAAGTGTATACATTGGGTTTAGTACTTTACTGGTTTTATTGGTGGGGCTTACCATAGCTTTGATTGCATTTACACCCCTTAAATACTATATCCCCGGCTACGGAACCCGGGAAAGCAGAACCGCTTTGCAGGTATTAAAAATCCGAACCGATTCGCTAGAGCGGGCAATCCGGTATAAAGATCAGTACCTAGATGGGGTAAAGAAAGCACTCTCCGGAAATGGACCCCGGGATTTAGATACCATCCCTGTTGCGGTACCTTCTCCTGCAACATCTAGCGATTAATTATTAGATATGAAAAATTTTTTTGATAAACAAACTAGGCCCTTATGGATAGTTTTTGTGTTAGTTACGGGAATGCTTGCTTTATCGTGGAAGTTGCTGCCTGCCAAAAATATAAATCCCTGGGTGGTGTTTACTGCCAATGCCTTGTTGCTTGGAGTTGCTTTAATTAATATTGCCTATCACCGGGCCAGTCTTAAAAAAAAGAACCCACAGGCCGTTCTAAGAAGTGTGATGGCCTCCACTATGGTTAAACTATTTGTATTGGCTGCCCTGGCTATGATCTATCTTTTGGGTGCCGGAGCTGGCCGAAGTGTGTATGCTGTAATTTTATCTATGGGATTGTATATCATATACTCGTGGATGGAAACTAAAATTTTACTTCAACTAAAATCTCCCCAATAATGCCTGCTACAGAACATCCTTTGCAGGCATTGGCTGCCTTTTTACCAGAGGGTAGTTTCGAACGGGTAGCAGCTTATTTACATCAATATAAAGTACACTTAACCATCACCAGACAGAGAAAATCGGTTTTAGGTGATTACCGGCATGCCGGATGTGGGGGGAATCACCGGATCAGCATAAATGGAAACTTAAATCCGTACGAGTTTCTGATTACCCTTTTGCACGAGTTGGCGCATCTGCTCACCTTTGAACAGTTTCAGCACCGGGCAGAGCCACATGGCAGAGAATGGAAACAGCAGTATAGCGAATTGTTGCAGCATTTTGTGTCCCATAAAATTTTCCCTCCAGAAATCGTTCGAGCTTTGCAGGCCTCTATCCGCAATCCGGCTGCCACGGCCAATGGCGAAACCGATTTATTGTTGGTATTACGCAAGTATAATCCCCAGAAGCGTGAGGGATATAGCACTATTGAGGAATTAGGCGAAGGGGAGTGGTTTGAGACAGACAATGGAAGAACTTTTCAAAAAATTAGTAAACGCCGCAAGCGTATTACCTGCATAGAACAGAGTTCGGGACTCAGTTATAGTTTTAGTGCCGTTACGGAAGTACGCAAAATCAATCGATCCTAACTACGATAGCTAGATGAGTAAATTAGGCTACTGCCTTTTTTACCAGATCGGCAGCTTCACTTAACTCAATAGCAGATTGCACTTTCAGACCACTTTCGTCTATCAATTTCTTGGCTTCCACTGCATTGGTACCTTGTAATCTAACGATAATGGGTATATGGATGTTGCCCATTTTATTGTACGCTTCAATAACTCCGGAAGCAACCCGGTCGCAGCGAACAATGCCCCCAAAAATATTGATAAGGATGGCCTTTACATTGGGATCTTTTAGAATAATCCGGAAGCCGGCTTCTACGGTTTGTGCGTTGGCAGAACCACCTACATCTAAAAAGTTGGCAGGCTCGCCACCACTCAATTTAATCATATCCATGGTTGCCATGGCCAAGCCAGCGCCATTTACCATACAACCTACATTTCCATCCAACTTAACAAAATTCAAGTTAAACTGGCCTGCTTCTACTTCAGTAGGATCTTCTTCCGTTACGTCTCGAAGGGCCGCTATATCCGCATGACGCATCAACGAATTATCGTCGATATTCATTTTACAATCAACCGCAATTATTTTATCGTCGCTGGTTTTAAATAGTGGATTAATTTCCAGCATGCCACAATCGATACCGATGTAGGCGTTGTATAAATTGATAACAAATTTTACGCAACTCTTAAATGCCTCGCCGGATAAGCCTAGGTTGAAGGCAATTTTACGCGCCTGAAACCCTTGCAGTGAGCCACTTGGATGCACCCACTCTTTAAATATTTTTTCGGGCGTATTGTGGGCCACTTCTTCAATATCCATTCCTCCCTCTGTACTGTACATGATTACATTCATGCCTTTAGTGCGATCTAGTAAAATGGATAGGTAGAATTCTTTTACTGGATTCGCACCTGGGTAATAAACATCCTGTGCAATTAATATTTTGTTTACTTTTTTTCCTGCAGCACCAGTTTGTATGGTAACCAGGGTTCCTCCCAAAATATTTTTAGCTATTTGGGTAACATCTTCAATACTTTTAGCAACGGCCACGCCGCGCTGCTCTGTGCCTACAATTTTTCCTTTACCACGACCGCCAGCATGGATCTGGGCTTTGATAACGGCAAAATTATTGCCAGTTTGCGTTTTCAATTGGCGATAAGCTTCTTCTGCAGCCATTACATTGTCAACAGCTATGCCTTCCTGCACGGGTACCTGATATTTCTTCAACAGTTCTTTGGCCTGATATTCGTGGAGATTCATGCGAAATATTTTTTGCGAAGATAATACAAAGCCCGATTGGTTGGGGGTACTTTTAAAAGGTTGCTAACAAATATTTTACTATTTTTGAACCTAATAGCAAATAATCGATCATTTAAAAAAATTCGCATGAAAAAAACATTCCTTTCCTTCGCAGCCCTTATAATGGTTGCAGCGCTGGTTTCCTTTGTTCCGGCCGCTCGTAACAACTATGCCGACTTATCAATCAACCTCGAAAAAAGCCGAGTTGATTGGGTTGGTTCTAAAAAATCAGACTTTCATACTGGGATGATACCCTTGAAAAGCGGGTCTGTATCAGTTGAAGGTGGAAAATTAACCGGCGGCAAGTTTGTAATTGATATGGCCAACCTGAAAGTAACAGATGGGGCAGGCGATCGCCTGGCAGGTCACCTGAAATCAGCCGAAATTCTGGATGTCGCCAAAAATCCGGAAGCCACTTTTGAAATTGCTACAGTAACTTATACCGGAGATAATACTGCCTCTATTGCGGGTAAACTCACTTTTAATGGTACTACCTTACCATTGGTATTTACTGCCAATATTCGCAATTCCGACGACAAAGGTTTCTTTGCCCAGGCTTTCTTTAGCTTCGACAGAACTTTGTTTGGTGTGAAATATGGAGTAGGGGCTGTTTCAAATGATGTGCAACTGGCGATTCATTTGTTCGCTAAGTAATCCTATAAACTTATTCATTCTCTATCTGCCCGTTCACCTAAATTGAGCGGGCAGATTTTTTTATAACCTTATCTTAATTTAAACTATCTACCCATGTTTGCCCACACACTTGCCAGTATTCCCGAAATTGAAATGATTCCAGGATTTGTTGCCCGGTTTATACATACCGAAAAAATGACTTTATCGTACTTGTCTGTATCTGCGGGATCGGCTTTACCCGAACATGCGCATCCGCATGAGCAGGTTTCTACGGTTTTAGAGGGTGAGTTTGAGCTTACATTGGAGGGCAATCCGATTCGATTAACCCCAGGAGAAGTGTTGGTAATCCCTTCAGGTATGCGCCATGCTGGAAAGGCAATCACAGATTGCCGGCTGCTCGACATATTTACACCCGTGCGCGAAGATTATAGGGCCCTTACAGAGAAAGCAGCTGCCGCTATCCAATAAGATAGTGTATGGGTATTTTCCTATCCCGCTGCCTGCATTTTTTGTATGGCTGCCGTTAATTTAGGCACCACTTCAAACAAGTCGCCTACAATTCCATAGTCGGCTGCTTTAAAGAAGGGAGCTTCGGGATCTTTATTAATAACCACAATCACCTTACTTCTATTTACCCCAGCCAAATGCTGGATAGCGCCGGAGATTCCAAGGGCTATATATAAGTTGGGTGCAACCTGAACCCCTGTTTGGCCCACGTGTTCGTGGTGAGGGCGCCAATGCGCATCCCCCACTGGCCGGCTGCAGGCAGTTCCCGCTTTTAATACCTTTGCCAGATCTAGCAATACACCCCAGTTTTCCGGTCCTTTTAACCCCCTGCCTCCGCTTACAACCACATCGGCTTCTGTGAGCGGCACTTCTCCTTCAATTTTATTAACAGCTGTAACTTTTCGGCTGGAAGCAGGAACGGGTATCTGCAAACTGGTTACCACTGCTTCAGTTGCCACAAAAGGAATACTTATACTATTGGGATTAAGTGTGATTATTTTTTTCGGGGTTGTGATACTTACTTCAGCAAATGCTTTTCCGGAAAAAACGGTTTTTCTTACTGAAAATCCATTCGACATATCCGGAACAGCACAGGCACCGGATACCAATCCTGCTCCCAATCGGGCAGAGAGACCAGGGGCAACCGATTTAGAACCTGGATTATTAGAAAATACAATTACATCCGCACCAATCTGTTCGATAACGGCTGCAATTACGGCGATATACAGTTTTGGATTCACCACCTGTAAGGCTGCATCTGCCACCTGATACACCTGGCTGGCACCATAGGCACCTAAGCCAGATAAATTATCTGAACAATTGCCGAGTACCAGCACCCCTGCAGTGGTACCGGATTTACGCGCAATTTCACTTCCATAGCTAATGATTTCGGCATTGGATTTTTTCAGATGACCCTCTTGAATATCGGCTATAATTAAAACTGACATGGCAATAATTTTTTAGAATTAAATAACTTTAGCTTCTTCGTGTAACAATCTAACCAGCTCATCCACATTATCGGCACTCACCAATTTTACGCCTGCTTTGGGGGCAGGTAATTCGTAGCGTGTGATGGTGGTAAGGGGGGTTACTGCTTCGGGGGCTATCACATGCAGTGGTTTGGTTCGCGCACCCATAATTCCACGCATATTGGGGATTCTTTGTTCTGCCATTCCTTTCTGACAGCTAATTACTGCCGGTAGTGGGCAACTGATAGTTTCTTCTCCACCTTCTACTTCGCGGGTAACAGTGCACCCCTCCGCAGATAATTCAAATTGAGTTGCCAGGGATACATATTCTGCATCGTA
>JBBAJQ010000049.1:0-15899 GCA_040403945.1 Sediminibacterium sp.
CCCCAAACCCCCACATTTGTCCCCATAAACCCCCAATTGTCAATATCTTAGCCCCGGATTAGCGTTTTTGAACAAAATCCATTTTTTTGTCATTTTATTTCCGGGAAATTCCTTACCTTTGCCCTCCGAAAAATCGGAATAAAAACTAAGTGTCATGGCCAGAGTATGTCAGGTAACCGGCAAGAAACCCATCGTCGGAAACTCCGTTTCCCATTCGAATATTAAAACGAAGCGTCGGTTTCTCCCTAATCTTCAGAAAAAACGTTTCTACTTCGCAGAAGAAGATCGTTGGGTAACCCTTAAATTATCTACAGATGCGCTGAGAACCATTAATAAAAATGGTCTTGCCTCCGTTATCAAAGGCATGAGAGCTGAAGGAATCAAAATCTAATTAACCGTACAATTATTACACCATGGCAAGGAAAGGAAACAGAGTTCAGGTAATTCTTGAATGTACCGAGCATAAAACAACCGGCTTACCCGGAACCAGCCGATACATCACTAATAAAAACAAGAAAAATACCCCCGAACGTATCGAACTGAAGAAGTATAATCCCCTGATGAAAAAAGTAACTGTTCATAAAGAAATTAAATAATCATGGCAAAAGCAGCAAAAACGGCTATCAAAACCAAAGATCAAAAAGCCGCAGCCGAGGCAAAAAACTGGACCAAAGTAATTAAGGCCGTGAGAAGCCCCAAGTCAGGTGCCTATACCTTTAAAGAGGCTATCGTGCACAAAGACAAAATCAAGGATTTTCTCGCCGAAAAATAATGCCTGATTTAAACACCTTATGGTAAAAGCTTTCCCCCTTAGTTGGAAGGCTTTTTCTGTTTATAGACCCTCCCCCAAACAATCCATTTTGTATGAGCTTCTTAGGAAAACTATTCGGTAAAAAAGAAAAAGAATCCCTCGATCAGGGACTTCGCTCTACCAAAGAAGGTTTCCTTTCCCGCATTAATAAAGCCATCCTGGGAAAAAGCAAAGTGGATGATGAAGTGCTCGACCAACTGGAAGAAGCCCTTATCACTGCTGATGTTGGCGTAGATACCACCCTCGCCATTATAGAAGAGGTTCAAAAGAAAGTGCAACAGGATAAGTATGTAAATACCTCCGAACTCAATCACCTGCTGCAAAATGCTATCAGCTCTATGTTGGTAGATGCCCCCGATGATACCTTTCGCAGTTTTCAGATTCCTGCCGATAAAACACCTTATGTATTGCTCGTGGTGGGGGTTAACGGCGTGGGTAAAACTACAACCATCGGTAAACTAGCTCACCAGTTTAAACAGGCAGGTAACCAGGTTATGTTGGGGGCCGCTGATACCTTTCGGGCTGCAGCCGTTGATCAACTTACCATCTGGAGCGAACGCGTAGGGGTACCCATCGTTAAACAACCTATGGGCTCCGACCCCAGTGCCGTTGCTTTTGATACAGTAACCAGCGCTCTTGCTAAAAAAGCCGACGTAGTAATTATCGACACAGCTGGTCGCCTCCATAATAAGCAACACCTGATGGACGAACTCGGTAAAATTAAAAGAGCAATCGGAAAGGTAATTCCCGGTGCCCCCCACGATGTACTACTCGTACTCGATGGATCTACCGGTCAGAACGCCCTCGAACAAGCTAAACATTTTACCGCCACTACCCAGGTTACTGAACTCGCCATCACTAAATTAGATGGAACCGCCCGCGGAGGCGTGGTGCTGGCTATTGCCCATCAATTTAAAATTCCGGTTAAGTATATCGGTGTAGGTGAGAAAATAGACGACCTGCTTCTATTCGATAAAAAAGAGTTCGTGCATAGTCTCTTCTCGTTAGAATAATAGTGATACATTATTCTAAAACATATCGAATGCCAATTCCACCCCAACGCCCTTCAAAATACTGATAGCCGATGATGTTAAAGGATGGCTGCCAGTCTAAGCTGATATTCAGCGGAGCATTTTTTAGTTTATAGTCAATCCCTAATATGCCATCCACCCCAATTGCAATACCCGATTCACGGGTAGGATAGCGGGTTTTCCAGTTGTCGCTCCAGATACCCCAGTGGGCACCCCCACCCATATACCAATTAAGTCCCGGTACTTCGGGAGTAAGGGGAAAATATTTTTCATACAATCCCGTAAGCCGAAACCCATCCGAATTAATGTACAATAAAGCCTCCAGCTTGGTATCTACCCCCCAGTCTTTTTTATACGAAATAGCGCCGGGAAACATCTTAATGCCCAAAGCCCGGCGATACGAATAATCGCTTTTTTGTGCCAGTACCGGTAGCGCTAAAAGCAAAATAAATGGCAATAACAGGTATTTTTTCATGGGGAGATACCTAATTTTTCTCAACAAAATAAGGAAAACTATGCCGAAATAAATCGTTAATTTATATACCCGAAATTGCTTTGTATATTTGGGAACCTATGCACACATTTCAAGACTGGGTAAAACAGTTTGGGGAATATTTTGCCGTATCTCATTTTCCCAAATCACCCGCCACCTTATACGAGCCTTGCGAATATTTCTTATCCTGGGGAGGAAAAAGAATCCGACCCGTTCTCTGCCTGATGGGAAATGAACTATTCAGTGATATTTCAACCGATGCCTGGCAGGTAGCCACTGCAGTTGAATTATTTCACAATTTTACCCTGATTCACGACGACATTATGGATGAAGCCCCTCTTCGAAGAGGGAATGAAACCGTGCATAAAAAATATGGCAATAATACAGCCCTGCTCGCCGGAGATGTAATGATGATTCAGGCATACGACTACCTGAGCCGCATCCAGGCCAAGCACTTGCCTGCCATACTTACCCTGTTTAATACCACCGCCCGCGAAGTTTGCGAAGGACAACAAATTGATATCGACTTCGAAAAGCAATCCGAAGTTAGTCTGGATGCCTATATCCACATGATTACCCTAAAAACCTCTGTATTACTGGCCTGCAGCCTTCAAATGGGTGGAATACTCGGAGGTGCCAGTGAAGGAAATTGTAAGCACTTATACGAATTTGGTAAAAACCTCGGTATCGCATTTCAAATTCAGGATGATTACCTGGATGCTTTCGGCGATCCGGAAAAATTTGGTAAAGAAGTGGGTGGGGATATCCGTCAGAATAAAAAAACCTTCTTGCTTTTACACGCTTTAGATGTGGCTCCCCCGGAAGAAAAAGAAATGCTGCTTTCTCTGATGCAAAACAATCCTCCCGATAAAGTTGCTCGTGTTCTGGATATATTCAGGGCCTGCGGTGTGGAAACCTGGGCACATGCCTTAAAAGAAAAATACTGGCAGGAATCGCTGCAACACCTCGAATCCATTGCTGTTTTATCGGCCCGTAAAAAACCCCTGCTCGAACTGGCTTCCTATCTTTTGCAGCGCGAACAATAGATTCGGTTCTGAATTATTGATTATCTTTCCGTATCATTCACTTAACGGTTCTGTACGAGTAAATCTATTCTGCATGCTCTCATCTTTATTCAGAAAAAAATCGATTGAAAAAATGCGTGCCGATGCGGCTGCGGGTTTCTCCGATAGCCATGGTGTTTCTCTAAAAAAGGAACTCGGCGTACGCGACCTTACCTTTATGGGTATTGCCGCCGTAATTGGCGCAGGCATATTTTCTACCATCGGCACAGCTGCCCATAGTGGAGGTCCCGGTATTGTTTTTCTATTTTTTATTACAGCCATTACCTGCGGATTTAGTGCATTATGTTATGCCGAATTCGCCAGCCGTGTACCCGTTGCCGGAAGTGCCTACACCTATGCCTATGTATCTTTTGGTGAACTCGTTGCCTGGATAATTGGCTGGGCACTGATATTAGAATATGCTATCGGCAACATCGTAGTGGCCATCAGCTGGAGTGGCTATTTTTATAACTTGCTCGAAGGTTTTCATATTCATTTACCTGCCTGGTTGGCTACCAATCCAACCACGGCCCAGGAAGGGTATACCTCCGCCCAACAAGCTCTCGCAGCTGGAACCCCTTTTGAATCGCTGGGCAAACAGGTTCGCCTCGGATACGAAGCCGTTATGAACGCACCTAACATTGGAGGTTGGAAATGTATCCTCAATCTGCCCGCATTTATCATTGTAGCACTGATTACCTGCCTCGCTTATATTGGCATTCAGGAAAGTAAAAAGAGTACCAATGCCATGGTACTCTTTAAAATTGGGGTGATTATTTTTGTAATTATTGTTGGATTTTTTTACGTGGATACCCGCAACTGGGATCCCTTTATGCCCAATGGAATTACCGGTGTTCTCTCTGGCGTATCTTCTGTATTCTTTGCCTACATCGGGTTTGATGCTATTTCTACCACCGCCGAAGAATGTAAAAATCCACAACGCGATCTGCCGCGCGGCATGGTTTACTCCTTGCTTATCTGTACCGTTTTGTATGTGCTTATCGCACTCGTACTAACCGGCATGGTTTCTTACACCCAATTAAAAGTAGATGATCCCCTGGCTTTTGTATTCGATCAGCTAAAACTATACAAAATTAGTTACCTGGTTTCTATCAGCGCCGTAGTGGCCACCACCAGCGTATTATTGGTTTTTCAATTAGGGCAACCCCGCATCTGGATGAGCATGAGTCGCGATGGTTTATTGCCTAAAAAATTCGCTACTGTTCACCCTAAATTTCAAACACCTTCCTTTGCTACCATCATAACCGGGTTGCTGGTTGGTATTCCGGCATTGTTTGTGTCCAGTGGTACAATGACGGACCTTACCAGCATCGGAACCCTATTTGCTTTTGTGCTGGTTTGCTTTGGGGTGCTGGCTTTGCCAAGACTCGCACCAACCGGAACACGCAGTATGTTCAAGTTGCCCTATGTAAACGGAAAATATATCATCCCTGCCCTGGTAGGCTTGGTGATTTTCTTCTTACGGGAAAAGATTCAACTTGCTTTTTCAAATTTGGATAATGAAGAGTATCCCGAAATACTCTTCCTGATTTTTATTGGGCTCTCTATTATTGCTGCCATCCTGAGTTTTCTAAGAAGTTACTCCCTGATTCCTGTGGCTGGTGGACTATGTTGTTTATATCTGATGATTGAAATTCCTGCTATCAGCTGGTGTTGGTTTTTTGCCTGGATGGCTATCGGGCTAGCCATTTATTTTTTATATGGACGTTCGCGCAGTAAGCTGGCATAAATAGCTGAAATAGATTGGCGGTTGCTTGGCAGGGTTCCTGTAATTTTGTGGTATGAAGTATCAACCCGGCGACGAAATAATTGTATTACTCAGCAATGAAGAGGGTAGGGTAGTGGAAATTATCAACGATAAGTTGGTGATGATTGAAGTACGGGGCGTAAAGTTTCCTGCCTACATGGATCAGATAGATTTTCCGTACTTCAAAAGATTTACAGAAAAAAAATTGGTGAAGGATAAGGCCCCCCAAAAAGTTTATATCGACCAACTCCCAAAAGAAAAGCCAGTACCCAATCGCATTCAGGTAGAAGAAGGATTTTGGCTAAGTGCCGTCCCCCGATTTGCACTCGACGATTTTAATGATGAAATTGTAGAAGAACTAAAAATTTATCTGGTTAATAAAACCGCCGACACATTCGCCTTTCAATATAAACAGCAGGCACAAGGAGAAGAACAGTTTTTATTCAGCAGTGAAATAGGCCCATTTCAAGATTTCTACCTGCATAATATTGCTTTTGAAAAAGTAAATGATGGACTCAGTTTCTGGGTAGATTGTACCCTTCAACCCGCAGATAAAAAGCGAGCCACTCATTTTGAATCAAATGTAAAATGGAAGGCAAAAGCAATTTTCAAAAAAATGGAGGAGCTGAAAGAACAAAATGCTCCAGTAGCCTCCTATTTGTTGTTTTCCAAATATCCAGCTCGCGAGCCTGATACTTCAATTGATATCTCCTCCCTCACTAGAAAGGGCTATAAAGTATATGATGCAGCTCGTATTCGCGAACACCTGCCCCCAGCTCGTTCGGTAATTGATCTGCATGTAGAAAAACTAACATCCCACTGGGAATCTATGCACCCCGATGAAATTCTCCAATTGCAACTGGATGAATTAACCAAGTGGATTGATTTGGCAGTTGCTCATCACTTACCCTCCTTGGTAGTTATTCATGGTGTTGGAAAGGGCGTATTACGCAACGAAATTCATGCTGTTTTAAAAACACGTAAGGAAGTAAAATCCTTTGTTCATCAATACGAGCCGGCTTATGGAGATGGGGCTACTCGCGTTTTCTTCAACACCTGAACTTACCCATTCATTTGCAATGTTGTACCTTTGCAAGGCTATACTCCCGAACCATCGTTCCGCCAGTGGCGGAAAGGAAAGTCCGGACAGCTCAGAGCAACCTACCGGTGAATAGCCGGCTTCCGCCTTGGCGGAACGAGAAAGTGCCACAGAAAATAACTACCCTACTTAGGTGGGGAAAAGGTGAAAAAGTGAGGTAAGAGCTCACTGTATAATCGGGTAACCGGTTATAAGGGTAAACCTTAGGTGCTGTAATGCCATGTATAGGATCGCTTGAAGGCGGCTCGCCTGAGATCCAGGGTAGGCAGCAAGATTGCGGTAGTAATGCCGCGACCAGATAAATGATGGTTTAGAAACAGAATCCGGCTTATGAGGAGCGTAGCTTTACCCCTGCCCAACCGTTTACACCGGTGTGCAGGGGTTTTTATTTGTATATTTGCAGTTATGACACAAGAGCAATTAAAAATTTTGAGGGACCGTGTACTCGTCCTGAGGAGGTTTCTTTGACGTTGAGAACCGAACCTATAAAATAGAAACAGATCGCCAACTTTCTCTCTCTCCCGGCTTTTGGGATGATAATGTTCGGGCCACCGCCATTATGAAAGAGATTAAAGTAAACGAGTATTGGCTGAAACTCTACCGACAAGTAGATACCGCCGTTGAAGATTTTGCCATCTTATTCGATTTCTGGAAAGAAGGCGATGCTTCTGAAGAGGAAGTGAAAGCTGCTTTTGAAACTGCAGTAAAGTTAGTGGAAGAAGCCGAATTTAAAAGCACCCTCAATAAGCCCGAAGACGAACTGCCCGCTATCCTGCAAATCAATGCCGGTGCGGGAGGTACAGAAAGTCAAGACTGGGCCGAAATGCTTCTACGCATGTATCGCATGTATGGCGACAAGCAGGGCTGGCAAGTGTCTGAACTCGATTATCAGGAAGGAGAGGGCGCCGGAATTAAAACAGCTACCCTGCAATTTGATGGAGATTTTGCCTATGGCTTTTTAAAAGCAGAAAGTGGCGTACATAGACTGGTTCGTATTTCACCCTTTGATAGCAACGCCCGCCGGCATACTTCTTTCGCATCTGTTTTTGTTTATCCATTAATTGATGATAGTATCGATATTCAGGTGAATCCCTCCGAACTGGAATGGGCTTTCTTTAGAAGTGGTGGTAGTGGCGGACAAAACGTAAACAAAGTAGAAACTGCCGTACGCCTCAAACACATACCTAGCGGTTTTATTGTGGAATGTCAACAAGCACGCACCCAAGGTGAAAATCGTGAGTTGGCACTTAAGATGCTTAAGAGTCGATTATACGAGGAGGAACTTCGCAAGCGACAGGAAGCCCTGAATGCTACGAATGCGGGTAAGAAAAAAATCGAGTGGGGCAGCCAGATAAGAAGTTATGTGTTTCATCCCTATAAAATGATTAAAGACCATCGCACAGATTATGAAGTAGGGAATGTGGGTCCGGTAATGGACGGTGAGCTTGATGGATTCATCAAGGCCTACTTGATGATGGAAAAAGAAACACAATAATTGTAAGGGTTACAGGTACTGGTACCAGCGCTTATTTACATCCCAGTTCTCCATTTCTTTGGCTACATCCGATAAAAAGGAAGCACCCATGCTGCCATCAATGATGCGATGGTCGTAGCTGAGCGAAAGATACATCATGTGTCGGATAGCAATTGTATCGCCTTCTGCCGTTTCAATAACAGCAGCGCGCTTTTTAATGGCACCAACAGCCAATATCGCAACTTGTGGCTGATTGATAATGGGCGTTCCCATCAAACTGCCAAATGTGCCCACATTGGTAAAAGTGAAAGTGCCACCGGTAGTATCATCGGGTTTTAGCTGACTGCTACGAGCCGCATCGGAAAGTTGGTTAACCATTTTGCTAAGGCCAACAATATTTAATTGATTAGCTCCTTTAATAACCGGTACAATTAAGTTGCCGGAAGGAAGTGCGGTAGCCATTCCGATATTGATATCTTTCCTCAATATGATTTGATCCCCATTTACCGAACTATTGATCAATGGATATCGCTTCATTACGGCAACGATACATTCGATAAACATGGGAGTAAACGTAAGTCGGGTGCCTTCTCTCTTTTCAAACTCATCTTTCACACGCTTTCTCCAGTAAACCATATTGGTAACATCTGCCTCTGTGAAACTGGTTACGTGCGGACTCGTTTGTACACTATTTACCATGTGTTTGGCAATCAGTTTACGCATGCGATCCATCTCTATCAACTCTGTAACACCGGATACTACTACTTTTGATGGGTCGGACCATTTGCCGGATTCGGTTGGCACGGCTGCAAGGGGTTCAGCTATATCGGCCGGGGGTGCCGTATCTACGTTTACTGCTTGAATAACTGGCGGAAGTACGGGTTCAGGGGGTGTATGAACAATGGTGGGGGCTACCGGCATTTGCACGGATACCATCTCTGCACCAGGCATCAACACAGGTTCAGCCGGTTGATCTGGAACAACTGCATTTCCGGGAATTTGAAAGACTGCAGCCGATGCTTCCTGCGAAATTACTGCTGCTGGTACTGATTCAATTGGGGTAGCGGCACTAGAGATAGTTTTGCCCGATTTTTTATCAGCTACATATTGCAGAATATCTTTTTTAGTAACGCGATATTCATGTCCGGTTCCGGGAATCTGCTCCAACTCACTCATCGAAATGCCTTCTCGCTGAGCAATATTAATAACCAAAGGAGAGTAAAAACGATTGACACCTATCTTACCTTCTGATTCAACGGGCGCGGGTGCAAGTTCAGCAGCAGGCACAAAGGGTACCTCAGCAACTGGAACTGGGTTGGCTATATTTTCTTCAGGTTCTGTAATGGGGGCTGAACTCGGTTCGGGTTCAGGAGCAGTAACCACTGCTGCGGCTACCTTTTCGGGTTCGGGTGAAGAAACAGGGGCCGGTGTGGGTACTGCGGCAGTTGTTGGAATGGCGATTTCCTCGGCAGGTTCGCCGGTTTCTATGCGGGCTACTACAGCACCAATCGGAACAACCTCATTTACCCTAAATAAAATTTCTGCTATTTTTCCAGCTGCGGTGGAAGGAACTTCACTATCCACTTTGTCTGTGGCAATATCTAAAACCGTTTCATCTAATTGCACAGCATCCCCCACCTGTTTATGCCATTTCAGGATGGTGGCTTCCATAATGCTCTCACCCAACTTGGGCATAATCAAATCTACAAGGGCCATAGCAAATATTGTGTGTACCGATTGTGATAAACTTCAGCAACTAACAGTTGTTTATGAAAAAAAAATCAACAGGATTTGCTATCTCTTTTTCGTTCAAAAACAATCCATTAGTAATGAAATTACAATAAACGGTTACCCAAATGTAAAGGGAATTCAACGAACGATATTCACTTGTTCTCCACAATTGCTGCATGAAGCAGTCGAAGGGTATGGGCAGCGGTTAATTCGATGTTCCTTTTGCGGGTAAAACGGAAACGTAATTCTTGACTTTTTACCCCATTTGCACTTGCAATGGCCACCCAAACCAACCCCAGCGGCTTTTCGGGTGTACCCCCGTCTGGCCCCATTATGCCGCTAACAGCCAGGGCATAGTCAACCTGTAATAACTCCCTTACGGCTAAAGCCATTTGTTCTACGGTAGGTGCACTCACAGCCCCAAATTTTTGCAAACATTCGGCAGTAACCCCCAGCAATTGCTTTTTAACTTCGTTATCGTAACAGATGATGGAACCTTTAAAAAAAGCAGAAGCACCCGCATGCGACGTTAATAAATGGGCTATATATCCACCCGTGCAACTTTCCGCTGTGGCAACTGTGGCTTTTTGGGCAACCAATAATTTTCCTATTGCCCTTTCTAGTGGTATATCTTCATCAATAATCAGATACTCTTTTACTCGTTCTTTCAATTGTTCAAAATAGCCAATTATTTCTACCGTTAATGTATTGGCATCTAATCCCCAGCCCGACAAGCGGAGGCGAACCATACCATAATTGGGTAAATAGGCTAGTTTGATGTGAGCGGGTAAACTGAGTTCAATGTCTTGAATCATTTCAGCTAAAAAAGATTCTCCTAAACCTGCTGTTAGCAGGGTTCTATGTGCCACTACCCCCCCGGAGAATTGCTTGGTTAGCATTGGCAATACTTTCTCCTGCATCAACCACTTCATTTCATGCGGAACGCCCGGTAGGGATATGTACCATACCCCATTTTTTTCGAATAACATTCCGGGGGCTGTTCCCTGTTCATTCATCAATACAGTGCAAACATCCGGAACCTCTGCCTGCTTATGATTGCGCTCTATCATTGGGCGTTTGAGCACTTTTTCAAAAATATGCCGAATATGTTCTAAAGTTGGCGGATGCACAATCATTTTGCCTCCAAAATACTCACATAAAACCGGCTTGGTTATATCATCTGCAGTGGGCCCTAACCCCCCCGTTATAATAATTATTTTTGATCGCTTTCCTTCTGTTTCAAGCGCCTCTAATATATCTTCTCTATTATCACCCACCGCAATCCGATGTTTTAGTAAAATACCGATTTGATTGAGCTCACCGGCTATCCAGGCACTGTTCGTATCGATTACCTGCCCAATCAATAATTCGTCGCCAATTGTAATAATCGAGGCAAAAACTTTTTCCATCATGCAGAACTGCTTAATTTTAGTGCAAGGTAACTGCATTTATGAAAATATTCACCTGGCTGTTCAGCCTTTTATTGATTTCTGTAGCAATATCTGCACAATCACTTACCGATCGATTACAAAAGGCCACCCAACTATTACTTGCAAACCCGCAAATGAAATATGCACAGTTGGGATTATTGATAATAGATGCAGATTCCGGTGATACACTTATCAGTTATAATCCACAAGTAGGATTGGCCCCTGCCAGTTGTCAGAAAATAATTACCGGATGCACTGCTTACGAATTATTAGGGCCGGCATTTCGATTTCAAACGGCCTTTATTTCAAAAAGTAGTGTAAAAAATGGCCTACTAGAAGGTAATTTGTGGGTGGTGGGAAGTGGAGATCCTTCGCTGGGTAGTTTTCGCTTTGTAAGCACAAAACCCGTTAACCAACTGCTGCTATGGAAGCAAAGCCTTCAACAAGCAGGTATTCAATCCATCGCCGGTAAAATTTTGCCCTTGAATGAGGGATGGCCGATAGGTGCAACTCCGGGTGGCTATACCTGGAACGATATCGGCAACTACTATGGGGCGGGCAGTGATTATATCAACTGGCGCGAAAATCAGTACGACTTATTACTTCGTTCAGGTGCTTCTGTTGGCGATCCTGTTACCGTAGTTGCTGCAAAACCTGCGCCGGTGGGTGTACAGTTTATATCAACTGCAACAGCGGCGGAAAAAGGCACGGGAGATCAAGCCAATATTTATCTGGCACCCCTATCCAATTGGGCACTAGTGCAGGGTACAATTCCCAGAGGGGAAACTGCCATGGTAATATCGGGCGCATTGCCCAATCCACCAGCACAACTGAGTCAGGAACTTACCGAAGCCTTTCAACAAGGGGGCATCAATATTATGCAGCATACCATCGCTGATTCTGCGAATCGTGCATCGCAACCGCTTTTCTATCATTACTCTCCCGCCTTAGATAGTTTGCATTACTGGTTTATGAAAAAGAGCGTGAACTTGTATGGAGAAGCCTTGGTACGTGCTATCTCACGAAAAAATTCTGGCAAAGGGTCATTGGAAGATGGCCTGCAAATTATACGGCAATTCTGGAAAGTCCGCGGAATCGAGCCCGGAGCTCTGCGCATAATAGATGGGAGTGGACTAAGCCCCCAAAACCGCCTCACTGCCGGCACGCTGGTAAGGGTATTGCAATATGCTCAAAAACAATGGTGGTATGGTCAGTATTTGGATGCTTTTCCAATTTACAATCAAATGACCCTCAAAAGTGGTACAATTGGAGGGGCAAAATCATTTGCGGGATATTACACTACTCCCAGAGGAAAAAACGTAATTTTAGCAATTCTGATTAATAACTATGAGGGTTCTGCTACTGCTATCGTGAGCAAGATGTTTACCCTGTTGGATGAATTGAAGAAGTAATTTTTTATTAATTAACCATCATAATCTATTGTATGTCAACACAAAATTACGAAAATCATAAGCAGTTTGTATTTGGATATCATCGAATTCTCCTTCCGGCTTTGCTCATTTTGTTTATCGGTTCATTGGTTAATTTGTTTAAGTGTACGCCTGGCAACTGCTATGCTGCCTCTTTGATTTGTTTTGCCTCTTTACTGTTATTTGTAATGGCTTACTATATTCGTATGTTTCCCCTTATCGCGCAAAACAGGGTAATTCGGGCGGAAGAGAACCTTCGTTTTTATGTGCTAACTGGAAAATTATTACCAGCTGAAATCCGTATGTCGCAGATAATTGCTTTACGATTTGCTCCAGACGAAGAGTTGGAAGATCTGGTAAAAAGGGCAATAAATGAAAATCTATCTCAAAAAGATATCAAAAAAGCCATCAAAAACTGGAAAGGTGATTATCACCGCGTTTAATTGGTGAAATAGGGAGCAAATTTTTCCCGAAGATACTCAGGCATCCGGATGCGTTTATTCGATGCGATGTCCATAAATAGCAAAGTTACTTGCCCGGTGGTGAGTAACTTTTTTCTTTCATTAAACACCTCATGATGAAAGGTGATTTCGTATTTTTCTGGTAATTGCCGGAGTTGGGTTTTGATGGTAATTAGGTCGTCGTACCGGGCAGGCCGTAAATAATTGATTTGCAAACTGATTACAGGCATCAGAATTCCCCGTTCTTCCATGTTTTTATACGAAAATCCCAGATCGCGGATACATTCTGCCCTGCCAACCTCAAAATACTGCGCATAATTTCCATAATAAACGATGTTCATCTGGTCGGTTTCTGCATAGCGCACCCGTAAAGTGGTAATGTGTTCGTACATAATAGTCCCAAGGATGGTAAAGGTACAATATTCCGGGGGTACGGTACGTTTGCAATAGCAGTTCATGTATTTGAGATGTATCCGAAAACGAATAACCATTGCTTACAAAAAAGTGTAAAAAGGCCTTTGAGGGGAATGATGATGCATTTCGTAACTGTTTTGTATATTCGTACCAACAAATCCTATATCTTCCTTCAAGATGCAGCAACTGCTCTATAAATATCTTATCCTACATAACCGGTTAAACATACCTTCATTGGGAAGTTTCTCCGTTTCTTATTCACCTGCTCAATACAATGCCCAGGACGGAACCCTACTTCCGAAACAACCTGTATTGCACTTTAAAGATGGACCACCCGCTACCGCCGACACCGGATTATTGCCATTTTTGGCGGCAGAATTAAAAATAAGTTCTTCGGTAGCCGCTAATGAGCTGCTGAATTTTTCTTTGCAATTGATGTCCGAACTAGTGGAACATAAGCGGGCACATTTGAAGGGTCTTGGAACCCTTACAAAAGATTCCTCCGGAGTGCTACACTTTCATCAGGAACAATCTTCTGCTCAGTTGCAACCAGCTGTTGCCACCCGCGAAGTTAGTTCACGTGTTCCTGCACCAGTGGCGCCACCCGCAGCCCCAGTTTATCAGCAGCCAGTTCCGTTACCGGTAGCTAGCACCCCGCCGATGCCTACACCCAAGCCAACGGTTGCTGCATCAAAAAAAGTTTTACCCGAAGGCAATCTCGACCCAACCCTCGATTATGCCGGTATAAATAGTTATCAGGACTCTCCCGAACTAATGAACGTTCGGCAACAACTGGCTCAAAGACGCGAACAGGTGAATGCTGAATTTGGTGATCTGAGAGAGGCCAAAGAGCGCATGAAGCGAGTGCCGATACCCGGTAAAGAAGGCGAGTGGGGCATTACAGGTTCTACTGCATCTTCCATACAGCCTGCACCTTCTACCGGTAGTTTTTCTCCCTCGAGTAAGTCAATTCCCCCTCGCACCACACCCACCCGAACACCGAATCCTTTATTAGGAACCAATCCTTCAAAGGGTATCGGTAAAACGGATTATCCAGCTATCACCGAATCTTTATCAGCTGCCAGCCATTCATTGGCAGATCTGCCCATAGAACTACCTAAAAGAACGATAATACCCCGTGAGAAAGCACCGCTTCCAGAGGTAACTGATAAATGGACGCCCTCTCCAAGGCCCGTAAAGCCATTTTCTACAGAAGGAGATGCTGCAGCACCTAGAGACCCTTTAACGGTTCGCATGCCAAAAAGAACCTGGCAGGCGCCGGAA
Organism: Sediminibacterium sp.; assembly: GCA_040403945.1. Lineage (GTDB taxonomy): Bacteria > Bacteroidota > Bacteroidia > Chitinophagales > Chitinophagaceae > Sediminibacterium. The sequence goes on from JBBAJQ010000049.1 coordinate 14,491, forward strand.
AGACCAGCCTCAACCGGGTTTACGGGTAAACCTCCGGCAACCACCTCTATGCCAAGTATTGGAATGGGCGGAAGAACAACCCCGAAAACATTTATACAAGATCAAAAGCCCCTCTTTGGGGCCTCTGAAACCCAGGAAGAAACGCCGGAAACACCTACCAAAAAATGGCCTTGGCAAAAATGGGGAAAACCAGCGGAGGAGTCATTCAATTTGCCTGCCCGGTTTGCAGAAGAAGAAGAAGAAGAAGAAGAAGAAGAAGAAGAAGAACCCCGCCCAGGGTTTTGGGTACGCCTGAAAGAATCCATAACAGGTATTTTTAATAGAAAAGCAAACACGGATACCACCATAATAGAAGAGGAGGCTCCGGAACTTTCTGAAAATAAGGTTGGAGGAATTTTTGCAAAAGCCAGCTCTAAACTGGTGGAAATGAAAAACAGTGAACTGGATACTTCCGGAGAACCGAAAAAAGATTACTGGTGGGTGTATGCTATCTTTATGACTTTCATTGCTACCGTTGCCTTGATTATTCATATGCTCTAATACGCCGGCTCATTTGATTATACCATTGTATGGAAGATTCGATTGCTCAACCCCTTGCCTGTGTATGCTGCGGAAGTTCGAAATGCACCCCTGTATTAACTGCTAAGGATTATACCGTTTCTCAAGAATCCTTCACCCTACTTGAATGCGATAATTGTAAATTCCGTTTTACTGAAAATGCTCCGGATATTTCAGATATCGGCAAGTACTACGCGGCTGAAAGTTATATCTCGCATACCAATACCAATAAGGGACTCATCAACCAATTATATCATTGGGTTCGATCATTTACGCTGGGTTCTAAACGAAGACTCATTAACCGTGCTAGTAAACTTACGAAAGGGAATTTACTGGATGTGGGTGCCGGCACCGGATTTTTTGTTGAAGAAATGAAAAAGGCCGGTTGGCAGGTTACGGGTTTAGAACCCGATGAGCAAGCCCGCGAACGAGCAATGGAAAGGGCAGGTATTCAATTGCAAAATCCGGAGGTACTCTGGAATCTTGCCCCCGCCAGTTTTGATGTAATTACCCTTTGGCATGTTTTAGAACATGTGCACGACCTCGAAGGGTATCTTCGGCAATTCCATCATTTGCTGCGGCCCAACGGAATTCTGATAATTGCTGTGCCAAACTATCAATCGCATGATGCAATGCATTATCAGGCCTCATGGGCGGCTTACGATGTACCACGGCATCTCTACCACTTCTCTCCCCGCTCTATGGATTATTTACTAAGGGCACATCAATTTCAATCGCCCCAACTGTATCCCATGTGGTTCGATGCTTTTTATGTTTCTATGCTGAGCGAAAAATATACAACCGGAAAAGATCATCCGATTCGCGGAGCATGCGAAGGATTAGTATCCAAC
>JBBAJQ010000050.1:0-15737 GCA_040403945.1 Sediminibacterium sp.
GTAGTGCATTACCTGAATATCCGAAACCGGATATGGATACTGAAAAAATATACTTCCTTATTAAATCTTCCTTCGGTATTACTTTTTAATAGTTTGTATATAGCGGGTATCCTGTTCTATTTTATTATTAGACTGAGATGGGGCAAATTTCAAACGGCCTGTAAAGCAGTGCTGGATGGATTTAAAAAGCACATTGAATACAAACCCTTATCATCCCCTACTGAGTAACCTACAATGATTCTATTCCCCATTATATATATCGCTTCCTTTTTTTACGGTCTGGTGCTCCTGTATAAAAAAGATATTCGGGGATTTCCAGTTTTTGTAATTGGCGCACTACCTATTTATATACATGCTTTATCGGTTACCCATTTGTATGGATTTGCGGGTATCATTCCAGCCATGCAGGCCTGTAAAGAAATCATGGTATTTGCCTCGTTTGTAATGGTACTCTTTACCCTTCAGAAAAAACCTAAATGGCATGCTGTTGATAAATGGATGCTGGTTTTTTTAGGTGCCTCCCTACTCTACCTGGCTTTGCCGATTGGCCCCTATCCATTTATAAGTAGATTACTGGCCTTTAAATCTCTCTCCGTATTTCCCCTGATTTATTTTACCGGACGCCTATGCAAAGCAAAAGATATCAACCTCAACTACCTGTTTTCGTTTATATGTATTGTATCTATTATTGCAGCCCTGGTATTATTTTTTGTTGAGTTAATCCCCTACGAACATCTGCATACCAAAACAGGCTTTTTAGATTTTCATATCCAGTTTTTTACTGCGGAGGAATCGGGAAATTATGGGTTGTTCTGGACTTTTGAAACAGAAACCGGACTTAAACGCTTTGGCAGTATTTTTAGTAGTCCCCTCGAACTGGCAGCTTCTACTGTGCTTACCTTATCGGTATTATTGGCCTTAGCCGGAGACCGTTGGATGCGTTTTCGGTTTTCGGGATTGTATACGGCCAGTTTAGTGGCAACGCTGTTTTGTATAGTATTGGCCATTTCCAGGGCCTCCCTCATCAACTATTTTTTGCTGTTTTACTGCTTTGCACATATAACCCATCAAAAAAAATGGGTACAATATTTTCATCTCGCATTTATTGGTGCCATTGTTTTATTGGTATTTGTAGTAAAAGGCGATTTGCTTCAATTTGTTATTGATACACTTCGGTTTCAGAATGCTTCCAGTATCGGACACGTATTAGAATGGATCAATGGCCTGCAGGCAATGGCAGCCCATCCGCTGGGAATGGGATTGGGTTCGTCGGGCAGGGTTGCCATGGAAACGAACGACCATGTAGGCGGAGAAAATCAATTGATTATTATCGGCGTGCAGGTAGGCATACCGGTATTGCTGGTTTATATGTTTATTTATGGTTTATTGATAGTAACCGGCTTACAAACACTAAAAGTTTCGGCTGGCAAACAAAAAAGGCTCGCAATGGCAGTTGTATTGCTGAAGATTGGGATGTTCATTCCGCTCTTTACTTCTTACATCGATTCATTCAACTACATCACTTATACCATTAATTTTTTAAGTGGGTTGATGATTAACATGATTATGAGTAAAGCTGCCAACCCATCGCAACTGCGTCGGTTGAGCTGATTAACCTAACTGAATAAGCCATACCGGATAATGCAATAAATGGCTCTAAAACCATCTTTCCAGTTGATTTTCTTTCCTTCGGCAAAGGTTCTGCCATAATAAGAGATGCCTACTTCGTAAATCCTGATTCCCGGAAAGCGAACCATTTTAGCGGTTACTTCGGGTTCGAAGCCAAATCGCTTTTCTTTTAAATCGAGGCTTTTTAAAATATCGGCCCGAAATAATTTATAGCAGGTTTCCATATCGGTGAGGTTCAGATTATTGAACATATTCGACAGGAAGGTTAAAAATTTATTGCCAATGCTGTGCCAGAAAAACAAAATACGATGCGGTTTGCCGCCTATAAAGCGAGAGCCATATACCACATCGGCATACCCTTCTATAACGGGTTGTAATAAAATAGAAAACTCACGGGGATCATACTCCAGATCAGCATCCTGTACAATTATATAGTCGCCGGTTGCATGCCGAATTCCGGTATGCAAAGCTGCACCCTTACCCTGATTAACTGTATGCTGCTGATAACTTATATAAGAATATTGCTGCACCCATTCCCCCACAATGCGACCGGTTTGGTCGGTAGAACAATCATTCACCACTACAATTTCCTTATCAAATCCTTCCGGAAGTGTTACCGCAACCAATCTTTGCAAAATCGATTCGATGGTGGGTTCCTCGTTATAGGCGGGAACAATAATGCTTAATACCTTCTTCATGCCCTGCAAATATAGTTATTTTGAAGTGCTGGATAAACGCTGCATCCAAAACTTCAGCTGCACAGCTGAAAGTAATAAAATGAGGGGTACCATTACCGTTAACATACGCTGGTAAGCAGCTACCACCAAGGTAGCACCTAAAAATAGTAGCAACAATGCCACTAAAAATAAAAGCATAGATCGATAAGCACCCCGATAAAAAAAGCTGCTAACGATTGAAAAAATACAGAGAAAGAATACAAAAGCCCCAGGGGGAATGCGAGCCAGATTGGCAAGACGGGGATAGCTATAAGAAAATGGTAGTCCAAAAAATAACCTGCCCGCATTAGCCACACAGTTTTTCAGGTATTTAACCGGATGCTGGCGAATATTTTGTAAAGCTTTATTTTTAAATGCCTCATCCCGCGCTACTCCCTGAAATTGATAGATGCTATCGTAATCGGCCTGATGATGTACCGCAAATAAAGCCGCATTGCAAGGCTGTGTTGTATCGTAGCCGCAATAAGCCGTAAAATGATCATCATTCCAGTCCCCAAATTCTCCTTCAACCGGTGTACTAGCCCAATACAAAGACATACCCCCGCTGTTAGCCCAATACAGTAGTTTTCCTGTTTGTTGATAGGTGTATACTAAATAAGGTATATTCAACAGGAAAGCAACCAAAACAATTTTACCCACCTGTATAAACGCTTTCTTTTTTACAATCAGGTATCCGGCCAATAATAAAAGCAAAAACGCTATTATCACATACCCGAAAATCACTTTAGTAAGCGTAAGATATCCCAAGAAGAAACCAGCTGCCAGGGTATATCGGAGCGAATAGTTTGTTAGGCCCGATTTTAAAAAATAAAACAAAAACAAGCAAAACAAACAACTGCTAAGGGGTTCGGTATATAACCAACCCAATTCTTTAAAGGCCACAAAATAAAAAGCCCAGCAAAGCGAAAAAATCCAGGCCAAGGAGTTAGCAACCAGTAATTGCAAAGATTTAAATAAAAATACCAAGGATATGTACTGAAAAAATGCGTTCAGTAAAACCGGAAAAATAAGTGCACTCTTCGCCCATACAAAGGGAACAAGTATAAGAGGGTATCCGGGGCCATTCCAAAGATTGAGGGCTTCTTTAGGAGAATAAAATCCGGCTGCCAGATTTTGGGCAAACATATAATACCTGCCCTCATCACCCTCCATTTGATTGCGATGTGCCAATCCGGCTATCAATAAGTAGATGGCCAAAAATGGCAGGAAATTTATCCAGGGATTGGCTGATATTTTTTTCATCTCCTCTAAGTTAGGTTATCTTTACCAAGCAAAGGAGCGGGTAAATTGCCCTAAACTCCTGCGAATGTACTATAATGCCGGAATCTAATTATGCCCCCACCCATTAAAGTATTTATAGACATTCGAGATTTACGCATCGCCAGAACAGGTGCTAAAACCTATCTGGAGGAAATTTATCTCCAATTAAAAAATGGATATCCGGGTTTTACTATTCGGTTTATTGATACCTGGCTGCCAGTGTATCGAGGTAATAACAAGTGGCTGAAGGCAGTTGAACATGCCCGATTTTTTTGTTGGAAACAAATTACCTTACCCCTCATTTGTGTGTTCCGCGGGTGTGATATTTTATATTGTACCGACTATTTTCTCCCCCTGATAACCTTTCGCTTTAAAACAGCGGTAGTATTTTATGATGCTTTTTTCTGGCAATATCCCGAACAATATAACAAGATATGGCTTCAATTATTAAAATACATTGGAGTGCCGGCAGCCAAAAAAGCCTCCGCCATCATTACCATTTCCGAACATTCGAAAAATCAAATTATCGAATGCGTGGGGTTAAACGCTAATAAGATTCATGCCATACACCTGGCACCCAAATCTTCTTCGGCCATCATTCATTCGATACCTTCGGAGCCCATCCATCAAGGTAAAAAATACATCCTGCATATAGGCGTATTAGAAAAAAGAAAAAACCTATTGAATCTCATCAGGGCATTTGCCTTATTGAAGCAAGCGGGTTACCCGGAATATTATCTGGTATTAGCAGGGGGTACGATTTCGAAAAAAAATCTAGACGATAGCAACAATATCCGTCAACTGATTAAAGAATTGCACTTAGAAGAATCAGTACTGCTACCCGGATTTATTAATGATGAGGCATTAGCGCATTATTATCAACAGGCTAGTTTATATGCATTTGTGTCTATCAACGAAGGATTTGGATTGCCCATATTAGAAGCCTTTCAACATCAGCTTCCTACACTGATAGCCCAAAATAGTTGTTTGCCCGAAGTGGGCGGAGATGCAGTAATCACCTGCGACCCTTTCGATTATCGGGATATTGCCGAAAAAATGATTTCGATTGTTAGCAATCCTAGTTTACAGCAAGCATTGATTGAAAAAGGAACTAAGCGATTAGCAGAATTCTCCTGGGAAAAAACAACCAAAGAATTGATGCAGGTTTTTACACAACTGATGCAAACCGATGCGAGCTCTAAAAAATAGTATGCCATATTATCCGGCTAATTCTGCATCCACCATCCCTTTTACTACTTCTTGCAAACGATAGGTGGCTTTCCACCCCAACACATCGGCAACTTTTTGTGGATTGGCACTGCCACTAAACAAATCGGCCGGGCGGAATAAGGAAGTATCTATCACTACATGGTCTTGCCAGTTCAACTGCAGATAACTAAATACCAACTCTATAAATTCTTCCAGCGAATGGGTTTCTCCGGTAGCTATTACAAAATCCTGTGGCACTTCTTGTTGCAGCATACGCCACATAGCTTCTACATATTCGGGTGCCCATCCCCAGTCGCGGCGAATTTGCGCATTTCCTAAGTATAACTTTTCAGTACTGCCCTGCTTAATCCTACAGGCCGCCGCTACAATCTTGCGGGTAACAAAACGGTGGGGACGAAAGGGCGACTCGTGATTAAACATAATGCCCGAACAGGCATATAGTTGATAAGCTTCGCGATAATTGATTACCTGCCAGTGAGCGGAGGCCTTGGCAATGGCGTACGGACTTCTTGGTCGAAAGGGTGTGTCCTCGTCAGCCGGGGTATTACTCGTTTCCCCAAAACATTCACTGGAGCCGGCATGATACATCCGAACCGGCAATTGGGTAAACCGCATGGCTTCCAGCAGATTCAGGGTACCGATGCTGATACTTTCGTAGGTTTCCACGGGTTGCTCAAATGATAAGCCTACAGAACTTTGTCCTGATAAATGATATACTTCATCCGGACGAATACGGGAGAGCGTTTCCAGCGTACTTTTAAAGTCGATAGTATTAATAGACACCGGTTGGATATGGGATAAAAGGCCGAGTTTTTTAAGATTTAGAAAGGGGTTGGTAGTTGCATCCCGGGATCCTCCATACACTTCATACCCTTTTGCTAGCAGTAGGGCACTCAAATAGGCCCCATCTTGACCGGAAACGCCACAAATCAATGCCTTTTTCATGCCAGTATTTACAGGGTTAAATAAACAGCAATTTTACAATAATTCGGGCAATCGGCAAGATTAAGCCTGATCGGGAGGTTTTTAACAGGTATTTGGGGGCTATTTCATCAGGTGTGGCATTAATTGTAACTTGCCGCCAAACAGATAACGGTGCTGCATTCGCTTCAGAAAAGATTGGGCCAAGATATGACCACGGGTGATCGCTTGATTACCCTATGGCGCCTGATTCCTTTTGTAATCAGGGGAGTGTGGGAAAGATTCTTTCTCGGGTCTGCTAGAGGATGGGTATTGGTAGGCAAACAAGTATCTGTGCGCTATGCCGGATACATGGAAGCCGGAAATGATTTGATTATTGAAGATTACGCCGAAATCAACGCTCGCTCCTCCCGTAAAATCATTTTGGGCAACCGGGTTACCATTGGAAAATATGCCATCATCCGCCCCGGCAATTTATATGGGGGTGAAATGGGGGAAGGATTAAAAGTGGGCGACCACTCCAATATCGGGCCTTACTCTTATATCGGCTGTTCGGGATACATTGAAATCGGAAATCATGTTATGATCTCGCCCCGCGTAAGCATCTATGCCGAAAACCACGTGTTTGATGAAGTTACCAAAACGATAAAAAGTCAGGGCGTAGTTAGAAAAAATGTAAAAATTGAAGATGACTGCTGGATAGCTGCCAACAGCATTATTTTAGCGGGGGTAACCATCGGAAAAGGCTCTGTAGTTGCTGCCGGCAGTGTGGTAACTTCAGATGTGCCTCCCTATAGTGTAGTGGGTGGGGTTCCTGCCCGCCTCATCAAAAAGCGGTTACCAGATTCATGAATATACTAATCCTCCATAGTTCCTCAGATCAATATGGGGCCAGTAAAATTTTACTGGGGATCGTTCAATTACTGATAAAAAGAGATCATCGGGTATGGGTGGTACTCTCCGAACCGGGGCCATTATCTGCAGATCTATTGCAGGCAGGTGCCGATGTTATCTATATCCGGTTAGGTATACTGAGAAGAAAATATTTTTCGCCAACCGGTATTATCAACCGCTTGATTACGATTAGAAAAGCAAAAAAAGAATTAGAAAAAATCATTCGCCAAGAAAATATAGAGCTGGTTTATACCAATACCACGGGGGTGTTGGCGGGTGCATTGGCCGCCAGTACCTGCCGGGTAAAACATATTTGGCATGTGCACGAGATAATCGAAAATCCTCAATGGTTTAAGCGGATACTTGGTAAAATCATGCGCCAATATGCGCAAACGGTGGTGGTAGTATCCGAAGCTGTAAAAAAATCTTGGCAATCTGTTATCCCGGAAAATAAAATGGTAGTGGTGCATAATGGGATTGATTACAGCCCCTATTTACAAGTACTTCCGAGTATTCATGCATCGTTCGGATTTCCGGAAGATGCATTGATAATCGGTATGGTGGGCAGGGTACATTACTGGAAGGGGCAGGATTATTTTATAAAAATAGCCGGACTACTTCACCCGCGATTCCCCCAGCTTCGTTTTGTTATGGTGGGAGATGCCTTTCCGGGCTATGAATATCTTTATGCACAAAACGAAAACCAGATTCAACAACTACAGCTACAAGATGTGATTAAGGATCTCGGTTTCAGAAAAGACATACCCGCAATATTACAAGGTATAGATTTGCTAATATTACCTTCCCAGTTACCCGATCCCTTTCCCACAGTAATTTTAGAAGCGATGGCTTCCGCGAAACCGGTAATTGCCACACAAATGGGAGGAGCCCTGGAAATGATTGAATCCGGAATCAGTGGCGATTTTATACCCCCCGACAAAGCAGAAGAAGCAGCAAATAAAATAGCTAACTGGCTGAATAAAGAAAAAACGAATACAGCAGGCCTGGCAGCCCGCCAGCATGTACTGGAAAAATTCAGTAAAGAGGCCTGGGAAAATAAGCTGATAAAAATTATTGAATGACGATTGCCATTATTGGAACCCGCGGCTATCCGTATGTATACAGTGGATATGAAACCTTTGCCAAGGAACTATCCGAGCGATTGGTAGCCAAAGGCGTGCGGGTAAAAATCTATTGTCATAAAAATCTGTTTACAAGCTATCCCAAGCAGGTAAATGGTATCGACCTGATTTATGTGCCCACGATTGAACATAAAATCCTCAGTCAATTTATCCATTCTTTTTTTTCTATGGTGCATGCCTGTTGCACAAAAACCGATGTAATATTAGCAGTAAATGCCGCTAATGGACCCTGGGGATTGATTGCAAAAATTTGTAGAAAACCGGCTTGCATTAATGTAGATGGCATGGAATGGGAGCGACCTAAATGGAAGGGACTAGGCGGCAAATATTTTTACTACTCAGCATGGTTGGCAACCAAACTCTACCCCGTTATTATCACCGATGCAGAGGAGATGAGAAAAATTTATCTCGAAACTTTTCAAACTGATTCAACAGTTATCGCTTACGGTGCCAATATTCGCTATTCGCAACATCCCGAAAAAATAACCGAACTGGGATTGGTTTCCGGTGAATATTACCTGATTGTGGGTAGACTGATTCCCGATAACCATGCGGAACTGATTATTGATGGGTTTTTGAAAGCTGGTTCTACTAAAAAACTGGTAATTGTGGGGGATGTGCCCTACAAAGATGCCTATGCAAGCCGGGTAAAAGAAAAAGCGACCGAAAACATTATATTTTTAGGATATATAAAAGATGCTGATTTGTTGGCGGAGTTGTACCATCAATGTTTTGCTTACTTGCATGGTCATGCCTATGGCGGAACCAATCCCAGCCTCTTAAAGGCACTGGCCTACGGTTGTGCGGTAATGGCTATTAACACCCGATTTAGCCAAGAAATGCTTGCAGAGGGCAAATACGGCCTGTTTTTTCAGCCGGATGCCGATTCCATAGCAGCATTGATGCAGGAAACTGAGGCAACGCCCGACAAACTCACGCATTTTAGGGACATTGCCCGGGAGGGTTTGGGGATTAAATACAATTGGGATGAGGTAACCAATACTTATCTTGCAGTGCTAAATGAATTGAATCAGGGTAGGTAGCACTGCTGTTCCCATGGCCAAACCTTACAATCGTTATACCATCATCCGCTACATTATTGATGCCCCTGTGGTGGGTATCTCTTATTTGGTAGCTTCCCGGTTCAACTCTGGCCAGAGTATTATTTCTACCGACCGATATACCCTATTTTTTACGTTGATTTCATTGGCACTTTGGTACATCGCAGCTTCCTTTACCCGCCTATATGCCGATCGCCGTTCGAATAAATACTCCGAAGAAATTATCTTCATCATCTACACCATCATCCTGTTTACCATTTTACTAAGTTCCGCTTCCTTTTTTCTGAGAGAGTATATCAAGTTCAGTCCCGACTTTTTCCCCTACTACTTGTTGGTATTGTTTAGTTTGCTAACGATTACCAAATACATTGTTCGGAAAAATGTACACTCAGCCATTTTTCAGGGTAAGTTATTGGATAATGTGCTGATAGTGGGATGCACACCGGCAGCCTTGGACTTTTACGAAACCATCAACAAATATTATTACTACGGGTATAAATGTTTGGGCTTTTTAGATAATCAGCAGGGAAAGTTGAATGGCTGTGCCTATCTGGGGCCGGTAGATAATCTGAGCATCTTATTGAAAGAAAAAAGAATTGATGAAGTGGTGATTGCCCTGCCAGACTCAAATGCCGATGAGATACAGTTTTGCGTGGAAGTATGTGATTTTTATTCAACCAAAGCCCGCATCATACCCAACCTGCATCAGTATGCAACGGCTAGTATTCAAGTGAATAATATCGGGTTGATGCCCATTATTAATGTGCGAGAATTGCCACTGGATAAAAAAGAAAATCAAATATTAAAAAGTATTTTCGACTTTTTATTTTCTATTTGCTTTTTCATTTTCATTGGCTGGTGGTTACTTCCACTAATAGCCCTTGCCATTAAAATAACCTCTCGCGGACCGGTAATTTTTAAACAAGAACGCTGGGGATTGAACAATCAACAAATCATTTGTTACAAGTTCAGAACCATGGTATCTGAAAGCTCGGATATTGATGAAAACGGATTTTACCGCCAAACCAGCAAACAAGATCCGCGGATAACCCGTTTGGGGATATTTTTACGCAAAACCAATATGGATGAACTTCCGCAGTTTTGGAATGTATTGTTGGGTAATATGAGTGTGGTTGGTCCGCGCCCCCACCCCACCCCGCTGAACCTCGAATCTATGCACACCGTAGAAAATTACATGTTGCGCCATTTGGTAAAGCCGGGTATTTCTGGATGGGCACAAGTAAATGGTTACCGCGGTGAAACCAAAGTACCGGGATCTATGCAAAGAAGAATTAATTTTGATTTGTATTATATCCACCGCTGGACCTTCTGGCTGGATTGTCAGATTATTCTGCAAACCATCATTAATATTATCCGGGGAGACCAAAATGCCTATTAATTATGAAACAAGCCGTCGCCGGTATTCTTTTATTTTTAGTCACCGTTTTTAGCCAACCCACGCAACTTTCGGCACAGGTTGTTTGGGAAGCACCGCAAAAAGAAATCTACCCCTACCTCGAGCGCATGGCACAAAAGGGTTTATTGCAGTTTAATGATTTGATTAAACCGCTGAGCCGGCAATATCTGGGGGCATGTTTGGATAGCTTATCGCATCATTTTAATCAACTGTCTGCGGTAGAAAAAAAAGAATGGGCTTTTTACATGCGCGAGTATGGGTTCGAAACGGATACAACTGTTCATCCTGGATTAAAAGAATCTATCTGGTATTTTAAAAAAGACCCCTACAAAAGGTGGCGACCTTTCTCCGCCCGAAACGCAAATGCACTGATTCAGGCAGAACCCATTTTTACCGCCATACAGTTTAGTGGAACCAATAGCAATTATTTACAGTCCAGCTCCGGTGTGCATGTATGGGCCTATGGCGGAAAAAGATGGGGGTTTCAATTTTCGTATCATGATATAACGGAAGCGGGAACGGGTTTAGACAGTACCCGCCAATGGACCCCCGAAACCGGCTTTGTGTTAAAGCAAACCGGCAACCGGAGCAGTCAGAATTATAGCCGCATACGCGGAAGTGTAAGCTATGCTTTTAAAAACGGATCGGTAAGTGTGGGTATCGATCAGCAAACCTGGGGGTATGCGCAATCGGGAAAAATCGTGCTTTCCGATAAAGCACCCGCCAATCCTTATGTACGGTTAGATTATCGGCCATTCAGTTGGTTAAGTTTCCATTATTCAAATATGTGGTTGAACTCAAACCTGGTAGATTCTTTCCGAACCTATGGTACGGGTAATACGGTGTATGGAGGAGAAAGAATTCGGTTCATACCCAAATTCATGGCTACCCATAGTATTAGTCTGCAAATTAACCGGCACCTTAGTTTTACTGCAGGGGAATCGATTGTATACAGCGACAAAATGGATGTAGGGTATCTGATTCCGGTAAACTTTTTTAAGGTGTACGATAATATTGTTAATAATGGAAATATCCTGGCAGGGTCGAACGGACAACTATTTTTTCAGTTAAGCAGTAGAAATAAATTACCCAATACCCATTTATACACTTCCTTGTTTATTGATGAAATAAGAACCAGTACGATGTTCGATAAAAACAAAAGTCGCAATCAACTGGGCTATACATTTGGTGCCAGCGTTACTGATTTTCTGCTGCCTTATCTTACGCTTTCACTGGAATATACCCGGGTAAATCCCTTTGTTTATAATAACCTCATTCCGGCCCAGGAGTATACCAGCTTTCAGAATAGTATGGGTGATTGGATGGGGAATAATTTCGACCGGGTATTTGCTTCTCTCCGCTATACCCCTATTCCTCGTTTAAAATGTTTGCTTAGTTACCAATCTATCCGAAAAGGGGGTGCCGGAACGGTAGAACAGCAGTATTTTCAGCAACCTCAGCCTGGTTTTTTGTTCGACCCGCTGTTTAATAGAAAAGAAATCACCTTTCGGTGTTCTTATGAGCTGATTAATAACCTTCAACTGATGGGTTGGTACTCCCAAACCCGCCAGCAAACGCTACCTGCTGCAACTTGGACTACCACTCAAATGGCCAGTATTGGCTTTACCTTCGGTTTATAGGCGTAAAAAGATAGATTTCCCCATTTTATAGGGAAAAATGTGGATATTTGTACCTACCAATTTCCTGCAATGAAATTACAAATTAGGTATTTATTTAATATTTTATTGATTACGCTGTTCAGCAGCACCCTCACTATACAGTTAGCGGCGCAGCAGATAAATGCTACGAACCTTTCCAGTGCTCGGGTAGATCAGCTGAACGACCAGCAGATTTTGCAAATCTGGCAACAGGCGCAAAGAAGTGGGTTGTCGGAAACAGATGCCATGAGTTTACTGGTAAAACGCGGTATGCCTGCTACCGAAGTGAATGCGCTTAAGAAGCGGCTGTTGATGATGCAAAGCAAATCTAAGTCGGGTAGCAACCAATCCCTAATTAGAGATACCGCCAATTTTTTAAAAGATAGTTCCTGGGTTAAGGAACTTCCGGCAATAAAAAGAAAAAGTCAATATTATGGCTTTGATTTCTTTAACAATGCGGCTATCAGTTTCGAGCCGAATATGCGCATCACCACCCCCCAAAACTATCGGCTGGGGCCGGATGATGAATTAGCTATAAACTATACCGGCTTTAATGAAGCGAATGTTGACGCAACGGTAAATGCCAACGGGAAGATTATCCTCCCCTACGCAGGCTCTTTAACCGTTAGTGGGTTAACGTTAGAAGAGGCAACTAGGCTGATTAAATCTAAAATGAAAGTTGCCTATCCGGCCATCAGTTCTGGAAAAACCCAGGTAATGGTTACCGTTACCAACTTTAAAACTATTCGGGTTACGGTAGTGGGCGAAGCGGAGATTCCCGGTACCTATCAGGTTTCATCGCTGGCCAGTTTTTTTAATGTGCTGTATAAAGCAAACGGACCCTCCGAAAATGGTTCATTGCGCAAGATTCAGTTAATCAGAAATAATCAGGTAATAGAAACCATCGACCTCTATGCATTTATGCAAAAGGGTATAATGAATGGAGAAGTAAAATTACAAGACCAGGATGTGATTCATATTCCTGTGTATAATAAGCGGGTAACCGTATTGGGACAGGTTAAACGCCCAATGATTTACGAACTACAGGATAAAGAAACCTTACAGGATGTGATACAGTGGGCAGGGGGATTTGAATCGGGTGCGGTGCTGGGCTCAGCCAAAGTAATACAGTTGGGAGAAAAGGAACGAAAAGTACGGGATGTGAATGCGGCAGATTATGCCTATTTTATTCCCAGAAACGGCGATCAAGTAGAGATAGGGAAAATACTTTCCACTTTCTCTAATCGTGTAATGGTAAGCGGTGCGGTGTTGCGTCCGGGCACATATGAACTAACTGAACAATTAACCGCGGCTAAACTGATTAAGCAGGCTGAAGGGTTAAGACCGGATGCGTTGTTACAAAGAGGATATCTTACCAGAAAATTACCGGGTACAGAAGGAAGAATTATATCCTTTCATGTACAGGATTTATTAAGTGGTAAACAAGAAGATATTGTATTGCAGAAAGAAGATTCCTTAACTATTTTATCGAAAGACAGCTTACGGGATATTCCATCAGTAGTAATTGCTGGAAATGTAAATCAACCCATCACCATTCCCTACAAAGAAGGCTTAACACTAGAAGATGCCATTTTAATAGCCGGTGGATTCACCTACGATGCAGCCACCCATAAAATTGAAATTTCCCGATTACAAAATAACCGAGCAGATACCCTAGCCAATTCACTGATTCAGGTACTAACAGTGGAATACGATACAGCAAACGGTTCACGCAGCAATAAAACACTACTGGCACCGCTGGACTATGTATTTGTTCCGCAATTATTAAATTACCGGAACCTGGGTAAGGTTAAAGTGCGGGGTGAAGTGTTATATTCGGGAGACTATGCCTTGGAGAAGAGAAATGAAACGATACAGGAAGTTTTACAAAGATCGGGCGGTATATCCCCTTTTGCGGCGATGGCGGATGTGCAGGTGTTTAGAAGAGGTCTGCGGGTAGGCACTGATGTATTATCGGAAAATCCGGCTGCCGGCGGGGAGAAGTTTCTACTGCAACCAGACGATAGTATCTATGTACCCAAAAAACAGAGTTTTGTAGAAGTACAAGGAGCTGTATTTAATCCCCAGATTCTTCGGCACGATTCGCAGCGATTCTTATCGTATATATCGGATGCAGGTGGTATTACAGATAAGGGCAATTTGAAAAAATCATATATACAATACAGCAATGGTATCAACCGAAAAATTCATCATTTTCTGTTTTTCCGTCGCTATCCAAAAGTAACCCCGGGCAGTAAAATTATTGTACCCGAAAAATCCGAAACCGCAGGCAGGGGATTGAGTGTGATTGAGGTATCCACATTAGTGGGTTCTTTGGCTACCATACTTAGTTTGATTGCTGTTTTACAAAAATAATTATTTTACAACCCCCACCCTATGGCAGGTAACGAGCCCATACAGGAAACCGATTTTAACCAGGAAGAGCGCAACTTTTCATTTATCAACTTACTGCAAGAAATTTGGCAACGCTTTGTATATGCCCTAAGCAGAAAGAGATGGCTGGCAATAGCATTTGTATTGGGTGCATTATTAGGAACGGGCTATGCACTTATCAAGAAAACCACCTACACCGCCAAATTAGTATTTGTGGTAGAGGAATCGAAGAGTTCTGGAGGGTCCATCGCCTCTGCGCTGGCCGGACAATTTGGCTTTGACGTAGGCTCTCTTACTGGAGGAGGTAGTGGCGTATTAGCCGGAGATAATGTATTGGAATTGCTGAAAAGTAGGAGTCTGCTTAAAAAAGCCTTACTAACCCCCGCAGTAACCAATCAGGAGTCGATGGCAGATCGGTATGCACAGGTATATGGGTTGACCGAAAAATGGAAATCCGCTAAAGAAATTGGTACCGAAATTCATTTTACCCCCGAAAAAGAAATAACCAATCGGTTAACAGATAGTTTGCTGCACACCATTATTGAGCGGCTTTTGGAAAAAGAAATAACGATAGTAAAAACCGATAAAAAGTTGGGCTTTTTTCAGCTGCAGGCAACCACGCGTGATGAATGGTTTAGTCAGCAAATTTGCGAGCGCCTGTTAAAAGTAACTACCGACTTCTACATCAACACCAAAACCCGCAGGCTAACTGCCAATATAGAAAGACTGCAGAAGCGGGCAGATAGTTTGGGCATTGTGCTGGACAATAAAACCTACTCAACAGCTGCTGCCACACAACGATTGCTGGATGCCAATCCTGCCTATGCCTCCCCACAGGTAGACGCAGAAATCAGTACCCGCAATAAATATTTACAGAGTACGGTGTTTGCAGAAATAGTTAAGAACTTAGAAATCAGTAAAACCTCGTTGATACAGGAAACCCCTACTGTTCAGGTGGTAGACCGGCCGGAGATGCCGCTAAAGAAAAATGAAACCAAGTGGTGGATGGGGATGATTTTGGGGGGATTGATTGCGGTGGTGAGTTTGATTGGGGTGATTACGTTGTTTGGGGAGAAGAAGAAGAGGGAGAACTAAAATTATTCTTAAGATATTCGATCTGCCAGTTACTATAATATTTCTCTTGCCCATAGCCTATCTAAAAATATCTTCCAGGGCATTACTTAGATATATCCCATATTTAGTTTGTTAATTTTAAAAAGATTATTGGTTAATAAAATACATATAATTATTTATTTAAATTATTATATGCTTTTATAAATTTTGCAGTAAAATTTGGATTCAATTCCAAAATATTGGCAAAATGAACAGAAACTGTAATGTGAGGGAAGATTAGAATCGGTACGCTACGGAGAGCGAACCATTAAAATTCAGGA
>JBBAJQ010000051.1:0-15537 GCA_040403945.1 Sediminibacterium sp.
AGCTATCAGGAGATGATTCAACAAGAGTCGCAACTGCCCGCAGAAGAAAGAATGGATTTTGTAACCATCGTTACCCCCAACTTTGTTCACTTCGCCCCAGCAATGATGGCCCTGGAACATGGATTTCATGTGGTAATTGAAAAGCCTATCACTTTCACGCTCGATGAAGCCAAACAATTACAGCAAAAAGCAAATGAAAAGGGCCTACTACTTTGCCTCACCCATACTTACTCGGGATACCCCATGGTAAAACAAGCTAGGGCCATGTGTAAGGATGGCGTATTTGGCAAAATCAGAAAAATATGGGTTGAATACCCCCAAGGATGGTTGAGCCAGCTTTCTGAGAAAGAAGGAAATGCCCAAGCCGCCTGGAGAACCGACCCCACCAAATCGGGTAAAGCCGGATGTATGGGAGATATCGGAACCCATGCAGCGCACCTGGCAGAATATATTTCGGGCCTACAAATCACCCACCTCTGTGCCGATTTACATATTATGGTACCGGGCAGGGCACTAGACGACGATGGCAATGTGCTGCTAAAGTTTAATAACGGAGCAGCCGGCGTTTTAATGGCTTCTCAGGTAGCAGCCGGCGAAGAAAATGCCCTAAAAATAAGGATCTACGGAGAAAAAGGCGGTATTGAATGGGCCCAACAAGAACCCAATACCCTGCTAGTAAAATGGCTACACCAACCCACCCAAATATTACGGGCAGGTGGCAATTTCGGTGATCGCCTGTCGAGCTATGCCGTAAAAAACTGTCGCACCCCCGCCGGTCACCCCGAAGGATATCTCGAAGCTTTTGCCAATATCTACCGCAACTTCGCACTTACCCTTTCGGCACGGATAGAAGGAACCGAAGCCAGTGCCGAAGCCTTGGACTTCCCAACAGCCGATGATGGCGTAAGGGGAATGGCATTTATAGACAATGTGGTAGCTTCCGGCGCTTCGAATGAAAAGTGGACGCCCTTCAATGTATAATTTGTTCAACCGATAACCTCATACACCATGACGACCATCAAAGGACCTGCCATTTTTCTTGCACAGTTTATGGGCGACCAGCCTCCCTTTAATTCTTTGCAAAGTATCTGCAAATGGGCTGCATCACTAGGCTTTGTGGGGGTGCAGCTTCCCTCTTGGGACAGCCGCTGCATCAACCTGCAACTCGCAGCAGAAAGCAAAACCTATGCCGATGAGATAAAAGGTATAGTAGAAAATGCCGGTTTACAAATCACCGAACTATCTACCCATCTGCAAGGACAATTGGTGGCTGTTAATCCTGCCTATGATGCCTTATTCGATGGCTTTGCCCCCGATGCTGTAAGAAATAATCCCAAAGCCCGCACCGAATGGGCAGTGCAACAACTGAAGTATGCTGCACAAGCTTCTCGCAATTTAGGTTTAGATGCCCATGCAACTTTTAGTGGTGCCCTGCTTTGGCATACCGTGTACCCGTGGCCCCAGCGACCTGCGGGACTAGTAGAAACTGGCTTTACCGAATTGGCCAATCGCTGGAAACCTATACTGGATGTGTTTGATGAAAATGGGGTAGATCTTTGTTACGAGATACATCCAGGCGAAGACCTGCACGACGGAGTGAGTTATGAAATGTTTCTGGATAAAGTACATCAACACCCCCGTGCCTGCTTATTATACGATCCTTCGCATTTTGTGTTGCAGTGTCTGGATTATCTTGCCTATATAGACCATTATCATTCCCGCATCAAAATGTTTCACGTAAAAGATGCAGAATTTAATCCTACCGGAAAACAGGGAGTATATGGTGGCTATCAGGGTTGGGTAGATAGAGCCGGCCGATTCCGCTCGCTGGGAGATGGACAAGTAAACTTCAAATCTATTTTCAGCAAGCTGGCTGCCTATGGCTACAAGGGATGGGCCGTTCTCGAATGGGAATGTGCCATCAAACACCCCGAAGCCGGCGCTGCCGAGGGAGCCCCCTTTATAAAAAATCATATTATCCGGGTAACCGAAAAAGCTTTTGACGACTTTGCCGGAACCGGATCTGATGAACAATTTAATAGGAAGATTTTAGGAATTGATTAATATCTTTATCACTCAACAATCGTAAACTACTACCCGTGAAAAAAATAACTATTGCTTTATTTGCCCTACTGTTAGCCGGGGCCTGTAGCAGCGGTGGCGACAAAAAAGAAGCAACGCCTGCACCCGCCAGCTCAGGATCTTCGCTCAGCAGCAACCCGGATTATCAAAAAGGATTGGAACTGATTGCCAAATCAGATTGCCTTACCTGCCATAAGGTGGGAGAAAAGCTAATCGGCCCCTCTTATAAAGATGTAGCAGCTAAATATGAGTCCAACGAAGAAAACATCGACTTGCTGGCCGGAAAAATCATCAAGGGCGGACAAGGCGTATGGGGCCAAATACCTATGACTGCGCACCCGCAAATTTCTGAAGCCGATGCCAAGCAAATGGTTAAATATATTTTACTGCTAAAAACAGCCCCTTAAATACGCCTCTATGAAACTTTTGCTTGTTGCCCCCCTATTGGTTGCCGGAACGGCTGTCTGTATGCAAATGGCTTCTTTGTTTACTCCCCACAAGGATACCCATTCCGAAATAGTAGTGGAAAGTTCTTCAGCCAAAAAGTGGAAGTCGCTGTTTAATGGAAAAGATTTAACCGGCTGGCATACCTATGGAAAGTCTACTATTAACCCTTCGTGGAAAGCCGTACACGGAGAAATATTTTTCGATAGCAAAACCAAAACGGCAGAAGAAAGAAAGAATCCGGGTGATCTTGTAACAGATGAGGAATTCGAAAATTTTCATCTTAAGCTAGACTGGAAAGTGAGCAAGAACGGTAACAGCGGCGTTATTTTCTGGTCGAATGAAGACACTGCTAAATTCAAAGAATCCTGGCATACAGGGCCTGAAATGCAAATACTAGACAATGATGGGCATTCCGATGGAAAGATAGAAAAACATCGCGCAGGCAACTTATACGATTTGATTGCAGGAAAAGAAGGGGTGGTAAAGCCTTTTGGTGAATGGAATACCTCAGAAATTATTGCAGACCATGGCAAACTTACCTTCAAACTGAATGGAGAAGAGGTAGTAAGTACCCGTTATGATGATGAGAACTGGAAGACTATGATTGCCGGCAGTAAATTTAAAACTAAAAAATACTTTGGCACATTTACCAAAGGACATATCGTTCTGCAAGACCATGGCAACGATGTATGGTTTAAAAATATACAGATAATGGCTTTGTAGAAGTTAGCTTGTTCTGCTACAACCAAAGTTTTTATACCGATTTTTCAATCACTTGATTTTTCAATTATGCAGTTGTCCATTCCGGATGATCAATATTTTATGCAGCAGGCGCTGGTGCAGGCCCGTATGGCATTTGAAGCCGATGAAGTTCCGGTGGGTGCCGTAGTTGTTTTGCAGAACCGAATCATTGCTCGCGGACATAATCAAGTGGAACAGTTGACTGATGCCACCGCCCATGCAGAAATGTTGGCCATTACCAGTGCCTTTCATTCTCTCGGCGCCAAATATTTGCCGGATGCCACCTTGTATGTTACCCTGGAACCCTGCTTGATGTGTTGCGGGGCCTTATTTTGGGGGAAGGTTGGCAGGGTAGTATATGGAGCTTCCGATCCAAAAAATGGGTTCAAATCTAAAACCTCCCCTCACTGGCCCCTGCATCCCAAAACTGAATTGGTGGGGGGTATTTTAGAAGCAGAATGTGCAGCACTAATCACGGCTTTTTTTAGAAATAAGCGATAATGCTTTTCACATTGTAGATTTTTAGAACAATTAACCCTAATAATAGCCATTAATCGATTAACCCACCTAATTTTGCCAAATCATTAAAACTAAATTATATGTCATTTACACTTGCCCCTCTCCCATACACTCATGAAGCACTGGAGCCGCATATTGATACCCTAACTATGCAAATCCATCACGGAAAACACCACCAGGCTTATGTAGATAATCTGAATAAAGCCCTAGCAGGAACCCCTAATGAAGGAAAAACGCTGGCTGAAATTGTTGCCATTGCCGGAAGCATCGGTGCCCCCGTTCGTAATAACGGAGGTGGACACTGGAACCATACCTTCTTCTGGGAAAGTCTGGCTCCCAATGCCGGTGGTACTGCTTCTGGAAAACTGGGTGATGCCATTACTGCTGCCTTTGGATCTTTTGATGCTTTTAAGGAAAAAATGGCTGCTGCTGGCATGACTCGTTTTGGTAGCGGATGGGCCTGGTTAATTGTGAAAGATGGCAAACTGGAAATCTGCTCAACACCTAATCAGGATAATCCCCTGATGGATATTGCAGAAGTAAAAGGTACGCCCATTCTGGGTGTAGATGTTTGGGAACACGCCTATTACCTGAAATATCAAAATCGCCGGGCAGAT
The DNA here is from genome assembly GCA_040403945.1 of Sediminibacterium sp. Classification (GTDB taxonomy): domain Bacteria; phylum Bacteroidota; class Bacteroidia; order Chitinophagales; family Chitinophagaceae; genus Sediminibacterium. The sequence continues at coordinate 4,407 of JBBAJQ010000051.1, forward strand.
TATCTGGCTGCTTTCTGGAATGTGGTTAATTGGTCAAAAGTTGCCGAGCGTTTCGAGGCCGCTCAATAAAATATCATTCAACAAGGGCTGCAGAATACCTCTGCAGCCCTTTAAATTTTGTATCATGAAAAATTGGGTAGCAATTTCTTTCTGTTGTATAGCTCTTGCATCTTGCAGCAACAACAAACTGGTAGTAATGAGTAAAGGGACGGCCAAGATTAATCCGGATGCCGGCACCATTACATCTACCGACGGAGCCGGACACGAACAGAATGCGGTGCTTACAGGTACAAAAAACTGGACGATTGAATCTCCTGCCGGAAAAGGCTCTTTTGAACTAGCCGAGAAAGGACTCTATGTGGTGAATGCCAAAAACGATACTATCATTGGAAGCTTTCAAAATTATGTGTCCTCCGATAAAGCCGGCCAGGTAGTTTCGCAGGAAATGGTAGCACAAAAATTAGACTCCCTGAAACTGCTGATAGAAGGAAAGAATGTGTCTGCTGCCAATCGCAATTTTTATATTCTCCCCAATCAGGCTGCATTCGTTACCTCCAATCTGGATGCAGATATTGTGGGGCCTTATCATAAGATGACTTCTGCTGCCAGCAAAAATGGGGAAGCGCCTGAAGTATATCGCTTTTTCAGCATTCGCGAAATCAGAGAAACGATAGCCAAACTGGAAACGTTAATACAGCCGGTAAAAAAATAAGCCTGCTTAATCCGGAACCGGGTCGTAGCCTTCACCACCTCCCGGTCGGCAACTGGCAATGCGGCGAATTGCCATCCATCCTCCCTTTATTATACCATGCTTTTGTAAAGCCGTAACTGCATACTGCGAACAGGTTGGTGTATAACGACATTTAGGGCCCATCGCCGGAGAAATTACATACTGATAAATTCGTATCAGCAGAATAAAGGGTAATACAACAATCCGCTTTATCGTTTCAACTATCTTCACTGTTTGGCAGGCGTTATAACAATATTTCTATATTCTACCGGACCATGATCTCCCTGTAAAAAAATGGGTCCGGGCTCTCCCTCTTTACTGTCGAGCGCTCCACCGGTAATGCCGGGGATTATCTGATCAACAATAATTGCTTTGCCGTTTGCGGTAACGGATACTCGGCGACCAATGAGGGTAATATCATAAGTCTGCCATTCTCCGGGTTTTTTTGCAACCATTTCATTCGGCGTTAAAAAGCCATAAATGCCCCCAAAAAGGGTGGAGCTGGGTTCGAGGCCATAATTGTCTTCTACCTGCACTTCATATCTGCCTCTCAAATACACACCACTGTTACTTCCTGCAGGATAGCGAAATTCGATATGCAGTTTAAAATCATTGAAGCTGGCGTCAGTAATAATATTAGAACCAGATTTTGGACTTTTCAAAACGCCCGCTTCAACCACCCATTGTTTTTCTTTACCAGACATATGCCAGCCGGTTAAATCTTTTCCATTAAATAAGGCAATCGGCTCTCCCCAAACCGGCGCGCTGGTTCTTTTTAAAAGGGGCGCACGCTCGCCTGTAAATGGATATTTATCACCTTTGGGAGTAGTAATAGTGCCGGTTAGCTGATCGTTTTGTAATATGCCTTCGAATACCATAGGATTATTGCTCATATCCCACTGAGTAGGTATGGAAAAACTGACTTTCCCATTATCATACTTCACTTCAGCAATAGGCCTTGCACTGCCCCCTTCGGCTACGAAATAACCAACCAATGTTTTTAATCCCGACAACTTCACTTCCAACCACGAAGGTGCTACCCGATCCATCTGAACAGTCAAATCCCAGCGACCAATGATCGGACGGCTATCTTTAACTTGAGCTGATGCCTGATTGGAAGCACTCGTTAATAGAGATACAAACAATAGTAGGAAAGAGGCGATACGAAATTTCATAAACAAGAATTTAGGGTAAGTTACTAATTTATGCCGGTATCCGCTCAGGGTCTGTAGAGATTCCTGCCGGCGCTTTTCAGTTAGTTTACAGCTTTTTCAATGGCTTCAATCAGAGCAGTTGCCTCCTCCTTCAGTTGTATCATCAGCATCCGGTTCATAGTTTGCCCGGTATTGATAGACACTGCCCAGTTGGCATATTCATTCAGCTCACTGGGATTATTGGTGGTAAAAGAAACGGGTTGTTCGGGTGGCCGAATATAATATTTGAAAGCAGCATTGGTTTCGGGGTTGAGCATTTTTTCAAACACCCTCGCATCAAAAACCTTACTGGCAGCGGTGCGCATCTGAACGGAGATATTATCTTCGATTTGTTGAATTTGCCCAATTTTATCCTTCGCTGCTATATAGTGGTTGATTTTTTCAATAATCGCTTTATTGTGCAATATCCTGAATCCCCCATCATTTTCCATTTGCTTAAGCGTTCCTTCTGTAGCATAAAACGGCTCTCGGATAGATAACATACGTGCATAGTAATATATTTCACGGCTATACTTATCTCTGTCTGGCCCCAATATTAAATGAACCAGTGAATCTATATGTTGTCGCTTTTTTGATTTAAACGCAATGCTTGCATTCAATTTTGCCGTGTCTTGTTTCAAATCACTTACCAAATCTTCTAGATATTGATGGGCTTTTTCTTTTTCAGCAAAATGTTCCCGAATATTTTCAGCAAAAAACCCAAGTGTTACCGCCAAGAATATCATAAGAAACTCACCCGCATATTGCCGGAAACTTCTGGGAGACGAGTGGTGATGAGGATGATGTACTTCCATATAAGATGAATGTTTTCAAAAGAAGCTTGTTATTTACAAATATACTAGCTTATTCCTTTTCGGATGCCGGTGGAATACCTGTAAATAGTATTTAGTATAAGTGAAGCTACCTCATACTAATTGGTTTCCGAAGCGGAATGTATACTTGTGGAATCTAACAGCGATTTATTTATAAGATATATATAGGGATGATGAAAGTGATGTACAAAGATTTTATCTGGATTATTAGGGAAACGAGTATAATACCCTTCATCTGGACGCAACACAATCGTCTCACCCACCCGGGCATAATTAATGGTATGCACAAATGGCGGCACCTGCAAGCCCACCAGCTTATCACTCACTTTTTTACCCATGATTTTCCCCAGATATTTTTCAAAATTTTTCTCTGCCCTACGGGTTGGCTTATCCAATCGATTATACATATACCGCAAAGCCCAGTTGGCAGGAAACTTTTGTTTGCTAATAATATCTTTTGCATTGGTAAAGGGATTGATTTGATTAAAATCGCCCACCGTTTGCACCGTTACCGGCATCTCCGGAACCCAATCTATTGCATTTACCACATTAAAGGCCCACCCACCACGAGTAGCCGCTTCATAATCGTAAGCGAAATATAAGTTTCCGGGCTTTGGAGCTGCCGTACTGTATGTTTTGATACGCCAGTCCTCCGCTATTTTTTGTTGCTTTTGCCATTGTCGAAGATGGGCGGTTAACAAATAAGAAATGCCTCCGCCCTGACTATGCCCGGTTATCATCAGATTTCGATAGCCCTTTTTATATAAAGAATCCAGCCGCGGCAAAATATCTCTTCCCAGGTACGTGGTACTAATCATCCAACCCACATGCACGGCCGCCATTGGATGATCGGCCACCTGATAGGGCACAGTATCGTTTCCCGGCAAAATGATTTCCCCCTTCGCAGGTATCATAGCCGAATAAAAATTTGATAACCAGCTATCCGGATTAGGAAGTGTGCCCCGCACAGAAATAATAGCAGTATTCCGATTGTCGGTCCACAACTCCCATAAATTCAGTAATCCCATTTCCGGAGAACGATAGGCACGCTTAAATCGGTTAGATGGCGCCACATAATTACTATCGACATAATAGTTGCTGCCACTTCCTGTTCGAACAGAAACCAGTAAAATATCTGCCAGCTCTGCTGAGTTATACCCAGGCAATAAAATTTGCGCATGAACAGGTAATGAAAAAAACAATCCGGTAACAATTACCAAACAAGCTGTCCAGTTAGAACGGCGAGGGAAAATAAAAAAATGCATAGCCGTAAAAGTTATCGATATGAGATAGCAATTTTTGTAGCCACCTAAAATTACAGGATTGAATGGGAAATAAAACAAGCCCGATCAATTATATACGGTTGTTGATATGGTCAACTATTTTAACCATAGCCAGGGTATCCATAGAACAATATTCCTCGAGTGCCGCCCGGATAGTGTGAACTCTCTCCCGATCATTCTCCTGATTCAATTGATAAAAAGCATTCGCCGCCTCTAGCCCATCGGATATCGCAAGTCCTGCATATCCTTCTTCAGGAAATAAGGCGGGTAAAACAGCTTTAATAGAGTAGTTCTCACCCATTTCCGGCAGATAATAATATTTTTTTCTAAACACTTCCATCAAATCTGCCATACGATGGATAAGGCTCTCAATCGCTGGCTCCCATAAAGGATTGTCGCGAACAAAATCGAGTAAACGACTTCTCTCAAATACCGCATTATAAACCAAAATAGTTCCTTCGGAACCCAATACTTCTAGTAGACTAGTGATAAATTCTTCCGTAGGTGTTGCCATATCTTTTGCCAGATAGCTATGGCGCTCGGGTAGTGCATCAGGGGATGACTGAACTTTTACATCATATTGAAAACATACCTGTCGATACGGCCAATGACCATCGTATTGCGGAACTGCTGTACTCCAGCACTCAAAATCCATATAATAAACCGGATACTGCAACTTAGCAATAAAGGCTTGTAATTGATTGTGCTGAAAGATGGGTTCGGTAACTATCTCTACCGCCAACTCTTTTGCCTGATGGCAGTGCGAATAGAAATCACAAGTATAGGGCTGCGTACACTGATTTCCAATAGTAACAACCGGAGGCTGTGATTTATTAGCTACCACTTGCAGCAACTCCCCCGCTTTTGTTTTTATAAATGGGGAATATGCTAATACCTGCTCAGTAATGGCAGTAGTAGTAAATAACTCGTTCAGCTTAAGAGACCCCTTCCGCACATACTGATTATTAATATAAATGAGCGAAATCTGTTGCAAGGGTAACCCCGCACCGGTTATAACATGATATTGGAACGCAGCATCCATTATAAAAACATCTTTTATCCGAGTGCTGCCTTTTACTTCATACGCATACCAGCCATCCGGCCTCTTTACCAAAATATCGATTGCACATAGTAAACCCTCATGCTGAAAAGCTGCTTCGTAAATAATGGTTCGTCCGGCGGCAATCCATTCAGCGGTTTTTTTAACGGATAGGGCATATTGAAAATAATCGGGGGGAGAAGCATCTACGCCCCCGGGGAATAATTGGCGGGCAAGTTCACCCAAATCGGTTCCGGTCTGAAATATCTGTTGCTGTTGCTTATCGATGGGGTCTTTTAATGCTGGGTTATATTTATGCAACCACAATCGCAGATTGCATTGGCATCCATACATAAATGTAGACTTCGATAAAATATGTTTAGGGGGTAGTTGCATAGTTATCCATTACTTTCCGGCAAAGTTGTTGCATCGGGCGTGTCTTTCAATAGGGTTTGCGATAATTGTTTGGAAGCATTGGCCCCCATTTTCTTTAACTCTTCTACTTTACCAATCAGATTACCCCGACCGGTATGTAACTGCTTGTAGGCCTGCTGAAATGCATTTCCGGCATCATCTATCTTTTTGCCTACCTGTTCCATATTATCTAAAAATCCACAGAACTTATCATACAGTGAACCAGCTTTATTAGCAATATCAATCGCATTTTCGTTTTGCTTTTCAATGCGCCATAATTCAGCAACTATCTTTAAAATAGCCAGCAAGTTGGTGGGACAAACCAGCATAATATTTTTATCATAGGCTTTCTTCCAGAGTTCGGTATCTTTTTTCAAAGCCTCTAAAAATGCCGGCTCAATGGGCACAAACATCAACACATAATCTAATGCGCCCGCATACCGCGCATATTTCTTTTTCGATAACAAATCTATGTGTCGATAGATGGAAGTAAGGTGTTCGGTCCATGCACTTTTTCTTTCCGACTCATCAGAAGCATTTATATATTTTTCCCAGCCAATTAGCGAAACCTTGGCATCAATAATCACCCTTCGCTGATCGGGATATACAATCATAACATCGGGCTGCAACATATTTCCATCTTCATCTTTCAATACATTACCGGAAGCATCACGAAGATATTGTTGCACTAAATAATTATGATCGCGGGAAAGTCCGCTATTCTCTAACAAGGTTTCTAATACCATCTCACCCCAGTTCCCCTGTGTTTTTACATTGCCCTTTAATGCAGTAGTCAGGTTATTGGCTTCTTCGCTTACCCGCACACTGGTTTGCACCAGTTTTTCAATTTCTTTGGCAAGACTAAACCTTTCATTGGATTCTTTCTGATAGGCATCCTCCACTGCTTTTTTAAAACCCGTTAGTTCGGTTTGCAAGGGCTGTAGTATTTGTCCGATTTTTTCTTCGTTCTTTTGCATCAGTTGCTGACTATTCTGTTGCAGAATCCGGGCTGCCATTAATTCCATTTCGTTTTTCATTGCCTCACTTATCTGCTGCTGAGCTTGTTTGGCTTCGGTTAACAATTGCTGGGTGGTTTTTATCCGCTCATTGCTAACGGCCAGCTGAGCTTCCATTGCTGCCTTCTGATCGCGCAGCAGGGCCTGAGCCTGTTGATCTTGTTGCCATAAATTTTGCAACTGTATATACTTTTCCTGTTCAAGCTTTCGTGCGCCTTGTTGCGATAGGGTAGCCATCCAATAGCCCAATATTCCGGCAAGTATAGCCACCGCTAACAATGAAATAATCAGAGATATTTCCATAATACATTTTTAAAGTGGCAAGGTATAAAAGCAGACTACCGCCTATTGATAGACCTTTTGCATGGCTGCAATTTTTTCCTGCATTGTTTTGCGTAAGGCGAGCGGCTCTTTTACTTCTACAGCCGCACCATAGCCCAGCAAACTCATAATTAGTTCGGCAGTTACATACACAGTTAACTGAATCGTTACCCCTTTGCTATTCTCGCTCAATACAACCTGCGATTGATGCAGGGGTTGCGCTAAAATATAGGGCGCCTGCTCTTTATTAAAGGTAACCACAATTTTTTCCGGGGTGGCAGCGGCCGTATGGGTTATGCCAAAGGAATACCGAAAATAATCATCAGCCTGAAAATTGGGGTCGGAATAATAAGAACTTTTCGATTTCTTTAGATGATTAATCCGGTCGAGTGCCAGAATCAACACTTTACGAGGTGCATCAGAAAAGCCTACTACATACCAGCGATTTCTATATTCTTTTATCAAGTATGGTGATAGCAGGTGTTGCTTAACTGGCGCCCCAAATTTTGCATAAGAAATTTCAAGCGCTGCTTGAGAAACAATTGCCTGTAAAATCATTTCAAGCCATTCATTACCCCCAGTGGTTACGGGCTCTTCTACCTGAATCAGTTGTTTTTCAGATTTGCCAATCAGTTTACTTACCCGATATCCTTCTATAAGCCGGTTGATGGCGGTTTCAAATTGATCGAAAATTCTGCTGCCTTTTAACTGTTGCAATAGCGCAGTAGAATAATCTAAGGCAGTAATTTCCTCTTCAGACAAAGGCAGCCGCTTAATAGAATAGCCGGGTGTGGCATAACAGTACCCCTTTTTAATTTTATCATATTTAATAGGAGCAGCATATATATCGCGCATCTGTGCCAGATCTTTATTAATCATCGAAACTGAAATATCCCCATCCAATTGCTGCATAACCCGTTGGCGAATTTGCTCCAGGTTGGGGTAGGAACGCATGCTATTATTCAGGCAGGCATCAATCGCATAGTAGCGAAGCAGGGCATTTTTATTAACCGGCATAAAAAATATTTCAGTCTACCAATAGATTATAGGCTGACTCCTCAGCTTTGTGGTATGATCCGGGAGCACGATATTCTGAGGCTGAGGGGGGATGCAGCATTGCCCCGGATCATTTTATTCGTAAATGTAGCTAAGAATTCAGCAAAGTCGGCTGTTTTAACGTTATGTTGAGATACCCCCCAACTCGGCAATAAGTTGGTCAATACACTGCCAGGTCTTCCCCATTCACTATCTTTCCCGAGTACGTTCTCTTGATTTCCTCCAACAAGCTTTCGTAGGTGCTACCAAAAGTTAGCTGATGGGTAAGAATAATCAGGGGCGGTTTTACTGCCAGGCCAATGCTGGCAAGCTGAGAAGTAGAGGTATGAAAAGTGCTGTGGTATTTTTGCCATTTAGGCTCTCGCTTTTGCAACCCGGCTTCCGAATAAACTTCATGCACTAATATATCGCAGCCCTTTGCCATTTCAACTAAGGATTCACTATAGGTGCAATCACCCGACACTACTATCACTTTATCGGCTGTTTCAAAGCGATAGCCCAATGCGTGCTTCCAACTGCCATGCCGAACTTCAAAAGCTTTCACCCGAATGTTGTTGTCGCGATATACTTCACCTTGAGTTACTTCCGAAACCTCCAATATATACCCCGCTGCATTTCCGCCTTCCAAACCGCTCATTCTTACTTGTTCATCTTCTGCATATGCTTTTTTAATACCTGTTGTCATTCGCCGTATACCGGGGGGGCCAACAATTTTCAGGGGATGATTTCTGTCTAACACGGCAGGGGTATAGATAAAATCAGAAAGGCCGGCTGTATGATCGGAATGTAAATGCGTGATAAACAAATGGCGCAGTTGAGCGGGCTCCAAGGCTGGGATGTTCTTATCCCTTGCTGCCTGAGCAGCTCTTCTCACCACTCCGGGGCCACAATCTACCACATACGAAGTATTATTTACTACAATTGCCAGTGAAGGGCCCGATCGCTCAGGATTGGCAAAAGGCGTTCCGGTTCCCAGCAAAATCAATTGGGTTTTAGATAGGTTGTCTTGCGCCGCCAGTTGAAGGTAAGTGGCAATGCAAATCAAGCTTAGTAATATTATTTTTCTACTATTCATGCGTAAAAGTTAGCGGATTTTTATGGGAAACACTGCTGCGAGCGATAAAAAAATTGATTAGTTTACATAGGTATAATGTTCCCTCTAATTAATACGCATGAAAAAGAAATCGCCTGGCAAACGCATCAGCAGAAGTAATTTTTTACAACAAAGTATTAAAGCTGGCGGCTGGATGATACTACCCCGATTTGTATTGGGTGGAAAAGGGTATATACCTCCCAGTGATAAATTATACATCGCTGCCATTGGATGTGGTGGGGAAGGGGAGAACGATATCAAACACCTGGCAACTACTCCCAACAAAAATTCAGTGATTGCCTATTTGTGTGATGTAGATGATCGGCCAGCCGCAGCCCGAAGAAAAGAATTTCCGAAAGCCGGATTCTACAAAGATTGGCGTACACTTTTTGAAAAGGAGCAGAAAAATTTTGATGCGGTAACTGTTGCTATCCCCGATCATAACCATGCAGTGGTAGGCATGGCAGCTATGCAGTTGCGTAAGCATCTCTATTTGCAAAAACCGCTCACCCATGATATTTATGAAGCGAGAAAAATTACCGAAGCCGCTGCTTACTATCAGGTAGTAACCCAAATGGGCGATCAGGGGGCTTCTTCCGACGGGATGAGAACCCTGCAAGAATGGATGGATGAAAAATTGATAGGCGAGATAGATAAAATTTATTGTTGGACGAACCGCCCGGTGTGGCCGCAGGGTATTGCCTGGCCAAAAACCCAATCAACGATTCCCAAAGAGCTAGACTGGAACTTATGGCTAGGCACTGCACCTAACACCCCTTACATTTCTAATCTGGTTCCGTTTAATTGGAGGGGATGGTGGCGCTTTGGTACGGGGGCGCTGGGCGATATGGGTTGCCATATTATGGGTCCTCCTTTTAAATTGCTGAAGCTGGGATACCCTACAGAGGTTTCCGGATCGGCCAGCACCTTATATACGGGCGTATTTCAAGAAGCTGCATTCCCTGCGAGCGGACCGGTTTCTAGCAGCTTACTATTTAAATTTAATCAAGCAAACGGAAATCCACTCGATCTCATTTGGATGGATGGAGGCATAGTTCCAGAACGATTATCAGAAATAGCCCCTGGTTTAAATATGAATGAAGCACTGGGCGATTGGCCCGGAGAAAATGATTTTGAAGGGGCGACTTTATTTATTGGAACAAAAGGAATGGTTTCCTGTGGTTGGGGTGGAAATCATCCTAGGGTAATTACTCCGGCATTGAAAGAAAAAGCTTTACAAATTCCGGCGAAATATCCCCGGGTTAAGGGAGGAGCGGACGGACATTGGTGGCAGTGGATTGATGGGTGTATCAGTGGATACAAAAATGCGCAACTCAGCTCTCCTTTTGAGGGATATGCCGGTCCGCTCACCGAAACCGTGCTGCTGGGTAATCTACTACTACAAAGTTTTCAATTGCAGCAGAAAATAACGCGCGGCACATCCGTTGAAACCTCGTTTCCGCATCGGTATAAAAGCCTTTTATGGGACGGGCCAAACATGCGGGTAACCAATCTGGATGCTGCCAACCAGTTTGTAAAAAGAACTTACAGAGATGGGTGGGGAAGCTTATAATCCTTTATTGAGCAGGCTGCAGGCGATAGATTGCCAATAATCGGGAAGCCGGGTCGGCAACAAGAGCGGCAGGTGCTTTTGCCAGTTTAATCCGAAATGTTTCTTGTTGCTTTGTTAATGTAAATTGTTTTACCAAAGAAGCAGTCCCCGACTGCTGTATTTCTATTTCGAGTGGAAGAGTATATAGTTTTTCGGCACTATCTTGCGCTAGGGTGATGGCAAGGGATTTGGAAGATGCTTCGTATTGCCAACTGATATTGATATGTGGTATGCCCGAACGTAACAACCACTGATCAAAAAAGGATTGCAATTTTTTTCCAGCAGCTTTTTCCATTTCAGCTTTAAAATTGGCGGTGGTGGCATTCGCATTGAAATACTTTTTATAATAACTACGAATCCCTTGTTGAAATGCCTGATCGCCAATGGTATTGCGTAACATATGTAAAACCCAAGCACCTTTCTGATACGTGATGGCACTGGTTACTTCTTCTTTTTCCGGAGAACGATCTGCTATAATGGCAAAGTTTTTTCCGCCGGCATAATAACGTTCGATGGTTTGTTTGGCAGATTGTAATCCCTT
>JBBAJQ010000052.1:0-4292 GCA_040403945.1 Sediminibacterium sp.
GCGCGCAGCCCCAAAAAACAGCGTGAGGGTGAGCGTGAGTGTGATTATATTAGGATCTTCCACGTGAAGTGTGCCTAGGCGAACTGCACGGCTTGAAATGACAATAAGTTATGCCTGCAAAGTAGATTCCGGCTGGTAGTTCACCATGGTATCCACCCAGTTTTGAACGATATTAGAAGATTCAGGAGGCAATTGCCCCTCAATCCAGTCGGCAAAGGTTTCCATATACACCACTACATCCTCCCGCTGATTTCGCTTCAGCCATCTGAAGCCACCGGGCAGTTTATCCAATATGGTACGGTCGGTTAAATATTCTAGGTGATGAATATCGGTAGGGGTTAGGCCTGCTTCCATCAGCTTTTTCACCAATAAACTTACCGGTGCCTGTGTAATTCCACAATATTCCGCTGCCAGTTCAGTCCATTCACCCGGTGCGGTGTGCGCATAGGTTAAGATATCCTTTTCACTAAGGCGGGTAATTACTTGTAGCAAATGACCGCAATTACAACTGCCATGATTACCCCATGCATAAGGTGCACCGGATTGTAAACGAAGGGCCGTAGCCCGCAAGGCTTCTGCTAATTCTCTGGAAGGTTTTGCCATACAATCAATTTTTCTACTTTATTAACCCCGCAATCGCTAAAATGTTTGCAAATGGTGCATTAAGATTCTAACAAAAAGGGATACCCATACTGCGTTGGTGAATCATACGTTTCTTTTATTGTTCTGGCACTTAGCCAGCGGTATAAATTCAATTGACTACCTGCCTTATCATTGGTGCCGGATGCCCGGGCTCCACCAAAGGGTTGCTGACCCACCACCGCACCGGTAGGCTTATCGTTGATATAAAAATTACCGGCACAATCACGCAATGCACGAGTAGCTTTTTCAATAGCCGCACGATCTCTGGCCAACACCGCACCTGTTAAAGCATAAGGAGAAGTGCTATCAACTAGCTTCAACACTTTATCAAAATCGTTGGCTGGATATACATAAAGGGTAAGTACCGGACCAAAAATCTCTTCGCACATAGTAAGCGATTTTGGATCACGGGTTTCAATTAGTGTTGGCGCGATAAAATAGCCATTTTTCTTGCTATAGGTTCCTCCAGCCAGTAGCGTATTTTTTTTGTTTTTTGCCGCGCGCTTTATGTAGCTGGTAATATTATCGTACGATTTTTCATCAATCACCGCATTTACAAAATTGCTAAAGTCTTCCACCGTACCCACTTTCATGCTCTCAATAGCTGCAACCAGTTTGCGTTTGATTTCGGCTGCCAGGTTGCTGGGAATATAAGCGCGGGAAGCTGCCGAACATTTTTGCCCCTGAAATTCAAAAGCACCCCGGGCCAGAGCCGTAACCACGGCATCCGGATCGGCACTGGCATGGGCCAATACAAAATCCTTTCCACCGGTTTCTCCCACAATTCTGGGATAAGATCGGTAGTTGGGTAAATTTTCTCCAATCGTCTTCCACATATTATTGAATACCCCGGTTGAACCCGTAAAATGAACACCTGCAAACAAGTTGTGTGAAAAACATTCCTTGCCTAAGGTTGGGCCATCCACATACACCAGATTGATAACTCCGGCGGGTAATCCTGCCTCCTGTAAAATGCGCATGAACACCTGTGCAGAATATATTTGGGTGTTGGCGGGCTTCCAAACAACCACATTGCCACACAATGCAGCAGAAGTAGGCAAATTGCCTCCAATAGCCGTAAAGTTAAATGGGGTGATGGCTAATACAAATCCCTCCAACGCTCGCCACTCCATTCGATTGTGCATACCCGGAGAGGATACCGGTTGCTGCTGATAAATCTCACTTAAAAAATGTACGTTGAACCGTAAAAAATCAATTAACTCACAGGCACTGTCAATCTCCGCCTGATAAGCATTTTTACTTTGTCCCAGCATAGTAGCTGCATTCATCTGATAGCGATACTTACCTGCCAGCAAATCGGCCGCCTTTAAAAAAATATGTGCCCTTGCTTCCCAGCTCATTTCAGACCATGCAGTTCTTGCCTGCAATGCAGCCTGTATTGCCTGTTGCACGTGCTTGGCATCACCTGCATGAAAATGCCCCAAGGTATGGGCCAGTTCATGGGGAGGATGTATGGCTACTTTTTTTCCCGTGCGGATAGCTCTGCCGCCTATATACATGGGAATATCTGCGGTTTTTTTCTTCAATTCGGTTAGGGCTTTTTTAAGCGCTGCACGTTCGGGTGTTCCGGGGGCATAGGATTTTACGGGCTCATTTGCCGGGAGGGGATATGAAAAAGTACCTATTTGCATATATCTTTTTGCCGCAAAGGTACAATTATTTCAGCCAGTGGGTTAGTTAGGTATATGTGATGAAAAAGTTTCGTTTGCTAATTAATAATTAATTTGCCCCATGCAAATTATTCTGGCCGATACCTCTTTCCGAAACCAATGCCTACCTTTTACTGAAAGCAGGGCAGTGGCCGATTTGCGTATGGGCATCCTTACTATCCGCGAACGGTGGCAACACATAGCCGGAAAAGAAGTTTTCGTAGCAACCGTTCCCTGGCTTCGTTGTTTATATCCTGCCCTCCCCTCTGGGAATGCTATCTGGATTGATGCACAGGCATTAGCCGATGATGCCGCAGCAGAAGCTGCACTTGCCTTACAGCCGGGAACTTCGTTACAGTGGGCCGGAAGAACCTGGGCTTGTTGTACGGATGCTGCCAACCTGCAAGATGCTCACAACGTATTCAATGGTAACTATACCTCAGTAGAAAAAGCAGTCACTTTTCTATCACATCCCTGGCAAATTATGCAATGGAACCGCGAATGGCTGTTAGCGGATTTCAATCGTATTACCGCCCATCGTTTTTCGGAGCCGATTCCGGAAGCTGTTCATTGTGTAAATGCTAAAAACATCTTCATAGAACCCGGAGCGCAAATCATGCCATGCTGGCTGAATGCTTCCGAGGGACCCATCTATATCGGAAAGGATGCATACATCATGGAAGGATGCGGTATTCGCGGACCCTTTGCTATGGGAGAGGGTTCTGTGTTAAAAATGCATGCCAGTATTTACGGGGCTACAACGCTCGGACCCTTCTGCACTGCCGGGGGTGAAATAAAAAATGTTGTTATGATGGGCTATTCAAATAAAGCGCATCAGGGATACCTGGGAGATTCCGTAATAGGGGAGTGGTGCAATCTAGGTGCAGGCACTACCAACAGCAATGTAAAAAATACTGCCGGTATGGTAAAAGTGTGGGATTTTCATTCGAATCAATACATATCGGTTGCCAATAAATGTGGCGTGATTATGGGGGATTATTGCACGGTAGCTATTAACTCTGCTATCAATACCGGCAGCATGTTTGGAACCTGCTGTAATATTTTTGGTACAGGTTTATTGCCTACCATTGTTCCCTCCGGCAGCTGGGGCGTTACCGGCATCCGATATCAACTTAACAAAGCCATCGCATCCATCGGCAACTGGAAGCAATTCAAGGGTAGTACTTTTACTGCCGATGAAATTTCGGTGCTGGAGCATATATTTGCGCACCGATCCATGTGATTGATGCTTTATTTTCTGTAACCCTACTACCTTATGCGTACACAAATTGCCGCCGCTAACTGGAAAATGAATTTAACGCTTCCCCAAGCCGAAGCATTACTGCAACAGTTAATAGAAGCCCCTATTCAGTTACAGGCACACCAACAAGTAGTACTGGCTGTTCCGGCTCCCTACTTGCATCGCATGGTGCAATTATTACAAGGTAAGCCCGGGTTTCAGGTGGCAGCCCAAAATTGCTATGCACAAAAATCCGGTGCATTTACCGGTGAAACCTCCGTGGAAATGCTCGTATCTATTGGGGTTACCCATGTTGTGTTAGGCCATTCCGAAAGAAGAGAATATTTTTTAGAAAGTAATCAACTGCTTGCACAAAAAGTTTCCATCGCTTTAGAATATGGATTAACTCCCATCTTCTGCTGTGGCGAACCATTGACCATTCGCGAAGCCAATACCCAAAACGAATGGGTAGCCAAACAATTGCAAGAATCACTCTATCACCTGAGTGCCGATCAATTGAAAAAAGTAGTAATTGCCTACGAACCCATCTGGGCTATTGGTACCGGAAAAACGGCCAGCAGCGAGCAAGCACAGGATATCCATGCATTTATCCGTTCGCAACTCGCCCACCAATATGGAACATCCCTGGCTGCAGAAATACCTGTTTTATATGGGGGTAGTGTTAAAGCTTCCAACGCTTCCGAACTCTTTCATCAAACCGATGTGGATGGAGGATTGGT
>JBBAJQ010000052.1:4392-9919 GCA_040403945.1 Sediminibacterium sp.
AAGCTTCCAACGCTTCCGAACTCTTTCATCAAACCGATGTGGATGGAGGATTGGTAGGAGGAGCTTCTTTACAGGCTGCTGAATTCACGGCAATTATAGAAGCTTTGAAGTAACAATATTTTATATCGGAAACCTTCTATTGGGCATATTTCATCCGTTGATTTACTTGCGGGCAGGTTTTTCTGGATATTTCTCTTTCAAATGTTGCAGGGTAGCTTTTGCAATTTTTTCTAAAACTGCCAAGTCTATGTCTGCTACCTGTTTAATTTGAATACAGGCTTTTCCACGCGTAAATTTACCCAGACCCTGTAATAATGGCTCATGTGCTGGTAGCCCGGTAAATACATATAGGGATATAGCACTTTTTCGGGGTGAAAATGCTAATAATGGCGATGTTCCAGCATGTTTGCTCGCATACTCATAAGAATACGCTCCATACCCAACAATGGCATTGCCCCACATTTTTGCACTGTATCCACTAACTTTTTGCATCCAGTGCATCAAATTTTCATAGTCCGCAAGATTCTTTTCTGAAGTAGATTTTTCTTTCAAAAAATTGCGCACATTTTCATCAGTTGGGAGTGTTTTTTGGGTAGCCATTCCAATTTTTTATTAATCATTTTTTTTATCCTCTCCATATCCCGGAACAGTTACCCGCTCGTAATCATTTAACCAATTTACGTGCACAGTCGTTCCCGTTTGTTGGGGATTGGGATGGAACATGGGCTTGAATTTTGCACCATATACCAACTCCTCAAAAGTGTATGAACTTCTGGCAATTACCGTATTCGAAAAGCTCTCATCAAAACCCTGCAGAAATACCAAAAACTCTGTTCTGCCTGCTGTTATGTCGGCTGCACTTAGTCCATATAAAGGGCTACCCGCACGAATGGCATGCACCAGCGTCCAGCTTCCAGTTAGTACGTTTATTTTTGATATTTCTAGGGGCAACGAGAAGAATTTATTTTTTAGGCTACCCGCATCTTCTATTTGAATAACCATGGTAACACTTACTTCTACATTCATCAATAAATTTTTGGTGTACGGAACCAGCCGAAACATCCAGGCAGCACCATCTTGATAGGGCGCAACCAAGGCTGGCTTGCTGAAACGAATAAATGCTCTTGGACGCGCAAATCTTCCGTAAAGCAATCCCGTTAACAAGGCAAAACTCATTAATCCGATTAAAGCCTCTAGGGAGGCTACAACACTGGCAGCGAATCCAATCGGGTTGATTCTTCCATAACCCACTGTAGTAAACGTTTGAGCACTAAAGAAAAAAGCTTCCCCAAATTTTTCACCTGGCGTTGTTGCCACCATCCCCCCTAGGTGTTCTAATCCAATCAATAAATACGCACCTGCAAATAATAAATTGATTGAAATAAAAAATAATAAAATAAATAGTAGAAAATGGGTGGTAGACAAAGACAAGAGCGAATGATACAGGTTCATTCTCTTCCAAAAAGGCAGTCCGGTATATACAGCATTGGCAGTTCCATTTTTGTTAAAGAAACGCCCCCCACTCAGCGAACTATTAGAACTGAGTCCGGTTTCTATGTTTTCCTTGCCCTGTACCGCATTTTTTCTCTGAAGCATGGTTTGCCAGTCTATTTTGGTAAAATTAACTTTTTCTCCCCTGTTTTTCTGTAAATACAAGCGGCTTTGCTCGCTTTTAAGTGGGGAATTCAACATTCCGTCGGGATTTTCCTCCGGTAACCTATCTTTGCAGCCTTATGAAGCATATTAGGAATTTTTGCATCATCGCCCATATCGACCACGGTAAAAGTACATTGGCTGATCGATTGCTGGAACACACTAAAACCATTGGTGAAAGGGATATGATGAACCAGGTACTAGATGATATGGACCTGGAGCGGGAAAAGGGGATTACCATTAAGAGTCATGCCATTCAGATCAATTATCCCTATAAAGGAGAAATCTATACCCTTAATTTAATTGATACCCCCGGGCATGTGGACTTCAGCTATGAAGTTAGCCGGGCGCTGGCAGCCTGTGAAGGGGCTTTATTGTTGGTGGATGCTTCTCAGGGTATTCAGGCCCAAACCATCAGCAACCTATATCTGGCGATTGAAAATAACCTGGAGATTATTCCGGTTATCAATAAGATTGATATGGATGGGGCTAAAATTCCGGAAGTAACCGATCAGATTGTAGACTTGATTGGCTGCAAGCAGGAGGATATTTTATTAGCCAGTGGAAAAAGCGGTATTGGAATCGAAGAAATTTTGATGGCCATTATTGAGCGCATTCCTGCCCCTACCGGTAGTTATGATGCACCTCTGCAGGCATTGATTTTTGA
This sequence comes from Sediminibacterium sp., assembly GCA_040403945.1. Taxonomy (GTDB): domain Bacteria; phylum Bacteroidota; class Bacteroidia; order Chitinophagales; family Chitinophagaceae; genus Sediminibacterium. Next base: position 6,713 of record JBBAJQ010000052.1, read on the forward strand.
TAGTGTATTCAATAGTTTCCGGGGAATCATCGTGTATTACCGCATTATGAATGGTGTACTGCGTAAGGGGGATAAAATTCGTATGGTGGCTTCTGGACAAGATTATTTTGCCGATGAAGTGGGTGTATTAAAACTTACGATGACGCCAAAAACAGAAATGAAGGCGGGTGATGTGGGCTATATCATTACCGGTATTAAAAATGCCAAAGAAGTTAAAGTGGGCGATACCATTACCCTTGCCAATAATCCGGGTTTAATGATCAACGGATTTGAGGAAGTGAAACCCATGGTTTTCGCAGGAATCTTTCCGGTAAATACTGATGAGTTTGAAGAGTTACGCGATTGCATGGATAAGTTGCAATTGAATGATGCTTCCCTTACGTTTGAGCTGGAAACTTCTCAGGCATTGGGTTTTGGATTCCGTTGCGGATTTCTTGGATTGCTGCACATGGAAATTATTCAGGAGCGGCTGGAGCGGGAGTTTAACCAAACTGTTATCACCACCGTTCCGAACGTTAGTTTTATTGCCTATACTACTCGTGGAGAAAAGATAACGGTAAACAATCCTGTGGAAATGCCGGATCCCGTAAAGATTGATAGAATCGAAGAGCCTTTTATAAAAGCACAAATTATTACCCTGCCCGATTATATTGGCAATATCATGACGCTCTGCCTTGGTAAGCGGGGAATGTTAATCAATCAAAGTTATCTTACCCCTACTCGGGTGGAATTGATATTCGAAATGCCGTTAACTGAAATCGTGTTCGACTTTTACGATAAGCTGAAAAGTTCTACCCGTGGATATGCTTCCTTCGATTACTCGCCTATTGGTTTTCGCGATGCAGATATTGTAAAAATGGATATCCTGTTAAATGCCGAAAAAGTAGATGCCCTAAGTGCCCTGATTCACAGAAGCCGTGCCCAAGAATTTGGTCGCAAGCTTTGCGAAAAGTTGAAGGAACTATTACCCCGTCAGCAATTTCAAATTGCTATTCAGGCTGCTATTGGTGCCAAAGTAATTGCCCGTGAAAATATCAGCGCTATGCGCAAAGACGTAACGGCAAAATGTTACGGAGGTGATATCAGTCGTAAACGAAAGCTACTCGAAAAACAGAAAGAGGGTAAGCGGCGTATGCGCCAGATTGGTAATGTAGAAATACCGCAGGAGGCTTTCCTTGCCGTTCTTAAGTTAGACTAATTTTTTCGCGGTATTAATTACTTCCCGTTCCCGATTTCTTCTTCTTCGGAACTGGTAATCCCGAGGGCATATTGCCCGGTACCGGATTTTCTTTGGGTGGATTGATTTGCGGATTGGGATCCAATGCATCCACTACCGGAATATGCACCCATTTACCTTGCACCCATTTGAATCCTTCATAACTCCCTTCCGGAACTAGGGTATAGTGAGCAGCAGGTACTCCATTCTCACTTACCAGATGAGCAAATGTTATCAGCTGTAATTCATCATCGTAATTCAGTCGGGCATTACCACCTTTTTTATATTCGAGATAAAAACGAAAGGTGGGCACCGGTGGTTTCATATCGTCGGGCCTATATTCAAAATAATTGCCCCCGAATTGTGGCTGCCCCTGTTCGTTAAAAGTGAGTACTTCTATCCATTTGCGGGTGCTGCGGGCATCATTTTCATCATAGCCTAGCAGGGTATAGTAATTTTTCCCCTGATAAGTATTCAACAAAATTTTATAATACACTGCGCCTATCCATTGATTGGCATCCCGCACCGAATCGCAGGGCTGTTCGGTAAAAGGGGAGATATCAAACAATGGAGTTAAACGTAAACTACCATTGGCGGTTTTGTATTGGATGGCTGCTTTTTGGCGGTAAAATGAAAAGTCTTTCATCAATTGCCAGCTGAAAATACGAAAGGCGCTATCTGGAGCATATACTACCGAAATGGTTCCCAGTGAATCAAAAGGATATCGGAAAGAGTGCGGTAATTTGAGTGTTTGTACCAGGGTTCGGGTAAATAAACTATCGGCGCGCAACCGATCGGGCCATTCCCGAGCTTCCAGGATGTTGACAGCCTGTTTTTTTAATACCAACTCCATCATAGCAGGCGTGGGCGTATTCCCATCAGTTGGATTTTGGGCAGAAACCGGTAACCAGGTTACACACAGCCCAACTAATAAAACCACTGCTATCCATTGCTTCATCTTACAAAATTAAATACAAATCACCGGCAGTGAATCAACCGGCCACTTTTATCTTTTAATTACCTTTTCGCAAGCCGCTGAAAATTCGAACAAGCTATTCAGCCGAAGATCAATGCGGCTATCCGGATAAGGGGTTTCGGGATGGGTGGTAGCTACAAACACGGTAAACATACCCGCATTTCTTCCAAACTCCATATCAGACAAGCGATTGCCCACAATAATGCTCTTAGAAAAATCAATCGCCGGAAAATCTTGTTTCGCCCTAAAAGCCATGCCGGGATTGGGTTTCCGGTTGGGAGAGTCATTACTCAGATCGGTGCAATAATAAATATGGTCTATTCTGCCACCCGTTCTATTCACTTCGGATACTAACAATTGGTGTATGCTATTCAGATCGTTTTCGGTCATCAATCCCCGGCCCACCCCCTTTTGATTGGTAACAATTACTATGCGCGGAAAAATCTTCGACAAAGTGGCCATTGCAGCTAGGGTATCCTCATACATCCGAAATTCATCGGTATTGCGGATATAATCATTGTCTTTGTCGTGATTAATCACGCCATCTCTATCTAAAAATAAACTCCACTCACTATTAATTTGATCTAAAGGGATTGCATTCATGCGTTGCTATATTTTAGGTAATTCCAGTTGAGCCCGTTGATAATCTTCGGGGATGCCAATATCTAAAAAATAGGCGGAAGCCACAAATCCATAAAATGGCAGTTGTTGATGATACGCCTGTAAAAAATCCGTTTCCATTGAAAACTTTTCAGGCCAGGGTATCGATTGAAATGCGGATGTATTCAGTAGATAAATGCCTGCATTAATCAATCCTTGTTCCTGCCATTTTTTTTCTTCAAACCCCAATATTCGATGGTGGTTATCGATGGTAACTAACCCATATCGGTCGAACTGTTCCATCGGCACCAAGCCCAATGTGCAGGTAGCCTGTTTTTGAAAATGCAATTCGGCTTGTTCCGATAAATTCAAATTACATAGGCTGTCGCCATTCAGTACCCAAACCTCTTCGCCG
>JBBAJQ010000052.1:10019-15104 GCA_040403945.1 Sediminibacterium sp.
ACGGCTGATTTCAATCGGGTACCCAGTCCTCCGGCTAATACTATGGCCTCTTTTACACGCATTATCCGAAAATATTTTTTTCTACCAGCTCACAAATAATGTGACCGATTAAAATATGACTTTCCTGAATGCGTGGTGTTGTATTGGAAGGAACTTCAATCAGGTAATTGGTAATCGCTTTCATTTTACCTCCCCCGGCGCCCGTCATGCCAATGGTAATTACGCCCATGCTGTTCGCCATTTCAAAAGCTTTAAGAATATTGCCTGAATTGCCCGAAGTGCTGAGTCCGATTAATACATCGCCTTTGCGAGCAATCCCTTCTAATAATCTCGAATAGATAACATCATAACTATAGTCGTTGGCAACGGCTGTAAGATAGCTGGTATTGCAATGCAGGGCTTCTGAGGGCAGGGCTTTGCGATCTTTATAAAATCTACCAGAAAATTCAGCGGCTAAATGTTGTGCATCGGCAGCACTGCCTCCATTTCCACAGAAATAAACGGCGCCACCGTTTTGGAAAGTATTGGTAATGATTTGTATTACTTCTTCCAGTATGGGGGCCATTACTCCATCGCTGATGATTTGCTCTTTTACGGAGATGGATGCTTTAATTAAATCGTTGATGGTGTTCTGAACTTGCATAGGTTTCTTATTTATTTGCTCCGTTTAATTTCCAATAGATAATAGGGCTTCTACCATTTTTTTCCAGCTGTATAATTTTTTTTCTTCCTGCATATAGGGAATAAAATGGGCTTCCCCTTTTTGGTACAAAGCTTCAATACCGGCTGCAATTGCATCGGCATCTGGCTCTGTAATAATACCGGTTTTTTCGTGAATAACCCTATCCGGTAATCCACCCACATTGGTTACCAGCATGGGCTTTTCAAAATGATAGGCGAGGGGGGTTACGCCGCTTTGGGTGGCATTTCGGTAGGGTTGAATTACAAAGTCGGCCGCACTCAAATAATACTTCACTTCACTATCCGCAATAAAATCGGTGCGCATATACACTTGGTTGCCGAGTTGTTCTTGTTCGATGATGGAAAGGTATTCTTCGGGTTTATCGTAAAATTCACCTGCTACCAGCAGATGGATATTAGCTGCGCGGATGGCGGGATTTGCCATTGCGTGCAAGAGGATGTCTAGCCCCTTATATTTTCGGATAAAGCCAAAGAAAAGGATGATTTTCTCCGATTCGGGCAGCCCAAGATGTTGGCGGGCTTGAGATTTAGGGATGATTTCTCCAAAATGATCGTACAAAGGATGCACCACCAATTCGGCAGGTTTTTGGGTAAAGGTTTTCAGTTGTTGCAAAACCTGATCGCTCATGGTAATAAAGCCGTCTATTGCTTTTACAAAATAGCGGGTAAAAAGGGTATCTCCCGGGCGATGTTCGTGGGGAATGATATTATCGGCAATGCATACAACTCGGGTTTTGGATTTGCCTTTGGCTATGCGCAATAAAGTGCCGAGGCAGGGACCCATCAGCGGCAGCCAATAGCGCACTACTATTAAATCGGGCTGTTGTTTTCGGATGCGGCGGCCAATTTTAATCCAGTTAAAGGGGTTCATCGAATGGATGCACCGATGAATCACCAGATCGGCAGGGGCTGGTTCGGTTGAATATTGTGTAGTACCCGGAAACAGGAAATCGGGGTATTGCATCGAAAAGGTGTACAATTCGGTGGTAAAGCCCATTTGGATAAATTCTCTGGCCAACCTTTCATTGAAAGAAGCCAATCCACCCCGAAGGGGCCAGGCGGGTCCGATAATAATTACTTTTTGCAAATGCCAGGTTTACGATTGATTAGTAACTACAAAGGTATTGAATCGTAAGGTATACCGGCTAAACTTGGGCAGGGGAAGGGGAGTGAGTGTAAAAAAGGTATTCAACTCCCTACCAGCCAATTTTTTCCTCTATCTGATAATGGTTGCGCTCGGGGGCATTGCGAACCACCAATTCGGCCACAAAACCCGTTAAAAATAGCTGCATACCAATTACCATAGTGGTAAGGGCTATGTAAAAAGCGGGCCGGTTGGTAAGGGCAAATTCTACGGAAAAAAGTTTCGCTACAATTAAATAGGCACTGGCGATTAATCCGGTTACAAAAAACAGGGTACCCAGCAATCCAAAAAACTGCATAGGTCGTTTCCCGAACTTTCCTAAGAACATGATGGTGGCCAGATCTAAAAATCCATTTACAAAACGCTGCCAGCCAAATTTGGTTACGCCGTATTTCCGTGGGCGATGCTCTACTACTTTTTCACCTATTTTTTTAAAGCCACTCCACTTTGCCAAAATGGGAATGTACCGATGCATTTCGCCATATACTTCAATACTTTTTACCACTTTGTTTCGATACGCTTTCAGTCCACAGTTAAAATCGTTCAGCTGAATGCCAGAGTTAGCACGGGCAACAGCATTGAATAATTTAGAGGGCAAATTTTTGGTAAGGGTATTATCGTACCGCTTCTTTTTCCAGCCGCTCACCATATCGAGTTTGTCGGCAACAATCATGTGGTATAAAGCAGGAATTTCATCGGGTGAATCCTGCATATCTGCATCCATGGTAATAACTACATCTCCTTGTGCAGCTTTAAATCCTTCGTTTAGTGCGGCAGATTTACCATAATTTCTTCTAAAGCGAATGCCTTTGTAATGGGCAGATTGTTGGCTTCTTTGTTCTATAAAATCCCAACTATTATCGGTGCTGCCATCATCTACTAAAATCACTTCATAAGTAAAAGCATGGGCAACCATCACACGATCTATCCAATCGCATAATTCTGGCAGCGATTCGTCTTCGTTAATTAAAGGGATAACCACGCTAATTTGCATACTAGCTGGCGTTTTCAAAGGGTGATATAGGATTTTTCTTGGCTAAGCCTGCACCAACTAGGGAAGCAATCGCTCCAATAAGTGCGGTACCAAAAAGTGATCCTGCAATGGCGAAAGGTAGAAAGAATTTACGTGTGAAGCCTAAAGCCATATCAATTTGATCGGTGGGTACTTGTCCCTTTTTTTCCATTTCTGCCCTAGCTACATCAATCGTCATTTCTATAATTTCTGGGTAAATGAATTTAACAGAAATGATTGTATAAATAGACATCAGCGCAGCTATACCCGCGGTTAGTTTAAAACCATGTGCAAACACATTACCATAAGTAACTTGTCCATTCATTTGTTTTGCATAATGTATGCAAGCCCAAATAATAACTCCAATTACAAGAACCATTTGGATATAACCTAGCGATTTGTTGGTCAATTGATTACTAACATACATTACAAGGTTAATTACGATACATATCAGACTTGTAATCAGCGCAATCGTCCAGGGTGGTGTGATCTTTTGTTCCATAGTTTTGTTTTTATTGTGGGTTATATTGGCCCTTTACAAATGTTCCCCAAACCTTACCGGGCAGGGTTTCATTCATGTGTGGACTATTCGTCGATTTACTTTGATTATTTGAAGGACTGAGTGTGGTAGAACCCTGCTTGCTGAAAAAACTAAGTTCTGCCTTATCTCCTTCCCGAATATCAGTAGCTGGCAGGGCAAAAATATTACGTGCATTCACCGAAAAAAGTTCGGCAATTCTTTGTTCGGATAAATCAGGGAAAATTTGATTGATAATGGCAAAGCTGGTTTGCAGTCCAATCATTCCCCAGGCAGCATATTCAAATTCACAGGTTTTCTGATCGCTGTGTTGTGGCAGGTGATGGGTAGCGATGCAATCTATGGTTCCATCCAATATTCCCTGCCGTAAAGCAGCTCGGTCGGAGGCTTTGCGTAAGGGTGGATTTACTTTTAAGCGGGTATCGTATTGTTGCAGGTCTTCATCGCAAAAACGCAGGTGATAGGGGGTAACACTGCAGGTAACTTTCCAGCCTTCGTTGCGGGCATCCTGAATTAATTGCAGTGATTTGGCGGTACTGATGCCGGTGATATGTAGTTTCGATTGGGTATAGCGCAATAAGTCTAGGTCTCTTTTCACCATAATTTCCTCAGCCAGTGCAGGAATACCGGGTAAACCCATTTGGGTAGATATAATGCCCTCATTCATTAAGCCATGGGCACCGATACTCTTATCCACCGGCAATTGTATCACCACGCCTTCAAATGCTTTCACATATTGCAGGGCTTTCAATAGGAGTGCAGGTTGCTGAACGGAACTGAGTCCATCCGTAAAAGCAATGGCCCCGTTTTGTTGCATGTCATACATTTCAGCCAATTCTTTGCCCTCGGTACCACGCGTAAGGGCACCCAGGGGATGAATATAGGCGGGTAGGTGGGTACTACTATTCAGGATATAGGTTATCTGCGATTTAGAATCTGCCACGGGTTTGGTATTGGGTAAAACCAGTACGCGGGTATATCCACCAGCCGCAGCAGCAGCAGCGCCGGAAGCGAGATTTTCGCGGTGTTCGAGACCGGGGTCGCAGAAATGAGAAAAAGGATCTACCCAACCCGGAGAAACGATTAAGCCGGGTGCTTCCAGGGTTTGGTCGGCAGGGCTATCGATATGGGGGGCAATTTTAACAATGGTTTCTCCCTCAATCAATATATCCTGTACTTGGCCATTTAGGGGGGCGGCAGGACTGGCAATCTGTGCTTGCCTGATGAGAATCTTCATAAGAGGAGATAAAATTTACTGCAATATAACCTGAATTTTTCTTTTCCCGTATATTTGCACCCCTTGAGGTTGATAATGCCTGATTTCCCCACAGGATTTACTTTATTACCTGAGTTTTTTCGGGATGTAGCGCAGCCCGGTAGCGCACACGTCTGGGGGGCGTGGGGTCGCAAGTTCAAATCTTGTCATCCCGACATGTTATTTTAGAAAATAACACTTTTTAAAAGAAAATGCCGATCTGTGAGGGTCGGCATTTCGATTTAAAATCAGTACCGACTTTTTTGAGGATTGATTAAGTATGACCCGCAGACTGAAGTGCGGCTCCCCAAGACGACTTATGATACCGCAGTTTGCATTAAGTATTGTTACAAAGAGGGTTGCGGCTGATGAAAAGCCTATTTGATGATCTATAATAATTTAATTAAATTTGAATACTACGCAACATTTGTGCG
>JBBAJQ010000053.1:0-10992 GCA_040403945.1 Sediminibacterium sp.
GTTTTGTTCATAAACCCCCACCCCCTACCTTTGCTGGCTGAATTAACATAGGCAATCACTTGCCCTTATTACAAAAAGATTAGGTATGAAAGTAATGAAGTTTGGAGGCACCAGCGTGGGCAAACCCGAGCGGATGCAACAGGTTAAGGAATTAATCACCCGCCACAATACCCCCACCCTGGTAGTATTGAGCGCACTTAGCGGAACCACCAATAGTTTGGTAGAAATCAGTCAGTCCCTTGCCAGTGGCGATAAACCGGAAGCACAGCAAAGAATTGAGCGCCTGGAAGCGCATTACCGACAATTCGTGGTGAGCTTATTACATCAGCCGGCTACCTTAGAAAAAGCCAATCTGGTAGTGTCGGAGCATTTTGAGTTCTTGCATATCATACTGCGCATTTCATTTAGTGAGGCGTTGAATAAAGATATTCTTGCCCAGGGAGAGCTACTCAGTACCAAATTATTTTCTCTTTACCTAGAAGAGCAAGGAGTAGATCATGTATTGATTCCTGCACTGGAGTTTATGTCTATCGACCAGCACGAAGAACCCCAGCTTTCTTTGATCAGCCAAAAACTCAACCGCATTCTCCAAAGCTATCCTGATAAAAAACTATTCATCACCCAGGGATATATCTGCCGCAATGCCCGTGGCGAGGTAGACAACCTGAAAAGGGGAGGAAGTGATTATACGGCTTCTCTAATAGCAGCCGCTGTGCATGCAACGGTTTGTGAAATATGGACGGACATAGACGGTATGCATAACAACGATCCGAGAATTGTAAATACAACCATTCCGATTGAGCAGCTCAGTTTTGATGAAGCTGCCGAGTTGGCCTATTTTGGCGCTAAAATTTTACATCCTACCTGTATCTGGCCTGCCCAGCAGGAAAATGTTCCGGTTAAGTTGCTGAATACCATGCAGCCCGATGCAACGGGTACAGTAATTATGAAGGAAGCCGGCAGCACGGGTGTTAAAGCAGTTGCAGCCAAAGATGGCATCACCGCCATTAAAATAAAGAGCAGCCGCATGTTGTTGGCCTATGGATTTTTGAGAAAGATTTTTGAAGTGTTTGAAAAATACAAAACCTCCATCGACATGATCACCACTTCCGAAGTGGCGGTATCGGTTACGATTGATAATAATCAATTTCTAAAAGAGATAGTACAAGAGTTACAACCCTTTGGTACGGTTGAGGTTGAAGAAAATCAGACCATCATTTCTATTGTAGGGAATGAAATTGCCCAAACAGAACAGGTGCTGGAAAAACTTTTTTCAGCCATTCGTTCCGTTCCGGTAACTATGGTAAGTTATGGAGGTAGTCCCCATAATATTTCCTTACTGGTTCCCGCGGCAGAAAAGAAAACTACCTTACAGGCTTTGAATACGGGTTTATTCGGATTGTAGCTTTACCTGCTAATACTTTAATGCAAAAAAATACCCGATGTTTTTCATCGGGCATTTTTTTGCATTTCTTTCTAATGCTATTAGATGATTAACAGCGCATCTCCGTAACTGAAGAAGCGGTATTTGTCTTTGATGGCTTTTTTGTAAGCTTCCATGGTAAGGTCGTATCCCGCAAAAGCGCAAGTCATAATTAGCAGACTAGTTTTTGGCAGATGGAAATTGGTAACCAGGCTATCGGCTACATTAAATTTATAGGGGGGATGGATAAAGTGGTTCGTCCATCCTTCACTGGGTTTTAATAGTTGCTGAGCGGTAAAGCTGCTTTCCATGGCACGCATGGTGGTAGTTCCGATGGAGCAGATGCGGTGGCCGGTTTCTTTGGCTTTATTTACAATACTACATGCCTGTTCGGAAATCGCGAAATATTCTGCATCCATTTTATGCTTACTTAGGTCTTCCACTTCTATTGGGCGGAAAGTTCCGAGGCCTGTATGGAGAGTTACTTCTGCAAAGCGGATGCCCTGTATTTCGGAACGCTTGATTAATTCGGGACTAAAATGTAAGCCGGCAGTAGGGGCAGCAACTGCACCTTCGTGCTTTGCATATACTGTTTGGTAGCGTTCTTTATCTTCTTCGTCGGGTTTACGTTTGATGTATTTAGGTAGGGGGGTTTCTCCTAAAAATTCGAGCATCTTTTTAAAGCTTTCATCATCATCATCCCATAAAAATCGGATAGTTCTTCCGCGGCTAGTGGTATTGTCTATTACTTCGGCTACCAGTTCTTCATTGTCTCCAAAGTATAGTTTATTGCCCACCCTTATTTTTCTTGCGGGATCAACAATTACATCCCATAAGCGATTGGGCTTATTCAGCTCACGAAGCAGGAAAACTTCAATTTTTGCACCGGTTTTTTCTTTTCTACCATACATCCGAGCCGGAAATACTTTGGTGTTATTTACTACAAACACATCCTTGTCGTCGAAATATTCCAGGATATCTTTAAAGTGTTTGTTTTCCATGTGGCCGCTTTTGCGATCCACAACCAGCATTCGGCTGTCTTCCCTTTTTTTGGTTGGATTTTGTGCAATCAGGTTAAGGGGTAAATCGAATTTGAACTGTGATAATTTCATGTGTCTAATCCTTTAGATAATAGCCACCTGTAGTTGGCCGCTTGGGTAAGCGGCTCGCTTCATGTTACGGCATGAATTTTTATAAAGTTGGCAAAGGTACGCATTTTCAGTGGTATTCCCAAATGTATTCGTTTTCAAGTGGTTAGGAGGTTTTTGCCTACTTTTTTTGTCATGCATTCCCCCCAAAAATACAATCGGAATACCCAATAATTTTTTGTGCTACAACTGTTTGATCCGCAATTACATACCTTGTGGTGAGCCATTTAATACTAAATGCGGGTTAATATTTTTTTTCACTGCCCGAATTGCGTAGGTTTCTCCTATTTTTGTACGCACAATTGTTAGTTTTTATAGCTAACTACCAACCGAAAATCGGCTATTATGCAAAAAAACTGGTGGAAAGTACTCTGTATAATCTTACTCTTCTATACATGTACTTATGGATTGCTGGTTCCGGTTCCCGACCCACCGGGTGTGCCATTAAAACAAACTATCCGCAACTTATTTTTTCATGTACCTATGTGGATAGGCATGATGGTATTTTTTACGGTGTCGGTGGTTAATTCTATTCAGTACCTGCGCTTTTTACAGCCGAAATATGATATACGGGCAACTGAATTTGCCCGTATGGGTGTGTTGTTTGGATTATTGGGGTTATTAACCGGAATGATCTGGGCGCATTTTCAGTGGGGAAAAGCCTGGAGTGGGGATGTAAAGCAAAATGGGGCAGCGATTGCCGTATTAATGTACTTTGCTTATTTTGTTCTGAAAGGCAGTTTGCAAGATGAAGAAAAGCAAGCCCGTATCGGTGCTGTTTTTAATGTGTTTGCCTTTTTTATGTTGTTTCCAACCATTTGGATACTCCCTCGCTTAAGTGAGAGCTTACATCCCGGAGGAATGGGCAGCGAAGGCAACCCCGGACTAAATCCAAGAGACACCACCAATGCCATGCGCACGGTAATGTATCCTGCCTTTATTGGCTGGACCTTGCTCGGGGTATGGATTTCAACTTTACGCATCAGAGTCAGATTATTATCCGCTTAAATCAACTATATGTTTACATTTCGACGTTGTGGTTTATTGGTTTTTATGAGTATGTTATCGGTAACCCTCTTTGCGCAGGCTGCAGCAACCGAACCGGAAAATATGTTTACTGCCAATGGGAAATTGGGCGTTGTTATTGCAGTGGTGGTTACTATACTGGCAGGTTTATTTCTTTACTTGATTTCTTTGGACAAAAAAATTAGTCGGCTCGAAAAAAAATAATAATACAGGAACCTGCTGACCCCGGTTTCGTGTAAAGTTCCCTGTTTATTAACCTTAAAAAACTATGTATGTCTAATCATTCCGATTACAGTTTTTTTCACAGTGTAGAGCAAAGTTTTGATAAAGCAGCTCTTTTTACCCAATGGGAGAGTGGATTGCTGGAACAGATTAAAGCTTGTAACAGTGTTTACAGCATGCGTTTTCCCGTAAAGATGGACGATGGCCGGATTGAAGTAATTGAAGCGTATCGGGTGCAACATTCTCAGCATAAATCGCCCTGCAAAGGAGGTATCCGTTTTAGTGATGCGGTTAACCAAGATGAGGTAATGGCATTGGCCTCTTTGATGACATACAAGTGTGCCATCGTGAATGTACCTTTTGGAGGTGGCAAGGGCGGAATAAAAATTAATCCCCGTAATTACAGTGTATATGAATTAGAAAAAATTACCCGTCGCTATACCAGTGAACTGGTGAAGAAAAACTTTATCGGTCCGGGCATTGATGTACCTGCGCCCGACTATGGAACCGGCGAACGTGAAATGGCCTGGATTGTGGATACTTACCAGTCACTAAAACCCGGTGAAATTGATGGGGCCGGCTGTGTTACCGGAAAGCCAGTTACCCAAGGGGGCGTAAGGGGCAGAAAAGAAGCTACTGGTTTAGGCGTGTTTTATGGGGTTCGTGAAGTGTGTAATATTCCCGATGTAATGGATAAGTTGGCACTATCTGTAGGCGTAGTAGGAAAGCGCGTGGTTGTGCAAGGATTGGGAAATGTAGGCTATCATACAGCCAAGTATTTCCGCGAAAACGGATCAATTGTAGTAGCCATCGCAGAATTTGAAGGTGCTATCTATAATGAAAGCGGATTGAATGAAGAAGCCGTTTTTCAACACAGAAAAGCTACCGGTTCTATTTTAAACTTTCCCGGGGCTACCAATATCCCAGAGAGTACCAAAGCACTGGAATTAGATTGCGATATTCTGATACCTGCTGCACTTGAAAATGTAATTAACAAGGATAATGCTCCGCTTATCAAAGCAAAAATTATTGGCGAAGCTGCTAATGGTCCGCTCACACCTGAAGCAGATGAGATTTTAATTAAAAAGGGTGTATTGGTTATTCCCGATATGTATTTAAATGCGGGTGGGGTTACGGTATCGTATTTCGAGTGGTTGAAGAATTTAAGTCACGTTAGATATGGTCGTATGGAAAAGCGCTTCACCGAGAATATGAATACCCATATACTTGGGCAGATTGAAAATCTTACGGGTAAAACTGTATCGGATGAAGAGCGTCGTTTTATTATGCATGGTGCCGAGGAAGTTGATCTGGTGCATAGTGGATTAGAAGAAACGATGATCACAGCTACCCGTGAAATTATGGATATCTGGAAAAAGAATCCTACCATCCCCGATATGAGAACAGCTGCTTATGTTTGTGCCATCAATAAAGTTGCTACCACTTATACCGAATTGGGCATCTTCCCATAAAAAGGAGCTTGTCTTTATTGCAAAGCATTATTGAAAAGTAGGCAACGTATTGATTTGCGCAACCATACCCTGGTGATTGATTTCAAATCCCAAGGTATGGTTTCCATTAGTTAAAACGATATAGCTGCAGGGGATACTTGCCTGATAAGCCAGCACTTGTTGCATCGTTTTTTCGGTGAGTGGGGTATTGGGCTCTTTACATTCAATCAACATCCAGGGTTGATGATTTTTATACACCATCACATCCATCCGCTTTTGCATCTCCCCTAATTGAAGTCCTTTTTCTACTGCAAAACAACTAGCCGGATATTGTAGTGTTTGAATCAGGTATTGAATAAAATTTTGGCGCACCCATTCTTCCGGGGTAATCACTACCCATTTTTTTCGAATCGGATCAAATAGCCAATCCTTTCCATCGGTTTGGCGCATTGAAAAGGCCGGAGGTGGATAGGTGATGGGTATCATACTTGGCAAACAGCCCGATTTTTGGTATTTTTGAAGATTATCTTTTTCAAAGATATTGATTCGGGCGATGTTGGCAGCCCTTTCCCACCCTTTGCTCAATCAATATTTGCGTAAACACCCTTATTATGAAAACCAAAACAGATATTGTAAATAACTGGTTACCCCGCTATACTGGTGCGCAGTTAAGTGATTTCGGTAAATATATCCTTCTTACCAATTTCAGTAATTATGTGTCGTTGTTTGCCAAGTGGAATAAGGTGAAGGTATTTGGCCAAGATCGCCCCATGCAATGTGCTACTGCTAACGGGATAACGATTATCAATTTTGGAATGGGTAGTCCTGGTGCTGCCACCATAATGGATTTATTAACTGCTATAGAGCCCGAAGCTGTTATGTTTTTAGGAAAATGTGGGGGATTAAAAAAACGAAATAAATTGGGTGATTTGATATTGCCGATTGCTGCGATACGGGGTGAAGGTACTTCCAACGATTATTTTCCTCCTGAGGTTCCTGCAATGCCGGCATTTGCTTTACAAAAAGCTATTTCAACAACTATTCGGGATTATGGGGTTGATTATTGGACGGGTACTGTATATACTACTAATCGCCGGGTATGGGAACATGATGAGGCATTTAAAGAATACCTAACCAAAGTGCGGGCCTATGCTATAGATATGGAAACAGCTACTATTTTTACGGTTGGCTTTTACAATAAAATACCCACCGGTGCTCTTTTACTGGTGAGCGATCAGCCAATGATTCCGGAGGGAATAAAAACGGAAGAGAGTGATAAGAAGATTACCGCTACCTACGTAGAAAATCACCTGAAAATTGGCATTGACTCTTTGAAGCAGTTGATTAATAACGGGCTAACTGTTCGGCATCTGCGTTTTTAATCTTTCCAGAGGAAGGGAAATAGGATAACTGCCAGCAGCACCACCATTATATCCAGGCCAATTAACAGGGCAATCATCTGCCATAGTCCTGCCTGTACCACACTGGAAAAGGCAATGGCGGAGATTTTCATCAGCAACAAAATCTGCGGGATAATAATGGGGAAACCCATCACGGCCATTAAGGCGGTAGATTGCTGGGCACGTGCGGCAATGGCGGCTAAAAAAGTAAACACCAAACTTATACTCCCTCCTCCCAAACAGGTTATCAGTATAAATACTCCTAGATGCTCCAGTGGATTCCCTAAAAGTAGGGTAAAGAGTAGTAACGAGAGCATACTCATACAGATCATCAGAAACAGGTTAAACAGCAATTTCGATAGCACAAAATCCCGGGCACCAGCGATAGAATAGAAGTATAATAATCTGCCCCGGCTCTCCTGTAAGAAACTTTTGGCAACTGCATTTACACAAACAAACAGCAAAACAATCCAGAATAATCCATTCCAGCCGGCCTCTTCCGGCTCACCCATCGATAGGTATATAACAAATATGGTAGAAGCCACGTACAGTAGGATGCCATACAGGGTATATTGTTGCCGGCTTTCTAGCAGCAGGTCTTTTTTAAAAAGTTGCCATATAGGTTGGAATGCGTGCATGCATTAAAAAATCAGGGTTCGTAATAACATTTGCGGCAACGGGGTTCGTAACTGTCGGTGGCGCCCAGTAAAATTTGACTGGCATCGGCGGTTTTACGGTAAGAGATGCTGGCCAGATTACCGCATTTTACACAGATGGCGTGCAGTTTGGTGATAAAGTCGGCAACAGCCAGCAGTTGGGGCATCTGACCAAAGGGCTTACCCAGGTAATCCATATCCAATCCGGCTACAATTACCCGAATTCCTTTCGCCGCCAAGGTTTCGCAAACCGAAACAATTTGATCGTCGAAAAACTGGGCTTCATCAATCCCTACCACATCCACCTGATTAGCCAGTAGTAATATTTTTTGGGAATGATCAATGGGGTAAGAAGGGAAGGAGTTGGCATCATGACTCACCACGGCTTCTTGATCGAATCGTACATCCATTGCAGGTTTAAATATCTCAACCTTTAAATTGGCTATTTTGGCTCTTTTCAGTCTGCGGATCAGTTCTTCCGTTTTGCCGCTGAACATACTGCCACAAATTACTTCAATAGATCCTCTCCTTTCTCCTGATATATTGGGTTCTATAAACATATTAATACTAAACGCCCTTATTTTTCGTTGTTAATGTATTCGAAGGTATTTGCGAACCCCAAATGTATTACATCCGATGGAAAGAGCAGGCTACCTCATCAATAAATTGAAGGAACAATATTATCAGCAGGAATCGCCCACGCATTTACTGATAACCCTGGATTTGCTCCGGAAGGAGCTTTTTTCTCAATTATCCCCCGATTCCGAGGAAATTAATGAATTAACTGAAGCGGCTCCCGCTCCCATAACGATTGCTTCCCGCCCATCAGATGATGCCTTGTATGCGTTGGATTTTGCCAAGGATATTCCAACTTTTGCGCATCAGGATTTTCCCTGTAAGGCCGAAATTGAATCGCAGCAGCTGCGAAAATCTGCGGCCATTTTATCGGGTATTTCAAATTCTGGGGAAGAAAAACAACAGCAGCATACCGATAGTACCGTATATGATTCCAACGAACCGATTCGTGACCTTAAGCGGGCCATTAATGCCAAAAATCGCTTTATGTTTATCAATGAATTATTCAGGGGAGATGAAGTAATGTATGAGCGGAGTATGAAAACCATTCAGGGTTTTTCTATTTTTCCCGAGGCCCGGTTTTGGATAGAAAGAGAGCTAAAAACCAAGCTGGGCTGGCACGAGAACCATCCCACGGTTCAATATTTCGATCATTTGGTTAAAAGGCGATTTTCCTGAATTACCTGCAGTACCTTGCTGGTTGCCCCCCTTTTTGAAAGCGTATACTCCTGGGCAATTTGTCCCATTTTTTTTCTTTCGATTTCATTGTCAAATAAAGACTGTAAGGTTTTATCCAGTGCCTCTCCGATGTTAACCGTTATCGCACCGCCCTTATCAACCAATTCAGTGGCTTCGAGATATTTCTGAAAGATAGGCCCCATCACTACCGGTTTACCATAGACAGCTGCTTCCAGCACATTATGCACCCCGTCCGCCCCAAACCCACCTCCCACATAAGCAACCGAGGCATGTCGGTATAAACTGCTCAGCATACCGATCCGGTCGATAATCAGTATACTGCTATCCGGAACAGCTACCCCCTGTAAAAATGCAGCTTCATAAGCCGAATAAAATAGGGCACTCGGGAAGATTTCTTTGCATTGTTGCAAACGCGCCTTGTCGGTAACATGCGGCACCAGTATGTGTTTTACCGCAGGGTGGGTGTTTACAAAATGTTGCAACTCCTTATCATCCTCTGGCCAGGTGCTTCCGGCAACCAAAACGGGATGTTGCTGTACAAAATTTTCAATGGCTGGCCAGGATTTAGGCTGGTTGGCAATTTTTTGTACCCTATCGAACCGGGTATCCCCGGCAAGGGTAACCGGTGTGGTAACCTGAATTTCGGAAAGCAATCGCACGGAGGCTTCGTCTTGCACCAGGATATGGGTAAATAAGCCAAGCATCTTTCTGTAAAATCCACCATACCATCTAAAGAAAGTCTGTTGCTGCCGAAAAATGGCAGACACTAAAATAGCAGGTGTTTTTTGCTGCTGTAAAGCGGAAAGATAATAGTACCAGAATTCATATTTAATAAAAAGTACGAAAGCAGGTTTCACTGTTGCAAGCCATTCCTGGGATTGGGAGGGGCTGTCCATTGGCAGATAAACTACGCGATCGGGCAGGGGATGGTTTTTACAAGCTTCATATCCCGAAGGGGAGAAAAAGCTCACCAGCAATGCATGTCCGGGATATTGCTGTTGAATGGATTCCAGCACCGGTAATCCTTGTTCAAATTCTCCCAAAGAGGCACAGTGCATCCAAATAACTGGTTTGCCAGGGTTCCAGTCGCTGATTTGGCTGAAAGCTATTCTTTGCCCTTTGCACCAAAGCCGGGCTTTAGGGCTCACCCAGCTGATAAGTTGGGCGGCTAGCGGGTACAGGAAAATAAACAACCGATATAGTAGCATGGATCAGGGATAGGGCGTGAAAATAATCAATTAAACGAATCCAATGCCTACCTGCCTGCCAATGCCCTTGAATCCCCTTTTTTATCGTAATTTTGCCACCCAACTATACCAGTAGCATGAGACCCATACAAATGGTGGATACAAAAAATCAGTACCTGAAGATAAAAGGGGCGGTGGATGCAGCTATTCAGGAAGTATTAGATAGTGCTGCCTACATTAATGGGAAATGGGTTACGGACTTTGCCAAGGAGTTGGGGGCTTACCAGGGAGATGTGCATACCATCCCCTGTGCCAATGGAACGGATGCCCTGCAAATTGCCCTGATGGCCTTAGGTTTGGAGCCCGGAGATGAAGTGATTACTCCCTCCTTTACCTATATCGCTACTACAGAAGTGGTGGCTTTATTAAGATTGAAACCGGTTTTTGTTGAAGTAGATCCGGATACATTTTGCATGGATGCCGAGGCATTGCGTATAGCCATCACGCCAAAAACAAAAGCCATTGTTCCCGTGCATCTCTATGGTCAGTCAGCCCCCATGGAAGAGATTCTGAAAATTGCCCAGGAGCATAACCTGCGGGTGGTGGAAGACAATGCACAGGCCATTGGTTGCAGTTATACTTTTTCTGATGGAAGAACCTGCAAAACCGGCACCATGGGGGATGTAGGCACCACTTCATTTTACCCCAGTAAGAATTTAGGTGCCTATGGCGATGGCGGTGCTATTTTTACCCGGGATGCGGAACTGGCAGCGCAAATGAAAATGATTGCGAATCATGGCCAACAAAAAAGATATTATCACGAGCGGGTAGGTTGCAACTCGAGACTAGATTCTATGCAGGCTGCAATATTGCGGGTTAAATTACAGCAACTGGATGCATACAATCAGGCAAGACAAAGCGTTGCTGCCTATTACAATGCAGCATTTGCCAATCATCCCCATATCCAAACCCCGGTGGTGGCCCCCAATAGTACCCATGTGTATCATCAGTATACCTTGATAATTAAAAATGCAGATCGGGATGCATTGAGTAAACACCTGGCTGATCATCAGATACCTTCGATGATTTATTATCCGGTGCCCGGCCATCGGCAGCCTATGTTCACGGGTATGGAAATTGCTACGGGCGATTTAACGGTTACCGATTGGTTAACCGACCGGGTGATTTCTTTGCCGGTGCATAC
>JBBAJQ010000053.1:11092-14068 GCA_040403945.1 Sediminibacterium sp.
GGAACCTGTTTTGCTGAAACGGGTAATCGGGTTACTTGTGTTGACATTGATCCGAATAAGATTAATAAACTTACTGCCGGCGAGATCACGATTTATGAGCCCGGATTGGAGAAGATATTCCTAAGAAATCTTAGGGAAGGTAGGTTACAGTTTACTACCGAATTAAGAGAAGGTATTGCAGATGCAGAAATTATTTTTCTCGCATTGCCCACACCTCCCGGTGAAGATGGCTCTGCCGATTTGCGATATGTGCTGGGGGTAGCCGCCGATTTAGGAAAACTATTAACAGACTATAAGGTAATTGTAGACAAGAGTACGGTTCCCGTAGGTACTGCCGAAAAAGTGCAGGCAGCAATTGCCGCTCATTATGCCGGCGAATTTGATGTGGTGAGTAATCCCGAATTTTTGCGCGAAGGAGTGGCAGTAGAAGATTTTATGAAGCCGGACCGTGTAGTGATAGGCACTCAATCTGAAAGAGCCCGCAAGGTGATGAACGATTTGTATGCCCCATTTGTGCGTCAGGGGAATCCAATCATTTTTATGGATGAAAAATCGGCCGAATTAACCAAATATGCGGCTAACTCTTTTTTGGCCACTAAAATCTCCTTCATGAATGAGATTGCCCAGCTTTGCGAACGGATGGGTGCCGATGTGGATATGGTGCGCAGAGGGATTGGCAGTGATGATCGGATTGGAAAAAGATTTTTATTTCCGGGCATTGGATATGGAGGTAGTTGCTTCCCTAAAGATGTGCAGGCCCTCATTCGCTCAGCAGAAGATGTACAATACAACTTCAGCATTTTACAAGCGGTTGAAGCCGTTAATGAGCGTCAGAAAAAACACCTGCTGCCTAAAATTCGCAATCACTTTAAAGGAAATCTTACGGGAGTTCGATTGGCTTTGTGGGGATTGGCATTTAAACCCAATACCGATGATATCCGCGAAGCGCCCGCCTTACAATTAATTGAAGCCCTCACATCAGAAGGTGCCATCATTGTAGCATATGACCCGGAAGCTATGGCGAATGTAAAAAAATTAGTAGGCGATCAAATTCAGTATGCAGCTAATCCCTATGATGCTTTAGCGGGTGCCGACGCCCTGATTATCGCCACCGAATGGAGTGAGTTTAGAACCCCGGATTTTGATCGAATTGGCGAAACCCTGCAACACAAAGTAATTTTTGATGGTCGCAATTTGTTTGATGTAAAACAAATGAAGGCTCTTGGGTATCATTATGAAAGTATTGGTAGAGGACAGCAAGCATAAATAGCTGAAACAGAAAATATGAAGCGTATACTCATTACCGGTGCAGCCGGATTTTTAGGATCACATCTCTGCGACCGATTTATTAAAGAGGGTTATCACGTGATTGGCATGGATAACCTGATTACCGGCGATCTGCGAAATGTAGAACACCTGTTTCCCCTTCCGCAGTTTGACTTCTATCACCATGATGTGTCTAAATTTATTCATGTTAGCGGGCCCCTCGATTATATTTTGCATTTTGCTTCTCCTGCCAGTCCTATTGATTATTTAAAAATCCCCATCCAAACCCTTAAAGTGGGGGCATTGGGCACCCATAATTGTTTGGGCTTGGCCAAGGAAAAAAAGGCAACTATCTTGGTAGCTTCTACCAGTGAGGTATATGGCGACCCGCAGGTTCACCCACAAAATGAAGATTACTGGGGAAATGTAAATCCGGTGGGTCCTCGCGGTGTGTATGATGAAGCCAAACGTTTTATGGAATCCATCACCAGAGCCTATCATACTTTTCATGGGGTGGATACCCGGATTGTTAGAATCTTCAATACCTACGGCCCTCGTATGCGACTGAATGATGGTCGTGCACTGCCTGCATTTATTGGACAGGCACTGCGGGGTGAAAATCTTACGGTATTTGGAGATGGTAGTCAAACCCGCTCATTTTGTTATGTAGACGATTTGGTTGAAGGGATTTACCGCCTGCTGATGAGTAATTATACAATGCCGGTAAATATTGGTAATCCGCATGAGATATCCTTGCTCGACTTTGCCAAAGAAGTGCTTAAACTAACCGGCTCCTCTGTATCTATCGAATTCAAAGAGTTGCCCGTAGACGATCCCAAACAACGGCGGCCGGATATAACCCGTGCCCAGGAGTTACTGGGTTGGCAACCTACCATAGACCGTGCGGAGGGATTAAAAATCACCTACGATTATTTCCGTTCGCTGCCGCAGGAAGAATGGAGTAAAAAACCCAAAGAGTTTTAGCCACTCACCCAAAAAATTCTATGCATACATCCCCGATAATTGTAACAGGTAGTAATGGTCAGTTGGGACAAGAACTGAGGGATGTATTTTCCGAAGCAGGGATGGACTTTCCGGTGTTGTTTGTGGGAAGAGATGAGCTAGATTTATCCCAACCTGCTTCCGTTGAACCATTTTTTGTACATCATAAACCCGCCTATTTTATTCATGCAGGGGCGTATACCGCAGTAGACAAAGCCGAGCAAGAAAAAGAACTGGCATATACCATTAATGCGGAAACCTCCGGGGAAATAGCAAGGTGTTGTAGTTTATATGGTACCCGTTTAATTTATATATCTACTGATTATGTATTTAACGGAAATGGAATGGCTCCCTATACTACCGACACACCCTGTGATCCGGTAAATTATTATGGGTACACCAAGTGGAAGGGAGAACAACTGATTTTAGCAGCAGATCCTACAGCGCTCATCATTCGTACTTCCTGGGTATTTAGTGCCTATGGAAATAATTTTGTAAAAACCATGTTGCGCTTAATGAAGGAGCGGGAAACGATTCGGGTGGTAAATGATCAGCGAGGTTGCCCTACTTATGCGGCCGATTTGGCAAATGCCATTGTAACCATAGTTTTAGCATGGCAGCAAGGAAATACGCACAGTGGCATCTATCATTATAGCAATGCCGGCGATATCACCTGGTACGAATTTGCTGTGGCGATTCAAGAGGAAG
>JBBAJQ010000054.1:0-13504 GCA_040403945.1 Sediminibacterium sp.
TTGGTGGGGCAACTCTCGTGTAGATCTTCAATAGTTTGATAAATTACCTGAATCGGTATCGTTGTGCCAACGGGCGTTATCAGTTCGGCAATTTTATTTGAAATCTCTTCCGTTGTAAATGGTTTATACAATTGCCGTACCACATTCTCGGTATGCAATTGATTGTTGCGCTGTAACTCGTGGATGCGGTCGGTGATTTGCTTTAGTATATGTTCTTGTTGCGTATCCTTCAGCAAAGCAACCGCGGCCCTAAATGCTATAAAGTCGCCCAGCTTACTCATATCAATTCCATAACAATCGGGATAGCGGATTTGGGGGGCAGAAGATACTACGATAATTTTTTTAGGATCTAACCGCAACAACATGCGCACAATACTTTCACGCAAAGTGGTTCCTCGCACAATACTGTCATCTATCACCACCAGGGTATCTTCATATCTGCGAACCGTTCCATAGGTTACATCATACACATGCTGCACCATCTCATTCCGGTTACTATCTTCCGTAATAAATGTGCGCAGCTTTACATCTTTGATGGCAATTTTTTCCTGCCGAATTTTTCGGTTCACCATTTGTTCCAGCCGCTCGGGCGTGATATCATTGCCCCAGCTGAGGATGCGCTCTACCTTAATTTTATTCAGGTATTCTTCCATACCCTTTACCAGTCCATAAAATGCTACTTCGGCGGTATTGGGTATATAACTAAAAATGGTATTCTTTAAATCGTAGTCAATACTCTCCAGCACTGTTTTACTCAGGTGATGACCTAACGCAATCCGCTCCCGATAAATTTTTTCATCACTGCCCCTTGAAAAATAGATGCGCTCAAAACTGCAGGCCCTTCTTTCTTTGGGTTCGAGTATTTGCTCACAACTATAATTGCCGGCATCATCTACCAACAAAGCCATTCCGGGCATTAACTCCAGCACTTCATTTTCGCCCACATTAAAAGTAGTACGAATAGCTGCCCGCTCACTGGCGGCCACAATCACTTCATCATTGATATAATAATATGCCGGCCGGATACCATGGGCATCGCGCATTACAAAGGAATGTCCATTGCCCAATAAACCGCCAATGGTAAAGCCCCCATCAAATAAGGGCGTTGCCTTACGGAGTACCTTGGCCACATCTGCCGCATTGGGATGCAGTTCTTCATCCTGCACCAAAAAATGATGCAACACTTCCAGCATCGCCGCCAAATCACTTTGCTTTTGAAAATCTCCGGGATTGATATTGATCAGATCAAATAATTCGTCGGTATTCACCAGGTTAAAATTGCCGGCCAACGCCAGATTTTTTCCTGGTACCAGGTCTCTTTTTAAAAAGGGGTGACAATACTCTACATTATTCTTACCCTGGGTACCATACCGAAGATGCCCCAGCAATAATTCGCCCATAAAAGGCAGGTGGCCCTTCATTAATCCGGGATGTTGTTTGATGTCGGGCTGGTATTTTTCTAGTTCGGCAACTTCTTGTCCAATTTTAAAAAATAAATCCGCAATCGGCTGTTGGGCATTGCTGCGCATGCGATGTAAAAAGGGATTGCCGGGTTGGGTGTCGAGCTTAACTACTGCCAGTCCTGCACCATCCTGGCCCCGATTATGCTGCTTCTCCATTAACAGGTATAGCTTGCTTAACCCATACGTAGCCGAACCATGCTTTTGCAGGTAATACGAAAAAGGTTTTCTCAGGCGAATGTAAGCTAGGCCACATTCGTGTTTGATATCATCGCTCATGAGGGTGGTTCAACGATTGAAAGGGGCGAAGTTACCAACTTCCTGCCGTTATTTACTATTAAATATCCTTACCCCTGTAATCGTTCGGCCAACCATAGCCACTCGCGAGTAAAGGTCTCCACTGCCTTTGCATAACTGGGGTCGATTAACTGTCCGTCGGGGGCAAATTTCTTGTCCACCCCGGGTACGATCAGCATGTTGGGACAAGCCACGCCAAATATTCCAGACACCAGCAATAGCAGTTGCTGACTCGCCCGCATACCACCCATGGCACCGGGGGAGGCTGTTACAACGCCAAATGCTTTATGGCTCTGCTTAGGAAAATAGTCGAGCAGGTTTTTAAGGGCAGCTGTATAAGTGCCGTTGTATTCGGGGGTAACCAGGATAAATGCCTGGGCAGCAAATATCCGTTTAGCCAGTGGCTGCAGGTGTTCGGGGGCGGCTTCTTCGCTAGAGATTACCTCCTGTAAAAGGGGGAAATGCCAATCACGCACATCCATGATGTTAACGGTGTGGGGAGAGGTACTGCTTATTTGTTGCTGAAGGTGAAGTGCTACCCGAAAGGATAGGCTTTCTTTTCGGGGGCTGCCCGATATAATTTCAATTTGCATACTTGATTCGTCTGATTAATTAACAACTATTTCGCCCTGATGTTCAATACGTGAGCGAATATATTGGATTAATTTCTCAACAGCTGAATATTCATATGTAAGTGCACATCATCGCTAATCAACCCATTACCGGCGGCGGTAAGCTGGTTCCAGAAAAGACCAAATTCTTTTCTGCTGATTTGTCCATCTAGCTCAAATCCATATTTCACGTCCCCATTATTATCCAACCCCTTTCCGCGAAAATGTGTTTTCAGTTGAACCGGCTCCTGAATGTCCCGGATTTTTAAAAATCCATTCAATAGATAATGGGTGGCATTGATTTTAATAAAGGTGGTAGACTGAAATTCGATTACCGGAAATGCTTCGGCGGCAAAAAAATCATCACTCTTCAGGTGGGCATCGCGTTGGGGATGATTGGTATATAAACTATTGGCATCAATCACCACCCGAATAGAAGCATCGGTAAAATCTGCCTGCTTGCTATCTAGGGTTCCCTCAAATTGGGCAAAAAATCCGCGGATATGGGTAATCATCAGATGCTTAACAGAAAAAGCAATTTCACTATGCGATGGATCAATCAGATAGGTAGCCACTGGAATATATTTTATCAATTTATTTATTCAACCAACACGCCCATCTTTCCTTGCTGATAATCTTCGAATGCGGTTACCAGTTCGGCGCGGGTGTTCATCACAAAGGGTCCGTGAGATGCTACTGGTTCGTGCAGGGGGGCGGCAGCTACCAATAAAAAGCGGGTATTTTCAAGAGCGGTTACCCATATTCCATTGCCTTCGGTATTCAACCAGGCAGCTTCATACGTGGCCACGATGGATTCGCGAGTATCTCCTATTTGTAATTTTCCTTGTAATACATAAATTATTGCTTCGTGTTCGGCGGGAATGGGAAAGAAATATTGAGCACCCGCTTCAAAATAAACCATACAAGAAAGCACAGGGAACAATGGGTTAATGGCTCCTTTGTTGCCGTTCAGCTCGCCCGAAACAAGGCGTATTTCCGAAGCAGTACCCGGCAAATGAATTACGGGCATATCTTCTGCCGACACCGGAAAATAAGCGGGTGCATCCATTTTATGTTGGGCGGGTGTATTTATCCATAATTGTATCAACTCCTGCACACCTCCATGTTCCTGAATATCTTCCGGAGGTCGCTCGCTGTGTATCAATCCACTCCCCGCATTCATCCATTGCACGCCACCTGCATAAACAACATTGCTGTTTCCGGCACTATCGCGGTGATGTACTCCTCCTTCAAATAAAAAAGTAACAGGCGAAAATCCGCGGTGTGGATGGGGGCCTACCCCACTCGCTGCTAGTTGGGCATCGGGTGAAACTTCCAGCCGGGCATGGTGCAATAGTAGAAAGGGATCTATCTGACTAACACCCGGGGCGGGCAGGGGCTGGCGGATGGGAAAACCGCCCATATCAAATGATTGTGCCAATAAAATTTTTCGAATGTTTCTACTTGCATTCATACGGAATAATTAAACAGGCACTTCCAACATTAATATTTTCGTATCGGTTTGTGTGATGATGGAAAATAAGTCGGTATCAATCCATCCCCCTCCATCACGCTCGTTCAGGGTTTCGTCGTTAATCACTACCGTGCCGCTAATCACAAATACATATAGTCCCATTCCTGGCCGATGGGTATGGTAAGTGAATTGCCGCTGTGGGTCGGCTGTTAGCAGGGTAATCCAGCATTGCTGATTGATGCGCAGTGCCCTTGGATTATCAGGTGCTACAATGGTAACTAGGTGGTTGCGAACGGCTGTATCCAGGGTTTTTTGTTCGTAGGTGGGCGTGGTATTTTCTATTTGCGGGATTATCCAGATTTGTAAGAAAGCAACTGGTAAATCGCTGTTGGCATTCATCTCGCTATGTGTAATGCCTCTACCCGCACTCATAATCTGAACATCCTGTTGCCGGATGATGGCATCCCTGCCAGTACTATCGCGGTGATGTAAATCTCCGGACAAAGGAATAGTAACTATTTCCATATTGGCATGAGGATGCGCACCAAATCCGGCCCCCGGTTTAACCAAATCATCATTCAAAACACGTAAGGCACCAAACTGAATTCGGTCAGGATGGTAATACTGACCAAAGCTGAAACTATGATAACTTTTTAACCAACTCCACTCGGTTCGTCCGCGCGAATCGGCAGGATGATAAATAAAGGCTGTTTGTGCTGATTTCATGTACGTACACCTATTTTTATAAAAAAAATTATTCCCCGGCACCAATTTTATCCAATAATCGATTCAGCACCGCAGCCTCTTTTTCGGTAAGCTGCAAAGATTGAATCGTATTGGGCTGTATCGATCGGGTACTAGCTTCGAGCAATTTGCTGCCGGCCGTTGTAAGATTAATCAAGGTTTCGCGATTATCTTCCGGCGAAACCAATCGCTGCACCAGTTTTTTATCTTCCAGCTTATCAATAATACGGGGCACATTCGAACTCTTCTCAATTAAACGAATGGCAATATCCTTTACGCGCATTGCCTGCGGATAGCTGCCTTTTAAAATACGCAACACATTGTATTGCTCATGCGATAAACCAAAGGGCCGAAGCTCTCGGCTTATGGTAGTTTTTACCATCCAGGCACGATACAGAATATTTAGCACAGCCTTATGCTTATCGCTGCTGAACTTGCTGGTTTGTATGGCCTGTTCTAATTTCATATATCTAATATATGTAGATACATCTATATAGCAAAAAAAAATCCAAAGAGAACCCAAGAATCGGTAAATAAGTTACTAATTGCGCGATTTGGCAGCATTAGCTGCGGCCGCCCGCCAGTCATCCAGACCGCCACATCCATTGAACTCGCGGTCGATTAAAACATAATAGGTGGGGATATGCTCTTTGAACCACTTTTCCAGGGCTGCATTTTTCTTTTCTTCCAGGGCACGCTGGGATACCCGATTATAATCGTCTTTTAAATTTTCGCGGTGGGGCTGGGTTCTGTTTTTCAGATAAATCAACCGTACCACTTTTCTTCCCCGCTCATCTGTATATACCTGAGGCTGAGAATAATCGCCCGGATTCATTATACTGATGGGTTTAATCAGGTCTTTATCCAGCTGATCGATATTTACAAAGGTAGAGCCATCCCTATTTGAAGCTGCCGAACCGGCATTAAACTTACTATTTTCATCATCACTGTATTTGTTTACCGCTTCTCCAAACCCGATTTGCTTGGTTATCAGTTTCTGACGAATAGTATCCAACTTGGCCTTTGCCTCATTGATCTCATCGTCGGTTACTGGCGGAATACGCAGTATATGCCGAACCACAGCCTCATCACCGGAGCGGCTGATAAGCTGTATGATGTGTAATCCAAATTTTGATTTAATTACCGGGGATACTTGTCCTTCCTTTAATCGAAACGAAGCCGACATAAAGGCGGGATCCCAGTTTTTATCATTGCGATTGAGCACGTACTGACCGCCATTTTCTTTTACAGCAGGATCTTCACTGAACAACTTAGCCAGTTGTTCAATTTTTTTGCTGCCCAATTCTATTTGCCGCTTATAGTCGTACATCTGACGAGAAACATATTCCTCCACATCTTTATTGGCCTTGGGAAATACTACAATCTGGCTCACTTCAATTTCGCTTTCGTAGAAAGGTAAACTGTCGGCGGGGGTTTTAGAATAGTAAACTTTTACTTCCGTGGGGGTGATTTTTACGCCATCTACAATTTTACTTTGCATCTGGTCGGCCAACTTTTTTTCGCGGAAAGCTTCTTTAAAATCTTCTTTTATCTGATACACGGTTTTGCCGGCAATCTCTTCGAGAACTTCCTTTGAGCCATACGACTGAATAAACATTCGCACTTGGTTATCCAGGGCTGCTTCAATTTCTTCTTCGCTAACACTCAGCGAATCTTTTTGTGCCTGCAATACCAGGGCTTTGCGGATGAGTTGACTTTCTAACACCTGACATTCGGAGGGTATTTGAATATCTTGCCCCTGCGATTGTCTTTTTAAATCGGCGATGGCATTAACGATATCAGATTTCAGAATGATTTTATCACCTACCTGCCCTACGATTTTATCGGCTACCACTTTTAGGGTTTGGGCCCCGGCGTTATAGGAAATACCCGCCAGCAGGATAAACAAAGTGAGAAATACTTTCATACGAAAATTCATAGCTTCAAAAATAACCAATTCATGGGCCGCTTGCAATCGGCCGGTTGGCTTTTAACAAAATATAAACCGCCCGGGCAGAGGCTTTAGAGGGTTCTCTTTACCTCTTCTTCCTCAAAAGCTTCTACTATATCGCCTACTTTAATATCGTTGTAGTTTTTAATAGTTAAACCACATTCCATATTGGTAGACACTTCTTTTGCGTCGTCTTTGAATCGTTTCAGGCTGCCCAGTTCGGCACTTTGTCCTTCCCCTTTGGGATATTCCACAATACCATCGCGGATGATACGGATGCGGCTATTACGGGCAATTTTACCTTCCAGCACAAAACAGCCGGCCACTGTAGCCTTATCGAATTTATATACTTCGCGTACTTCCACGTTGGCAGTGATTTTTTCCTGGAATTTAGGCTCCAGCATTCCCTCCATGGCGCTCTTGATTTCGTCGATGGCCGTATAGATGATGGAGTAGAGTTTAATTTCCACGCCTTCGGTTTGCGACAGTTTGTTGGCCTGCATAGAAGGGCGCACATTAAATCCGATGATG
This sequence comes from Sediminibacterium sp., assembly GCA_040403945.1. Taxonomy (GTDB): domain Bacteria; phylum Bacteroidota; class Bacteroidia; order Chitinophagales; family Chitinophagaceae; genus Sediminibacterium. The sequence continues at coordinate 7,069 of JBBAJQ010000054.1, forward strand.
ATGGCATCGGAGGCGGTTGCCAGCAATACATCACTTTCAGAAATTTGTCCTACCCCCTTATGTACAACCCGAACAGCAATCTCTTCGGTTGATAATTTCTGTAACGAATCGCTGAGGGCTTCCACCGAACCATCCACGTCTCCTTTGATGATAATGTTGAGTTCTTTAAAGTTACCCAAAGCCAGGCGTCGGCCGATTTCATCGAGGGTAATATGTTTTCTGGCGCGCAATCCCTGCTCTCGCAGCAACTGGGCCCGCTTGGTGGCCATTTCTTTGGCTTCCGCTTCATCTTCAAATACCCGGAATTTTTCACCGGCCTGGGGGGCTCCATTCAATCCCAATATTACTACCGGTGTAGAAGGAGGTGCCTCCTGAATACGTTGATTGCGCTCGTTGAACATGGCTTTTACACGGCCGTAGTATTGTCCGGAAACAATCAGGTCGCCCTGTTTCAGGGTTCCGTTCTGCACCAGAATAGTGGCTATATAACCACGCCCTTTATCCAGCGAAGCTTCAATAATGGTACCCATTCCATCGCGGTCGGGGTTGGCTTTTAATTCTAACACTTCTGCTTCAAGCAATACTTTTTCCAGCAGCTTATCTACACTCAATCCGCTTTTAGCAGAGAGTTCCTGGTTTTGGTATTTACCACCCCAAGCTTCTACCAGAATATTCATCTGCGAAAGCTGTTCGTATATTTTTTGCGGATTGGCTCCGTCTTTATCAATTTTATTGATAGCAAAAATCATGGGCACATTCGCCGCCTGTGCGTGGCTGATGGCTTCCTTGGTTTGAGGCATCACGGCATCATCCGCCGCTACAACTATAATAGCCACATCGGTTACCTTGGCACCACGAGCACGCATAGCAGTAAAGGCTTCGTGACCGGGTGTATCTAAGAAGGTGATAGCTTTACCGTTGGGTAGGGTAACTTCATAGGCACCGATATGCTGAGTGATACCTCCGGCCTCACCGGCTACCACATTGGCACTGCGGATATAATCCAGCAAAGAGGTTTTACCATGGTCTACGTGACCCATAATGGTTACAATGGGCGGACGGGCAACCTGGGCTGCTTCATTATCATCTTCATCTTCCTCGTCCATATCATCCACATCCTCTAATCCGATAAATTCAACTTCAAACCCAAATTCACTGGCCACCAGTTCAATTACTTCCGCGTCTAGGCGCTGGTTGATAGACACCATCACACCGAGGTTCATACACTTGGCAATCACATCGGCAAAACTTACGTCCATCAGGTTAGCCAGTTCGCTTACGGTAACAAACTCGGTAACTTGTAGCTTATTATTGTCGGTTGCTTCGCCCATCGCCTCGGCAGCCTCATCTCTTTTAGCACGGCGGTATTTGGCTTTCAGGCTCTTTCCACGACCTCCGGTGCCGGTTAATTTGGCTTGGGTTTCGCGGATTTTCTCTTGTATTGCTTTTTGATCGATTTCTTTATCGTCACGGGTATTTGCACCACGAGGGGCCGACTTACCACCACCCTGACTGCGTTGCTGGTTGCCGCCTCCACGATTGTATTGGCCGCCGCCTGCTTGTCCGCCTCGGTTATTTGCCGGGGTGATGGGTCGGTTAGGGCCACTATTTGGATTGGTGGGCGCATTGGCTGCGTTGGGTTTTTTATCAACCGGAATGCGTTTGCGTACGCGCTTTTCATCGTGCATGCCGGGTTTGGGCCGTGTATCGCTGTCAACGGGCAGTTCAATTTTTCCTAATATTTTAGGGCCTTCCAGCTTATCTGCTTTGATATTTGAGAGCGTTGGGGCTTCGTCTTCCGGTACCACTATTGCTGGCGGGGCTGATGGAGGGGTAGCTTCTGCTGCAGGAGGCGGCGTGGGCTCTTTATCTGCATCTGCTTTTTTCTTGGCAGATTTCTTTGGCTTACTGGATGATTCGATGGCATCCAAATCAATTTTGGCTACCACTTTGGTGCCTTCCAGTTCGGGAGCGGCAATTTTAATGTGCTCCTGTACCGGCTTAACGGGTTCAGGTTGCGTAGCTTCGGGAAGGGCTGGAATAGAAACGGGGGCTTCTGCGGGGGTAGCGGGCTCCGCTTTGGCTTCTTTAGAAGGGGCCGCTTTTTTCTCGTCCTTCTTAAAGGAAATTTCTTCTTCGTCTTTTTTCTTCTTCGGTTCAGACTGGGCTACTTTGGGAATTTCAACCTGGTCGGCCTTATTCTTGGCAACTTTATCACTCTGAAACTCAGCCTGCAGGGCATAGTAGTGGTCTTCCGTAAGTTTAGCGGTTGGTTTGAGGTCGTCGCGGTTGAACCCTTTTTTCACCAGAAATTCAATCAGGGTATCCTGACCGATGTTGAATTCCTTGGCGGCTGCCAGTAATCTAGGTAATTTCAGTTCTGCCATTCACTTGTATTTAGTACTTCCCGGTTTGTTTTTTACGATGACAGCCTTGGGTTTATGGCAGCCATCGATTCCGGGTTTCCGGTTCTGTTCGCAGTAGCAAATATAGTCTCTTTGCGGCTGCTTATTCTTCTCTGTCAAATTCTTCCTGTAATATTCTTCTCACTTCCAAAATGGTTTCTTTTTCCAAATCGGTTCTTCTCTCCAGTTCTTCGGAGGTAAGTTTCAGGATGCTTCTGCCCGTATCGCAACCAATGCGTTTGAAGGCATCAATCACCCAAGGCTCAATTTCATCGCTAAATTCATCTAGGTCGATATCAAACTCATCTACAATTTCTTCATCTTCGCGGTACACATCCAATTCGTAGCCGGTAAGTTCGCAGGCCAGCTTAATATTCACCCCTCGGCGACCGATAGCCAGGGAAACCTGGTCGGCTTTCAGATAAACATTGGCATGTTTTGTTTCGTTATCCAGCTCCATATAGCTGATTTTAGCCGGTGTTAGCGAGCGCTGAATCAGCAATTGAATATTGTTGGTGAAATTAATCACATCAATATTTTCGTTTTTCAGTTCCCGCACAATGCCATGGATACGGCTACCCTTCATCCCTACGCAGGCCCCTACCGGATCAATCCGGTCGTCGTAAGATTCAACGGCCACTTTGGCTCTTTCTCCGGGATCGCGAACAATCTTTTTGATAGAGATAAGTCCGTCGAAAATTTCGGGCACTTCAATTTCCAGCAACTTAGCCAGAAATAGCGGACTGGTTCTGGATAGTATGATTACGGGATTGTTATTTTTTAAATCAACCCGGGCAACAACGGCGCGGATATTTTCTCCTTTTTTAAAGAAGTCTTGCGGTATTTGTTCCGATTTAGGCAGAATCAGTTCGTTGCCTTCTTCATCCAGCAGCAATACTTCTTTCTTCCAAACTTGGTATACTTCGGCACTAATGATATCGCCTACGCGATCGCCGTATTTTTTAATCAGCACATTTTTCTTCAGGTCGTTGATACGGCTGGCGAGGGTTTGTTTGGCAGCCAGGATGGCGCGGCGACCGAAGTCTACCATGTCCATTTCTTCGTACAGTTCTTCCCCCACTTCAAAATCCGGTTCAATTTTTACTGCATCCGAGTAGCCCACTTCGGCCAGGGGATCTAGTACTTCACCATCTTCCACAATCATACGGCGGCGGATGATTTCAAGGTCACCTTTTTCGGCGTTAACGATAACGTCGAAGTTTTCGTCGCTGCCATATTTTTTACGCAGCAGGGTTTTAAAAACGTCTTCCACCACTTTCATCATCGTGGGACGGTCAATGTTTTCGGCATCCTTAAATTCCTGGAATGCTTCAATCAGATTAATACTGGCCATAGATAAACGGTTTAATTACGTACAGTTTTAGCACTGTTCCGGGTTAAAATATAATTTGTACAGTTACGGAATGTAGTTCAGTAAAGGGTATGCTTGTTTGATGAACAACGGCTTTTTTACCTTTGCCTTCGGTGTATTCAAGGGTGATGGACTCGTCGGTAACCTCTTTTAATACACCGGTGAGGGTAGTTTGATCGGTACGCAGTGCCTGCACGGTACGTCCGATATTTTTCACATACTGGCGATGCAGTTTCAGCGGTTCATCTACCCCAGGGGAGGAAACTTCCAGTGAATATTCCCCGGGTGGAAAAATACCGGCTTCGTCTATCATCGGCACCAGTCGGCGGTTAAAGCGAACACATTGTTCAATAGTAATCCCCTTATCGCCGTCTATCAAAAGCTTAATATTATTAGTAGGCTTGATAAGCAGCGAAACGAGAAAGTGTTCGGGGGCATCTTTCAGCACCTCGGCCACCATTTTGTCCAATTGAATGAGTGTTTCGTTTGACATATAAAAAAGAAGAAGGGAACGATGTCGTTCCCTTCAGTTGTTCATTTACTCTGCAAAAGTAATAAAATCTAGCTGAATTGCCAAAAAATTCCATTGGTGCCTGCTTTTTAGCCGTTGGTCAATACCGTACTAAAACTGTTGGGCGAATCAATATCTTTGTGGGGTTATGGCCAAATTTATATTATACGGATTCTTATTTTACCTCCTGTATAAGTTCATTACGCAATTGGTAATGCCCGTAGGGAAAGCTTCGCAACAGATGAAGCAAAAGATGCAGGAAATGCAAAACCGCCAGGAAGCTTTTCAACGGCAGCAGGAGGCCGAGCGAGTTGCTCGCAATACGCCGCCGCCCAACGAAAAAAAGTCAGGCGACTATATCGAGTTTGAGGAGGTAAAGCCCTGATTTAGGCTCCAATTTTGGGTATCCAGTTCCAGCACCTGTTGCGGAGGGGGCAAAAACAAGGTATGCAATCCTAGTTCCTGAGCGCCTTGGATATTTCCGGGTGTATCGTCTATAAACAAGGTATGCTGTGGTTCAATGGCTAATTGTTGCAAGAGTAATCGAAACGATGCTGCATCGGGCTTTCTGTATCCCAGGTGGTGCGAGTATCCGGCAAAGCGAAACAATCCATTAAAATCAATCTCCCCCAGATCGCGGCGGCAGATTTCCATCAGCTGCTGGTAGTGGATGGCATTGGTATTAGAGAACAGGTAAATAGGATATTGCCGAGCCACTTGCTGCAACCATACAATTCTTTCCACTGGTATATCTAATAACATAGCATTCCAGGCTTCGGCAATTTGCCAATCGGTAAGCGGAAGTGCGGTGATAGTGCGAATCTGGTGATAAAATTCCTCTTCAGTAACTTCCCCGGTTTCGAGCCTAGCAAAGAGTGGATTGGCATGGTGTTGGGTAAAGAGTTCATCAAAATTAACTACGCCCAGCTGCCGAAAAGCGGTAGCCGTGTTGGCATAGTTGAGGTTTAAAAAAATGCCTCCCAAATCAAAAATAATATGTTGAATAATGGCCATGGTGGTGAAGCTATCTATTAAAAGGCAACGGCAATACCTTGTGAAAAAGAATACACAAAATCGGGCACAAACTGGGTAAGTTGGCCCTTATCTACCTGCATATAGTAGCGGGTTAGTAACGACACATAGCGGGATATTTTATAGGTAAGGGAAATTTCTGCTGTAACCCGGGGGAATTTTTTCTTGGGATAGGGGTAAAAAGGAATATCAGGTAATCCCTGAAAGGGGGCTTTAAAGGGCTGTTGAATCCCTAAAAACAGGTTTACCGAAAAGGGGTTTTTATCGTAGAACAGGTTGCTGTAAAAATTCATGCGCCAGTTATCCCGGAACAGCCTACCCCTGCTGTCGATGCCCAGCACCTGCTGAATAAAATCTTTTATAGGCAGCGGCAGGGTATCGAAAATCTGTTGTTTTTCACGCGAAAATACCCGCCAGATTTCCCATTCATACACCAATCCGGCGCCGATATTCCATTTAAAGTTACCCTGATTAGATCGCAGCGCATAAACAGCATTGATACCGGTTTGCCAGCGTTGGGCAATGCCCCTGTTTTCGTCCCACTGAAAAAACATAAAGGGCTCGGCAAACAGGCGCTTTTTTTTCAAGAGCTGCTGATTAGCGCTATCGTGCACGTTGCGAAAAAGGCCAGCCCTAATCATGGAATAAAACCGGTTGGTAGAAGAAATCTGGTCGGTACTATTATAGTTAAGGCTCGATAGCCACTCAAGGGTATGCTTACTGGTGGCGTATAAAAAGGAGGCATCTGCCAGGGCAAACAGTTCGGCTTTGCTATCCTGATTGAGCAGGAAGGATAGTCCCCCCACCCCGTATACCCTGTTTTGCTCGAGGGAGTCGAGCACAGATTTTTTAAACTGAGTAACCTGGGCAGTTAGGGGCTGCTGGGAGGTATACCAGCAGAGTATCAACAGTAGTAAAGTTGATGGCTTTCGCATGCAGGGTATAAAAATAAAGAAAATAAGAAAAGACTAACCGGAGATAAATTGGTGGCTTTTGATTATTTTTGTCCTCCTCTTGCGGGAAACCGCCGGAGATCGGGCCTATAGCTCAGTTGGTTAGAGCACCTGACTCATAATCAGGGGGTCCCAGGATCATGCCCTGGTGGGCCCACGAAAG
>JBBAJQ010000055.1:0-13363 GCA_040403945.1 Sediminibacterium sp.
GTATTAGATTCAGTGGTGGTTAGTGCCACTTTTATTCCGCAAAAAGACTATACCACGGGCAGAAATATAATTACACTTCGTGGGGCAGATTTTAATAAACTTCCGGTAAGCAGTATTGATGAATGGCTGCGATATGTGCCGGGGGTAGAAGTGCAACAACGAGGCCCCCAGGGCACACAAAGTGATATTATTATCCGAGGTGGTACTTTTCAACAAGTATTGGTTGTAATTGATGGTATCCGTTTAAATGATCCACTAACCGGACATTTCAGCACCTATATACCACTTCATCCTGAGGATATTGAGAAAATAGAAATTATAAAGGGAGCCGCTGCAGCGGTGTATGGGGCAGATGCGATTGGAGGGGTGGTAAATATTATTACAAAGCTGGGTACCGCCCAAACAGATAGCATCCCACTTTCTATTTCGGGTAGACTTCAATGGGGCGATCAATCTCTCGTAAATCGGCAATTTCGCGTGGCAGGTAAAATTGGCCGGGGTAGGTTTAGTGTGGCTGAGATGAAAAATAAAGCCGCTGGATATACTTTGCGGGGGACCAATGGTTTTTTCGATAACCAAACTATTTCTATTGCTTATGCCGGAAAAATTGCCAATAGCTGGCAACTTCAGCTTAGATATGCAAAGGATAGCCGAGATTTTAATGCACAGAATTTTTATACGCCCTTTCTTTCTGATACAGCCCGAGAAAAAGTTGTTTCCGACTGGCTGCGGGTTGGTATTGTTCGTTCAAGTTCGCGGTCAACTTTCACGGTTGAGGGATCTTACAAAATTTTACGCGACCAGTTTCAATTTAATCCTTCCGGTTTTCCTAATCTGAATACAACCGAATTATATATTGCCCAAACCAAGCTGAGTCATACGCTTAATCAACACAATAGCCTGGTTACTGGCATACAATATTTTCATAAAAAAATCATCTCCAACGATCGGGGAAATCATTCCCTGGGGCATGCCGGTGGATATTTGATTCTTTCCCATCAACCCCTGCCTCGCTTACATATCAATGAAAGTGTACGGTTAGATTGGGACGAAAGTTATGGGTGGCAATTGCTGCCTCAATTAAATGCTGCGTATTCAACAGGATCTTTTACCGGAAGAGCCTCAGTAGGGAAGGGGATACGGGATGCAGATTTTACAGAACGCTACAATAATTATAACAAAGCACTGGTAACTGCCGGTAACATAGGAAATCCTCAACTTCAGCCCGAGAAATCTTGGAATTATGAGGCAGGGTTCGATTACAGGCTATCCAGGAAAATGAAAATCAGTTTTACCGGTTTTTTTAGAAGTCAGCAAAACCTGATTGATTGGACGCCCACTTCCTATGCGCAAATGCCCCGAAAAACCAACTTGGTAAACACAGGTAACTATGCATTAGCCACCAATCTTTGGCAGGTTTCCACTAAGGGATTAGAACTGGATTTCCAGTATGTAAAAAAAATGAGGAACAATCAGCAGCTCACCCTGCTATCCGGTTTGGTGTGGATGGAATCACTTAGCAATGAGCAAATTCCCTCCTTCTATTTATCTTCCCATGCCCGATTTTTGTGGAATGCACAAGTAATCTGGCGGGTGGGTGCTTTTGAAATGGCAGTAACGGCTGTTTATAAAGAAAGAAATACACAACAGGCCGCTGCTATACGAGCCAGTATTACCCCATCTTATTTTTTGCTGAATAGTAGAATAGCTTTTAATACGTTCCATCAAAAGCTTTCCCTGCAGTTTGACTGCACCAATATAACCAATACACTCTACAGTGATTTGTTGGGGGCAACCATGCCCGGAAGATGGGCTTCTGCGGGCTTGTATTTTAAAATGTAGTAGGGTTTATGTAAGAATGGCTCTATTCGTTTGTTAAAGTGTAGGTTCATTGTAATAGTACGCATCCTGATACTAATGCTTAAAAGTATGGGCACAATAAGGACTAACCTATCTATCCGTTTCTCTGATAGCACATCATACAAAAACAATTTCAGATAAGCGAGGGGTTGCGGTTTTATTAGTCGTAGCGTACTAAGATAGCTAAGTGGTTAGGTCTGTTCAAGCTTTATTGCCAAATAATAAATTTTCAATTTATAAAGGTTCTTTTATGTAAAAAGGGTAAACACGATTTAATATTGATTTGCTAACAATTCATTCATATTTTCTTAATCTTACAATAGTCATTTAGTTGTATTCATATCATACATTTAAAAAAATTATTGGAATGGTAAGAGTAATAGCTACAGAAATTGCAGAAGAGGTAATCAATTTGTTGTTTTCTAATGGTGGTTCTGAGTACATAGGTGAACCAGTTACAAAGCTGGAGCACATGGTGCAGAGTGCTGAAATTGCAGCGGAGATGGGCCTCGGTGAAGATTTAGTTTTGGCGGCACTTTTACACGATATCGGACACATATGTGTGCCAACCACCGATTCGAATAATATGGGAGGTTTAGGATTGCAGAATCATGAGTTTATTGGGGCCTCTTTTTTACAATCAAGGGGCTTCTCTGATATCGTAATTCAATCAGTTGCCTTACATGTTGCTGCTAAACGCTATCTCTGTTACAAGTATCCCGAATACCTGTCTCTGTTATCGGATGCCAGTTTACAAACGTTGGCTTTGCAAGGCGGCCCTATGACTGCGTCTGAAGCAACTATTTTTGAACAAAATCCATACTTAAATGAGATTATTGCTGTTCGTAGAATAGATGAACAAGCTAAAATTGCCAATAAGGCCTTGCCCGAAAATTTTGATATATACAAGCAAATGATGATCCGACATTTGCAAAAGAGTCAAATAGAATAAGTTGAAAAAGAATAGTTCGCTACAGTTGCAGGGAAGCAATCAATAACTCCGTAAGCATCAATTTTAATTGATTTGGGCATTTTTCGATAGAAATAATTTCAATAAAATACTACTTAAATTTTTAAACAATTACAAAGCCAGTGCCCCTACTTTTTCAAGATGCAAGTTTATCAGCAACTATTGGAGATTCCATCATTGAAATTAAATACGCTGGGGATGCTGGTTACGGATGTTCAATTGTAGCTACTGCAGATATTCTTAGTGAGGAGAGGCTTCATTTGTTTAAATGCTATTTTCAGTTTCCCTGTTTAGATTTCCTGTTTTACATTTTGTGATATGACTTTTTTAAATATTCGACACAATGAGTATATCAATAATTGGATGAAAAATTCTCCAGCGGTTTTGCTGTTTATAGTTTCATTGTCAGCATTTGTTGTTTACACCGGGATGTATGGATTTAGAAAACCATTTACCGTTGGATTATATGATAGTTGGACATTTTTAGGCATATCTTATAAAGTTTGTTTAGTGATTGCCCAAGTTATTGGATATATGATTAGCAAATTTATCGGGATAAGAGTTATTGCTTCCATGCATCCCAATTTTAGAATACAAGGGATACTATTTTGTATACTTTCAGCATGGTTTGCTTTGTTCTTGTTTGCCATTGTACCAGCCCCGTATAATATTATTTGCATGTTCTTAAATGGACTCCCTTTGGGCATGGTATTTGGTTTGGTATTTGGTTTTTTGGAAGGCAGAAAAACTACCGAGATTATGGGTGCTTTTTTAGCAAGCAGCATTATTTTTGCTTCAGGGCTTGCTAAAACAGTAGGAAAGTGGTTATTAATAAATATTGATATCCACGAATTTTGGATGCCTTTTGTTGCGGGAAGTATTTTTTTAGTTCCGCTTCTTGTTGCTTTGTGGTTATTAAAACAGACCCCCGTACCCAATGAATCAGATATAATACTTCGTTCAGAGCGAGTGCCTATGAATAAACAAGATCGATTGAAGTTTGTGTTGAAATTTGGTTGGCTGTTATTACCTGTAGTTATTAGTTATATGTTGTTTACTATTGTTAGAGACTTTAGTGAAGATTTTGCCAACGAATTGTGGGCAGAAACAGGGTATGTGTCTGATGCAGGTATTTTTGTGCAATCAAGTACTATTATTACAATTTTAGTACTAGTACTTATTGCTGCCTTTTTTAGAATACAATCAAATTATAAGGCATTTCTGTATGCGCATATATTAGTGATTGCCGGATTGATAATTTCTTTACTATCGACTATTCTTTTTAACCAACATATAATTACTCCCTTTTATTGGATGATTTTTTCCACTGCTGGATTGTATTTAGCGTATTTACCCTTTAATTGTTTGTATTTTGAAAGAATGATATCCACCTATTCTGTTAATGGAAATGTTGGTTTTGTTATGTATTTAGCTGATTCCTTCGGTTATTTTGGTACGGTTATAGTGCTTTTAGTTAAGGAGTTCGTTTCGTTGCAATTTAGTTGGGTTTTCTTCTTCTCCTTTTTATTTACTTTTTCTTCAATAGTGGGCATTTTCTTAGTTTTATTCACTTTAATAGGCCACATGAATTTTTTTAAATTATCAAAACAATCACTGTGAAAAAATCTGCCATAGTTGTTGGAGCTGGAATTGTTGGTCTTGCTGCTGCAAGAGTTTTAAGTAATAATGGGTATGCAGTTACCGTAATAGAAAAAACACAAAGGGCTGTAGGTGCTTCTATACGCAATTTTGGTATGATTTGGCCTATCGGACAACCAGATGGAGAATTATATCAGTTAGCTAACAATTCTTCACAAATATGGAAAGATATATGTGCGAGCATTGGAATGTGGTTTAATCAGTCGGGTAGTTTACATGTTGCCTATTCCAATGAGGAATGGATTGTTTTAAACGAATTATTTGCACAATTTGAAAAGGAGGGAAGGCCTGTTCGATTATTAACGCCTAGTCAAATTTCTGCGAAATATCCTCAAGTGAAACTACATAATCTATTGGGCGGACTATTTTCAAGTGATGAAATGATTGTTGATCCTCGAATAGCTGTTGCCAAGGTTAGTGATTATTTAACAACATTTGCTGGCGTTCAATTTCTATGGAATCATACCGTACAAGAAGTAGGTGTCGGTTTTGTTAAATGCGGAAATGTGCTATTTAAGGCGGATAAAATTTTTGTATGTAGTGGACAAGAAATTGAAAGCTTTTTTCCTGAAACTTTTTCCGCACTGCCCATTGTTAAGTGTAAGCTACAAATGATGCGCTTGCATTTACCTTATAACCATTCTGTAGGTACATCTGTTTGTGGGGGGCTTTCTCTTTTGCATTATACTAGTTTTAAAAAAGCACCCTCGCTAAAACTTCTACATAGTAAAGTGGTTAGTGAAATGCCAGAATATATTAAATATGGTATACATGTAATGATTTCCCAGCATGAGTTAGGAGAAATAACATTAGGCGACTCCCATGAATATGGGTTTACATTCGACCCATTCGATAATCACTATATTAATGAGTTAATTATTAATTACTTGAATGGTTTCATGCATGCTTCTAATTGGGTGGTTTCTTCTACTTGGAATGGGGTTTATCCTAAAATGACAGATGGTTCATCATGGTATTTTAACCAAGTGTTGCAAGATGTATATATTTTAAATGGGTTGGGTGGGGCCGGAATGACACTTAGTTTTGGTGTTGCTGAAAAAATGATTGTTCCTGTTTGCTAACACATGAAACATAGAGTTAACGTTAACAATACATTATGTTAACATTGCCATGATAAGTTTGCAACCTAAAAGGTTAACTTATTATGAGAACAAAAATTAATTTCTTCAAGCCAATCTTGTATTGCTTATCTCTATTGGTATTTCAGTCTTCTGTATTTGCGCAGAATAGTTTTAAAGGCAAAGTTTCGGATGCTGCAACTGGTAATGCAGTTGCGGGAGCCACTATTACAGTGGTTAAAACTAAGGCAACCACTACATCAGACGGAACGGGCTCTTTTTCAGTAAATGCTGCAATTGGAGACCAAATTATTGTAAGTTCTGTCGGTTTTAGTAATAAGACCTTAACGATTGTTGATGGGGCTCTTCTGATTCAACTTACCGCTAAAACTGAGGTATTAGATGAAGTTGTAGTTACCGCACTAGGTATTAAGCGAGAGAAGAAAAAATTAGGATATGCATCGCAAGAATTAAAAGGTGAGAATTTAACTGTTGCTCGTGAAACCAATGTAGTTAGCCAGTTAGCCGGAAAAATCGCTGGTGTTACTGTTGTTGGTGGTAACTCTGGAATTGGTGGTTCTGCTAGGGTAACAATCCGAGGCGAACGCTCTGTAGATTTAAATAAAAATCAACCCCTTTACGTAATTGATGGGGTACCAATTAGTAACTCAATTGTAGGTGCTAATGGAAGAGGAAACATGGAAGTAGATTTTGGTAACGGTGCTGGATTTGTTAATCCAGACGACGTAGAAAGTATCAACGTTTTAAAGGGCCCTGCCGCCTCTGCCTTATACGGTTCTAGAGCTGCAAATGGTGTAATTGTTATTAAAACTAAATCAGGTAAAAGTAGCAAGGGTTTAGGCGTAGAGTTAAATACCAATGTAACTCTTGAAAATGCATTGAAACTGCCAGAATTTCAAAATGTTTACGGTCAAGGAAATGGAAATGGTGGTGCTTTTTCATTTGTAAATGGAGGAGGTGCTGGATTAACTGATGGAACGGATGAAGGATGGGGCCCGGCTTTTACTGGCCAATCGTATCCTCAGTTTAACTCCCCAAGAACATTAAATGGACAAATAATACCTTTTTTAGGGGGTGATTTAAATGCACCTGCTGGAAGTGTTATTACAGCAACCCCTTGGCTGCCTGATGTTGATGGGGTTAAAAACTTTTTTCAAACAGGTAGAACAATTACCAATAACGTGGCAATTGTAGGAAGCAACAAAGACGGTGATTTTCGCTTGTCTTACACCAATTTAGATCAAACAGGAATAGTACCAAATACAGATCTTCAAAGAAATACTGTCTCTTTTAGTGGGGGATATAATTTGACTAATAAGTTTACTGCCCGTGCTTTTGTTTCCTATATCAAGAGTAATAGTGACAATAGACCATCTATCAGCTATGGTACAGAAAACATCATGTATTTGTTTACGAGCTGGTTCCCTAGGTCTGTAAAATTGTCTGATATGAAAAGATTATGGCAGCCTGGCTTAGAGGGAATTAAACAATTTAGTTGGAATTATAATTACCATGATAATCCTTATTTAACCATGTATGAGAATACAAATGGTCAAACCCTGGATCGTATTATCGGTAATATAACTTTAAAATACGACTTAACAAGTTGGTTGAGCTTGCAATTACGAGCTGCTACCGATTATGCATCTGAAGTAAGAGCCTATAAAAGAGGTTTCAGTACACAGCGTTTTCCTTTTGGACAATACAGAGAGGCACGAATTATTACTGAAGAAAGAAATACCGACTTTTTATTGTCTGCAAATAAAAAATTAAATGACGACTTCACTATCTCGGGTACTTTTGGTGGTAACCAAACCAGACAAAAAGCAGATTTCAGTGAAGTGAATGCAGGTCAGTTAAACATTCCAGGTATTTATAAACTGACTAACAACCGCGTTCCGGTTGATGTTGCACAGACTGCATCTGAAAAAAGAGTAAATAGCTTGTATGGTGCTGCACAAATGTCTTTTAAAAACTATTTATTTCTTGAAGTAACTGGCAGAAATGATTGGAGTAGTGCACTTACTTTACCGGCTGAGTTGAAAGCATTAGGGTCAGAAAAGAATTCATTTTTCTACTCATCTGCTGCTTTGAGTGCGGTTATAAGTGATATGGTAAAACTGCCCGAGATTATTAATTTCGCAAAAGTAAGAGGTAGTGTGGCACAAGTAGGTAATGATACCGATCCCTTTACCTTTACACAAGCATACAACCCAAGTACTGCTTTTGGTACTGCTCAGATTTATAGCGAAACCGACCGTTTAGCCAACTTATCTTTAAAGCCTGAGATTAGTACTGCCTTTGAAATAGGTACCGAAGTTAAGTTAATGAATAATAGAATTGGTTTAGACCTTACTTTCTATCAAAGTAATACCAAAAACCAAATCATCAATATTCCACTTTCCCAAACATCAGGTTACAGCACCAGATCTATTAACGCTGGTTTAATTCGAAACTACGGATTTGAAGCCATGTTAAACTTGGTGCCTGTTGTTGGTAAGAAGAATGGCTTAAGATGGACAGTTGATTTAAATTTCTCAACTAACAGAAGTAAAGTGGTTGAATTGTCTGATGGATTAACCAATTTAGTGATGGCTAGCAGAAGTGTGAGCATTGAAGCTAGAGTAGGTGAACGTATGGGAGATATGTATGGTATTGGTTTTGCTCGTGTTCAAAACACCAACCCAGCAGGGGCTCATTACGATGCTACTGGCAAAAATGTAGGTCAAATTGTTTTCAGTAATGGTAGACCCGTAAGAACTACCGATAGAATTAAGATGGGTAATTATAATCCAGATTGGTTGGCAGGAATTAACAATACACTTACTTACAATAATTTTAAACTTTCATTCCTTTTTGATATTAGAACAGGCGGTGAAATTTATTCTCACACCCAAACCGTTGGTAGGGAAGGTGGAATTATAATTGAAACCCTGGAAGGTAGAGCAGATGGGTATGATTTAACTAAGCCAGGCAATGGAGTAATTGGTAAGGGAGTAATGTTGGTTAATGGTCAGTATGTTGAAAATAATGTAAAAAGAACAGCAAGAGAATGGCATACAGCCTACACTGCAGGTAGAAATATTGCTGAAGGAGTTATGTTTGATGCCTCTTTTGTTAAACTAAGAGAATTTCAAATTGGCTATAATTTTCCTGCACAAGTGTTAAAAAACTCCCCTTTTAAATCAGCTACTTTAAGTTTTGTGGGTAGAAATTTGGCTCTTTGGTCTAATGTGCCTCACGTTGATCCAGAAGTGATGTCGTTTACCGGAGGTACCGCTTTACCTGGAATTGAACATATGTCTATCCCTTCATCTAGAAGCTTTGGTGTTAACCTTAGCATGAAATTTTAAAAAATTAAAAAGACAACAATGAGAAAAATATATTTAGTCTTTACAGCATTTTCTATGTTCTTATTAAATGCATGTACTAAAGATTTTACAGAAGTAAATACTAATCCAAATATTCCTACCAAAGTAACGCCGAATTTACTTTTATCTGGAGTTATCAAGTCTGCAATTAACGAACAGGTTGGTCAGGCCTGGGGTACTGGTAATTTATTGGTTCAGTATACTGCTAAAATTCAGTTTGTAAATGAAGACCGCTATTTGTGGGGTGAAAAGAATGGTATTTGGAACAATGTATATGGTAACATGCGCAATGTTCAAAATATTATTGACTTAGCAAACTCTAATTCACCCGTTCAACAAAATTATCTTGGTGTAGCGTTGATATTAAAGAGTTGGTTGTTTTCTATGGCCACCGATGCATATGGAGATATACCTTATTCTGAAGCAACCAAAGCGAAAAGTAACGGTATTTATTTACCTAAATATGATACGCAAGAAGATATATATACAGGTTTATTAGCTGATTTAAAAAAGGCAAATGATATTTTGGGAACTAGCAATGAGGCTATCTCAGGTGATATTTTATTTGCTGGTTCTGTGGTTAAATGGAAAAAGCTCGCAAATTCTCTCAGACTTCGCTTATTGATGCGTTTGTCTAAAAAGAAATCGGTGAACGCAGACATGCAATCCATCCTATCCAATGCTACCTTAAATCCTATCATGACGTCTAATGATGACAATGCAGAGTTGAAGTATTTGGCAGATGTGCCAGCTAATCAATGGCCTTTATATGATGCAAGAGTTGGTTCGTTTGATGAAATCAGGGTAAGTAAAACCCTGAGTGATCGTTTATCTGCCATCAATGATCCAAGGTTATCCGTTTTTGGTAGACCTTCACAAAAATCAGTGGTTGCTGGAAGTCCCAAAATTGAAGGTATCCCGAATGGTTTGGGAGATGTGGCTGCTTTAAACTATAATGGGGGACCTCAGGGCGTTTCTCGAGTTGGATATAGTTATGCCTGCTTAGTTTGTAACGACGCTGGACAAACCCCTGCACTTCCGAATGTTGCTAGAGGTATCATTATGAACTATTCTGAATTACAATTTATACTAGCAGAAGCAGCAGAAAAAGGAATGATTACTACTGCTACCACTGCCCAAACGTATTACACAAATGGAGTGCAAGCCAATTTTGCTTATTACGCTGCAATGGTTCCCTCTTCTTATGGTATTAACGTTACCCCAACGCCTGCTTATTATGCTCAATCAGCTGTGGCTTATACCGGAACTAGTACAGAAAAACTAGAAAAAATCGCATTGCAGAAATGGGTATCCCTATTTTTTAATGGATTAGAAGGCTGGTTTGATTGGAGAAGAACTGGTATGCCAGCAGTTGTTCCCGGTGTAGATAATTTAAATAATAACAAAGTTCCAGTTAGATTTATCTATCCCCTTTCTGAACAGGCATTGAATGCTACCAATAGAGCAGCAGCTGTTACCAGACAAGGTGCTGATGATATTAATACATTGATTTGGATTGCCAAATAGTTTTCCTCGGGTTTGTTGTCAGTTCCGGGAGGTGAGCAATAAAAAAAGAGGTCCATTCGACCTCTTTTTTTATTGTGGGTTGCTATTTATGTGAGATAATGTAGGGGGGATATATCTTAGCAATTGTATTATTTACTTATCAGTTTTGTAAATGGAATCTCTAGAAATTTTGCTCTAGCAATTGGTTGCTTTGTAAGAGCGCTTTTATCTTTTACACCTTTTATTGAATTTTAATATTAAATTGTATTGAAATAGGCGTAATGAAAAAAGCTAGTTTAGGGATTTGTTTATTGCATATTGTAATAGGTTGTTACGCTCAATCTATACCTGATTCTATTGCTATAAAAAAAGTTTTGATAAAGGAAGGTATAACCTGGCGATCCGGCGATCGGAATGCACATGCCAGTTGTTGGATAGAACAACCCAATAATTTTGTTTTAGTTTCAACCGGAAAGGGTGCCGTAATGGAGGTGAATCCCAGTTTAATACTACATCCTTCTCCCGAATTCTTTGGAACAGGTGGATTTTCTCTTCATAGTAACTATACATTCAGCATTCACCAAAACTCAGCTTGGGTTAAGCACGACGAGGTCTCCATTTCAAAAGAAGGGGTACGTGCTTATTCAAAAGAAATACGTGTGCTAGAAAAAAAGGCCGACAGCTGGAAATTGGTTGGGCAGTCCATACATAATTATCAACCTGTAAAAAACAAAGGTCAAAGCGATACAGTTTCTTATGTTCACTCTGTGGATATATATACTGGCGAAATAGAGATTTTGGCAAGCTTGCCAGGACATTTCGAAGCTCCTAACTGGCATCCCGATAATTATCTACTCATCAATAGCTATGGCAAATTGTATACCTATGATTTGCCAACCCAAAAAGTGAGCCTGCTCAATACCGGCTTTGCCAATACCTGTAATAACGACCATGGTATTTCGCCGGATAAAAAAATGTTGGTAATCAGTAACTCAACTCATCTGGATACTGGCATATCCGCTTTTAAATCTGCCATTTATACCCTTCCCATACAGGGAGGTACGCCCAGTTTAATCACTAGAAAAACGCCCTCGTATTGGCATGGCTGGAGCCCCGATGGCAAAACCCTTACCTACTGCGCAGAACGAAATGGTAATTATGATGTGTATACTATTCCCGTAACAGGTGGCGAAGAAAAAAGAATTACTACCTCCGAAGGGTTAGATGATGGACCTGAATATTCTCCAGATGGACAATATATTTACTATAACTCATACAAATCCGGACATATGCAAATCTGGCGAATGCGGCCGGATGGTTCTGCGCAGGAACAACTTACTTTTGATGATCAATCGAATTGGTTTGCCCATCCCTCTCCGGATAATCAATGGATTGTTTATATTGCGTATATGTCGGATGAAAAACAGTCACATTTATTCGGCAAGCAGGTGCAATTGCGGCTGATGAATCTAAAAACAAGGCAAATCAACAACCTAACCCCTGTTTTTTTTGGGGGACAAGGCACGATCAATGTACCTTCCTGGAGTGCGGATAGCAAAAAATTGGCATTTATAAGTTATTCCATCAAATAAACCCACCAATCCATCTATATGAGTGATAATAACAAAAATGCAAGACGGAAATTTCTTCAGCAAATAGGGGCTACCGGCTTGCTGGCAGCATCTGCGCCATTTACCTCGCTTTCATTGAGTGCAAAAGCCGAAGAACGCATATTACAGTATGATAGAAAAATAGCTGCGAACGATAAAATTCGAATTGGCGTGATTGGGTATGGGGTTCAGGGTCATTTCGACCTGCGAACCGCTTTAAAAGTGCAAGGGGTAGAATTGGCGGGTATTTGTGATCTATATCAGGGCAGAATAGTTAATGCGAAAGAGCAATATGGAGAGGCCTTGTATTGCACCAATAATTATAAAGATTTGCTAGACCGACCCGATATTGATGCTGTGCTAATTTGTACCACCGATGTTTGGCATGCCCGTATTACACTCGATGCATTGGCAAAAGGGAAGCATGTGTACTGCGAAAAACCCATGGTTTATAAAATTAGTGAGGGTTATCCGGTTGTAGCTGCTGCCAAAAAATCGGGTAGAGTATTACAAGTAGGTAGTCAACGGGTTAGCAGCATCGTATATCAAAAGGCAAAGGAATTATTGGCTGCCGGTGAAATTGGACAATTAAATATGGTGAATGCGGTGTATGACCGACAAAGTTCTATAGGCGCCTGGCAGTACACCATCCCTTCGGATGCTGATCCCATTACTACTAACTGGGATACATTTATTGAAGCCACCGAGAAAATGGCATATGACTCTAAAAAATTCTTTTGGTGGCGGGCATTTAAAGAGGTTGGAACAGGTGTTGCCGGTGATTTATTCATTCATTTATTAAGCGGTTCCCATCTGATAACAAATTCTAAAGGCCCAGAAAGTATTTTTAGTACTGGGCAATTAAGTTATTGGAATGATGGGCGAAATATGCCGGATGTTATGTCGGGTGTGTTGCAATATCCCCAAACAGCTGTACATCCTGCATTTTTAATGTCGTTACAAGTGAATTTCATCAGTGGCACGGGTGGACAAGAAGTGATTCGTTTGGTTGGGTCGGAAGGCGTAATGGATGTGAATGGCAATAATGTAACCATTAAACATAGTATCATGCCCGAAGCACCGGGCTTTGGGGGATATGATTCGTTATTTACCTTTTCTAAGAGCATGCAGGCATCCTTACAAAAAGAGTATTCGGCTAAATGGACTGCTGAACAGAAGCGGAAAAAGGTGAAAGAAGACATTGTTTATAAAGCTCCTCCCGGGTATGATGATCACTTGGATCATTTTACTAATTTTTTTGATGCAATCCGAACAGGTAAGCCGGTG
>JBBAJQ010000056.1:0-13141 GCA_040403945.1 Sediminibacterium sp.
ATCCCACCCCTTACCTAAAAAAGCCCTATTTTCATCAACAAATTCATCCCATGCAACTCAAACGTTCATTCCTTAGTCTGCTGCTTTGCAGTATTGTATTCATATCCACTGCGCAAGCCCAAACAGCTGATCTTATTCTGCAAAACGGCCGCATACTCGATGGTACCGGCAATAGCTGGTATAAAAGCAATATCGCCATCACCAACGGGAAGATACTGGCTATCGGGAAACTGAACGGATGGACCGCCACCCGCATGATTGACGTGCAAAACCAAATTATCGCACCCGGATTTATTGATGTGCATACCCATATCGA
The DNA here is from genome assembly GCA_040403945.1 of Sediminibacterium sp. Lineage (GTDB taxonomy): Bacteria > Bacteroidota > Bacteroidia > Chitinophagales > Chitinophagaceae > Sediminibacterium. Next base: position 317 of record JBBAJQ010000056.1, read on the forward strand.
AGGCGAAGAGAAAAAAAATCCGCTGGCAGAAAACTTTATTCTGGATGGCGTAACTACCGTGGTTACTGGTAACTGTGGGCTCGGACAAACCAATATCAGTCGTTACTTTTCTATGCTTGATAGCTTACAAACCAGCATCAACGTGGCAACCCTAATTGGCCATAACGATGTGCGTAAAGCTGCCATGGGTTCGGCAAATCGTTTACCCAGCGAATCGGAAATGCTGCGCATGGAACAAATTGTGGAAGATGCGATGAAAAGCGGGGCCGTGGGTTTCTCTACCGGACTTATCTATATCCCCGGCACCTACTCTAAAACCGAAGAAGTAGTACGCCTGGCCAAAGTAGCGGCTAAATATAATGGGGTATATGCAAGTCATATCCGTAGCGAGGGCGACAGTGTGGCACCTGCCATCCGCGAAGCCATTAACATCGGAAAAGAAGCCGGCATTCCGGTAGAAATTTCACACTTTAAAGTGAGCGGACAACAAAACTGGGGCCGCAGTACCGAAACCATTGCCATGGTAGAAGCTGCAAGAGCTGAAGGTCAAGATGTAACCATCGACCAATATCCCTATACCGCCAGCAGCACTTCGCTAAGTACCTTATTACCCGATTGGGTGTTGGCAGATGGCAGTGATTCTATCAAAGCCCGGCTCAGTCGCCCCGAAATAAAAGAGCGCGTAATCAAGCACATGATTACCAACCTGAAAAAACGCTCCCTGAAACATTTCAGCTATACCGTAGTGGCTTATTACAAGGCCGACACAACCTACAATGGTAAAAGTATTGAAGATATCAACGTACTCAATGGCAAGCCCCATAAAGTGCAGGCCGAAGCCGAAACCATTATCAGTATGATGATGCAAGGAGGCGCCAGTATGGTATTTCATGGCATGAGCGAAAAAGATGTATCGAACATTATGAAAGTTCCCTACAACATGATTGCCAGCGATGCAGGCATTCGCATTTTGGGCTCGGGTAGTCCACACCCACGGGGCTATGGCACCAATGCAAGGGTATTGGGTAAATATGTTCGGGAAAAGAAAATCATTTCCCTCGAAGAAGCTATCCGCAGAATGACCACCCTGCCGGCACGTAAGTTCAATATCGAAAACCGAGGCATCATTCGCGAAGGGGCCATTGCAGATATTGTGGTGTTTGATGAAAATACCGTAACTGATCTCGCTACCTTCGAGCAGCCACATCAACTGAGCACCGGTTTTTCGTATGTGCTGGTGAATGGACAAGTAACCGTTGATCAAGGCAAACATATCGGTACCCGCGCCGGAAAAGTTATTCGCTGGAATGGCGGCAAATAAACTCCGGTAATAGCCGTTGCTAATTGCTTAGTGCCTATCAATTAAAAAGCGGTGCCGAATTATAAGTACCTTAGTGCAGTTAACAGGATAGTTTAGTACGGAAATATAACGGAATGAATAGTCAACAAGAAGTAGCCTGCACCTTATGCAAAGGCAGTGCCCGATTACTACAAGAAAATTTTATCGGTTATAAGGTAGATATGCATTTTAGCATTTACCAATGCGATCACTGCAACACTTCTTTTCCCTTACCATTGGTTGATGCAAATGAGATATATGATTTCATCTACAAAAATGGAGCACGGGTTCCGGCCTACGACCGCTACTGGCAATATTTTAAGCAGGTAAAACATCAGGTAAACCCCCTTGCCTATCTTACTGCCAGGGAAGAAGCCTATTGGGGAATTCAGCAGGCACTCAAAGAAATTTCTACTGCAAAACAGCAGCCGACAATTTTAGAAGTGGGTTGTGGACTAGGATATCTTACCTACGCATTAAAAACAGATGGATATACTATTAAGGGACTAGACATTTCGAATGAAGCCATTCAAAACGCCCGCCAACATTTTGGGGATCATTATATCTGCGACAATTTATTTTCTTATGTGAACGAGCACGCTGGCGAATATGATGTAATTATTTTAACTGAGGTTATCGAGCATGTGAACGACCCGATTGCCTTTATTAAAACCATCGCGGCCCTTTTAAAGAAGGGAGGCAAAGCTATTGTTACCACACCCAACAAAAGTCTGGTTCCGCAAGATATCACTTGGGATACAGAACTGCCTCCCGTGCATCAGTGGTGGTTTAGTGAAGATTCTATGCAGTACATCGCCAACCAACTCAACCTAAATCTGCATTTTGTTTCCTACGAGTCGTTTTATCAAAATAATCCAAAAGAGTATATTGTAAAGCGAGGCAAAAAGAAATCATTCCGCATTCCGGTAATTGATGAGAACTGGCAGTTTTATAGTCATGCACTAAAAAATATCCCAGCCGAAACCACCACGGATTCTGCACCGGCCCCCGCTGCATCGGAAGCAAGTGCATTTAAAAAGAGTTTCAAAAGAACCTTATTACAACTGAAAGCACTGGTTAAGCCTTCTACCATTATTTGTGGGGAAAGAGGGAATACTTTATGTGCTGTATATGAAAAGAAGGACTAGGATTCGATTAGAAATTTTTATACCTTTCTAAAAGCTTTTTTTACTGATACATTTCCTGACTAATTGAAAAATTGGTGATATGAAATTTCGTTTTTTATTGTTGTTATTTCCATTATTTGCGGGTGCCCAAAAGTCTGCGCAGGTAGATGCGGTTCTGGCTCCCTATCTAGAAAACCAAACATTCAGTGGGGTTGTGCTGATAGCACAGGAAGGAAAGGTAGTATACAACCGAGCGACCGGATTCCGCGATTTTGCTAATCGCACTCCGCTTAAAAAAACTGATTTGTTTGAGCTGGCTTCGGTAAGCAAACAGTTTACCGCTATGGTGATTATGCTTTTGCAGGAGCGTGGCCTATTACAATTTGATGACCCGGTAGAAAAATATCTTTCGATACCGTATAAAAATATCAGCATTCGGCATTTACTTACCCATACATCCGGCTTGCCCGATTACCAGGCGATTATGGATGAGCATTGGGATAAATCTAAAGTGGCCGATAATCAAGACATCATTCAGTACCTTCAGCGCTATGCACCACCCACCCGCTTTGTGCCGGGAAGTAGTTACGAATACAGCAATACGGGCTATGTGTTATTAGCCAGCATAGCCGAAAAAGCTTCGGGCAGAGATTTTACAGAAATCTGTCGCACAGAAATTTTTCAAAAGCTGGGCATGCAGCATACCGATTTACGCACGCCGGCAGAAAGATCGGCTATAGAAAATTTTGCTCGGGGGCATATACCCGATTCTTCCGGAACTGTTTTTTTGCCGGCCGATTCCTTTCCGTCTTCTAATTATACCATCTGGTTGGGCCATCGGGAAGGTCCGGGAAGAATTAGTTCTACCGCGCAGGATTTGTTGAAGTGGGATGAGGCATTGCGGAATAATACGCTTATCGGGCCAGCAACCCTGCAACAGGCTTATACGCCCATGGTGTTGAATGATGGAAAGATCTCGTACTATGGATTTGGCTGGGATATTTTAGATAACTCCTCCGAACATATAATTGTTGGCCACAATGGCGACAACCCTGGATATAAAACCCAGATTATTCGGTCGCTCTATAATGGTAAAACCCTGATTGTACTGAGCAATAATGCGCCTTCAGATTTTAGTAAATTGATAAGTGCTTTACAAAAACTCATCACGCAATAACTATTTATGCAAACAAAATTCCTCTTCCTGCTGCTGTTACCGGTTCTTGGCCTTTCGCAAAATGCAGACCGCATTCATAAAAAAGCCATTGTTGTGGATTCGCACAATGATATACTCACCGCCAGCATCGAGAAAAAAGTTAGCATGGATGATAACCTGAAAGGAAAAACCCATTCCGATTTACAACGATGGAAAGAAGGAGGTTTGGATGTGCAACTTTTTTCGGTTTGGTGTGATGGAGATAAACCCGAACCCTATCAGTTTGCGAATCGGGAAATGGATATACTGGATGCCATCATTCAAAAAAATCCCACTAAAATTGCGCTCACCAGAAATACCTATGAACTGAAGCAGGCAGTAAAAGCCGGAAAACTAGCTGCCATGTTTGGGGTGGAGGGCGGACATATGATTGAAAACAGTCTCGAAAAATTAGACCAACTTTTTGCAAGGGGTGCCCGTTATATGACGCTCACCTGGAACAACTCCACATCTTGGGCCACTTCTGCCTGGGATGAAACCAGTAAAAAGGATAGTCTGGCCAAAACACATAAAGGACTTACCGACTTTGGCAAGCAGGTAGTAAAAAGGATGAATGAGTTGGGTATGATGGTAGATTTGTCGCATGTGGGAGAACAAACGTTTTGGGATGCCATAGCAGTTACTAACAAGCCCGTGATTGTTTCACATAGCAATGCATGGAGCTTATGTCCGGTTCCACGCAACCTGAAAGATGATCAGATATTGGCTGTTGGAAAAAATGGCGGAGTTATTGCGTTGAACTTTTTTTCTGGTTTTGTAGATAGTAACTACCGAAAAAAAGATGCCCGTTTTCAATTAGCCCATAAGGCGGAAATAGATTCTTTAAAAGCAACCGGAATGCAAACCGAATATGCCGTAACAATGGTAACGGAAAAATATGCCGAAGAAGCCCTGGATGCTCGCCCTACGCTGGAACAGTTACTGGAACATCTGGATTACATCGTAAAACTGATCGGACCGGAGCATGTAGGGATAGGTTCTGACTTTGATGGCATCAGTTCTATGCCCAGGGGATTGGATGATGTAACCAGTTATCCAACCATTACCCGTGCGCTATTGCAAAGGGGTTATACTGCAAAGCAGGTAACCAATATATTGGGAGGAAATATCCTTAGGGTATTAAAAGCCAACGAGAAGGGAACTGAACTATCCAAAAACTAATAATTTTAAATAAATTTTTATATATAGTAATTTGTATTACATAACAATACGAATTATATTTTAATGTATTATACTTCTTTTTAACATTCTCTTTGCCACAATACGTATTAATTTTACCTATCCTATAATAGGTATCCAATATCCCAACCCTTTCCGGCGTTGAAATGAAAAACTATATGTGCATTTTTTGGCTTCGCATTCATAAGCGGGCTACGAGTATTTTTGTCGTAGCCTGGCTAACGGTTACTTGCCTGTATGCACAAGACCCTCACTTTTCGCAGTTTTATGCGTCCCCTCTTTTATTAAATCCAGCCCTTACAGGCGCATTTCCTGGAAATCTGCGTATATCGGGTTGTTATCGTGACCAATGGAGTTCTATAATGGTTCCGTATAAAACCGGTACTTTTTCTATAGATGCCAATTTGCTACACGAAAAAATTCAGGAAGGGGATATATTGGGTATCGGTATTACCGGATTATTCGACAACTCTAACAATGGGGGGCTTCGCTCGAATACCCTTTCGCCTTCGATTGCATTTCATAAAGTACTATTTAAAAATGATGGCATTCAACATTCACTGGGGGGTGGATTTATGGCTTCTATGAACACCAAAATTGTTGATTATAGTCGTTTCACTTTTTCGCAGCAATTTACTGCACAGGGATTCAACCCCAATTTACCTACGGGTGAAAGTAAGAATGGATTTAGCAGTATGAATTTCGATTACTCGGCAGGGTTACTCTACTCCATCATCACAGAAGACAACTCTTTGTATTTCGGGGGCTCTATGTACCACATCAATACCACTAAGGAACCGGCGAATAGTCCTTTCGCTAATATCAGTCCCCGCTATGTTTTCCATGCCGGTGGATCTATGTTGATTAATGGAGTAGACAGACTATATGTAAGTGGTGTTTACATGAATGCCCAATCGTATCGGGAAACTATTTTAGGGGTGGTATATGGGTATGGCCTCACCAGTACGTATAATTATGATAACGAGCGAAATGATATAACGGTAATGGCGGGTGTTTGGTATCGGTATCAGGATGCCTTGATTCCGAATATTGGCATGGAATGGGGAAATGCCCGGGTGGGATTATCGTATGACATTAATATTTCCCAATTAACAGCAGCCTCCCGATTGAGGGGGGGATTCGAGCTTTCCCTTAGCTATACCCTTGCCACCACGGAAGCCGCCCGAGTAAGAAAACGCACACTATGCCCTGAAGGCAAACAAAGTGCCTTAAAATGGTATGGTTATTAAAATGCAGCAACTGAATTGAAACCCATTAAACATATATGGTTATTACTACCCTGCTTACTGATGGGGATGCTGCAGGTAACTGCACGTGCTGCTGTTATACATAAACACGCAGGATTTTTTCTAGATACCGTTTATACAACTACCCCTTCGGGAAGTATTCAAATATGTAATGGAAATTCGGTTACTTTCATGCTCACCTCGAATATGACTTCTATTCCGGGTTCCTTCACCTATCAGTGGAAAAAAGATAATGCGAATATATCCGGAGCCACACAAAAAAACTATACGGCCAATGCTACCGGTAACTATACACTTCTGATTGGTAGACCTAATGGAGACACAACGATTAATGCAGCTGCTTTGGTGGTAAATCCCATTCCGATAGCCGACTTTACTTTTTCTCCTTCCATACCGGCAACCAATTGTGCGGGGGTACCGCTTGGATTTTTTCCGCAAGCCAATGACCCTACCAGCACGTACCAATGGGAATTTGGAGATGGCAATTCCGAAACTGCTTCTAATCCATTACATGCATTTTTTAGAAACTATGGAAATGGTACTGATAATTTTTCGGTTAAGCTTACCGTAACAGATAATAAGGGGTGTACCAACCAAAAAACCAATGTGGTTACTGTCAAGCAGAAGCCGGAGGCGAAACTTTCTGGAACAACTACCGTTTGTACCGGTTCTGCCCAATCGCTATTTACATTTAATAATGCATCCGGAACACAATCTATCAACACAAACTATCAGATTATTTGGGGAGATGGCACTCCGGACTTAATAATTACTACGTTTAATTCTGCCCAAACACATACCTATAACAGAGGCTCCAGTACATTATTAGAAATTGTTACTGGCGATAATGGATGTAAGGATACATTAACCAGAATTATTTATCTCGGAAGTAATCCCTCTGCTGGTATTGCGAGCCCAGGCAATACAAATATTTGCGAAAATAGTCCTCTCACATTTCCCATTTCAAATATTTCAACCAATAGTCCTGGAACCAATTATACCATCCTATTTAACGATGGTACCCCCAATATAACTTTCGATCAGGCGAATGCGTTAACGAGTGTTACCCATATTTATACTAAAAACTCATGTGGCACTACAAGTAATAGTATCAGCAACTCGTTTATTGCTAAAATTGAAGCCACCAATCCTTGCGCAACAACACAGGGATCAGTAACGCCCATTTATGTTTCTGGCTATCCCAAACCCGGGATAACTACTTCCACTAACAATACCTGTATTAATGTGCCTGTATCTGTAACTAATACTAGCCCTACTTTTAAAACTGTTTCAACCATAGGAACATGTACCAATGGATTTAAGGTTTGGGAAATCTCGCCCAACAGCGGCTATACGTTAGCAGTGGGTCAATCACTTGGAAATCGTTTCAATGATCCTAATCCCGAAAACTGGAATCCGTCCCCAAGCAACACATTAAACATTACCTTTTCAACTGCGGGCACCTATACCGTTCGCTTATATTTAGGTGGCAGCAGCACCTGCGGAAGTGCTTTTACTGAAACCACTATTTGTGTAAATCCGGTACCCACATCCTCCTTCACACTAGATAACAATATAGGCTGCATGCCCGTTAATGTTGCAACTACCAACAATAGTTCTACTGCAACCTGCGGTATTAATACCCCTCAGTGGAGTGTTAGTTATACAAACCCAACCGCCTGCGCGCCCAATGCTTCTTCTTTTTCGGTAACTTCCGGAACACTCACCAGTAATAATCCCGGATTCAGTTTTAATAATCCCGGAACCTACACAGTTCAACTGATTACGGTTGCCCCCAACAACGCTTGTGCATCCTTGCCAATTACAAAAACAGTTGCCGTTAAGTCTCCTCCCAATGTGTCTATTCAAGTTCCGGCAACAGTTTGTAGCGGTCAGTTTATATCAGTAACTCAGATAGTAAACAACTGCTACGCTACTAATCCAACACCTACTTATGCGTGGACGATCACCGGGGCAACACCAGGTAGTTCTGCAGCAGCGAATCCCGGACCTGTTTTAATTACTACAGCTGGCACACAAATAGTTACCCTAAGTGTTACCAATGAATGTGGCACGAGTTCGGATAGTAAAAGTATACTGGTATATGAAACGCCAGCAATAACCGGAACACTTACCTCCCCCAGTTCTTGTGCGGGATCTAATGGAAATATTCAGGTAAGCGGATTAACCCCTTCCGGAATCTACACAGTGAAATATACCAAGGCAGGCATAACCACTACCCTTACTAAAACAGCGGATATAAGTGGCGTAATTCTCTTATCCGGATTAACAGCAGGTACCTACACAAATGTATTTGTAATTCAAAATGGCTGCTCATCCAATGCGCTGGGTCCATTTGTGCTTACCGATCCCAATGCGCCCAATCAGCCAACGGTTGCTAATAGCGGCCCCGTTTGTAGTGGAACATCCGTTCAATTTACCGCTGCCTCTACCACGCCCGGGGTAACGTATTCCTGGTCGGGGCCCAATGGATACACGAGCTCATTACAAAATCCGGTGATTGATAATATCGCTGCCAATGCAGGTGGTATATACACAGTAACTGTTTCTCTTAGCGGATGTAGTAGCAGTGCAACCACTACTGTGGTAGTAAATGCAACACCCGCATTGCCCACCGTTGCTCCGGTTGCTTATTGTCAGAACACAACAGCAACCCCTCTAACGGCCGGTGCAACTCCCGGGAATACACTGCGATGGTTTACGGTAGCTTCAGGTGGATCGCCCTTAGCGATCGCACCCACCCCTTCTACTGCTTCCATTGGTACAACACAGTATTATGTTAGTCAGATTACCGCTTCCGGTTGCGAAAGTGGCCGTGCTACTCTAACTGTAACGGTTTCATCCACACCAATCATCACGGATGTTACTGCGAATAATACCTTAACCTGTGGAGGTAATGAGGGCAGTCTGGTAATAACCGGCTTATCAGCGGGTGTTACCTACACCGTTAAATATACCAGGGGCGGATCGGCCAATACAGTTAGTAAAACTGCAGATGGAAGTGGTACAATAACAGTGGGCGGCTTAAACCTGGGAGCGTATTCAAATATATTTGTGCAACTAGGTGGTTGTTCTTCTAATATAATTACGGGTCCTTTTATCATATTAGATCCTTCGCCACCCAATGTACCCTCGGTAGGCAATAGCGGACCCGTTTGTAGTGGATCTACACTTGCCCTATCTGCTGTATCTACTACACCGGGTGTAACCTATGCCTGGGTAGGGCCCAATGGTTTCACAAGTACCTTGCAAAACCCTACCATCAGCAATACGGCTTTATCCGCCGCGGGTACTTATACAGTAACTGTAAAAGTAAATAACTGTCAGGTTCCCGGAACCACCCTCGCAGTAGTTAGGGCAACCCCCAACGCACCCGGAGTTTCGCCTTTGGGTTTGTGTGAAAACAGCACACCCGTTTCACTTTCGGCTATAATTCAGCCGGGAAATACCCTCAACTGGTACCTTACGCCAACAGGAGGGGTAGCATCAGGTTCAGCACCCATTCCGCCCACATTTCCGGTTGGAACTTCTACTTACTATGCGAGCCAAACCACCCCCACCGGATGTGAGAGTGCAAGAGCAGCATTATTAGTAACAGTTTCTACCACTCCCAACATAACCAGTGCCAATACCTTTAATCCAACTACCTGTTTGGGTACAGAGGGAAAAATTGAACTCACCGGATTGGCTATCAACACAGCTTATCAAGCCTATTATTCAAAAAACAGTTCTCCCGTTGGGCCGATAAACATTACCAGTAATGCAACAGGTGTGCTCACCATCACTGGTTTAACGGCGGGTACTTATGAAAATATTCGGGTACAATTAGGCAGTTGCGTATCTAACCTCGTAGGTCCCTTTACATTAACAGATCCCCAAAATCCTTCCGCAGCAACTTTCCAACCGATTACTTCCGTATGTAGTGGTAATACCTTAGTGCTAAACGCAACCTCCATTACACCCGGCGTAACCTATACATGGACAGGACCCAATAATTTTACCAGTAATCAGCAAAATCCTTCTATTGCGAATGCGTCGGTATTAGCAACCGGAAACTATACGGTAACAGTATCTAAAAATAATTGTACCGCCACTTCAGCTATTTCTGCAACCGTTAATCCAACCCCTCCCGGACCTAGCGTAATAGATGTACATTATTGTAAAGATGCGATTGCAGTTGCCCTAACTGCTACAGCGCAAAGTGGCAGCACAGTAGTATGGTACGCAAATGCTTCAGGTGGAGTGCCGCTTGCATCAGCTCCAATTCCTTCCACCGCTGCCTTAGGAAATACTACTTATTATGTTAGTCAACTTACAACAGCAGGTTGTGAAGGACCCAGAAGCGCTATCACCGTTTCTGTAACTGGCATCCCGGTTGCCAATTCAGTTACCGATAAAATGTATTGCACCGGCATCAATACTGGCAATATTGTTTTTACCGGAAGCATTGTGGGTACGGTGTATACCTGGACGAACACCAATCCTGCCATTGGGTTAGGTGCCGGTGGTATTGGAACCATTTCCTTTACTACCACCAACACAAACCCTGCAGCGATTTCTGCTACCATTCAAGTTACTCCTTCCGTAGGGGGTTGTGATGGGTCGCCTATAAGCTTTACGATAACTATTTTACCTAAGCCGGCATTAAGCAGCACCCTAATTCCCACACCTGTTTGTACGGGCACTTTATTTCAGTATACTGCCACCAGTGCAACCGCCAATGTTAGTTATAGTTGGATTCGCCCAGCAGTGGTGGGTATCACCAACCCTGCCACAAGTAGCTCAAATACCAGTGGAATTATTTCCGAAACCTTGTATAATATTACCCAAGCGCCCATAATAGTTCGGTATCAGGTAACGATGCAGAGCAATGGGTGTTCTGCGATTCAAGCTGTTGACCTAACAGTTAATCCTGACGCAAAGGCGCAGTTTACCAGCACCACCGTCGCTTTGTGTGCTCCCGGGGTTATAGACAATAACAATATAAAAGCAACCGCCTATCCTTTTGCAAATGTTTCTTACCGATGGCTGGCAAATAATAATTCAATAGGTACTAACCTAACTTTTCCCGGATATACCATCACTTTACCCAACGATACTGTTCAAATTAAATTAGCTGCCATAAGTTTATATGGATGTAAAACAGATACAGCCCAACAAACCTTTAAAACCATTGCGCGCCCAACCCCAGCGTTTGTAGCATCCACCAAAATAGGTTGCGGCCCGCTGGTGGTAAGTTTCAGCAATACCACTACTCCTCAGCCCTATCAGCAATTTAATTATACTTGGCGCTTTGGGAATGGCACTACCTCTACGCTCAAAGACCCTTTAGCGGTTACCTTCCAGCCGAGTAAGAGTCATCTGGATACTACTTACTATATCACACTTACCGCTGCCCTGCAATGTGATACAATAACTACCCTGCGCGATTCTGTTATTGTGCGATCAACGCCCATTGCACTCTTCCAGCCCGATACTACCATTGGTTGCTCCCTCAATACCTCTCCCTATACTTTTACAGCCTTTAATATTTCTATTGGAAAACCCAACACCTATTTCTGGAGTTATGGAGATAATACCTACGACACTACTTTTACTGAATCGCCTGTATCACATGTATTCAAAACCTTCTCTATCACAACCTATACCATATCCCTGAGGGCACAGAATGAATGTGGCAGCAATAAAGACTCCATTAAAATAATTGTATATCCCAGAAATATTTTTGCCAAATTATTTGTAGAAGGCCCCAATACCTGGGGTTGTGCACCTGATAGTATGACGTTCCGCAACGTATCCTCCGGAGCAACCCGGTACGAAATTAATTTTGGCGATGGCAGTGCCGACTCTATTTATGTTTCCGATAAAAGTGTTGAAACCATCAAACATTTTTATAAAAATGCAGGCGTATATACAGTTAGCATGAAGGCATCCAATGGTTGTGTAAATACTGATACAACCATATATCTGCAGATACAAATGTTCAGCAAGCCGGGGGTTGGATTTAGCACTTCTAAAAATGCCTATTGCCTGAATGAAAGAGTTCAGTTTACTAATCAATCAGAACTGGGATATAGTTATCAATGGGATTTTGGCGATGGTACTAGTTCTGTTGGATTTAGTCCAGCACATCTGTATACCCTGCCGGGCACGTATCGGGTGAAACTAATTATTCGGTCAATCAATGCAGGGGCAACTATATGTAGCGACTCGCTAACTAAGCAAATTATAATTAATCCCTTACCCATTCTTTCGCTGAACTCGAATCTGCAAATAAAAAATTGTGCGCCGTATAACTTTACCGGTAATGCCAACCAGCCTGCAGGTAATATCGTGAACTGGTTTTTTAGTGATCCGTTAAGTTCGGATACTACTTCATTAGGAAATATCGGCACGCATACCTTCTTTGATGCCGGCGATTTTTCTATTCGCGTAACCGCCTTAAATTCCTTGGGTTGCAGCGACACCGGCTATCTAACCGCTAAAGTAATTGCCTCCCCCCGAGCGGCTTTTCTTGCCAGCGATTCAATCAAATGTTTTAAACAAGACACCGTAGTATTTACCAATCAAACTACCTATGCCGGAGCTGATGTGGTAGTATATAATTGGAAAGTGAACGATACACTGAAAAAAACTACCACGCATTTTACATACGATTTTAGGGTGCCTGATACG
>JBBAJQ010000057.1:0-13053 GCA_040403945.1 Sediminibacterium sp.
CATCAGCCAATCTTTCTGTAAATCATTACCCAATATAAAATCAGTATCTCCAAAAATGCGAAAGCCAAAACTGGTATAAAAAGCCAGGGCTTTTGCATTTTCTTTCCATACCCCCAGCCAAACAGTGGGTAAGTTATTTTCCTGTGCATATTGCAAGGCATATTCCATCATTGCTTTGCCAACTCCCTTACCTTGAAATGCCTGTAAACAATATATGCGACTAATTTCAAGGGCAGCTGTCTGATTTAAAAGGGGGTGCGTTTGCTTCTTTAAAAACAGATACCCTGCGGGAGCCCCATTATAGCTGGCGAGAAGATGCAGGTAGCCCGGTTTACCCATTTCAGCCTTTAGCTGTTCAGCAGTAAACTGCTGCTCCATAAATATTGCCATATCCTCCGGCGTGTTTACCGGTGCGAAAGTTTCTGCAAATGTGGCACGACTGATATCGGCCAATAAATCTGCTTCCGAAGAAAGGAAGGGTACAATTTGAATCATACTATCCAACGCTGGGATTTTCAATAACCATCGCACTGGCTCCTCCTCCCCCATTGCAAATAGCGGCAGCACCATACCGCTTATTTTCTTGTTGTAATATATGAATCAGCGTAACCAGAATTCTCGCACCACTGCATCCAAGGGGATGACCCAATGATACAGCACCACCTCTGGCATTTAAGTTGGCTGCGTCTATGTTCAACAATTGCTGATTGGCCAACGCTACAACGGAGAATGCTTCATTGATTTCAAAATAACTGATATCCTCCATGCTCAGATTGGCTTTCTTCAATGCCTGTGGCAAAGCTACTGCCGGAGAAGTGGTAAACCATTCCGGTGCCTGTTCTGCATCGGCATAACTGCGCAAAATGGCAAGCGGTTTTAAACCCAATGCATCCGCCTTTTCGCCATCCATCAATACCAAAGCCGCTGCACCATCATTCATGGTAGAAGCATTGGCAGCTGTAATGGTTCCATTTTTATCAAAAGCAGGTTTTAATTGGGGGATCTTGGTAAAATCTACCTGAAAAGGTTCCTCATCTTTGTCTATAAAAACTGACCCACCCTTTTTTTGCGGTATTTCTATGGGGACGATTTCAGCAGTAAATAGTCCGGACTCAGTTGCTTGCCTACTTCTTCTATAACTTTCTATGGCATAGGCATCCTGCTCTGTTCTTCCAATTCCATACTTAACGGCACACAATTCTGCCGCATTGCCCATAGGGTACTGATGATACACATCGGTTAATCCATCCAACTGTAATCCATCAGCCAAGGTTGTAGCTCCATACTTATTTCCCCAACGGGTATTTGCATGATAATACGGTACATTGCTCATACTCTCCATCCCTCCTGCTACCACTACCTCTGCATCCCCCAATAAAATGCTTTGTGCCGCCATGGAAATTGCTTTCATCCCACTGGCACAAACCTTATTTACGGTGGTTGCCCGAACGGTATCCGGTAATCCCGCAAATTTAGAACATTGCCTGGCAGGTGCTTGTCCTAGCCCCGCCTGCAGTACCGACCCCATAATCAATTCATTCACCAACGACACATCAATACCCGCTTTTTCACAGGCCCCCTTCACCGCAGCGGCCCCTAGTTGTGTAGCCGACAATGATTTGAATTGTCCGCCAAAACTTCCAATGGGTGTTCTAACGGCTGAGAGTATATACACGGATTTACTTTTCATATATTTTGTTTAAGCCAGGGTTTCCCCTTCAGGGTTTACTAATTGTATGCCTGTTTTGGTAAAACTGATAATCTGTTGTTTGTATAAATGACCAGTGGTCATTTTAAAAGTTTTCTTACTCATTCCAAAAAATGCATAAATACTCTCGGGCGTAGATTTATCGTTGAATGGCAGATACCCATTGTTTTCTTTCAGAAGGCGCACTATCTTTTCGGTTTCATCTTCCACTTTCGCAAATCCGGGCTTTCCCAATACGACATCGATTTTTTCATCTGGGCGGATTTTTTTTATGAAGCCGGTAAAATGATCGCCTTTCTGAATTTGGGTAAATATTTCACTGCTGTGCAGGATACCAGTAAAAAGGTTATTGATAATCATTACCCAACCTAATTCTGATTCTCTATAGGCTATCAAATTCACCACATCCCGCTCTTTTAATGGGCAGGGAATATTATTTAGGAGTGCATCAATTTTTTCGGTTGCCGCCACACGCCCCGTTTGCTCGTCGATATACAATTTTACCAGGTATTTCCCCCCTTTTCGCATAACACCTAACTGCTTCGATTGCGGAACAAACAGGTCTTTCATCAAACCCCAATCTAGAAAAGCTCCCTGCTGCGTTACGGACACTACTTCCATCAGCGCAATATCTCCTACTAAAGCTTTCGGGGTTTGGGTGGTGGCTATTAGGCGGTTTTCGGAGTCGTGGTAAACAAATACCTTCAATTCGTCTCCTACCCTTAGATTTCGGGGTGCAAAGCGTTTGGGCAATAAAATGCCCTCATTGCCATCATCCAGGTAAAAACCAAAATCGGTTTTCCGCTGAACGGGTAAAGTATGGTATTGCCCGGCCTGAAGGGGTGTTGCGTGCATGCAAATATATTATTCAGCAAAGGTACAATAGTTACCCAAGTATTGCGATGATTCGTATAGCGGGTTGTGACTATCTTTTTTCAGTTGGATAACTTGTTCACAGCCTGCTAATTTAACCAAGATAACGATGGCAAATGATGGGTTTACAGTAATTTAGGTTACAATTTGGTTTCACATACGTATACTTTCTATATCCGGAAAATACCTGCTGCATGTTTCGTACCGGTTGTTTATTGGTTGTTTTTCTGCTCGCTCATTCGGCTGTTTTTTCGCAGCAGGTGAACGGTCACTGGTATGGAGTGGGGATTGTTCAATATCCCAGACAAAGCAATAGTTATCTATCCGAACTGGTTTTGCGCCAACAGGGATCCCGGGTTTGGGGTGAATTTATATATTATTTCAAGGATAGTGTATTAACGGTTCCCATCCGCGGACAGTATGATAAATCCGGTAGAACCGTTCGACTGAATCCCTTTCCGGTTGTATATTTTCAATCGCAGAGTGCATCGCGGGGACTGTACCTAAAAATGCAGGGCTATTTTAAACTTGTAGCTTCTAAAGCCGAATCTTCGTTGCAGGGATGGTTATTAAGTGCTCCAGAGTATCGGTATATGGCTCCAGATATTAAGTTTAAACTGGTTAAATCGAATGATACACTGCCATTGGTTAAGGAGCCTGAAATAATAGAAGCTCCCAAAGAAAAGCGCGTACAAGTGTTTAAAAATGTTCCGGTTACTCCTCCTCCTTCGGCTCCTATACCAGCTGTACCTCCGCCACCAAAAGTTATTGCGGCACCTGCACTGGTTATCGCTCCTTTATTGCCACCTACCTCCGATCGCTTAGCAATCGTATTACTTAACCGCGATCGTGCACAGGAGGTTTCTAAAATACTTGAGGTAGATAACGATGAACTTAGATTAGAATTATATGATAACGGTCAGGTGGATGGTGATTCTATCTCTCTTTTACTGAATAATCGAATGATAGTTGAAAAGTCGATGCTGGATATAGCTGCCCTAAAAGTAAATATTCGGGTAGACACAACCCTTCCCTATAATGAGTTGGCCATGTTTGCCCACAACCTCGGCAACTTCCCACCCAATTCGGCTTTGTTGGTATTGTGGGATGGTAAAATTCGATATGAGATATTCCTCAACAGCGATCTGAATAAAACGGCTATTCTGCAATTTCGAAAGAAAAAGAAACCCTAATCAATCAATTAGTTAACCGAATTAACTATTCGAATAATTCTGGTTGCTGGTTATCGGTATTCGCAGGCTGATTCCAATTCATCTCTATACTTTTATGGAACTCGGTAAGCTTAGTACCCACCGCCTTCCAACCGGTAACTTCTACCATCTTGGCTACTTTAAATGTGGCTTTCCGCACTTGTTGTCCTTTTCCGGTAGATACTACCAATAAGGGTTCTGCCTGGGTAGTAACCGTAACCAGATAATTACCTGCTCCCTCTTTAATAAAAGTGAACGGTGTTTTGAGGGTGCTGGTTTCTATTATAAAGCGTTTCACATTAAACTGCTTTTTGTCCTGATCTAGGTACACCGCTGTAATCACCTGTTCGGGTTGATATTTTTCTATCAAAATGATATTTTCCGCATCAAAGCGTTGATTCATTTCCGTATCGGTAATCTCATAGGTACCATTCTTGCTGAACACGATTATTTTTTCATCTTCAAAACTTCCCAGGTACTTGCCCTTTCCTTCGGTATTTAAGCGGCCGAATTTATCATCAAACCATAATTTTCTTCCAGCCAGGGTGCTTTTTCCGGCTTCCTTCATGCGAATCGACTTCACACTGTATTTGGTTACCTGATTTCCGATGCTGCTTCTTCCCTTAATTTCTAGTTCTTCGAAAAAGAAATCTAATTCTTTGATACGGGCAGTAGATGTAGGACTCAGCACTATGCGAACAGATTCTGCCTCTCCATTGGGATTGGCTGAAAAATAATGAACTCTTGATCGCTCCGAACCCTTGGTTAAGTCGTATTCCTTATCGCGGGTAATGCCGGTTACATTGAATCTTTTAGCAAAGCTGATGCCGGTTTTACCATCCACATAAATCATATTATAGGTAGTGCGCTCATCATTTTTCTGAAAAACGGCCGCATAAATGATATCCTTTCCAATAAATACCTTGTCGGCTACCTTCACCACTTTCATAGTGCCCGACTTAGTAAATGCGATAATATCGTCGTAATCAGAACATTCGCAAAAGAGTTCATCTTTCTTTAATCCGGTACCAATAAATCCTTCAGCCCGATTGATATAGAGTTTGGTATTGGCAATGGCTACCTGCTTTACCTGAATGGTATCGAATTCTTTCAGCAGGGTTTTTCTTTCTCTTCCCTTACCATATTTTTTTAATAAGTTCTCGTAATACTGTACCGCATAATCGGTGAGATTTTCCAAATCGAATTGAACCTGCTTGATATCATTTTCTATTGCCAGAATCTGCTCATTCAGTTCATTGATATCGAGGCGGTAAATTCTTCTTACGGGCTTCTCGGTCAGTTTCAGAAGATCTTCTCTTTCAATAGCTCGCTTCAGTTTCTTCTTATAAGGCGCAAAAGCTTTATCAATAGCTTCCAGTACTTTTTCCCAGGTCTCGTGCTTTTGTTCCAGCTCTTTGTAAATCTTTTCTTCGAAGAATATTTTTTCCAGCGAAGTATAATGCCATTTTTCTTGTAGTTCGGCTAATTTGATTTCCAATTCCTGCTTTAACAACTCCCGTGTATTATTGGCAGATGAACGGAGCAAATCTGATACTGTTATAAATTGTGGCTTATTATCATAAATTACACAAACGTTGGGGGATATACTTACTTCACAATCTGTAAATGCATACAAGGCATCAATGGTAATATCCGGAGAAATGCCAGGGGCCAGTTCAATCTGAATTTCAATTTCAGCGGCATTCAGGTCGATTACTTTTTTGATTTTTATTTTCCCCTGATCATTTGCCTTGGTGATACTTTCCATCAGTTGATTGGTGGTAACTCCATAAGGTACATCCCGAATAACCAAGGTTTTTTTATCAAGTTCTTCCACTTTGGCCCTTACCCTTACTTTACCACCCCGCTTTCCATCCTGATAGGCCGTAACATCAACCATTCCGGCTGTTTGAAAATCGGGGAACAGTTCAAACTTTTTTCCCCGAAGGCATTTGATAGAGGCATCAATTAGCTCACAAAAATTATGGGGTAATATTTTGGTAGATAATCCAACCGCAATCCCATCAGCACCCTGTGCTAACAATAAGGGGAATTTCATAGGAAGGGTGATGGGTTCCTGCTTTCTTCCATCATAGCTTAGTTGCCAGCGGGTAGTTTTCGGGTTGAAAGCTACTTCCAACGCAAACTTCGACAAACGGGCTTCAATATAACGTGGGGCTGCTGCCTGATCACCGGTTCTAACATCTCCCCAGTTTCCCTGGGTTTCTATCAGCAAATCTTTTTGTCCCAAATTCACCAATGCATCACCAATACTGGCATCGCCATGGGGGTGGTACTGCATACTTTGACCGATGATGTTGGCTACTTTATTAAAGCGGCCGTCATCCATGTCTTTCATTGCATGTAAAATTCTACGTTGTACGGGCTTTAAGCCGTCTTCCATTGCAGGTACTGCTCTTTCTAATATTACATACGAAGCATAATCTAGGAACCAGTTTTTATACTGGCCTTGCACGCCGGTTTCGTTTTCAAATACGTTGTTATTGCCTTTTCCTTTTGCCATAATTTTCTATATACAATTCCACCTGCTTATTGCTCTAAATAAAATGTATCCATGGGGCCCTCTTCTAAGGCATTCAATTCTAACATCACAAAATCCGTTTTAGCCACCACCTCATGCCAAATCCAAGGATAGATATGAACTTCTACGGGCGAATCCAGTTGATAGGTTCCAGTTTCGTCTGTTTGCAGGTTACGCCAGTTAAGGGTGGCTTGTCCGCTCAACAATAAAAATTGCTCCGGATTTTTATTTACGGATAACCCTTTGTGATAATGCCTGGCCCCTACAGCTCCCGCTTTCCGATAAAAGACCATGTATTCTCCCGACCGCTTCGTAGAAAAAAAATGTACCTGCCCTCTGGCATCCTCACTCTTCATTGGCACGGGTATGATATCTATTTGATTTTTCATTTATACCGGATTTACAGAGATGTTTTCGCCTGCCAAACGGATTTGTGTTTCCTTCCATCCTTTATTTTTCTCGTCCTGCCACTCAACCTGCTTATTATCTGCCATTAATCGTAAACGCCATGCAATAACGGTATCCGTTAAACCGGATTTGTTTTTTGATAACAAGCTGGCTGTTATTTTACCTAGTTTCTGCCATTCTGCAGTTACAGATTTTTTAATATCCGCATCATACATATCGATGGACTTAGGCACCAGTTTTTTGCCACCCTCTAAAAAGCGCACCAATGATTCTTGTGCCAATAAGCGATTCCACTCTTCCGGATCCACTTCCCACTCACTACCCGTTATGGGTCGTGCCAGTTTTTTTGCTTTTAAAAATTCCTTGGGCTGAATTTCATGTAAATGTGTGGGATAAAAGATTCCACCCTTTTCATTCATAAAGGGAAGATTGTTCATGTACAAAACCATGATTCTTCCAGAAAATGGTTTTAGGTACGATAAGATCCAGTAATATCCACAAACATCATGACTATTCTGTCCCATCCAAATCCAGAGTTCCTCTTCCGGTTCTGTTTCCAGCGCATCCAATATGGTTTGTATGGTAGCTTGATCATTTACCAGATCAGTCTGGTTCTCATAGGGAGACCCTTTTAGTACTTCTTGCCACCAATCTTTTCTTTGCTGATGGGTTGCTTCGGTATTTTCTACAGCTAATGGACCGGTTGCATAATCATCCTTTATAACATATATGGTGCCAGTTAAGCTTTCATCCAAGGTAATTGCTTCCTGCAGAATAGTCGCATTCAAATCTTCAAATACTACGTGTTTCATGTTTCATTAATTTGTAACTAAATCCAGTTCTATGCGAAGGTTATCGATAATTTTTTCTTGTCGTTCGGGTGTGTTTTTGCCCATATAAAAATCCAGAATATCAAAGATGCCCACTTCATTATTGATGGTTACCAATTGCTTGCGCATTTCGGGGCCAATAAATTTTCCAAATTCTTCCGGACTAATCTCACCCAACCCCTTAAATCGGGTGATTTCGGGTTTGTTGCCTAACTTTTTTACCGCTTCTCTTTTCTCCGTTTCATCGTAACAATAAATCGTTTCCTGCTTATTTCTTACACGAAATAGCGGCGTTTCTAGAATATATACGTGTTCGTGTTTTACCAAATCCGGAAAAAACTGCAGGAAGAATGTCATTAACAACAACCGGATATGCGAGCCATCCACATCGGCATCGGTGGCAATAATAATTTGATTGTACCGAAGTCCTTCCAATCCATCCTCAATATTCAATGCATGTTGCAGTAGGTTAAATTCTTCATTCTCGTATACCACTTTTTTGGATAGTCCAAAAGAATTCAGTGGCTTACCCCGCAAGCTGAAAACGGCCTGGTAATCTACATTCCTCGATTTAGTTATGCTACCACTGGCACTGTCGCCCTCTGTAATAAAGAGGGTTGTTTGGTTTTGCAGAGATATGTATTCTTCCTTGTTTTTGGTAGGCGGTTCTTCATTAAAATGTACGCGGCAGTCGCGTAATTTTTTGTTATGCAGATTGGCTTTCTTGGCTCTTTCATTGGCCAGTTTTTTAATGCCTGCCAGTTCTTTTCTTTCTCGTTCATTCTGCTCAATTCTTTTTTTCAAAGCTTCAGCCACAGTTGGATTACGGTGGAGGAAATTATCCAGTTCCTTGGCCAGAAAATCAAGCACAAAATTCTTCATAGAGGGGCCACCCTCAAAAACAGATACGGAGCCCAGTTTGGTTTTGGTTTGACTTTCAAAAACCGGCTCCTGAACCCGCACTGAAATGGCAGCTACAATGCTGGTTCGAATATCGGAGGCTTCGTAATCTTTTTTAAAGAAATCGCGAATTACTTTCACATAGGCTTCGCGAAAAGCCTGTTGGTGGGTACCTCCTTGGGTTGTATATTGACCATTTACAAACGAAAAAATATCTTCTCCATAATCGTTGTTATGCGAGAGGGCCACTTCAATATCCTCCCCTTTCAAGTGGATGATGGGATAGCGTAATTCGTCGGCCGTGGTTTTCTTTTGCAATAAATCGAGCAAACCATTCTTGCTCACGTATTTTTTGCCATTAAAATGAATATGCAATCCCGCATTCAGAAAGCAATAGTTCCAGAGCTGATTTTCGATGTATTCATTTTTATAATCGAAATGGCGAAAAATTTGCTCGTCGGGCAGAAACTCTACTAGGGTTCCATTCGGTTCATCGGATTTGGATTCTTTATGGTCTTTTACCAATATTCCTTTCTCGAATTCAGCCGTTTTTTGTTTACCATCGCGATAAGCAGTAACCCGAAATTGATCACTTAGGGCATTCACCGCTTTGGTTCCTACCCCATTCAATCCCACACTTTTCTGAAAAGCTTTGCTGTCGTACTTAGCACCTGTATTTATTTTACTTACAACATCTACCACTTTCCCCAATGGAATGCCCCGACCATAATCTCGAATCGACACAGTTTTGGAAGTAATCCCTATCTCTACTTGTTTTCCAAAACCCATGGTGTATTCGTCGATACAATTATCCAACACCTCTTTTATTAAAACATAAATACCATCATCAGGGGCAGAACCATCCCCGGTTTTTCCGATATACATGCCCGGACGAAGCCGGATATGCTCCCGCCAGTCGAGCGACCGGATGGAATCCTCATTATACTCATTACCTATAATAGTTGTTGCCATAGTTTTACTGATTAATACCTTCCCCCCTACAGTCAGGGGGGTACAAATCTAAACACCTGTACGGCTACCCCAAGTTTACTTTTCTACAATGCAGGTTTTTATGTGGATAAATTATTATTTGGGTGATTTCACCTGTTTTTAATGCATTTCTGCGCTTATTTTTAACAATCCTTACACCCGATACCCATATTGAAACCGATTTACAGCAAATTGCTTTTTGGGCGGTTGAGCGGGAAGAGGAAAATGATCATTTTCAGTCCTTTTTAGCCACCCATGATGCCAGTTTGATAGATAACCAGGTTTTTGCCCTGCAAGCTGCTATTTCCCCCCAAATTGATTGTACAAAATGTGGTAACTGCTGTAAAAGTCTGATGATTGAAGTTACTCAACCGGAAGCCGTTCGGGTAGCTCAGTTGTTGGGGCAACCTACCAACCAATTTGTGGAAGACAATCTTGAAAAAGGGATTGGACGGCGAATGATTATGAATACCATACCCTGCCGTTTTTTACACGAACTTTCCTGCACTATTTATGCCGACCGCTTTGCGGGGTGTAGAGAATTTCCGGCACTGCATTTACCCGGGTTCACAGACCGCTATTTTACCACCCGGATGCATTATGGTCGCTGCCCCATTATTTTCAATGTGTTGGAGGCTTTAAAAAAAGAGTTATCATTTTTTACCCCAGATCTTCCGGTTAGTGTGTAATTTTAAATATGCAGGTATTTTTTGGCGTTGACCGACTATTAGCCCAACATCCACACTGGAAAAACGAATCATTGGGTTTATTAACCAATCATGCGGCCACCACGCGGGAAGGAACTCCTGCAAGGGAGGCTTTGTTGCGACATGGTTTTGGATTACAGGTAATTTTTTCGCCGGAACATGGGTTAGATGTGCAAGGTGCCGATGGTGCAGCTATGGAGGATGGTAAAGATTGGCTTACCGGACTTCCTGTAAAGAGCTTATACCGACAATCCTTTGCCCCTGATCGGGATGATGTAAAAAGCCTAGACCGGATAATCTTTGATGTACCGGATGTAGGTGCCCGCTTTTATACCTATCTCTGGTCGCTCACCTATTTAATGGAAGCCTGCGCAACTGCCGGAAAGCCCTTGGTAGTGCTAGATAGGCCCAATCCCATTTCGGGACTATTAGAATTAGCTGAGGGACCAATGCTGGAAGAAGAGCAATCTTCCTTTATTGGAAGGTGGCCTATACCCATTCGGCATAGTTGTACCCTTGGCGAATTAGCCCTATATTTTAATGCGACCTTTAAAATTGGGGTAGATTTAGAAGTAATTGCCTGCAGTGGCTGGGAAAGATCGCAATTTCAGCCCGATTGGGGAACCCCTTTTGTGGCAACTTCCCCAGCTATTCGGCAATTTGAAGCCATGGTTTTGTATCCCGGATTATGTTTGTTAGAGGCCACCAATATTTGCGAAGGAAGAGGTACTAGTCTACCTTTTATGCAATTCGGGGCACCCTGGATGGATGGCAGTCGAGTGGCAAAAACACTGTACGACTTATCTTTGGATGATGTTTCGCTTGAACCCGTTCGTTTTACGCCTGATGCAGGTAAGTTGGCCGGAATTGCTTGTAATGGAGTTCGATGTTATCTTACCGATACACCCCACTTTCAACCTGTATATTGGGGATTACTGCTGATAAAAATTATCAAGGATTTATACCCCAACGATTTTTGCTGGGCAACCTATCCAACCTTGGCAAATCCTTCAGGTACCAATCATCTGAATAAATTACTGGGTATACCCAATAGTGAGGCAATTTTCAATTTGCCTATGCCCGCTTTTCTGTCTACCATAACTCGTTTAACACAGGTGCAAACCTGGAATAATTGTATAAGTAATTATTTACTATATAATTAGTAATCAACAAATTATAAGTTTTATATGAAATTTTACTTTATAAAAAATGCGGGTTCGAAATATTTTTTTATTTGCTTTTTTTTCAGTATATTCTATTCGTTACACCCATTATCAGCACAACGATCCTACAATATAGAATCACTACCCTCCCATCCTTTGGGCAGTAGTTTTCGTGGTTTGCAAGTTGTATCCGACCAAGTAATTTGGGTAAGTGGCAGCAAAGGAACAGTGGGCCTTTCTACCGATGGGGGCTCACACTGGCGCTGGCAGCAGGTTGTGGGATACGAAAAAAGGGATTTCAGAGATATAGTCGCTTTTGATAGTGTAACCGCCCTTATAATGGCTGTAGCCGAACCTGCGATAATTTTACGCACTGATAATGGCGGACTAACCTGGCTGCCCGTATTTACCGACTCAACCCCGGGCATGTTTCTAGACGCCATGCATTTTATAGATGCTGATAATGGATTGGTAGTTGGCGACCCGATTGGTAAATCTGCTTTTCTGGCTAATACGAAAGATGGAGGAAGATCATGGCAGTCTTTTCATTTACAACAAGCCGGTAAATCTTCCATTCCACTTGATTCAGGGGAGGCTTTTTTTGCTTCTAGTGGTAGTAATGTACAATTAATGCAACCAGGCAAAGCCAATAACGGCTGGATGGTAACAGGTGGCAACCGTTCACGACTAATGCATACAGACGGACATGTATCTTTTGATTTACCCTTTTTTCCGGGAGGTGCTTCACGAGGCGCCAATTCAATTGCAATGCGGGATGCTTTTCGTGGGATAATTGTGGGAGGTGATTTTTCTAATGATACGGCGAAGGCCAACAATTGTGTTATTGTTGACCTGCACCAGGTGGGTACAAAAGTGGAGGAAATATTTTCCCGTCCTGTTACACCTCCTGCCGGATATCGTTCCTGTGTTGCCCACATAAAAGGTAGCCAGTGGATTACCTGTGGAACTTCCGGTGTAGATATTACGCTAGACGGAGGTATTAACTGGCAGCCCATATCCACCATTGGTTATCATACCCTGTCGATTTCACCAAAAGGTAAATATGCCTATCTCGCAGGTGGTGGCGGAAGGTTAGCACGTGTTCGAATAAAATGATCCCTTTTATTATATAATGAATGCGCAAGTACTTGTTAAAAAATTATGGCTTATTATGTTTTTCAGTAACTTTAATGTCATCTCTACCGAATGAAGAAGTATCAGGCAATAATTCATTTTACCATGGACGAGGACTTTATGAGCCTGGTTCCCCCCCACAGAACCTATATTAACTATCTCATCAATAAAGGCATTATAGACAGTTACGCAGTAAGTATGGAGAGCATGACCTGCTGGATTACCTTTCATGCCAATACCCGCGATGAAGTAGAAACCTTTTTAGAAAAATCTCCTCTCTGCAAATACTGGAATTTTAATATAGAAGAACTGTTTGTATATGATAGTCAACAATACCGACTACCTACCGTTCAATTAAACTAATTAAAGATTTTTTTGGGTAAATACTAATCTACCCCTATTTTTGCCCTCCATTTGAAAGGGAGCATAGCTCAGTTGGTTTAGAGCATCTGCCTTACAAGCAGAGGGTCCGCGGTTCGAACCCGTGTGCTCCCACTTAGAAGCCTCACATTTATGTGGGGCTTCCTTATTAAGGTGTCGCCAGCCTCTGGCGAGTTTGGTTTCTTTATTGGGTTGCTGATTTTTGT
>JBBAJQ010000058.1:0-12792 GCA_040403945.1 Sediminibacterium sp.
TATTGTAAAAACCAGTTCCATGCATGGTGTTGGTACCACTCTTGGTTACGGCGTTAATGCTAGCTCCGGTAAATCCTGCATCGCGCAGGTTGTAGGGAGATACGTTAATTTGAATTTCCTGTAAGGCATCTAAAGAAATAGGCGCCGAGTTGGTTTGTCCACCATTAAGAGCACTTAAACCGAAGGAGTTATTAAAGATCGAACCATCTAAAGTCAGGTTAATTGCACGACCATCCTGACCGCCAAATGAAGTACCATTTCCAGCCTGTGGAACCAGACGGGTTAAGTCGGTAATGTTACGGCTTAGCGTAGGTAAGGTTCCAATTAAGCGGGAATTGATATTGGTGGAAGTTCCTTTTCTATCTTTAGAAATCAGGGCAGCTTTCTTGGCGCCAACTCCGCTTACAGTTACTTCCTTTAGTTCAGCGGCTGCATCATTCAATACCACATCAATTACAGAAGGCTCACCTAATTGTACTGTAACATCAGAAACTACTTCTGTTTTCAGTCCAACATACGTAAAAGTAATTTTGTAAGGTCCACCAATCCGTAGAGCGGGAACTGTAAATTTACCAGATGCTGTAGAAACAGATTTGTACTTAGAACCAGAGGGCTCGTGTAGAACTTCTACGGAAGCTCCAGAGAGTCCAACTCCTTTAATGTCTTTTACATTCCCGGTGATAGTACCGGTTGTAACTTGTGCCATAGCAGTTACTGCCATAAAAAGGGCAGAAACCAGAATGGTCAATCTTTTAACGATTCGCATAATTGCTAGTTTTAGAAATGCAAATATGCAGCTAAAATGCTGTTTTCAGAGAATTTGGGCCGATTTAATGATAAAATAATTTTTACTTACGCCCATTTTGTTAATTATTTGGTGATAAGAATACCCTTTACCATAGAACAAATGTTGAAAAGTGAAATTTGAATGCAATTTTTAGTATTTAGGAAATATTGTAATATACAAAATTAATTTAATATTATTTTTATTCCGGGTTGAATAATCCATCGAGACAGACGGGTATGATTATATCCAGCAACCTCCTGCCTATTGCCTAAACCTGCAGCATCCGGATCGAATTGGAAAATGGGCTCCAGCGTATTTTCATCCCGATACCCAAGAAATTCGGGCCCCACCATTCTATTATTTGGAATCTCCCATTTTCTCCCAGATTCCCGATTGATAAGCGCCATTATATTGAGACATTCCAGACTAAAAATGATTTTAATTTTTTGGGTTCCCCACCCAATTATTTGTTCCCACTGCCATTTAATATCACACTGTATTGAAATGGGTTGATGACTCCCGTTTCTTATAGCAAATTGTCCTCTATGTTTTGCCAGATAAGGATTTGCTTGAATCCAGTTTTCGAAAAATGCTGCCTGCTCAAGGCTACTAATGGATCTTCTACCATTGTAAAAGGGAAGAAAGTTCATGCTTGGTATTTCATCTGCGGTAGGTATATATATTAATTCGTTATACCCGTTGGTGCCATCATCCCGCACCAAACTTTTTCCCTCATATACATAACTGAAAGGAGCCCCGGACTGTGCAATCCAATTAATACTGAATAACCAGCCCGCATTTCCGCGATTTTTGTTGTTTTCAGTGTGTAATCCTACCACCCATTTGTGAGGTCTGCTAAAGTCAGACAACGTTAAAGCCGGTTCATTTCTGCCGTTTACATGGGGGGTTTGTTGCCAGGCACTGATTAATTGACTACCGGTAGCATCGCGGAAAGATTTTGTATGGGTATAGGCATATGCGGCTTCTAATTGCCAATGTTTACCTATATGCCAGTTGCCGCCGGCTTTCAAAAGCAAGCCTCCTGCACCGGATTGCCGGATACTGTGAAGTAAAATTGCATAGTCGTAGGGATTATTTCCATTGCCATCCAGCGGAATTTTTCCATTCAACTCAGTTCTGTAAACCTTTCTGGCACCCGGCATCGCCGATATTTTATCGGGCAGATGAGTATTGAGTTGTGTAAACGCAGGCTCATAGAGATTTCGGGTAACCATGGCCGAAAAATAGCCATTCCAATTCTTTCCCGCATACATAAACTGTGTATGAAGCCTTGCATGAAGCGGCAAATTCAGTTGAGCGGCCCCCAGGTTCAACGGAATGGCATTGGCTTTTTCAACTGCCAGTTCACCCCCCGCAGTCGGATTCTGAAATTTGGATAAGCGGAACCCTCTCAAATTAATTGTATTCATTTCTCTTCCCAACATACTCTCCCCTTGGTTCACATACATAGCACCCGGCCAAACCATGGGCAGCCTTCCAGCTTGCAGGCCGAAAGCGGTTTCAATTTTCCATTTCGGATGAATGCGCCACCGGATGGCTATCTTGGGTGCAAACGACCAACGGAAAATAGGTGGTTGATCTGTTTGCGCCCCCTGCAGCGATCGATAGTTTGCATATACCGGCAACACTTCGAGGTTTACTTTTTCATTTGCAGGGGGTTTTTCTAGTAAACTTGTTTTTTGCAAATGGAAGCCCACCCAAACTACCCATTTTGGATGGATATTCAGCTGGTCGCTAACAGCAATTGTTAAGTCTCCATTGCTAAATTGTGTTGCCCCTCGGAATGCTGTATTTACCAGTTCAGGGGGCTGAAAGCCTATCCGGTAATATACCGGCGCTCTTTGTAAAATAAAATCTGCCGGCTGAGCATAGATGGCATACCCAAAGGCGGCCGGTACAAACCGCTGCTGAAATCTCGCATAGGTAAGCTCGGCACTCGAGCGAATAATATGATTTCGAAACATCCATTGATATTGTTTCTTTATCGCAGCAATATCCTGTTGCACCGAATTTATTCCACTATATATATCCGTACCCAAATAAATGCTACTGTTTTGGTCCATAATTTTTATGCGCGGGAAAGGATTACCGGCAGCCATTCTTCGATCATCGGCATGTGTGATATTTCCTAGCCATTGGTGCGAAAAATTACGACTATTGATTTTCCGCCATTCAAATTGTAGCGTATAATTTTCGGATTGAACCACATATCCACTATTAGAAAAATTAATTTCTTGGATATCCGCTTTTCCGGGCTTTGTTTGATGGGCATTGTAGTATCTGCCACTTACAATCAGTTGGCGATTATGCGATAGATGAGCATCAATTCTTAGTAATATTTTTTTTGCAATAAGGGATTCCATCGCTTCCTTGTAATCGCCAGGATCATATCCATGTATTGCAATAAGTTGGTTTCGAATTATGGGCAAAAGCGATTGCGAAACACTCCGCCCCGTATATGTTTCCAGTGATTGAAATATCGGGATTTGTTTTTCCTGCTGTTCGATATTGCAAAAAAAGAAAAGACGATTTTTTTCAAAAGCTCCCCGGGCACTCACCCCTCGGGTTGAAGCCTGAAATTTAGATGGATGTCTGCCATTGTCTATTTCATGTAAGGTTCTTCCGGCAAGCGCCGCATTTTGCCAGTAATGGTAGGCATTGGTTTCGGATTGATTGCTTCCTTTTTTGGTGATTGTTTGTATGGCTGCACCCGTAAAATTACCTTGCATGGCATCTGTTGCATTAAACACTACTTTGCATGCCTCCATCGCCTCGAGTGATATGGGTGAACTTCCTGTGATTCCCCCAAATGTTCCGGAGGCGGAAATGCCAAATAGATCATGCGATACCACCCCATCGGTGTATAACGCATTATATCGGTAGTTTTCACCCGCCACAGATACGCTGCCGGTTCCGCCAATGTCTATTTGAGCCTCCGGCATCATCCGAAGTACATCCTGTAAATTTTTTGATCCGCTGGCAAACCGGTTGATCTGCGGAGCAGTAAGCCAAGTGGAAAGTGTGTTGGAATTAGTTGATTGACTTACTCCAGAAGTTACAGTAACACTAGGTAAGCGATGGCTATTTTCTTGTATATATAATTGTAATTCAGTTGTTTCGCCTAGGCGTATCATTATGCCGTTTATTTGTGCTGGCTTCCCCTGCAGGTGGGTAGCTCGAATAGTATACCCATTTCCGGGATGAACTCCAGCCATAAAGAAAGCACCCCTTTCATTGGTGAATGTGCTTATTCTTGCACCGCTCGGGCGATGAAGCAGCACAACATATGCACCAACTAAGGGGATACTTTCTTCTCCATATACCACTCCAGATACTTCACCGTATGTTGGTTGCCCAAAACTGGGCACGCCAATTAATAAGAACCAACCTATCGAAAGTAAAACATCCTTCATGCTGCAAAAAAAGGAAGGGGAGTTGCTCTATAAATCCGTATTTTCCGCAATTCACGCTGTTTTTTAGCGGTATTTTGTCTGCTGAAAGAGCCCCTTTCCGTTTTTGGTATCAGATCTCATTTTTCAACTGTAACTTTGCAGCCTAAAATTGCCCTATGTTAGATAGAATTGAAGATGCCATTGAAGATATTCGCTCCGGAAAGATGGTGATTGTGGTAGACGATGAGGATCGCGAAAATGAGGGCGACTTTATTGTGGCTGCTGAATTTGCTACGCCGGAGGTTATTAATTTTATGAGTAAAGAGGGTAGGGGATTGATTTGTGTGGCCCTCACCGACGATCGTTGCGCTGCGTTGCAATTAACACCCATGGTTTCTTCCAATACTTCCTTGCACGAAACGGCATTTACTGTATCGGTGGATTTGATTGGAGAAGGTACCACCACCGGTATTTCTGCACAGGATCGTTCTAAAACAATACTGGCTTTGGTACATCCCGATACTCGCCCCGAACAATTGGGCAGGCCGGGACATATTTTTCCCCTGAGAGCAGTGGCTGGTGGGGTTTTGCGCAGAACCGGACATACAGAGGCAACCATTGATTTAGCCAGATTGGCCGGCTTGCAACCTGCGGGCGCTTTGGTAGAAGTAATGAATGAAGACGGCAGCATGGCTCGCTTACCCCAATTATTAGAAATTGGTGCCCGATTCGGCATTAAAGTAATTTCTATTAAAGATTTAATTGATTTTCGTTTACGAACAGACTCTCTGATTGAAGAAGTAGTGCGGGTGGATATGCCAACAGCTTTTGGACATTTTACCCTAGTAGCGTTTAAAGAAAAATTATCCGGCGCCGAACACCTCGCATTGGTTAAAGGAACCTGGCAGCCGGGAGAACCCGTTCTAACCCGTGTTCACAGCAGTTGTTTTACGGGAGATATATTGTCGAGTCTCCGTTGCGATTGTGGCGAACAATTGCATAATGCCATGCGAATAATCGATAAAGAAGGCAAAGGTGTAATCGTATACATGAATCAGGAGGGGAGAGGAATAGGCTTAATTAATAAACTAAAGGCCTATCAATTGCAAGAACAAGGTTTAGATACTGTTGAAGCCAATTTGCAACTGGGCTTTGGAATGGATGATCGGGATTATGGCGTGGGAGCTCAAATTCTGCGATATTTAGGTATTACCCAATTACGGCTCTTGAGTAATAATCCAAGAAAAAGGGCAGGTTTAAAAGGGTATGGATTGGAAGTATCTGAAGTGCTACCCATAGAAACTACACCCAATACCCACAACTTGAAATATCTACAAACCAAGCGGGATAAACTGGGGCATGATATTTTAAATAAAGAGTAGCCAGAACATTGTTTCGCTAAGAACGATAACCGCCTTCTTTTTCTTCTTTGTCCTTCTCTTTTTCGTAGGCCTTAATAATGGCTTTTACCAACCGGTGCCTTACAACATCTTCTTCCGTTAATTCGATATGGGCAATGCCTTCTATTGATTTTAGAATGCGGGTAGATTTTTCTAAACCACTGCGCATATTTCTGGGAAGATCAACTTGTGTTGGGTCGCCTGTGATGATTGCTTTTGCATTGGCACCAATGCGGGTTAAAAACATTTTTAGCTGTAGGTCGTTAGTGTTTTGCGCCTCATCTAAAATGATAAATGCATGATCCAAAGTTCTTCCCCGCATGTAGGCCAGCGGAGCTATTTCAATGGTGCGTGTACTCATATAATATCCCAACTTATCAGCAGGTATCATATCATCTAGTGCATCGTATAAGGGCCGCAAATATGGATCGATTTTTTCTTTCAAATCGCCGGGCAGAAATCCTAAACTTTCTCCGGCCTCCACAGCCGGGCGGGTAAGAATGATTTTTTTAACCAACTTGTTTTTTAAGGCACGAACCGCTAAGGCAACCGCCGTGTATGTTTTGCCAGTACCGGCTGGGCCTATTGCAAATACAATATCATTGCGGTCTACTGCTTGAACCATTTTTTTCTGATTCTGCGTTCTTGCCCGAACCGTTTTTCCATTCGGTCCAAAAACCAAGATATCATTCGGATGGTGTTCAATAAAATTGTCAACCGTTTCTGTATCGTCGCCTCCGATTATTTGTTCAAAATAATTTTCACTGAGATGACCATTCCGCTGTAGATACTGAACAATTAAATCAATCTTTTCTTTTGCCGTTTCAATTTGTTCAGGCGCTCCGCTTATTTTTAATTGAGTACCCCTTGATAAGATTTTCAGTAAAGGGAACTTTTTTCGCAGAATATCCAGTTTGCCGTTATTTACGCCGAAGAATTCAATCGGATTTACGGATTCGAGGTTGATGATAGTGTCTGTCAATCTGTTTTTCTTTAGGAGGTATGAATAAGTAGATTAATTACCCAACTGCTTCTTTCAAATTTAATTCTTGTAAAGGATATTTTCCTAATTATTCTTATGCACACATGTGGAAATAAATCTATAATTCTTCTTCAGTATAAAGATGGAATGTTTTGTGCAGGGAATCGGGGGTAAGTACTAGATTCTCTTTAACGCTGCAATGGTTGCTGTAGGATTTTCTGATTTAAATACAGTATTCCCGGCCACCAAAACATGGGCGCCGGCTTCTATTATAGAAGCAGCATTTTCTAAGGTTACACCTCCATCTATTTCTATCAGGGCTTTTGATTGGGTTGCCTGAATTAATTGGTACAGTTCACGAATTTTGGTTAAGGTGCCGGGAATAAATTGCTGCCCACCAAAGCCAGGATTTACACTCATCACACATACTACATCAATATCTGCCAAAATATCTTTTAATAACGATACCGGTGTGTGTGGATTGATGGCAACGCCGGCCTGAATACCTAATCCTTTTATCTGTTGAATATTTCTATGCAGATGAGTGCAAGCTTCATAATGCACAGTAATAATGTCTGCCCCTGCTTTATAAAACGCCTCCGTAAGATACTCAGGATGCTGAATCATCAGGTGAACATCACATACTTTTCGGGTGGCTTTTCTAATTTGTTCAATCACCGGAATACCAAAACTGATATTCGGAACAAAACTACCATCCATCACATCCAGGTGAAACCAGTCTGCTTCACTGGCATTTAACATGTTGCAGTCATGCTGTAACTGCAAAAAATTAGCACTTAACAGGGAGGGGGCAATAATTGGCATATCACAAAATTATGAATTATCCGGGATGCCCGACAAATCCTTGTAATTATTTACCTATTCGAATGTTTCAATCAACCTTGCAGGGAAAGATCGTTTAGGTTTCTTTACCACAGGGCGCTTCTTGTTAAAATGGCTTGCAGTAGTTAGGCAGCCTTTCTCTTATTTGCCTGGTGGGGTTTCGGAAGCGAATGCTGGGATAGGCATTTCGGCATCTAACCGTTGTGCCTGCTGGTAATGCATTTTAGCAGCTGCGGTATCCTGCAGGCGGGCATCACATTTTGCCAGCCAATAATATCCATCCGGGTAAGTGCTTTTTAGTTGAATAACCGTTCTGAAAACTTTTTGTGCGGCCGTAATATTGTCCGTATCCCAATATAAAAAGCCTTTCTCCATGTAGGCTTCCAAGTAATGATAATTGATGGCGATACACTGATCAAATGATTGATGTGCCTTGGTTGGATTCCCTTTTCTAGCATAGTATACGCCCTTTATAAAGGCAACATGCGATAAATAAGTTCTATCATTCCATTCCTGGGCAATCGTTTGCAAAAGCAGTAAAGCGGTATCATTTTTTTGCTCCGCCAATAAATTGGCTGCTCGCAACATAAGGTCGGGGGAAGGATAGATTCGGGCTGCATACCGGTAACACTTAAGGGCCGTGGCCGTATCTCCAATTTTTTCACTGAGTTCCCCTTTTTTGGTCCAGTAACCTGCATGGAGGCTATCTTTTTTTATCAATATATCCACCTGAGAAATAGCCTCCCGCAAGGCGCCAATACTATCTAATACCTCAATTGCCTGCACCCGAAGCGGTGTACTGTCTGGATATTGATTGATTCGGCTAAGTTGTTGTAATATCTCACGTGAGGGCCGGTTTCCGGTTGAGTCAACAGCAGCTTCCGGAACCTTTTCTGTAGGTTGATTACAGGCAAGCGCCAGTAGTAAAAGCAAAATAAGGCTGAAAAACTTCATTTCCCAAAAATACGGGGTATTGTAACTCCTGACACTAATTTGACAATTCCTTGCCCGTACTTAAGTAATTTTGCACTCTTATTAACTATACTTTTTGATATGATCGCAAAAATTTTATCCATTGCTGCCTTCTTTCTCTGTTTCTCTCCCATTCTACAAGGCCAGATGGCAGCTGGTGACAGCCTTTTATTTGAAGGTGAAAAGCACTTTACAAATATTCAGCAGCTAACATTTGGCGGGGATAATGCTGAAGCTTATTGGAGTTTTGATGGAAGTTACATCACTTTTCAGCGCACCAATCCAAAAGAGGGCATCAACTGTGATCAGATTTTTATTGGAAAAGTTCCTGCTGCGGGGCAAAAATTTTCCTATCAATTGTTGAGTACCGGAAAAGGTCGTACCACTTGTTCATATTTTTTACCGGATGGCAAGCATGTTTTATATGCCAGCACTGCCAAGGGAAGCGAGGAATGTCCGCCCGTACCCGACCGTGCAAAATATGGTAATAAGTATATCTGGCCTCTTTATAACACCTATGATATTTTTATCGCCGACCTGAAGGGAAATATTACCGATCAGTTAACTTCTGCCAAGGGATATGATGCAGAAGCTACCCTTTCTGCTGATGGTAAAAAAATGATTTACTGTAGTGATAAGGGAGGGGATCTGGATTTATACGTTATGGATCTATCATCAAAAAAAGAAATCCAGGTAACCCATCAGCTGGGCTATGATGGAGGTGCCTGGTTTAGTCCGGATGGCAAAAAAATTGTTTGGCGTGCCAGTCGTCCTTCCACCCCCGAAGCCATTAGTGAATACAAATCTTTATTAGCAGAGGGGATGGTTGCCCCCACCAATATGGAAGTGTGGGTGGCAGATGCAGATGGTAAAAATGCCCGTCAGATTACCAACCTAGGTCAGGCCAACTGGGCTCCTAATTTTACACCCGATGGAAAGCATATCATTTTTTGCAGCAATCATGAATATAAGCGGGGATTTCCCTTCAACATGTACATAGTTGATTTGGAGGGCAATGGATTAGAGAAAATTAGCAGAGATAAAGGCTTTGATGCTTTTCCCATGTTTAGTCCAGACGGCAAAAAAATCATCTTTGCCTCTAACCGAAATAACGGAGGTACCCGGGATACCAATTTGTTTATTGCCGACTGGGTACAATAGTTTTTAAAGATTCCCGGTTGTTTTTAGCATAGTTTTTCTATCTTTCAGTACTAATTTTATGCTATGCAAACGGGATTACTCCATTTACACAACCTGCTCCGCTGGGTTATACTTATTTTATTATTACTTTCTATAGTTAAAGCCTATCAGGCCAAATCGCATCCAGATTTGTATCCTGCAGGCAAACAGCCGATCTGGTTATTTACCCTGATTGCTGCCCATATAACCCTATTATTAGGTTTGTATCAGTGGGGATGGGGCCGATATGGTTTTTTTACAACAGCACTTCCCGAAGGAATCAGTGTTATGAAAGATAAATTCCTACGCTTTTATTGGGTGGAACACCCAGTTACTATGATTCTCGCCATATTGTTAATTACGCTGGCTTATGGTGCCGGAAAAAGAGGCGACTACAAGAGAGTATTTTGGTTTTTTCTCCTTTCACTCATAATCATCCTGGTGAATATCCCCTGGCCTTTTAGAGAAACCGTAGGCCGTGCGCTATTCCCTGGAGGTCATTAATTGGCAGAGCGAGATCCCAATTCTATTACTTCGCAATCCTGTATATTATTTCCGTGGATGTTGAAACGGACAATGGTTCTTTGCTGATGCCAGCCATGCGTGCCAGCAGCTCCGGGATTCATGTGTAACACCTGATTGGCATTATCGTACCTGATTTTTAAAATATGCGAGTGCCCCGTAATAAATAAGTTGGGTCGGTACGATTGTATCAAAGGGAGTGAATGCGCATTGTATTTGGGTGGATATCCGCCTATATGGGTAATTAATACCCGCACCTCTTCGCAGGTAAACTGCAATACCCTCGGAAAAAATTGCTGAATGGAGGCATCATCAATATTGCCATATACCCCTTTTACAGGTTTTACTTCGAGCAGTTTATCATATACTTCCTTATTACCTACATCTCCTGCATGCCAGATTTCATCTACCTGTGCAAAATGATGCAGCATTTTTTCATCTAAATAGCTATGCGTATCCGATAACAAACCGATGCGAGTCATGCTGCTAAGGTATCTACTTTTTAAAGCCAATCATTTTTAGTACCTTACTTTTATGAAGCCATTCCGGATTTTGTTTAAGGGTCTGTTACTACCGGTAGCCTATTTTTTATTCAGTGCCTGTATTGGCCGGCATACGGCACATTCACCCACTATTTATCCAACACAAATCCAATTTACCGGTAGCGCCTTCTTTGCCTGGGCCAACACACAGCCCCGCTCCGTTTGGGATTCAATGGCAGTTCAGCAAATTCTTTCCGGAAATTACCCTCGGCATGTTCTTAAATGGGTTACTATTTATACGCAATTGCAGGTAGACTCAGTTACCACGCTTCGGGCATCCTATCAGGTTAGTTCCGATTACTTGAGCATAGGAACGGAGGCTGATTGGAGTCGCGTACCCCTAACTCCAATGGCTGCTCAGCAAATAGCAGATAGCTTACACTGTTTTTTGCCTACCCGTAAAATAGCAGATGCTATTTATCAGGCTGCCGAAGTAAAATTAATTCCCATGCCCATGTTTGCTTTTCGGGATTCACCGGTTACCATGTATCAGCATCACCTGATTATTGAGGGTTTGCGAAAAGGTAGCAAGGGGCTGATTGCAGGAATAAAAAAAGATGTAGTTATATCCGCTCAGTTAAAACGTACCGAAAGGCCCAATCGGGTGGCGATTTATGGGTGGCATCAGTTAAATGGTAAGCCTATTCAGCCCCTGTATACCGGACATGTTAATTGGTATGTAGATTATAGCCACGGTATTCGTTTGGTAAAAAGGGATATTAACATAAATGGTCGGATATACGATTATATTCAGGTAATGCAGCACCCGGTTTTTAGTAAGTTGATTTGTGATGAATCCGACTGTGATGTGTTGCGCTATTAATTACTCAGCAACCATAACGTTCTTGTAATATATTCCGGTGATGCAATACATGCCCGGTAAGTAATAATCCTATTGCTCGGGCAGTAATGGTATAGTCGCCAATTGCAATTTGATTTTCCCATAATGGCGCATGCACAGATTCCAATAAATAGTGGGTGGCTTTTCTAACACTTTCCCATTCCTGTAAGGTGGCATGCCAGTTGTTGGGATATTGTTGCGTTGCTATGGCGAACTTGTTTTCATCAAAGGGTGGGAGTACACCTTTTTCGCCGCGGATAATCCATAACAAGCGAAAGCTGAAAACTCTTTCTGTATCGGTAAGGTGCTGGATTACTTCCCGAACCGACCATTTATCGGAAGCATACCGGTGAGTAGCTTTTTCGGGATGTATTGATTGTATAAATCCCAGCAGCGTAGCTTCATGAGAGAGAAAAACTTCCAATGGATCTAATCCATTTACCAGCTTGATATAATTTTCAGCAAAGTGGGGATAAAGTAAAAGGGGAGATCTTGTTTCCATTATCTTTTTGTGCGGGGGGCCGGTTTTGATTTTTGCAAGTATAATTCGTCAGCTGCTTTTGTTGCCTGATAGGCATTTACAATGCCCCCGGTTTTACTAAGTGATTTCCATTCTATGGGGGTTTTGTCTTTATTGTTCCCCGGTAAGCAAGTAAAAGGATCTTTGGGTATGGTTACTGTTTGTTGTAGTACCTGAATAATTTCGGGAGCACTAAGCGTAGGATAGTAAGATCGTATCAATGCCGCCACTGCCGAAACTATTGGTCCTGAAAAACTGGTTCCGTCAAGTTTCCCATACACATTTCCTCCGGGTTGTGTGGAGTAAATTTTCACGCCGGGTGCAAATAAGTCAACCACGTTGGCACTATAATTACTAAAATCTGCCGTAAGGCAATCAGTAATATGCAGGTCGCTGCTAGCACCTATGGTTATAAAATTTTTTGCAGATCTGCCTAAGGCACCTAACCATGGATTAGGAAATTTTATTTTTTCGTCTAAAGAAACACTTTCATTACCAGCCGAATGCACTAGTAAAACATCGTGCTCTTCTGCATATCTAACGGCACTATCTACCCAGTTTTTTTCTGGCGAATACGATTTGCCAAAACTCATATTTATCACTTTGGCCCCATTATTTACTGCATAGCGAATGGCAAGTGCAATGTCTTTGTCATATTCATCTCCATCAGGCACTATTCGTAAAATCATCAATTGCACATTGTCGGCAATGCCGTCTAATCCAACGCCATTTCCTCTTTCTGCTCCGATTATTCCGGCTACATGGGTTCCGTGTAGTGCACTTTCTCCATC
>JBBAJQ010000059.1:0-12666 GCA_040403945.1 Sediminibacterium sp.
CCTTGCGATAACCAGATTTTGAGTCTAGCGCGTCTACCAGTTCCGCCATCTGGGCTTGGGGGAGCAAAAATAAGTAAAAGCAAGGGTTTTAACAAACAGAAACGGGTTTTTTGTTACCCTATCTATTCCGCCGCTAACAAGCGCTGTAAATACTTTTGTTGATAATAGTATTGTTTTACTTGCAGCAGCGCTTCTTGGGAAGTAACACCTGCCTGATAATCTGCCATAATCGGTTCCACCTGCTCATATAATGCTTGTTGTTGTGCTTTAATTTGTTCCCTAACACTTAGTTTCCCCTCCTCGGTATCTGCATCCTGCAAACCCTCATTCAATTCCATCATATCCATCAAAAAATCAGGTGGCAGTGCATACTTTTCATCCTCCGGCATACCCACCGTTTCTTTCAAAATGTAGGCCATCGTGCGCTGGCGATTGGATAAGGTAGCATAAGCTTCATGTATCTCCTGCAATTTTTCCTCCGCGGCTGCCAGTGCTTCATCGCCCTGTTGAACATAAAAGTCGGGATGATATTGCCGGCTTAATGCGTAATATTTCTTCTTCACTAACCCCTGATCCGGGAAAAAACCGGGGATAATTTCAAACCATTCAAAATACTTCATAGCTTTTCTGGCTGCCTCCATCAACGCTTTTGGCTAACTTTGTACCTGCAAATCTACTACAATGCCCTGTATCGGACTTATTAGAGAAGGAAAATTACCTGCCGACAACCGGGTAGCCCTTACACCGGCACAGGCACAGTACCTCCAAAAACAGTATCCCAACCTGCAAATAATCGTAGAACCCTCTCCGGATCGGTGCTTTTCTGATGAGGAATACCGACGGGCGGGCATTCAGGTAGATTCAGACCTGAGCAAGTGTGAAATTCTATTGGGTATCAAGGAGGTACCTGTTTCGCAGTTGTTGGCAGAGAAAACCTACCTGTTTTTCTCCCATACCAAAAAAGAACAGGCAGCGAATCGGGCACTGATGCAGGCGATGGTGGAGAAAAAAATTACCCTTATTGATTATGAGTGTTTGGTGCATCCGGATGGACAAAGACTGATTGGATTTGGCTTTTTCGCAGGCATAGTTGGTGCGCATAATGGCATCATGGCCTATGGCAACCGAACCGGACTATATAATCTGCGTCGCGTTTCGGATATCCGCGACTATCGAGAGCTGATTCATACTTATTTCGGGTTAAAACTGCCCCCACTGAAAGTAGTGGTTACCGGCAGCGGCAGGGTGGCCCATGGAATTTTAGAAATTATGAACCTGCTGGATATTCAGGAAGTGGAACCCGATGAATTTTTACACCAGAGTTTTTCCTATCCGGTGTATGTGCATCTGAAAGGATCCGATTTATATACACACCGTAATACCGGCACCTATCAGCGAATGCACTTTCATGATCATGCCGAGGAATATGCATGCTTGTTCGAACCCTATACGGCCGTAGCAGATATTCTGATGAATGGCATTTATTGGGACGAAACAGTACCCAGACTTTTTTCGATGGAATCTTTGCAGCAACCCGATTATAAAATGTTTACCATCGCAGATATAACCGACGATAAAGGAGGCAGTGTTCCCTGTAACCTGGGAGATGCACCTCCACAAGCACCTGTTTATGGGGTTGATAGATTTAGCGGAAAACAAACCGAGCCCTATTTACCCGGAAGCGTAGATGTGATGGCCGTAGGAAACCTGCCCAACGAACTCCCCCGTGATGCTAGTCGTTACTTTGGCGAACAATTGATAAAATATGTATTCCAAGATTTAATCAGCGGAGGATCGCCGATTCTGGAAGGCGCTACCATGTTATCAGAAGGTAAACTAACCCAGCCTTTTGAGTATTTGCATGCATATGCCTATGGCCAATCAGCCGGCAAAAGCTAAATAATAATCCGATAAAAGTGCTCGCATACCCGCACTATATTCTTCCGATTCCCGGATATTCAAAATTTCTGTTTCAACAACTAAGTTTTCCCTTTTACTAAATAGTAAACAACACCGAAAAGGGAATACGGCTGCACGCTGGCTTACCAGGAGTTGTTTCTCTGCATGCCAACCGGATTGTTGCGCCAGTTGGATAGCAAATGTTCTGCGATGTTCGGGCAACAGGACTGCCCATTTTCCAGTGGGTTGTATTAATCGGTTAATGCTACTTATCAATGCTTCTAGTTTCAATTCCTTGCTGTGTAATGCAATATCTCGTTGCGCATTTCCAGAAGGTAAATCATTATCGTAAAACGGAGGATTGCTGATGATATAATCGAATCGAGCTTCGGCCGAATAATCTCTTACATCTGCCTGTATCACTTCTAATCGCTTATGCCAGGGAGATTGCTGAAAGTTACCAGCTGCCTCTAACGCGGCTGCTTCATCCAGTTCTATGGCAGTTATTTGTAATTGATTTTTTTGCGCAACCAGTAATGATAATAGTCCCGTTCCCGTGCCTATATCCAACAGATTTCCGGTACAATCTTGCAACTGCTTGGCCATCCAAGCACCAAAAATGCAGGCATCAGTACAAACCTTCATAGCGGAATTTCCCTGTTGTACCCGAAACTGCTGAAACTGAAAATAATCGTTGGGCATATTTACCTGTCGGGTGATTTAACCAATCAACTCGCCTTGTTTTTTGATGTGTTGCAGCGAATCTAATAATGCCTCTAAATTATCCGTTGTATTAAAAGCTTGTATAGAATAGCGCAGATATATATCCGCCTCCTGCCGCATCACAGGAACTTCAATATGATACTCCGTAAACAATTTCCTTTGTAACTGCTCGGGTTGCGGGGTTCGAATGGGGATACTCACCATTTGTCCAAGCCATTGATTATCCAGCGGACTCAAAGGTTTTGTACCCAAGCAATCATAGAATTTGGGCGCATAATCAACCACCATTTGATGACAAATTTGCGATTGTGCTTTCCAGTTATATTGATGCATAAATTCAATGCAGGCAGGTACAGTTAGGAATGCCGAAAAATCGCGGGTGCCAATCATTTGATTATAATCTAACAATATATTCCCGGAAGGATGTAAAGCTTCATAGCCCCAACTCACAACCAAGGGCTCTGCTAAAATTGACCTGCTTTTTTTGTTTACATATAAAAAGCTGCAACCTTTAGGAGCCATCATCCATTTATGACAAGCACCTGTATAAAAATCAGGTTGCAATTGTTCGATAGAAAGGGGTATATGGGCAGGTGCATGAGCCCCATCCACAATAGTAATTAATCCCAACTCCCTGGCTCTTTGCACAATGGGTTCTACCGGAAGAATCAGGCCGGTGGAACTGGTAATATGACTAATAAAAATTGCTTTTGTATTCGGGGTTAGTCCTTTAAAAAACGCTTCCGTAAATGACTCGGCGGAAGTAACGGGTAGGGGGATATGTTGGCGCTTATAAACTGCCCCAGCTTTTTTACAATAGAGATTCCAGGTTCTGTCGCAGGCCCCATATTCTATATTCGTGGTTAGAATTTCATCACCTGGTTGCAAGGGGAGATTTTTGGCAATCAGGTTGATGGCAAAAGAGGGATTTGTGATATAAACCAGATCATCTTTATCGGCAACATCGAGGTATTCAGCTAATTTTTGCCGACTATTGGCTAAAAATCCCACACCATCAAAGGCTATCATCTGCACAGGTTCCCACTCGAGTTGACGCTGCCAGTATTGATAGTTTTCAAAAATAGGGGCAGGACAAGCACCAAATGAACCAAAGTTCAAAAAATGAATATCGGGGTTTACTAAAAATAAATCCTTGAAATTGGGCATGGAAAAATTTTGAGGTAAGTTACCAAAATATAAGCATTGGCATAAAAAAAGCTGCCACATAAATGGGGCAGCTTTTTTAGGGATTGAGTTATTTTTATTCAGCCGTTAAAGTTGCCAGCAGGTATTCTTTGTTCAGGCGGGCAATATTGGCAATGGAAATTTCTTTAGGGCAGGTGGCTTCACAGGCACCCGTATTGGTGCAGGCTCCAAATCCTTCTTTATCCATTTGTGCAACCATATTTACTACACGACTGTTTCTTTCGGGATCTCCTTGTGGAAGCAGGGACAAATGTGAAACCTTTGCACTGAGGAATAACATAGCACTGCTGTTTTTGCAGGCAGCCACACAGGCTCCGCATCCAATACACATAGCAGCTGCAAAGGCTTGGTCTGCATGGTCTTTTGGAACGGGCAGCGAATTACCATCAACGGCGTTACCTGTGTTTACGCTGATATATCCTCCAGCCTGAATGATGCGGTCAAAAGCACTGCGATCTACCATTAAATCTTTAATAACCGGAAAAGAGTTGGCGCGCCAGGGCTCTACTATAATAGTATCACCATCCTGAAAGGCACGCATATGTAACTGACAGGTTGTATTGGCAGCCCAAGGTCCGTGCGGCTTGCCATTGATATACATCGAACAAGACCCGCAAATACCTTCACGACAATCATGGTCGAAAGTAATCGGATCTTCCCCATCGCGAATCAATTGTTCATTCAGCACATCAAACAT
Organism: Sediminibacterium sp.; assembly: GCA_040403945.1. GTDB lineage: Bacteria > Bacteroidota > Bacteroidia > Chitinophagales > Chitinophagaceae > Sediminibacterium. Next base: position 4,526 of record JBBAJQ010000059.1, read on the forward strand.
CTCCAAAAAACTCATTTCAGAGGAAATGTTTTCAACCCGATATAACTTAAATGCTCCGGGTGTTTGGCTATTGGGTTGTCTCCAGACTTTTAGGTTCAGATTCATGTGATAATGTTCCATGGTACTATCTGATTCCGCAGGGAATCTTTTTAGGTGTTCAATTAGTAGTATTACTTATAATTTCTTTGGCTAGGTTTAATTACATCGTACACTAGGGGCTCTTTATGTAATTCCCACTGATGCTCATCTTTAAACTGCCAAGCTGCTACATACATATAGTTAGCATCATCACGCAAAGCTTCCCCATCAGGTGTTTGGTATTCTTCGCGGAAGTGACCTCCACAGCTTTCATTCCGATTCAAAGCATCTATACACATCAGCTCGCCTAGTTCGATAAAATCGGCTACCCGGTTGGCTTTATCTAATTCAGGATTCATGCCATTCACTACTCCTGGTATTCTCACATCGCTCCAGAATTCTTTTTTTAATGCCTGAACATCGGCGATGGCTTGCTTTAAACCACTTTCACTGCGTGCCATACCACACTGATTCCATATAATTTTTCCGAGCCGCTTATGGAAGCTTTCTACCGTTTGTGTTCCCTGAATGCTCATCAATTTTTGTATACGCTCGTTTACCTTCTTTTCGGCTTCTTCAAAAGCAGGGTGGGAGGTGGCAATCGGCTTATTGTATATCTCATCTGCCAGATTATTACCGAGTGTATAGGGTATAACAAAATAGCCATCTGCTAGTCCCTGCATCAAGGCAGAAGCCCCCAGTCTATTTGCACCATGGTCGGAGAAGTTGGCTTCCCCTAATGCATATAAACCGGGTATGGAAGTTTGTAATTCATAGTCCACCCAAAGTCCGCCCATCGTATAGTGCACTGCAGGGTAAATACGCATAGGAACTTCGTAGGGATTTTCTCCGGTAATCTTTTCGTACATGTCGAACAGGTTACCATATTTTTCTTTTACCACTTCCTTTCCACGGGAGATGATTTCATCCTGAGAAACGTTGCTTTTTCCTTCTTTGCTAATTTCAATTTTTCCATAGCGGATTATGGCATCGGCAAAATCAAGATACACGGCTTGTTTGCTGGTACCTACTCCATAGCCTTCATCACATCTTTCTTTTGCTGCACGTGAGGCCACATCACGGGGAACCAGATTACCGAAGGCGGGATATCTTCTTTCGAGATAATAATCGCGCTCTGTTTCAGGAATATCGGTGGGTTTGCGGGTATCATTTTTTTGTGCGGGCACCCAGATACGACCGTCGTTGCGGAGCGATTCCGACATGAGGGTAAGTTTACTCTGATGGTCGCCACTTACGGGAATGCAAGTAGGGTGTATTTGTGTAAAGCAGGGGTTGGCAAAATGGGCTCCATTGCGGTGAGCTTTCCAGGCAGCGGTAACGTTGCTACCCATGGCATTGGTAGATAGGTAGAACACATTACCATAGCCACCCGTGCACAGCAATACTGCATGTGCAAAATGGCGCTCTAATTCTCCACTTACTAAATCACGAGCTATAATACCATTTGCCTTGCCATCTATGGTTACCAGCTCAAGCATTTCGTGGCGGCTGTACATTTTCACATTTCCCAGGGCCACCTGCCGCTCTAATGCCTGATAGGCACCTATTAATAATTGCTGACCTGTTTGTCCGGCAGCATAAAATGTTCTTTGAACTTGTGTACCCCCAAATGAACGGTTACTGAGCAATCCGCCATATTCTCTGGCAAAGGGAACCCCCTGTGCCACACACTGATCGATGATATTTCCACTCACTTCTGCCAGGCGATGCACGTTAGCTTCACGTGCCCGGTAGTCGCCTCCTTTTATTGTATCATAGAAAAGACGGAAAATACTGTCCCCATCGTTCTGATAGTTTTTGGCTGCATTGATACCTCCCTGAGCGGCGATGGAGTGGGCACGGCGGGGTGAATCCTGAAAACAGAAAGCCTTTACCTGATAGCCCAGTTCGGCCAGTGAGGCAGCAGCTGAGGCGCCAGCTAATCCTGTACCAACCACAATCACTTCTAACTTCCTTTTATTGGAAGGATTTACCAGCTTGCAATGTCCTTTATAGTCTATCCACTTTTCGGGCAGGGGTCCTGCAGGAATTTTTGCATCTAACATATAATTTTCAGTTTGTAGGGGTTCTTGGTAGAAGTATAAATAGCGTTACAATTCGAAAATATTAACATACCCATCCGAGGTACATACTAATTGGCATTAGCGCAAATAGAACTGAGATTAATATAGAAAATCCCAGACCCGCGGCCGAAAGCATTGCATGATATCGGCGGTTGTGCACACCTATAGTTTTAAAGGCACTTTGAAAACCATGGGCCAGGTGATATCCGAGGGCACCACAGCTGATTACATACACAATCACTACCCAGGCTTCACTAAAAGTATCCTTCATGAGGGCAAACACATCGTGCACCTTTAGTCCATTAGAAAGAGTTGCTTCATAAGGAATACCGGTGAAACGAGAAGGCACCCAGAAGTGTTTCCAGTGAAGGATGAAGAAAAGCAATAGGATAGTTCCTAAAATTGCCATACTGCGGCTATACCATTTACTGCCTTTGCTATAGTCTACTGCATAGCCAACGCTTCTTTTACTGCGATTGTCGAGGGTTAGCAGGTATCCCTGAATAATATGCAGAAAAATACCGCCAAACAAACCAACTTCCAAGATACGCGGTACCACATTACTTCCCATAAAATGGGCGGCTTTATTAAACATTTCTCCTCCATCGTTAGCCCAGATACAGGCATTTAGCCCCGCATGAACCACCAGAAAGAGAATCAGAAAAATACCGGTAAAACCCATCACCAATTTTTTACCAACCGAAGAAGTGAGCACGTTTTTCAATGCCATAATTATGAGGATTTATTCAATTGGGTGTAAAAATACTACAGGATACAATGCCAAAGGTAATTCCGCTTTTTTTTCTTTCCACTTTCCACCATCTTTTTGTATTCTTTATTACCTGTGCAACCGATTCCCCTCATTGATTTAGGTAGCTTAAACAGCATTTTTGCCGTTTACATAATTTTTATCCCCTGCATCCGGAGGCGTAGTATTTTTGTACTATGTTTAAACTGCTGAATATTTTATTTACCAGCCTTCGTATGGCAGTACAGGAACTATGGGCCAATAAACTCCGTACTTTTCTTTCTCTATTTGGTATTACTATCGGCATTTTTTGCATAATTGGGGTATTGGCTACCGTAAATAGTCTGGAACAAAAAGTACAAACCGACATTAAAACACTGGGAAATAATACCATTTATATCGATAAATGGAACTATGCGGGCGGACCCGATTACCCCTGGTGGAAGTACCTCAAGCGCCCTAATATGAAGTACGAGGAGATGAAATTTATTAAAGAAAAAAGTCAACTTTCCTCTTCCATCTGCTTCATGGTTAACCGCAATGTGAATATTGACTATAAAGACAATATCCTCTCTAACATCAACATGTATGGTCCTACAGAGGATTTTAATAAAATTCAAACCATCGATATTTCAGATGGCCGCTATCTATCGGAAGCCGACTTCGAAAGGGGAACCCCTGTTTGTGTTGTTGGTAACAAAGTAGCTACTGAATTATATGGTAGTCCGGAAAAGGCCATTGGAAAACCTCTTGGTTACAATGGTAAGCGATTATTAATTGAGGGAGTAGTAAAAAAGCAGGGACAGAGCTTTGTAGGTGGATTCGATTTTGATCAGTCGGTAATTGTTCCCTATCGCTATTTTGCCAGTGTTTTTGATCCGGAAAATAATAGTCCCTCTATCATGGTGCAAGCCAAAGTAGGGGTGCCTTCCGCAGCCCTACAGGATGAACTGGTAGGTATTATGCGGCAAATCCGCAGGCTTAGTCCTACCCAGGAAGATAATTTTTCGTGTAATGACGTGGCCATGTTTGCCGAGCAGGTTACCAGCTTTTTTGGCCAGGTTTCTGCTGGCGGTTGGGCGATTGCCGGACTCAGCCTGATTGTAGGTGCTTTTGGCGTAGCCAATATTATGTTTGTTACCGTGCGGGAAAGAACCAGTCAGATAGGACTAAAAAAAGCCCTAGGCGCAAAAAGAAGAACCATACTTACAGAATTCCTGCTAGAAAGTGCCTTTTTATGCGTTATCGGTGGATTAATAGGGTTGGGGATGGTCTGGTTGTTAACCTTGGCCCTGAGTAGTTTTCTTCCTTTCCCCATCATTATTGCACCCAATATCGTTTTTTTAGCCCTCAGTATTTGTATTGTATTGGGTGTTGCTTCCGGCATTATTCCAGCTTCTATCGCTGCTAAAATGGATCCGGTGGTTGCCATTCGCAGCAAGTAATCAATACATCCCCGAATGGTTGTACCTTTGCATGGCATTTGATAATTCCTCTTTATGTCTGTAACCATTCTGGCCATTGAATCGTCTTGCGACGAAACCTCTGCTGCCGTTTGTCGGGATGGTGAAATACTTTCTAATTTTATCGCCAATCAAAAAGTGCACGAGCAGTATGGGGGGGTAGTACCCGAACTAGCTAGTCGTGCACATATGCAACACATAGTTCCAGTGGTGAATAGTGCCCTCGTGCAAGCTTTTCCTGAACTTAACCGGCAGGATGCTGTGCAGAAATTAGACGGAATTGCATTTACCGCTTCTCCTGGCTTAATTGGCAGTTTATTGGTAGGTGCCCAGTTTGCCAAGTCGCTTGCGTTGTCGCTGCAAAAGCCATTGCTCGCAGTGCATCACATGCAGGCCCACGTGCTGGCCAACCTGATTGCAACCCCCCGGCCTTCTTTTCCTTTTTTATGTTTAACGGTTAGTGGGGGACATACACAATTGGTTTTGGCGCATAGTGCTCTGCAGCTAGAAATAATCGGTGAAACTATTGATGATGCTGCCGGAGAGGCTTTTGATAAAATTGCCAAATTGCTTGGCTTGCCCTATCCCGGGGGGCCATTGGTAGATAAATATGCCCAATCCGGAAATCCGCAGGCATTTCAATTTGCCAAACCCAAGGTTCCCGCACTCAATTTCTCTTTCAGTGGTTTAAAGACTTCCGTTTTGTATTTTTTGCAAAAGCAGCCGGCCGGTTTTGTAGAACAAAATCTGGCAGATCTATGTGCTTCGGTGCAGGATACAATTGTGGCTATGCTATTAAAAAATGTGCAGCTAGCTGTAGAACAAACGGGTGTTAAGGAGATATGTATTGCCGGTGGTGTAAGTGCCAATAGTGGTTTGCGTAAAGGCTTACAGGAACTAGGTAAAGAAAAAGGTTGGCAAACCTATATACCGGCATTTGAATATTGCACCGATAATGCTGCTATGATTGCCATTACTGCTTATTATCAGTACCTGAGTGGTCGCTTCGATTCGCTCGACACGCCGGTTACTGCCCGAAGTAATTGGTAAAGGAATTAGGAATAAATCTTCCACTTTTCTTCCTTCATCTTCTCGCTTGGATTCATCATGTAAGAAACAAAGCTGTTATTTTTTAATAATTCCACCACTCTAAATCCCCGATAAGGAGTACCCCAATTGCCGCCAACATGGGCATCAAAAATAAAAGGGATGGCACTTTCCGTTCGGAATCCATCCTGATCGTGTTCGTGCCCGTGAAAAACTGCCCGCAGGTTGGGATAGCCCTTGATGGTATCAAAAAAGGCAGGGGTATCAATAGAATTCGTCGTCCAGGGGGCTTGTGGAATATGAAGAAATAGGAAAATGTGCTTGAAGTTTTTACCCTTTTCTAATTGCTTTTTCAGCCAAGGTAAATCCGGGGAAAGATAGGTGCCCTTTTCGTTGCTGGTATCTCCTAGAATTAGTAATGATTGTTGATGTGATACCGTATGATTCAGTGGATAGCCAAAAGTATCAATCCAATCTTTGGCAGTAACCATATCGTGGTTACCCCGTGTAACATACCAGGGCATGCTAAGCTGCATAAACTCATTTTTAATTTGAGTAAGCAGTGGTGGGTCGTTGTGTATCAGGTCTCCATTAAAAACACAAAATTCCAGGGGGAAGTCGAAATGAAAGCGATTTAGCTGTTTCAGGATGGTTTGCGTCATTTCGCGGTAAGCGGTATTAGGTTGCCCATAATGGATATCGGAGGCAACGGCAAAGCGCATTACCACATCATCTTGTAAATCGGCAACCTCTCTGGCTGTAAGGGTAGTAAATGGGGATCCCCAAACGGCCAGCGTAGCCAGGGAAATTTGCTGAATAAAGGTACGGCGTGCCAAAGCACTGCGGGATGGGTTGGTTGGTTGATTTGGTTTCATATGTCAGATAAGGATAATTAAAATTACAAACTTCTACCCATTTCAACTGTTAAAGCCTATAAAATAGCAATTCCTGGCCGGTAATCGACTGCTAAATCGTACTTTTGCCGCGAAAACAGTTTTTGATATATGATTAGTGTAAGAAATATCACCCTGGCATTTGGGAAAAGGGTATTGTTTGATGAAGTAAATATCAACTTCGTTAAAGGCAATTGCTATGGAGTGATTGGAGCCAATGGAGCCGGAAAATCTACTTTTTTAAAGATACTCAGCGGGGAAATTGAACCGAATAAAGGGACCATAGAAATAACGCCGGGTGAGCGGATGGCAGTATTAAAGCAGAATCATTTTGAGTTTGATGAAACTACCGTGTTGAATACAGTACTGATGGGGCATGAGCGTTTATGGAAAGTGATGCATGAAAAAGATGCTATTTATGCAAAGGAAGATTTTACAGAAGAGGATGGAATGAAAGCCGGGGAACTGGAAGGAGAATTTGGCGAAATGGGCGGATACGAGGCCGAGAGTAATGCCGGCAGTTTATTAAGCAGTTTGGGTGTATCGGAAGAGATGCATCAGATGCAACTGAAAAATATCCCTTCCAATTTTAAAGTGCGGGTATTATTGGCACAGGCATTGTTTGGAAATCCGGATATCCTGTTATTAGATGAGCCTACAAACGGATTGGATATTGAAACCATTGGCTGGCTAGAGAATTTTCTAGCTGATTACGAAAATATTGTGTTGGTGGTTAGTCACGACCGACATTTTTTAGATACTGTTTGCACACATGTAGCGGATGTGGATCGAAGTAAGATTAAGGTATTCACCGGCAACTATACTTTCTGGTACGAGTCGTCTCAGTTGATTAGCCGGCAGATCAGTGATAAGAATAAAAAGAATGAAGATAAGCGTAAGGAGTTGCTCGACTTTATAGCCCGATTCTCTGCTAATGCCTCTAAAAGTAAGCAAGCTACTTCTCGGAAGAAGGCGTTAGAGAAGTTGGTGATTGAAGATATACAGCCCTCTAATCGGAAATATCCAGGTATCATTTTTCAGCCATTGCGTGAAGTGGGTAATCAGATATTGAATGTAGAACAGCTGAGTAAAAGTGTAAATGGAAGAAAACTATTCGACAAAGTAAATTTCAGTATTAATAAAGGAGATAAGATTGCCTTTTTGAGCAAGGATCCGTTGGCGGTTACCCACTTTTTTGAAGTGATTAATGGCCATGCCGCTGCCGATAGTGGTAAGTTTGAGTGGGGCACTACTATAACTAAGGCATACTTGCCCCTCGAAAATCAGGAATTTTTTCAGGAGCCGCTTAGTTTGATGGATTGGTTGCGTCAGTACGTTCCGCCGCATGTTACAGATGCTGATGAGCCTTTTATTCGGGGCTTTTTGGGTAAGATGTTGTTCAGTGGTGATGATGTACAAAAGAAGACGAATGTGTTAAGTGGGGGAGAGAAGGTACGTTGTATGGTTAGCCGGATGATGTTACAGAATCCTAACCTGGTAATGCTCGATCAGCCCACCAACCACCTCGATCTGGAAAGCATTCAAAGTTTTAACGAGGGTTGTCAAACCTTTCCGGGCGTAGTGTTAATCACTTCGCACGACCATACCTTTATTCAAACGGTGGCCAACCGTATTATCGAATTAACTCCCCGCGGCATTATCGATCGCCTTACTACTTTTGATGAGTACATGGAAGATAAACGGGTGCAGGAATTAAGGATGGAATACTACGGGAAGGAATAGAGTGAGATTGAGCGTGAGTCTGAGTGTGAAGGAAAATAATGTTCCTAGCGTAGTCTCCGTAACGACAGTGGAGGGACTGCGCGCC
>JBBAJQ010000060.1:0-12105 GCA_040403945.1 Sediminibacterium sp.
CTGTTTCCTACTGCTGTTGATTTACTTTTAATTTTACTATATGCGAAATTGTAAAGGGTATATTTTTTTATTATTATTCAATTTCGGGATGTTTGGGTATGTTCCCGCACAGGATGTGAAGTTGCTACCTATGTGGAATCCTAGTTTATCAATAGAGGAAAGAGTAAACGACCTGGTGAGTCGGCTTACTTTAGAAGAAAAAGTGGCCCAGATGTTAAATGCTGCACCTGCTATACCCAGATTAGGTATACCGGCGTATGATTGGTGGAATGAGGTATTACATGGTGTAGCGAGAACTCCCTTTAAAACTACTGTATTTCCACAAGCCATTGCTATGGCAGCCACCTGGGATACAGGAAGCTTACAACAAATGGCTAGGTATGCTGCTTTTGAGGGGAGGGCAATTTATAATAAAGCACTTCAGTTACAACGCAATGCTGAACGCTATGTTGGATTAACATATTGGACGCCCAACATCAATATTTTTCGGGATCCCCGATGGGGTAGGGGACAGGAAACCTATGGGGAGGATCCCTTTTTAACCGCAAAGATGGGGGCTGCCTTTGTGCGCGGTTTGCAAGGGGATGATAAAAAATATCTTTTGGCTGCTGCTTGTGCTAAACATTTTGCCGTGCATAGCGGACCGGAAATAAGCCGTCACTCGGATAATTACGAAGCAAGCGACTTTGATTTGTGGGATACCTATTTGCCTGCCTTTAAAGAACTGGTAATAAATGCAGGGGTAGTGGGTGTAATGTGTGCATATAATGCTTTTAGAAAAGAACCCTGCTGTTCGAATGATTTATTACTAACGGATATTTTACGTAATCAATGGAATTTTACTGGATATGTTACCAGTGATTGCTGGGCATTAGATGATTTATATAAATACCATAAAACTCATCCTAATGCAACCTTTGCGGCAGCGGATGCTTTACTACATGGAACGGATCTGGAATGTGGTAACTATGTATATGTTAAGTTAGTGGAAGCAGTAAAAACAAATCAGCTGCCAGTTTCGTTAATAGATGCTTCAATTAAAAGGCTGTTCAATATCAGGTACCGATTGGGTATGTTTGATCCCCCTTCCCAGGTACCTTTTGCACAAATCCCTCCTTCCGTAATCGAGTCGGATGAACATAAACAGCATGCCTTGGCAATGGCAAGGTCTTCGATAGTGTTATTGAAAAATAAACGGAATACACTTCCTCTGAGTAAAAAAATAAAATCCATAGCGGTAATTGGTCCGAATGCCGATAACCCTATTGCTGTTTTGGGAAATTATAATGGCATCCCCTCTAAAATTTCTACAGTTATTGATGGAATACAACAAAAGCTAGGTTCTAAAACAAATATTCGTTACGAGCAGGCAATCAATTTTACCAATGATAGCTTATTTATTGTTAATAATAAATCTGGTATATATCAATATAATGGAAAGCCCGGCATTTTGGCGGAATATTATAATAATATTTCACTTTCAGGCCCACCTGTATATCAGTCTGTAATTTCTCAATTACGTTATTACTGGCCAGAGGGCGATCGACCTTTTACCGAAGTGAATCCATTCCGATTCTCGGCAAAATATACCTGCTTTGTATCCTCAGATACCGCTGTTCAATATACCTGGCAGTTAGATGCAGATGAGGGGTATAAAATGTATTTGAATGATAGCTTGGTTTTGGATGCCTGGGGAAGAAATCGTTGGGGAGTAAAATATTTAACCCTTAAACTGGAGCCAGGTAAAAAGTATAAGCTGGTGGTTGAATATTGGCAAAATGAAGGAAATGCACATATAAGTATGCAAACCGGAAAATTTCAACGGACTAATTTCGACTCCTTAGCTGCCCGTCTTTCTGATGTTGATGCAATTTTGTTTGTAGGTGGCATTTCTCCACAATTAGAGGGTGAGCAAATGCCTGTAAAAGTTCCCGGATTTATAGGGGGAGATCGATCATCTATTTTATTACCAGCAATTCAAACCGAATGCCTTAAAAAGCTGCAAGCAGTGGGGAAGCCACTGGTATTGGTAATGATGACGGGTAGTGCCATTGCTACACCTTGGGAATCTGAGAATCTGAATGCAGTAGTGAATGCTTGGTATGGGGGGCAAGCAGCAGGAACTGCTATTGCTGATGTTTTATTTGGTGATTATAACCCTGCGGGAAGATTGCCCGTTACCTTTTATAAGAGTGATGCAGATCTAATCAATTTTAAAGATTATTCAATGGAGGGGAGAACCTATCGGTATTTCAGGGGAGAACCTTTATATCCTTTTGGGTATGGACTGAGCTATTCTAAGTTTCGTTATTCAAACTTACTTATGCCCGTTCGAACACTCAAAGGAGATTCTGTAAGAGTGTCTGTAAAAGTTAGCAATGTTGGTAGCTGGGATGGGGATGAAGTGATACAAGTCTATGTAAAACATCCCACACAAAATTTTCGAACCCCCAATCAAGCCTTGAAAGGATTTACAAGAATCCATCTGAAAAAAGGCGAAAGCAGGATGGTATATTTTAGTTTGTCGGCTAATGATTTATCTCTGGTAAATGACAAAGGAAAATCTTTTCAACCCAGCGGTAATGTGATTGTTAGTATTGGAGGTGGACAACCCGGTGTAAATTTACCCGGAGTATCAGAGGTTCTAAGTTCATCTATACTGATTGTTGATAAATGAATTTTGTATCTATCTATTTTGCTTAAACCACACCCAAATTATTTATTTATTATTTTCACCAGGGGAATGTCATAAAAAAACTCCGAACCAGCTGGTTCGGAGTTTTTTTATAAATGCAATCGGAAAGTGATTAGTAACCACCCATTCCGCCCATATCGGGAGCAGGATGTGCGTGCGCAGCTTCTGGCTTGGGTTTGTCGGCAATTACACACTCGGTAGTGAGCAACATAGCGGCAATGGAAGCAGCATTTTCTAATGCTATACGGGTTACTTTGGTAGGATCAATTACCCCTGCTTTTAACAGGTTTTCGTACACTTCAGTGCGGGCATTGAAACCAAAATCACCTTTTCCTTCTTTAATTTTTTGTACCACAATAGAACCTTCAATTCCGCAGTTGGCAACAATCTGACGAAGTGGCTCTTCGATAGCTCTTTTTACTATCTGGATACCGGTAGTTTCATCTTCATTAGCACCTTTCAACTTTTCAATGGATTCTACTGCACGGATATAAGCAACGCCACCACCGGGAACAATTCCTTCTTCCACAGCAGCCCGAGTTGCATGCAGGGCATCGTCTACGCGGTCTTTCTTTTCTTTCATTTCAACCTCGGTAGCAGCTCCTACGTATAATACTGCAACACCACCACTTAATTTAGCTAAACGCTCTTGTAATTTCTCTCTGTCGTAGTCAGAAGTAGTATTTTCAATTTGCGCTTTAATTTGGTTTACACGGGCAGTGATATCGGCTTTTTTACCTTTACCTCCTACCACAATGGTATTGTCTTTATCAATGGTTACGGAAGTAGCCTGACCTAAATAGGTTAAATCAGCATTTTCCAGTTTAAAGCCCTGCTCTTCACTGATTACGATACCGGCAGTGAGGATAGAGATATCGGTAAGCATCTCTTTTCTGCGATCTCCAAAGCCAGGTGCCTTAACAGCAGCTACCTTTAAAGTGCCACGCAATTTGTTTACCACCAGGGTAGCCAGTGCTTCCCCTTCTAGGTCTTCGGCAATAATCAGTAAAGGACGACCACTTTGAGCCACTTTCTCCAGAATATGGAGGATGTCCTTCATTGCACTGATTTTTTTGTCGTAAATCAGGATATAAGGATTTTGCAACTCCACTTCCATTTTTTCGCTGTTGGTAACGAAATAAGGAGAGATATAACCACGGTCGAATTGCATACCTTCTACCACATCTACCGTAGTGTCGGTACCCTTGGCTTCTTCTACAGTTATTACCCCTTCTTTACCCACTTTGCTCATCGCAGTGGCAATCAATTTACCAATTTCAATATCGCTGTTAGCAGAAATAGTAGCTACCTGCTCAATTTTTTTGGTATCATTCCCAACCGTTTGTGATTGGCTCTTCAGGCTGTCAACTACCTTGCTTACTGCTTTGTCAATACCCCGCTTCAAATCCATTGGATTGGCACCGGCAGCTACATTTTTTAGTCCTTCAGATATAATAGATTGCGCCAACACAGTAGCAGTGGTTGTTCCATCACCTGCCTGATCGGCCGTTTTAGAAGCTACCTCTTTTACCATTTGCGCACCCATGTTTTCAATGGGATCTTCTAGTTCAATTTCTTTGGCTACAGTTACCCCATCTTTTGTTACTTGGGGAGCTCCAAATTTCTTTTCAATAACCACATTACGACCTTTTGGTCCGAGGGTTACTTTTACCGCATTCGCTAGGGTATCTACCCCTTTCTTCATCCGGTTTCTTGCATCAATGTCGAAAAATATTTGTTTTGCCATATGTGTTGTTTTTATACGAAATTTTCGTAATTAATTGTTTTACAAACGATTAAGAGATTTAGTTTAAATTAAATTTTAGATATACCTGGCTTATACAATGGCCAGGATATCACTCTCTCTCATTATTAACAGCTCCTGACCTTCAATCTGAATTTCAGTGCCTGCATATTTTCCATACAATACGGTATCGCCTACCTTTACGGTTACAGGCTCATCTTTCTTACCTGCTCCTACGGCCACTACAGCACCTCTTTGGGGTTTTTCTTTTGCCGTGTCCGGTATAATAATTCCACCAGCTGTTTTTTCCTCAGAAGCTGCCGGCTTAATAATTACTCGGTCGTGTAGAGGAGTAACGTTCAATTTTTTTGCCATACGTTATTGATTTTTAATATTTATTTGAGAATTACCCTTACCGCTCTATAATTATGCCACGCAAGGGGATAAGTCAAAATTTCAGTTTTTCGTTCTATTTGGTAGCGGTTATTACGCGGAGTGTCATACTTAACTCAAAAACACCCCAGTAAACTTTACATTTGTGTCATTTTTTCAGCCATCATTTATTATACCTATTCTTCCGGCGGCAGTGAAGGTATAATTTCTATTGGGTATTTAATACGGGTATCAATACTTTTTGCTACCCCGTCTTTATCCTTATCTTTGCGCCGCCTTACTAAGTTCTTATCAGTTATGATCAGCAGAAGAAATATCCGGTTAAAAGTCATGCAGCTCATCTATATGATTGAAACCACCCACGATGATACCCCGGTAGTTCAACCCGAACAGCTGCTGAAGAAGAATCTGGACAAGTCCCGTGAACTATTTGTTTATCTGCTCTATTATGTTACCGAAGTAGCTCGTTTTGCCGAGGAAGATTCCCGCTACCGCCGTTCTAAAAATCTGCCCTCCCGCGAGGATATGGAGGTTAATACTAAGATTGCAGGAAACCTTTCCATTTGGGCTATTCTAGAAAATGAGGATTATAAATACTCAGTGGAAAAGGATAAACCCGGCCTGAAGATGGATAGCGAGTTGCTGAAAAAAATGTATTATCAGCTAGTTGAAACACCCGAATATCAAGCATATATTAGCTCTGGATCCCGCGATAAAAATCAGGATAGGGATATAATAAAATTCCTTTTTTCACAGGTATTACTGCCCAATGAATCATTTTGCCTGCACATAGAAGAATTCTATCCAAACTGGGATGATGATGCAGAAATGTTAGAGCAACTGGTGATGAATTATTTGCACAAACCCGGTGTTTATAATACTCGGGAGATGGTAAGTGAAGAAAAATGGCTTTTTGCCCGCGATCTGCTTCGGACTACCCTCGAGAAAAAAGAATTTTGCTCTACCCTTATCCATCCCAAATTGAAGAACTGGGATGCCGATCGGATTGCTGTATTGGATATGATTTTAATGCGTATGGGTTTATGCGAACTGCTGTTTTTTGAAACTATTCCTACTAAGGTTACCATCAACGAGTATATTGATCTTGCCAAAGCCTATAGTACTCCGCAGAGTGGACACTTTGTTAATGGTATTTTAGATAATATACATAAAGAACTAGTGGAGGCTGGCCGGATTAACAAAATCGATCACAAAAATAAAGGATAGTTTATGCGCAGGATTGTCTGTTTACTTTCTGCCCTTGCTTTTATCATTGGATGTGCTAATCCACCCAGCCAACCGGACGCTACTGCAAGTGAACCCCCTCCTGATCCTGCCACGTATACAAGGGTGCAGTGGGTAGATTCTATAAAAGATTTTGGCTCAATTAATATGGGAGATTCTATACAAATCACTTTTACTTGTAGAAATGTAGGGGAGAAGCCCCTGTTTTTAACCCAGGTGAAGCCTAGTTGTGGGTGTACAGTTGCCAGTTATTCTAAAGAAGCTATTTTGCCCGGACAAGCCGGTTTTGTTACCGGCACATTTAACAGCAACCGTTCTCACCCGGGCGAGGTAAGAAAAACCATATTTGTTACCACCAATACGCCGGATGGAATCAATCATACCCTTACCTTTATGGGTAAAATTATTCAACCGGTTGAATAAAGTATCCTAATCATTTTATTAATCATCAATAAGCATCTATGTTTTCATTTGTTCAATTGTTAATGGCAGGTAACCCCGCACAGGCTGGCGGTGGTATGGTGAATCTCATTCTAATGGGTAGCATTATCCTCGTTTTCTGGTTATTCATGATTCGTCCGCAAGCAAAAAAAGCCAAAGAACAAAAAAAGTTTATCGATAATCTGCAAAAAGGAGATAAGATTGTAACCATCGCGGGTATCCACGGAACCGTTAATAAAATTAACGAAGATGGAACCCTACAGTTGGAGATTAATCCTGGTAGCTACGTTAAGCTCGAAAAGTCGGCCATTAGTATGGAGTGGACTGCTGCCATTAATAAACCAGTTGCTGAAAAGAAATAATCCGTTCCGGCTTCTCAATAGCGGCACCTTCTTTCATTAAATTAAAGTTTGTGGCCCTACATGTTGGTCTCACAGGTGGCATTGGTTCCGGTAAAAGCACCGTTGCCGGCATCTTTCAGGTGCTTGGTATACCTGTGCTAAATGCGGATGCAGTAGCCAAAAACCTGATGAATACCGATCCTTCCATTCGTGCGGCTATCCAGCAGGCATTCGGAATGGATATGTATAGCCATGGCCAGCTGGAAAGAAAAAAGCTCGCAGCCCTGGTTTTCAGCAACCCCGATCTATTGGCTCAACTCAATGCCATCGTTCATCCCGCTTCTATTGCGGCAGCTATCAACTGGGCAAATCAGCAAACCACTCCCTACTGTGTAAAAGAAGCGGCGCTGTTTTTCGAGTCCGCCTCCGCAGAAGGTATTGATGTGATGATAGGTGTGAGCAGCCCCAAAGCCCTGCGCATCCAACGTGTAATGCAACGCGATCAGATTACGCGAGAGGAAGTAATCCAACGCATGCAAAATCAAATTGACGAAAATGTAAAGATGCGTCTCTGCGATGAGGTGGTAGTGAATAACAATATTGATTTGCTGATTCCACAGGTATTGGCATTGCACGAAAAATTATTACAAAAAGCAGCAGAGAAAAAGTTAGCTAGCCTGGTTTCTTAAGGGGTTCGTGCAGTTATCTGAAAACAAGCCCGCTTAAGTTTACCCTCAAAATCGAAGGGCGTAGTAGCCCGGGTGATATCTTTTATATCTTTTGCTTCAATGGCAGCTTTATCTAATTGAAATTTACTGTAATTGGTGCTGAAAAATAAAATGCCTCCCGGCGTAATCGCTCGTAATACATCATTGATTAATTCTACATGGTCGCGCTGGATATCTAGAATATCTTTCATCCGCTTGCTGTTGCTAAAAGTGGGTGGATCCATCATCACCAAATCGAACTGATTAGCGCGAAGTGTTTTTAAATAGGCCTTCACATCTGCATGCACCAAAGGAAACTTTTCTTCATCCTCCCAGCCATTTAATGCTAAATTTTCTTTGGCCCATTGAAGATAGGTCTTGGATAAATCAACCGAAGTAACCTTGGCAGCCCCACCTGCTGCCGCATACACAGAAAAAGAACCGGTATAACAAAACAAATTCAATACCTGTTTGCCGGCCGAAAGTTCCCGAAACAACTGACGGGTAATCCGATGGTCTAAAAATAAGCCTGTATCTAAATAATCCGTCAAATTCACCTGAAATAGGAGTTGATTTTCCGAAACGGTAAACACATGTGCCCGCTTGTCTAATTTTTCATATTGCTCATCCCTATGCGACATTCTTTTTCTTTGTCGCAGAAATATTTTTTCAGCATCCACGGATAGTATTTCGCCAATGCATGTAAGGCTTTCTTCCAGCCATTGTGCGTAGATAGCATCCTCCATGCCGTGGTGACGCAGATATTCAGCTACATACACTTGCTCAGCATACAACTCAATGCAGAAGGGAAATTCTGGTATATCATGATCGTATACTCGATAGCAACTGATGCCCATTCTTCTGGCCTGTTTGCTGCGATGGCGGAACATTTTTTCCAACCGGTTGCGAAACATCACCAGTTTTTCGGGATTGTACATGCTGTTGACAGTTTTCCGGAGTAATCAATCAGGGTGCAATGGAATGCACAATTATTGCAAGGCAGCCAAAGCATCACCAATGCGTGCCCAGGCTCTTTCGATATTTTCCATGCTGTTGGCAAAGGAAAAACGCACACAATTGGGCTCACCAAATGCATCGCCCATTACAGAGGATACATGCGCCGTATTTAATAAATACATACTAAAATCTGCTGCATTTTGTATTACATCGTTGCCTGCTTTTTTACCATAATAGGCACTAACATCTGGGAACACATAAAAAGCACCTTCAGGTTCAAAGCAAGTAAATCCGGGAATTGTTTTAATCAGCTCAAGGGTTTTGGCACGTCTTTTTGTAAACGCATCCGTCATTTCCATGGAAGGGCGTAAATCGCCCGTAAGGGCCGCCACCGCTGCTTTTTGGGTAATGGAACTGGCACCACTGGTAAACTGTCCCTGAATTTTTTCACAGGCTTTTGCAATGGTTGGATGTGCGGCAATATAACCTAATCGCCAGCCCGTCATGGCAAATCCCTTACTCAATCCATTAATCAACACCACCCGGTCTTTTAAATCAGCAAAGCTGGCAATGCTTTCATGTTTTCCAACAAAATTGATGTATTCATAAATCTCGTCGGATAGTATGGTGATTTGTGGATGCTTTCTGAATACTTCTGCCAGGGCTGCTAATTCAGCTTGATTATAAACAGCTCCGGAAGGATTGCAGGGAGATGAAAACATAAATACCCGAGAAGCCGGTGTAATGGCAGCTTCTAATTGTTCGGGGGTAGTTTTAAAACTATTGGCAACTGAAGTGCGAATTTCAACTACTTTACCTTTGGCAATTTTTACCAACTCCGAATACGTTACCCAATAGGGCGTAGGAATAATCACTTCATCACCCTCATCCACCAATGCTAAAATCGCATTCGCTAAACTCTGCTTGGCACCGGTTGAGGTTACGATATTCTCCGGTAAATACTCCAATCCATTATCCCTCTTTAGTTTGGTGCAAACGGCTTCTCGCAGATCGGGAAATCCGGCAACGGGGGTGTAATGACTCCAGTTATCATTGATCGCTTTAATAGCAGCCTCCTTAATATGCTGTGGGGTATCAAAATCAGGTTCACCCAGGCTCAAATCAATTACATCAATTCCTTTAGCGCGTAATTCACGGCCTAATTTGGCCATTTTCAGGGTTTCCGGCTCATTAAATCTGTTCAGAAGAGAAGAAAGTTGCATAAATTTATATAAAGGATCAAAAAAACTAAATTGTTAGCTGTAAAGTTCGTAAAAACTATCCTAACATGTATTAGTTTAGCAGTACCAAGTACCCGATACTTTTTAACAATCAGGTAAATAAATGTTGATTATGCAACCCGTTCGAGAGGCCATTTCTGTTTTTGACATGTTTAAGATAGGTATTGGTCCTTCCAGTTCGCATACCCTAGGTCCTTGGAAAGCAGCGCTAGCTTGTTTAGATTCTATTCAGCAAAAAGTATATGTTTCGGATGTGTTGGATGTTCGGGTTTGTTTATATGGTTCTCTTGCGAAAACAGGAAGGGGGCATGGAACAGATATCGCGGTGATGATGGGTTTGATGGGGGCAGATCCGGTTCATTTTCCCGTTGAATCCGTGGCAGCAGTTATTCAGAAAGTAAAGGACAATGGAAAATTAGCTTTGCAAGGAACCCATCCGATATCTTTTGATCCAGCTACGCACATCCAATTTTTAGTAAATGAAACGCTTCCATTTCATCCGAATGGAATGAGTTTTTTAATAACCCTCGATAATGGCGAAACGATTAGTGAAACCTATTATTCCATCGGGGGTGGATTTGTTGTAAAAGAAGGTGATCAGCAAACTTCGGGAAGTAATTTTGAGCTTCCGTTTGCTATTAACACAGCCGACGACTTGTTGCGGCATTGTATGAAAGGGATGGCTATTCATGAAGTGGTGATGGAGAATGAGGCATCCTGGAGGCCGGAAGCCGCTACCCGTGCAGGTTTGTTGCGTATCTGGCAGGTAATGCAGGAGTGTATTTACAAGGGTTGCCATACCAAGGGGGAATTACCCGGAGGCTTAAAAGTGAATCGGCGGGCTTTTGCCTTGAACAAAAAATTATTGAATGATGCCACCTATACTAACAAAGAGGGATGGATAAAAGCCATTCGTAGGGGGGGCAATGAATTTCAATATATAGTGGATTGGGTAAGTTGTTTTGCCCTGGCAGTGAATGAAGAAAATGCCTCCTTTGGAAGAGTAGTTACCGCGCCCACCAATGGTGCCGCAGGTGTTATTCCGGCGGTATTGCAATATTTTGTTTGTTTCTGTAACGGACAAACCGACGAACAAATCATTCGCTTTTTATTAACCGCCTCAGAAATCGGTAGCATATTTAAAAAAGGCGCCACCATCTCTGCTGCTATGGGTGGCTGTCAGGCCGAAATTGGTGTATCATCCGCTATGGCGGCCGCAGCTTTAACAGAATCAATGGGCGGTACGCAACGACAGGCATTGATGGCGGCTGAAATTGCCATGGAACATCACCTAGGCCTAACCTGTGATCCGATTGGTGGATTGGTTCAAATTCCCTGCATCGAAAGAAATACGATGGGTGCCATTAAAGCCATCACTGCTTCTCAGCTGGCGTTACAAAGTGCGCCGGACTTTGCCATTGTTAGTTTAGATAAAGTAATCAAAACCATGTGGGATACAGCGCTTGATATGAGTAGTAAATACAAAGAAACTGCAGATGGTGGGTTAGCTATTCATATTCCCATCAGCTTACCCGAATGTTAGTATACCAAGTTGTTACGCCTCTATACTTTCCAAGGCTACGGTAGAATAATCTTTAACCACATTATACAACGTACCTCTTTCAATGGGAGTTCTTCCGGCTGACCGAATCAGCTGAACCAGATCGGCGGTCGTCATGCTTGGCGATTGCTCTTCACTACCCGCCATTGAATAAATTTTGGTTGAATCATCAATAGTTCCATCTATATCATTCACGCCAAACGAAAGCGTTAACTGCGCTTGTTGTCTGCCTAACATAGGCCAATAAGCTTTGATATGCGAGAAGTTATCCAAATAAAGTCGGGAAACTGCATACATACGCATGTCTTCAATTATGGAAGATTCTGGAATATGTTGCATATCGTTATCCTTGTTTCTAAACTTGAGAGGAATAAACGTATTAAAGCCACCTGTTTCATCCTGCAGTTGCCGCAATCTTTCCATATGATCAATCCGGTGATGGTAGGCTTCTATATGGCCATACAACAAAGTAGCGTTGCTATGCATACCTAACTGATGGGCAGTTCGGTGAATCGTAAGCCATCCATCCGCATCTACCTTGTCGTCGCAAATTTGTTTACGGATTTCAGGGTGAAAAATTTCTGCTCCACCGCCGGGTAGTGAGTCCAAGCCTGCTTCATGTGCCAGCCTCATGCCTTCCTGCACGGTAAGTTTTGCCTTGCGGAACATATAATCCAGTTCAACGGGAGTAAAGGCTTTGATATGCAAATCGGCACGGTGTGCTTTGATGGAACGTAACAGTTCGAGAAAGAATTCCATATTCATTTTGGGATGCACTCC
>JBBAJQ010000061.1:0-1540 GCA_040403945.1 Sediminibacterium sp.
GGGTATGAGGTGGTAGGCATTACCATGAAAACCTGGGACTACTCAAGTTCCACCACTTCTACTAAAGAAACAGGTTGTTGCAATATAGACTCATTCAATGATGCCCGCCAGGCAGCCGTTCACCATGGCTTCCCCCACTTTATTCTGGATATACGCGATGAATTTGGCGATTTTGTAGTGGAGAATTTTGTGGAAGAATACCTTGCCGGCAGAACACCCAATCCCTGTGTGATGTGCAATACTCACATCAAATGGCGAGCCCTATTAAAAAGAGCCAATGCACTGGATTGCGAATTTATCGCTACCGGTCACTATGCCTCTGTTCGAAAACATACCAATGATCGATATGTTATCAGCAAGGGCTTGGATGAAACCAAAGACCAAAGCTATGTGCTATGGGGCCTCGATCAGGAATTGTTGAGTAGAACCCTGTTACCCCTGGGCGGTTTTAGAAAATCTGCCATCCGACAAATGGCAGTTGATTATGGCTATCCCGAATTAGCCAAAAAAAGCGAGAGCTATGAGATTTGCTTTGTGCCCGACAACGATTATCGCGGCTTTCTGAAAAGAAAAGTGGAAGGATTAGAAGAACGCGTGAATGGTGGTTGGTTTGTAGACAAAACCGGAAAAAAATTGGGCCAACACAAAGGATACCCTTTCTATACAATCGGGCAACGCAAGGGGCTAGATATCGCCCTTGGTCATCCCGTTTACGTTACGGCCATCGATCCGGAAACCAATGTGGTTGTGTTGGGAGAGGAAAATGATTTAGACAAAACGGATATGCAGGTTACCAGAATCAACTGGCTAAAATATGCGGGTATTGATGCACCCACAGAAGCTATCACCAAAATCCGTTATAAAGATCCAGGAGCACATAGCATACTTACACCACAATCTTCTGGCATCGCCGTTCAATTTCCCGGAGCGGTTAAGGGTATTGCACCCGGACAAAGCGCTGTTTTTTACGAAGGAGATGATGTGATGGGCGGAGGAATTATTCAGCGCTCGTAATATTGCGCTTACTTTTTTTACGAAACTTTTTGTAACAAAGCGGCATACAAGGTATCGGCTTGATGCTGATAGCCTGCTAATAATTTACTTTCTACTAAGCGGAAGGGAAACGCTTGCTGCAACCAGCTTACCATTTCTTCATTTTCGCTGCGAAACACCGAACAGGTGATATACAACAGATAGCCACTTGCTGCAACGGTTGGAGCAACCTGTGTAAGGATAGCCCGTTGGCGTTGGTTATAATCAGCCAATTTTTCTTCGGTAAAAAAACGAATCTGCTCCGGTGTTCTGCCCCAGGTTCCACTTCCCGAACAAGGAACATCGCAAATTGCCAGTTGTTGCGAAGGCAATGCAAAACCAGCCTTACTCAAATCTATTACTCGCTGATCGTAGGTATTTATGCCGGCTTTGGCAAATCGCTTAGCGAGATTATGCAATACCGATACTCTAACATCGCTCACCGTTAATCGAATAGAACCAAAATAATCTTTGGCGAGTATCGACTTACCACCACTTGCTGCACAAG
>JBBAJQ010000061.1:1640-8329 GCA_040403945.1 Sediminibacterium sp.
ACCCGAAGAAATAAATCGGGTTGGCGTAAATGACTGGCAACAAAATCGTTCACAGTAATATTGGCACTTAACAGATGTATAAAAGGGAAAATCGACAGCCAGTTTCCAGATAAACCCTGTGTGGCTAACCAGCTGAATTTATCAAACAACGGATCTGGAAGTTGCAACTGCCAGGATTCAGGTAATAGTTCTTTGGCGATTATTTCCGCGGGGGGATATAAGAATAATACGGTCTGCCAACGGGTACTTTCAGTCCATTCGCTTCCAAAATTTCCCAACCGAAAAAAACCATAGCAAAGGGTGCTGATATGCTTTCTATCGCTACCGCCATGTTTTTTATTAGCAGCAAAATACTTTTTCAAATAGGTAGCTAAGGGCTCGGAACCGGTATACTGATTAACCAGCGCATCTGCTGTTTGCAAATAGCTGATGTACCGCCTGCCTACCGGCGTGGATGCAGAAAAGGAGGCGGATAGCATATGCCTTCTTATAATTCGAGTAAAGATTTCACGGGATCTTTGCCGATCAATAACCAGGAAGGATTCTCCAGTAATTCTTTCACACGAACCAAAAATCCTACACTCTCTCTTCCATCAATAATGCGGTGATCGTAACTCAATGCCAAATACATCATGGGTAAAATAACTACTTGTCCGTTTACCGCCATGGGTCGATCCTGTATTTTATGCATGCCCAAGATAGCACTCTGCGGTATATTGATAATGGGGGTACTCATTAAACTTCCAAAAACACCTCCGTTAGTAATGGTAAAAGTGCCGCCTTGCAATTCTTCGGCGGTTAACTTACTATCTCTTGCTTTACCTGCCAGCTCCACTACTTTCCGTTCAATATCAGCCATACTAAGGCTCTCCACATTTCTCACCACCGGAACAGTTAATCCACGAGGGGTGCTAACCGCAATACTGATATCAGCATAATCGTGGTAAACAATTTGGTCGCCATCTATAGAAGCATTTACAGTGGGCCATTCACTCAGCGCAACGGCACAGGCTTTGGCAAAGAAGCTCATAAATCCCAAATTCACGCCGTGTAATTCCTTGAATGTATCCTTATAGTCTTTGCGTATGGCCATAATCTTCGTCATATCTACTTCGTTAAAAGTAGTTAGCATGGCGGTAGAATTTTTGGCTTCTACTAATCTGCGCGAAATAGTTTTGCGGAGATTGCTCATTTTTTCGTTACGCACATTCCGTGATAGCAGTTCTGCTCCGTCAAATGCTTTCTTGCCGGGATTATTCAACACATTCAGCACATCTTGCTTAACAATTTTTCCGTGCACACCCGTTGGTTTGATAGCGGCTACATCTACCTGTGTATTGGCGATGATGGCAGAGGCAACCGGGGTTGCTTTAGGTGCAGGCGCCATAGAAGAAGCTGCTGGGGCTATTGCTGGGGCGGCTGCAGGTACTTCCGTTTTTTCGGCTACCGGAACTTCTGCAGGTCGAGCAGCCGTTTCATCTATTTTAGCAACAATATCTCCAATACGTAAGCTATCTCCCTCTTTGGCTAATTGTTGTAAGGTACCGGCTTGTTCGGCATTTACTTCAAAAGTGGCTTTCTCACTTTCTAGCTCAGCAATCACCTGATCTCTTTCTACCCAGGCACCCTCGGGTTGCGTCCATTTTAGCAAAGTAACTTCACTAATTGATTCTCCGATAGAAGGTATTTTTATTTCAATCATACAATTGGTATTCAGTTTATTAATCAAACACTAAAAGCAGTAGCAATAATTTGTGCCTGCTCTAGGGCATGTATTTTGGCATAACCGGTTGCGGTAGCTGCGCTGGCATTTCGGCTGATTACGCCGAAACTGAAAGACTTCAGATTCATCTGTAAAAAAGAAGCAGCACCCATATTTTGCGGTTCTTCCTGTACCCAAAACCAAGTGGCTGCCTGGTATTTCCGGTGCAGTTTTTCTAACTGATTTACCGGCAGCGGATATAATTGCTCTAGGCGAACCAAGGCAATATCTTTCCGCTGATCTGCCCGTTGCTTCTCGAGTAACTCGAAATATATTTTACCAGAACAAAGAATCACTTTTCGAATCGCATCCGGATCGCTTACAGCATCATCATCAATTACCTCCCTAAAACGACCATGTATAAATTCCTTAACGGAACTAAAGGTGCCGGCACTTCTCAAATTAGCTTTGGGTGAAAAATTTATCAAAGGTTTCCGGAAAGGCCAGGCAAGCTGCCTTCTGAAAACATGGAATAAATTTGAGGCACAGGTGATGTTGGTTACTATCAGATTGAGTTCGGCACAAAGTTGCAGGTATCTTTCCATGCGGGCACTGCTGTGCTCCGGACCCTGCCCCTCATATCCATGCGGCAATAACATCGCCACCCCATTTTGTCGCTGCCATTTTTGTTCCCCCGCCGCTAAAAACTGATCAATGATAGTTTGCGCTCCATTAGAAAAATCACCAAATTGAGCTTCCCAAATTACCAAGGCATCGGGGTTAGCCAGTGAGTATCCATATTCAAATCCTAACACCGCAAACTCACTGAGCAAAGAATTATAAATTCTAAATTTCTGTTGATCTTGGTTAAAATGATTCAGTCGGTTATATCCCTTATTCGTTTGCTCATCGCGCAATATGGCATGGCGATGGCTGAAGGTTCCGCGTTGCACATCCTGCCCGCTCATGCGAACTATTTTTCCTTCCACCAATAAAGAAGCGTAGGCCAGCAATTCTGCCGTAGCCCAGTCCACTTTCTGTTCCGTCTCCAGCAATTTAATTTTTTCTTGAATCAGCTTTTCTACTTTCTTCAGCGGCTGAAAATTTTCGGGCCACTTCATCAGTTGCTGAAATAATTGATGAAACACCTGCTCTGGTATGCCAGTTTCGGGAGATGCAATAAAATCATGTGCATGTGCTTTTCGCAAACTCTTCCAAGCGAGCTCGGGTGGCTGGTAATTGTAGGGAAGGGGATTTTGTTTTACCTCATCCAGCCTTTCCTGCAAATCAGACCAGAATTTCTTCTCCATATCTCTCGCCATTTGTTGAGCATCTTCCGCTCCATTATGTAAGAGATACGTTGTATATATTTCACGTGGGTTGGGATGCTTATCTATCAAAGCATATAACTGCGGCTGCGTATATTTTGGGTCGTCGCCTTCGTTGTGTCCATGCTTGCGATAGCAAACCATGTCGATAAAAATATCGCTGTTAAATTCGTTGCGATAGCGGGTAGCTATTTCCGCACATTTTACAACCGCCTCGGCATCATCCCCATTAACATGTAAAACCGGTGCCTGCACCATGGCAGCAATGGAAGTACAATAATCCGCACTGCGGGCATCATCAAAATCAGTAGTGAAACCAATCTGGTTATTAATTACAAAATGAATGGTTCCACCTGTATAGTAGCCTCTCAAATTGCACATTTGCAAAATCTCGTATACAATACCCTGACCGGCTACGGAAGCATCTCCGTGAATCAGTACCGGTAAAATTTTATCAAAATCACTTTGATACAACACATCTGCCTTGGCTCTAGCAAATCCCAACACAACCGGATCAACGGCTTCCAGATGCGAAGGATTTGGCATTAATTTAAGGCGCATTGTTTTTCCGGAAGGAGTAGGTACATCACTTCCATATCCCATATGATATTTCACGTCGCCACTACCCATCGTTTGATCAATTTGGGCCGTTCCTTCAAATTCACTAAATATTTGCTGATAGGTTTTTCCCATGATATTGGCCAACACATTCAGCCGCCCACGGTGGGCCATTCCAATTACCACTTCCGCTACCTCTAGCTCGGCAGCCACATTGATAATCGTATCGAGCGCTGCAATGGTAGTTTCTCCCCCCTCCAACGAAAAACGTTTTTGTCCTATATATTTCGTGTGCAAGAATTTCTCAAACATTACCCCCTGGTTCAATTTCTCTAAAATTCTTTTTTTCTTTTCGATAGACAATGACTTAGAAAATCCGGATTCCATTTCTCGGGTTAGCCAGTCAATTTTTTTCTGATCACTGATGTATTTGAACTCAATCCCTACATGTTTAGCGTAGGTTTGTTGTAATTTGTCTAAAATGTTGCGCAAACTAGCGCCGGGCATGCCCAATAAACTACCTGCATAAAATACCCGATCTAAATCGAGCTCGCCCAACCCAAAGAATGCAAGGTCTAAATTGGCACCCCTGTCTTTCCGGGGCCGAATAGGATTGGTGGTAGACAATAAGTGGCCCTTATTTCTATATCCCAAAATCAACCGATATACCGCAATTTCTCGGGCAATATCCACCCCCTCGCCGGTGCTAGGCAAAATAGCTGCCGGAGGGGCCGAGGTTGCTGCAGGGGCTGTAGATTCAGCTGGGGCCGAAGGTTCAGCAGGAGATGAAGGCACCTGTACCTGAGCAGCACCATTTGAAACGGCAAAGTCGAATCCCTCAAAAAACTTACGCAAATCGGCATCTACACTATCCGGATTCTGTAGAAATGATTGATACAAACCTTCTATAAAGGCAGGATGAGAATTGGTTATGTATGAAAAGTCTTTCATAATTCAGGCAACAGGGTTGGTTGTCGGGTTGCAAATATCGGTCAACTAACCCATACTCCCCCCTTCCAAAAGGGATAAAAAAGAGCCAAATAAGTGGTTTTTTGATTTTTTTTGGTTTTAATTTCACCATTTCATGGGGATTCACTACCTTTGCCGTCCCGAAAAAAATACACAATGGCTAATCACGCAGCTACCAAAAAAGATGTAAGACAAGCTTCCAAGCGCCGCGACAGCAATCGCTACTACGGTAAAACTACCCGTAACGCTATCCGCGAACTAAAAACCAAGGAAGGCGATAAGGCATTTGCTGATGGACTGCCTCCGGTGGTTTCCATGATTGATAAACTCGCTAAAAGAGGTATCATTCACAAGAATAAAGCTGCCAATCTGAAGAGCAAGCTGGCTAAAAAAGCCAATGCAGCCTCTAAATAAACAAAACAAACTGCTTATATAAGAACGCCCCGATTCGTCGGGGCTTTTTTTTGGCTTAAACACTAAGGGCAGGGTACCTTGTTCGAAAGAAAATTCAGTTACCTTCGCAAACATGATAGAAAAAATTCTAATCCTCGATTTTGGCAGCCAGTTTACACAACTGATAGCCCGTGCCGTTAGAGAGGCGAACGTTTACTGCGAGATAATTCCTTTTCATAAGTCGTTTCAGTATGATGCCTCCTTAAAGGGAATCATTTTAAGTGGCTCCCCCTTTAGTGTAAATGATCAAAATGCCCCCCGAGTAGCATTGGAGGAAATACTGCAAAAAGTACCGGTGTTGGGTATTTGCTATGGCGCCCAACTATCTGCTACCCTGCTGGGTGGTAGAGTAGATAAATCGAATAAAAGAGAGTATGGCCGTGCGATTTTACAAACCCGCCTAGCAGATCCATTGCTTACCAATATTCCGGAACAATCGCAGGTATGGATGAGCCACAGCGATTCTATCACCCAACTACCCGATCATTGCGAAATTTTATCAACCACAGAAAGTATTCCGGTAGCAGCTTTCAAAAAAACCGGTGACCATCATCCCCTGTATGGCATTCAATTCCATCCGGAAGTATACCACTCCACCCATGGTAAGCAATTAATTAAAAATTTTCTGTTTACAATATGTGGTTGTGCAGGAAGCTGGACGGCTGCCCACTTTATAGACGAAACGGTGGCATCTCTCAAAGAATCCATTGGAGACCGGAAAGTGATTATGGCATTGAGTGGCGGGGTAGATAGTACCGTTGCTGCCACCCTTATCAGCCGCGCTATTGGTGAAAATTTATTCGGCATATTTGTAGATAACGGCTTATTGCGCAAGGATGAGTTTGAACAAGTTCTCACCACCTACCGCCAATTAGCTTTGAACGTGAAAGGCGTAGATGCCCGCGATTATTTTTATGCCCGCCTAGCCGGAAAAACCGATCCGGAAGAAAAAAGAAAAATTATTGGGAAATCGTTTATAGAAATTTTCGACCGCGAAGCTCACCAACTTACAGATATCCACTTTTTAGGACAAGGCACTATTTACCCCGATGTAATTGAAAGTGTGAGTGTGCATGGTCCTTCGGCTACTATCAAATCGCATCACAATGTGGGGGGATTACCCGATACCATGAAGTTGAGTTTGGTAGAACCCCTTCGCTATCTTTTTAAAGATGAGGTTCGCCGCGTAGGTTTGGAACTGGGCATTCCGGCAGATATGATTAATAGACATCCCTTCCCCGGTCCTGGACTTGCCATCAGAATCCTCGGAGAAGTTACCGCAGATAAAGTGGAGCTGTTACAAAAAGCAGATGCCATCTATATTGAAGGCCTGAAGAAACATGGCCTTTACGAATCCGTATGGCAGGCAGGTACAATTTTATTGCCGGTTAAAAGTGTGGGTGTAATGGGCGACGAAAGAACCTATGAATATACCATTGCCCTGCGGGCGGTTACTTCGGTAGATGGTATGACGGCGGATTGGGCACATCTCCCCTACACATTTCTGGCAGATATTTCCAACGAAATCATCAACCAAGTGAAAGGTATTAACCGGGTGGTATATGATATCAGCAGCAAACCCCCCGCTACCATTGAATGGGAATAACGCATCAACCTATCATGAAACATTTGCTCGTATATGGATGGCTCTCGCTGGTAGCTCTGCTGCATGGCAACAC
>JBBAJQ010000061.1:8429-11528 GCA_040403945.1 Sediminibacterium sp.
AAAAAAACACCCGGCACCAAACTCAAGTTGAATCCGATTGAACTAAGGGATGGGTTTACGCCAGAGGAAGCATTAGTATCTCTCGACAGTACCAAGGAAAATATAACTATTTGCGGATCCTTGCAGGATGAATTTGCTTTTACCCTGACCCGCACACTCGGAACCGCAAAACCTTTCCGGTCGGTAATCATCGGTATGCCTACCTGGGAAACGGGAAGAGATTATAGTAAGTTTATGGAAATTATTTACACCAGCCACTTTCAACTAAAAAACAACGAGAAGGCAGTAAATAATATCTCGGCAGCGTATAAAAATAAATTAGCCGGAAAAGCCGGAGATATGGTTTTCAAAGGGTTTGAAGCCATGTATCATTTTGGTAAACTCTTGGCAAAATACCCCAACAACATCCTGCAACACCTTTCAGACAAAGAATTCAGACTACTCAACGACTTCGACATCAGAGCCAATAAGTTATCGGATGGATCTACCGATTACCTGGAGAACAAAAAAATCTACTTCATCCGAAAACAGGATGGACTGATTAAAACGGTAAAAGAATAATTCACCATACTGTATCTATGGGCGCTGCTAAAGGAAATAAATCGTATCTCCCTTCAAAAATCTGTATCAGTTGTAACCGACCTTTCAGTTGGCGAAAAAAATGGGCGCGTAACTGGGAATCTGTAAAATATTGCAGCGAAAAATGCAGCTCGGCAAAAAATAAACGGACTCAATAAATAGCATGAGCAGCGAGGTTGATTTGGGTAGGGAAATTATAGAAAGCTGGTTACAGAAAACTGGTCGAACTCCTTTTTCCTTTCAACAAGCCACCTGGAAATTAATCAGCGAATCCAAATGTGGATTGGTAAATGCGCCCACGGGTTGTGGCAAAACCTATGCGGTTTTTTTGGGCACCCTGATACGCTGGATCAATCAACATCCGGAAGACTATTCAACTCTTAAAAACACAGGCCTCCAATTAATTTGGATTACCCCTCTAAGAGCACTGGCAAAAGATATCGCCCGGGCAATGGAGGAAGTGATTGCCTCCTTAGATCTGCATTGGAAAATAGGTATTCGCAATGGAGACAGTACCCCCAAAGATAGAGCGGCACAGAAAAAACAATTACCCGAAGTACTCATCATTACCCCCGAAAGTTTACATCTACTCTTTACCCATGCCGATCATGAGAAAATGGCGAATAGCTTACAAGTAATTGCCGTTGATGAATGGCACGAACTGCTGGGCAACAAGAGGGGCGTACAAACCGAATTGGCCATCGCCCGATTAATTACAGCTGCCAGAAAAGAAAATCATCAACCCATGGTTTGGGGCATCAGCGCCACCATTGGCAATCTGGTGCAGGCGATGGAAGTATTGTTGTATCCAACGGGTAAACAGGGAAATCTGGTGAAGGCTGAAATGCCAAAAAATATTTCCGTGCATTCGATTTTCCCAGACGACCTAGAAGAATATCCCTGGTCGGGCCATTTAGGCATACGCATGGCAGAAAAAATGCTGCCGGTAATTGAAGCAAGCAATACCACCCTCATATTTATCAATACCCGTGGGATGAGTGAAATCTGGTTTCAGACTTTACTCCAAAAAGCCCCACATCTCGCCGGTATTCTCGCATTGCACCACGGCAGTATAGAACCCGCCCTTCGTTTGTGGGTAGAAGAAGCTTTGCACAGCGGAAAATTAAAAGCGGTCGTATGTACTGCCAGCCTAGATTTGGGGGTTGATTTTAGACCAGTAGATACCGTAATTCAGGTAGGCTCTCCGAAAGGAGTTGCGAGATTTATGCAAAGAGCTGGGAGAAGCGGGCATAGTCCCCACGAAACCAGTAGAATTTATTTTTTACCCACCAATACCCTCGAATTATTAGAAGTGGCGGCCCTAAAAAGCGCTATAAATCAGTCGGCAGTAGAAAGCAAAGAACCGATGGTGCTGTGTTTTGATGTGTTGCTACAATATTGTTGCACAATCGCTGCAGGACAAGGCTTTGCACCTTCCGAATTATTCGCTGAAATCAGTAGTACCCATTGTTTTTCCGCTATCAGCCAGGAAGAATGGCATGATATTATTTTTCTGCTAACCCGCGGAGGAAAAGCCCTGCAACAATATGATGAATACGAAAAGCTGCAGGAAATAGATGGAAGAATCTATTGCAGCAACCGAAGAATGATAATGCGGCATCGCCTACATATTGGCACCATTGTAAGTGATGCCATGTTAAAAGTAAAAACCACCGGCGGAAAATACATGGGGGTAATTGAAGAATGGTTTATCAGCAAATTATTGCCGGGTGATGTGTTCACGCTTGCAGGCAGAAACTTGGAACTGATAGGTGTAAAAGATATGACGGCCCTGGTAAAACTCAGCAACCAAAAAAAATCCATCATACCATCCTGGATGGGAGGAAGAATGAGTTTGAGTGCTAATCTGGGAGCGTTGTTAAGAAAAACATTTAACAAAGTGCTGATTGATGAAAGCGAACCCGAAATAGCTGCCTTGCACTTATTGATGGAACAACAACAAACCTTATCGCATATTCCCCGCGAGAATGAATTGTTGATAGAACATATCAGAAGTAAAGAAGGATATCATCTGTTGGTATATCCATTTGAAGGCAGACAGGTACATGAAGCACTCAGCGCCCTGTTGGCTTATCGAATTGGCAAAATATTGCCTATTAGTTTTTCTATTTCTATGAATGATTATGGATTTGAATTACTGAGCGATCAGCCGATTCCTGTAGATGAAGAAAATATTTTTTCGCTGTTCTCTACAGAAAACCTGCTGAGTGATATACAAATAAGCGTGAATAGCACGGAAATGGCCCGTAGAAAATTCAGGGATATTGCTGTAATTGGAGGACTGATTTTTCAAGGCATGCCGGGTGAAGCCAAAAAGGCAAGGCACTTGCAGTCATCTGCCTCGCTGCTGTTTAATGTATTGCAGAACTACGATCCCGAAAACATCCTGCTGCGGCAAGCATTTCAGGAAGTAATGACGGAGCAGATGGAAGAAGTAAGGTTACGGGATGCCCTCAACCGTATACAAGGAAACCCCGTAAAAATTTGCTACCCCGAAAA
>JBBAJQ010000062.1:0-10712 GCA_040403945.1 Sediminibacterium sp.
GCGTCTTCTAAGTAATAATTGTAATTGCGGAACAGAAAATAAAACATCACTCGATTATAGGCATCCAACTGGTTATCGGAAACGATGGACAATATTGCTTGTTCAAATTCTTTGCGTTGTTTGCTTTCTGTTAAAGCACGACCAAGCCGAACAATGTTACCAAAATAATGATTGGTCGCTGGATTTTCAATTCGGAACGATGTGCCCAAAATAAGATCGGGAACATTTATATTCAACTCTTCTAATTCTTTGATGTAGGTATTTCTATTTGCCCATGCATAGCTTCCATCTGTCGTTCTTTCAAATCGGTCGTTCATAATATCCAGATGCGCTTTTAGAAAAACTCCCCAAAAATAAGTGTCTGCAGATAGTAAGGCAATGTGTATGGCATGTAGTCTTGGGGAATTGTCTTGACTGCAACTGCCAACAACCCTTGTTCGGCGCATATCATCGAGTAGTTTAGCTTTCTGCTTGTAAGGCAGGGAAGCCCAATTTTGAGGAAGACCAACCCATCCCTCCTTTAGGTTATCTTTAAATTTGGTAGTGGTAGTATCTATTAAGCAATCTGAATAGCCGATCATTTGTGAATACTTCTGGGGGATAGGTATTGAAGTAAAATTTTGCGGAAAATAAAAGGCCGTTAACGATTCTTCAGCGTATTCAGATTTTTGATTATAATCAAAAAGCCATTGTTCAGAAAAGTCATGCTCATACGCCGACTGAACATCCGTTGTGAAGTTGAAACCATTCTCACCTTTCAAATCGAATTCGTCAAACGATATCAGGTCGATTCCTTTGTAGTCTTTATATTTGCTTTTTGTGATTAACACATTCCACTCCACAGTTGCTTTTGGATATTTTTTTACAAAGTCCTCCATGGGAATTTGGTTGTCCATATCTACCAAAGCTGCTTTAATACTGGCCGAGTCAACTTTTATAAGGTGCCCAATGGTTTGACTATTCGAATAGAAAGTAGCATTAAAATTACACGTCTTATACTTCAGGTTCAATGAATCTACAATATGGCTCAGCTTGCCCATGGTTCGTTCGCTATAAATTAATCCATTGCGATAGGTTGTAAATTCTTTCTCTTGACAGAAGGCTGAGCTGGTGCAGCAAAACACAAATAGTAGTGTGGTAATATTTTTCATAATTGCATTTTTTAAATTAGTGCGCAAGTGCCTTAGGGTGGCTTGGCTTCTTGGGCTATCTAATTATTTTGATGCAAATACGTTTATCTATCCGTACACATTTTGTTAAATTGTTATGGGAAAAGGGTTCTCTACCGTGTCAGCTCTAATTCAATTTGTTAAAAATATTGCGGCTATTCATTTACGGTTTCATTGAGTATAATCGGCTCTAACAGAATTCTCGCATACCTGTTACCTTTCTAAACGGGTTTTAGCAACGTAAATAATTAGCAGTGTCTAGCCTAGATGAAATGAGGAAAAACAAATACACGCTTCAGAATAAAAATTTCAATCTAAAAACAGCAAAACATCAACCTAAAAATTAAAATACAAATTTGCTTATATCAAAAAACAATCGACTAACATAGAAAGGTAATAAGGCAAGTTCATGCCTTCTGTCTCGGAGTTATATTGTTATCTATGAAAAATCTTTAGTTAATGAGGTATTGCATCAACTTTTGTCTATTTCAAATATATTTCATCCCTTACGTAAGTGTTGTTTAGCCAAAAACAATGCTTTGTATAATTTTTTACTTTTGTCAATTTGTCTTTTGTAGGTAAAGGATATGTGTCGGCTGCATTCGTTGCGTGTGGTCGCACGTGTGAAACAGGATTAAAGGTTTTGTTTGGAAAGTTTGTATAGCGGATTCCGTTTTTAACCTCTCTTACAATTTTGCCTTTTTGAACTATGGTTTTTGTTTGTTCCCAAACTTTCTCGGCTTCTAAAATGTCGGCATATGGCATATTCCAAAACTTAACTTTTCGCAAAACAAGTTCCGCGTTTTCAAATTGAAAGAAAACAAATAAAAATTTATGTTCTAAAATATCTTTGAAATTTGATTCATCCCATTCCTCATTTATAATTTCTTGGTATTTAAAATTTGAAAATGAAATGTCTTCTTTCGGCAAATTATTTTCCTTTAATCTTACAGTCTTTACAATAATTTCAGCCTTTTCAAACTCCTCGATTTCTTTGTCCAACTCAATTCCCAAAATTGCTTTTGTCAGATTAGCATAAAAACTCTTTGCTGTAGTGTTAATTTTAACGCCGGTTTTTTTAAGAATTTGTTTAACCGTTTTGTTATAATATGGTTTGAATTTTGAAATTACAATTTCTTCAATGGTTTGCCTCTTTGCAACAGCAGCTGATGGAATTAGTTTTCCATAAATTCCAATTGCCCCAGTTGAAATTGAAGCAATAATATGATTTACGTAACCTTGTTTTAAAGAATATGCTCTCTGCTTTGCAGGAACATTGCTGAAGGGTTGATTTCTCGTTGAGCTAGCATTTGCACCCTTAGTGCAAGCTCCTAAATAAAACGTGTCTCCTTCAGAAAGTTCGTGAGCTTTTCCATCTTCAATTTTTTGTTTGATTAAATGCCAGTCTTTTTTGATGATTTCCAAATCGGTAGTTGGATACTTCCATGCGTCAACTAGCTTAATTACATAATCAAGCAAGTCATAGTTTGCTTGGTGTAAATAAAAAATGAGTAATAAGGTTGCATTCTTTTTCCAAAAATCACTGGTTTCAAATTGTTGATTAACTACTTGGAGGTAATTAATGATGTTTAATACCAGCCTTTCTTTTGACCTGTATTCGCCGTTTTTCAACCGCTTTAGAGGTGTTGACTTTAACTCCATCCCTGCCTCAAAAAAATCTGCCTCTGCCTTTGAGTTTGGTTCATATCCAAAATAAAATCTTTCAAGTACCTGCCCGAAATTACCCTTTCCGCTGTATTTATGTTTTAAAATATCACTATTGCAAACTTCTCTCAAGGTCTTTCCCTTGAGCTGTTTCGCATAATCTAATACCGAATTTTTATCTTTCGGATTGTATGCCAGCTTCATTGCGTATTTTTTGGGTTAAGGATATTCCAATTTTTTCAATCACACCAACCACTAAAGCATTTCCCATAAAGAATGCTCGTTTTGTGTCTGAAACGCCTTCAAGTTTTGTATGATCATCAGGAAACATATTTAACCGCTCTAGCTCGACTGGCGAAAGTCGCCTAAACCCTTTAGGAGTTTGTATTACGTGCTTAAATCTTGATGCTGATTTTCCACCCTCTCCTGTTATTATTGTTCTCGATGGTTTATCTAACTGATCAGGAAAAATCATTCCCCCTTCACTATAGTTGTATTCAAAACCCTGCGCATTTGTTCGCATTTCCTTCTTTGGCCCTTTTAAATACATCCACTTATCTAGGTCGTTTTTATCAATATAAAAATCCTCCGTTACTTCTCCGTTTTGAATAAGGTCTTTCAAAGTTGTAAAATCACCATCGTAATTTGGTTGTGTTTTTATAGTTGTTACCAAACCATTAATCATTAACCCAGTGTTCTCAAAAAGCCCTGTTGCTCCATTTTTATTGAAATTTTCAGATATTGAAACTATATCGCCTTTGAGCTTAAACTCAGTCGGAAATAACGTGGTGAGAGGTGTTACAGGAAACGCATCTGCCAAAGTGCCTTCGTCTAAAATCCATTCAGTTGGCGAAATCTCTTTTATGTTTTCATAGATAGAAGTTCCTTTTAAATAAGCAACTATAAAAATTCTTCTTCTCCTTTGTGGCATTCCAAATTCTGCCGCATTTACAATACGCCATTCGACTGCGTAGCCTAAGTGATTTAAACTTTGTAAAATAATTGCAAAATCTCTTCCTCTTTGTCCTGATGGAGAAATAAGTAATCTGTCAACATTTTCTAGGAATAAATATTTGGGCTTTTTCTTTTTCTCGGAAAGTATTTTATGAATACTCCACCACAAAACTCCTTTCTTTCCAATAAGACCCTTAGAATTTTTTAAAGTTGTTGCTACAGAATAGTCTTGACAAGGGAAACCGCCAACAAGCATATCGTGGTCTGGAATTTTTGAAACATCAACTGCAGAAATATCTTCGTTACTATGTCCATTTTTTCCAAAACGTGTTTCATAAACTAATGAGGCGTGTTGAATTTTTGATGAGGGCTCCCATTGATTGCTCCACACAACTTCGTAAGGAGATTTTAGCCCTTTTTTATAGTTTGATGAAGCAGATTTTCCTTTCCATCCTTCAAGACCAAGTCGAAACCCCCCAACGCCTGCAAATAATTCTACGACTTTAATTTTATTTTCCATTGTGAACTGTTTTTAGATATTTAACCTTCTCTTCTGCGACCTTTAAAATGCTTAAATCTGCCTCCTGGTCTAAAATTTTATACGCAATTTGATCACTCAAAAAATTATTGTGTAGGCCTCTTTCATTTACTTTAAAGTACCCTGCAACTTCTTTTATTATTTGCCTTGTTGGCTGCCGTTCGTTCCGTTCGATTTTAGCTAACAATGAAGTGTCGATGCCGATTTCTTCAGCAACAGATTTCAAAGTAAGTCCGGCTTCTTCTCTCAATGACCTGAGGTGTTCTCCGAATGATTCCGTTTTTTTTATTGTCGCCATTGGTCAATTTTTGTCCAAAGATACATGCAAAAAATTAGTGGACAAAAAAAGTCCACAAAACTTATCAACAACTTAGATTACGGCTTGGCTTCAAAATGTCTGATTAAAACAGTTGGAGTTGGGGTCTAGGGTTGTGATTTGGCAAATCACTTCCAACGCAAAAGGGTAAGAATTGGGACTATTTTCCCTATTATGGCCAGCCCACGGCTCTCCTAGGCCTTCTGCATAACCCCATCCAGCGAATACTTCCCCGGCCCAGTAAACAGCAAAGTAAGGTAGGCCAGTAAATAATGCACGCCCAACTCCTTTTCTCCAAAAGGATCTCCAGCATGGATTACAAAGATGATTACCAACATACAAATAATGAGTGGTATAAGTGCCAAACGGGTAAAAAGACCTACAACCACAAACAGGGTGCAAAACAGCTCGGCAAAAACGGTTAACCCCTTTGAAACAACAGGGCCAACATGCAACGGATCGGGCCAATCGGAAGCGCCATCAGAAAAATCAACGAACTTACCCCATCCGTGAACAATCATCAGCGCGCAACAGAGGCGAAGAACGAGGATGCCAATATCTAATGACCAAGATTGAGCAGATAACAAATTACGAAATACGTTTTTGGTGGGATTGGAGGTGGACATGATTATGTGTTTTGGATTTGAATTACGTACTATAACTTAGGCTCCCAACCTTTCTCATATTGTCTATCCCACAGTTTCATCCCGTCTTTATCTAGGATGTGTCCGTTTTGGGTATTCACTTGAAAAGACTTGCCAATTCTATAGCTAATATTCGCGTAGTGACACATCATTTGACTAATAGCGCCTTCTTCAATAGGCGAATTTAGTTTGGTTTCTTTCCCGCGGATCACGTTAAAAAAGTTGGCCACGTGCGCATCGGTCATATCGCCCCCGCCGCCTAAAGCTGTGCCCGCTTCATTGCCCGTAGATTTGCTATCTCTTACTTTTTTACCCATGCGATCAAATAAAGTATAGCCGTTGCGGTTCACAAAAACTGTGCCCTCGCTGCCATAAATAACAGTTCCTCGGTCGCTGCCATAAGTATTATATCCACTGCGGCTCTTGCCATCCCACTGGATAATTTTATTGCCAGGAAAACGGAAAGTAGCGTCCATGGTATCATACATCACCCAACCATCGTTGGCAAAGTGGCGCTTGGCCGCTTCCACTTCCACTTTTTCCGGATAGGTCGTCTGCAAAGCCCAACGAGCCACGTCTAATTCATGGGTAGCATTGTTACCAGTTTCGGCGGTACCCCAATGCCATCCATACCAATGCCAGTTATAGTCCCAGGTATTGTCGGTGTATTCTCTGTGTGGAGCCGGCCCCTGCCAAAGCTCCCAGTCTAAACCGTCGGGTATTGGTGCTTTTTTCTCAATGGGCACAGCACCGCGGGAATTGGAATAAAATGCCAATGCCTTGTATACATCTCCAATTACGCCTTTGTGAATTTCCGCAATAATCTCCTGAGACTCTTTGGCCGATCTTTGCTGATTACCCATCTGAATCACTTTGCCATATTTCTGCTGAAAAGCCACCAGCAATTCGCCCTCTCGGGGATTGTGGCTGCAAGGTTTTTCAATATATACGTGCTTGCCCGCCTGCATGGCCATCCAGGTACCTGGTGCATGCCAATGGTCTGGCGTAGCATTAAATATGGCGTCTACGCTTTTATCATTCCACACATCATGAATATCAGCCACCAGCTTGGCGTTGCCCTCAACTTTACCATTCAGGTCCTTCCCCACTTTTTCGCGCTGCTTCTTCATCACATCGCAGATATACGCCAGGTCTACATTGTTATTCTTATTCTTCAAAGCATCATAATAGGCACTTACCCTTCGCCCGCAACCCATGAGCGCTACATTCAATCGATCGTTAGCACCCATAATTCTATTATAGCTCTTGGCAGTAAAGCCCTGTGCAACGCCAGCAAAACCAACCCCTACGGCGCTATAGGTGAGGTTACGCATAAAGTCTCTGCGATTTGTAGCCATGATTTTTATATTTAATGGTCAGCAATTATTGAATACACAATTTAAATACTAAAGCCGAAAAAAAGCTGCTGGGGCTGGGGCTCGTTAAAAGAATCTACTAAATCGATGTAGTGCTGTGTGGATTGATTTGCCTCCTTGCATAAATTGTAAAGAGAGGAGACCGAAGGGTGGAGTAGATTGAATAGTATTACTGCCAAACAAATAACCGGGGAATATGCGCCAGCCGGGCAAAATGCGCCAAAACCACAAAATAGTAGAAAACATCTCGGAAAACGGTTGCTCAATTTGAGTCCGCCTAGCTGCATGAAAAAGGTAGAGTTAATCTGCTGAGATTTCAATTACAGTAAGCAGGCTTCCTTCATTGATTCTTTTAAACAGAAGCGGTACTAGATTGCGTAAAGCGCTTAAGCGATTATCTGACCCGTGTAAAACTGCATTGGTAAGAGGCAGATGTTCAACATTCTGCCGGTATTGCAAATTTTGGTCACGCTATTTACTGCATTGATTGCTTCCGGATAATTAGTTTTATTATTTGTTCAATATCATGGGATACTTTTGCGCGCCTTTTACATAATACCATAATATTTTATTCATTACATCGTCTTGCCCGCCATCCACTTCATTAAACACTTCGTTTTGAGAAATTTCAGCATACCTTTTTTCAATACCCTTTAAACTGGATAACGATTTGTTCTTTTCGTTTAGCGGCACTCGATTGGGAACTGCCGTGTAACTGCTGGTGTTTTTACTTTTTTGAAAGCACTCTGTCATTACCCGGGAAGTTGCATCCATGGTATTCATAGGTGGGATGCCCAAAATTTGTTCAATGGTTCTCAACATAGAAACCTGGTTGTAATTTGTATGAACCATTTTATTGGAAGTATATGGACTAATTACCATTCCAACAGTTCGATAGGCCGAAACATGATCCCAACCGCCCTGTGAGTCGTCTTCGGTAACAAATATTACTGTTGAATCCCAATA
This sequence comes from Sediminibacterium sp., assembly GCA_040403945.1. GTDB lineage: Bacteria > Bacteroidota > Bacteroidia > Chitinophagales > Chitinophagaceae > Sediminibacterium. Next base: position 7,629 of record JBBAJQ010000062.1, read on the forward strand.
CTTGCTTTTCGAAATCATTTCAACAATTCTACCAAGAGCTAAGTCGTTGTCTGCAACCATTGCAAAGGGGGTAGGGAAATTAGGAGAAGTTCCCGCTGTATGGTCATTGGGAAGCGAGAGCACCATTAAATTTGGTAAACTGTCTTTAGCAGCTAACTGATTCCATTCTTCAATAAAAATACTCGCTCTTTGCTGGTCGCTAAACACCATATTATCACAATCTGGAAATGTGGGAGAGATAATAGGATATAAATTGTCGATAGTAGTTGTGTTATACCATGTGGGTTTTATTCCTTGTTCGTATTGTTTATACAAATCGAACCAGTTTAACTTTTTATCATACTCTGTTTCACAAGCTTCTCCAAAAACACGTACTGTTTTTCCAAAGGTTAGTGCATGGTTCCAAATAAATCCTGCCTTATTATATACCAATGCGTCTTCCTGCCGATGCGGATAGCTTCTAAACCAAGCACGTACATTTTTTTCAACATAATCTGACACCATTCCGGCGTCGGTCCATTGATGGCCTTCTGCGGAAGATTTTCCTGATGCGTAGAAATTATCCAGCCCACCAAATTGCTTTACTAGTGCATGTGTATTAGGAGTATATTTTTCGCCAAATACACAAAGGCTGCTGTCGCCATTTCCATTCTTTACGTCTCCTAACACCTGGTCGTAGGTTTTATTTTCTTTGATTATATATACTACATGCTTAAACACAGAGGGCTCTCCTATTCTTTCCGGTATAGGAACGGCTTCTACATTGGGTCTTGTTGGTAATAATAACTGGTCTACTCTGCTTAATAGATTTTGCGTTTTAACGCTAGTGGTATACCCGTTTAATTCTGTTTGATTGGGTACGGGAATAATGCTTACCGAGGCCAGTTCTTGATGAATTGTTCTGGCTTGTTTCTTTTCGTCTACTACATTGGCACCATCTGACTCTAAATTGGCAACAATTAATTTGTTTTCTTTAATTAGCAATCCTGCAGGATATGCTTCTGTAGGAATAAATCCCTCTACAAAAGTTTTACCTGTACCATATTTAGCGCAGCTGTTTCCTAAATGGATTACTGCAATGGCATTATCCAATCCATTAGACACGTATAATTTTTTTCCATCAGCGCTTAGCGCCAATCCATTGGGGGTGCTGCCTTGTAAGTTTTTCCCGGCCATTCCAACAAAAATGTTTTCTACCAGTTGATGGTTGCTTGCATTAATAACAGATATTTCATCGCTTGATCCATTGGCCACATAAATAAATTTGCCATCCGCAGAAGCTATTATAGCATTCGGGTGAAGGCCCACCGTCATTTCTTTTTTTAACGTTCCATTCGCTGAATTAAAAATCGAAATAGTGCCGCTAGCAGTAGCTCCAGTGATTGGGCTTGTATAGGCTAATCCCCAGGGAACGCCTGCCGTTGATTTACTGCTGTCTGTAACTGATTCTCCTGCCCAATTGGTTACAAAAACATTTTTCCCTATAACCGCTAGTCCAAAAGGCGCTACCCCTGTGTTGGCTTTCCAAACAATGGCTCTTGTATCCCAACTTAACTTAACCAATTCGTTGTTGCCATTTAAAACAACATAAATAAAATACTGATCGTTTTCTTTAACCACTTCTACCTGATTAGGCAAAGCATTTTTGGCAGGTACCTTTTTTTCAAATGGTATACTAGTTATATTTTTAAATCCTTGCTCCCATTCCGCAATCATTAACGCCGATTTGTTTCCTGTTGCCGCCGACCAAAGAATATATTGCTTTCCGTTTATAATTATTGTTTTGATTCCCGAATAGGTGCTCATCATCCCTTTATAGGATTGGTCTTGCTCAAATCGCCATTCGTTGATTACTTTGTTCTGCAGAATATCCAGAACAAAAACTCCATATCTTTCTTCAACCACTACCAGGTTTTTGTCGCTCAGATTCGCAATATCTAAAGCATGGTTTTCGAGCGACGGTTTTCCGTAACGAACAACGGTGCCTGCCGATTGAATAATTCTATTATACGGCAACTGATGAACCGCCTTGTTGCGAGATACCATAAAATCGGAGAGCTCATTAATTTTGTCGGTATTAATAAAATCTACTTTTAACTGAATAAATTGCTCCCAGGCGTCTTTAAAATCTGGACTAGCCCAAAATCGAATAGGTTTATCTAAATCATGTGCGCTTTTTATGGCTGTTTCTAGTTTTGCAAGGTCTTCTTGCTGTAGGGGCCATCTTCTTGTAACCACAAAATTTCCAAAGTCTCCACTTAATAGGGCGATTCTTTGCAATTGTTCTTTGGTATACTCGGTATTGATTCTTCCATCAAACCAAATAAACGCGGGATATTGATCAAACTCGGCAGGCTTGGGGGCATTTCCAGATATTACAATGCGAATGTTTTTATTGTTAATGATTGTCGGGTATTTTTTCAACAAATCAACCAAGGATTGTAAAGTGCTGGCCGCTTCGGATTTAATATCAATTAGCAATTGAAGCTTTCTGGTTGGCTTATACTCGGCTATGGGTGCTAAGTACAAATTCTCAAGCGACCGGCTGGGTGTCAGATCCTTTACATTATGTCCTACTAAAATTGTCCCGTTTACCAAAAAGATATCTGCCTCAATTGACCCAAACAGTTCGTTATACGCTAACGTAAATGGTTTGTTTTGCTCATAATCGTTGTGTGAATGTGCGTTGGCTGTAGAATAGGATTGACCATGCACGGCTGCCAAAGAACAAAACATACAGAGCACTAATAGCATTTGCTTCATAATAAACTAATTTGGTTGCAAATATTACATTGGTAATAGCAATAAACCTGAGCCTATTGCTTTATAAAATTATTATGTTTCGCCCTAAGATTCATTTATGAAGACTTTTGGTTGAATTAGCCCTTCACTTTTTACGACTAAAGATTCCACTCACACGGCTTTTTAATCCCATTACACTTACCAGGTCTTTTTGCTGACAACCCAACTGCTCCTTACGGATCTTGACGGTATCAATTGGATCAGGAAAATCAATGGGGTATTTTTCCTGTTCATATTTATCAAACGGAAACCTCGTTTGCGAAATACTACTAAAAACGTAGC
>JBBAJQ010000063.1:0-5863 GCA_040403945.1 Sediminibacterium sp.
TTTATTTCCGGTACATTAACCAATCCAACAAATGCTGTGCTTACGGCTGCTTACACGGTTACACCGGTTGGTCCTGCTGAATATGGTGCTTGCGTGGGAAATCCATTCACTATCACGGTAATTGTAAATCCAAGACCAGCAATTGCGGGAATTTTCCAAACAGTTTGTAGTGGTGTAACTTTTGTAATAAGTCCAACGAATGGTAATGGAAATGTAGTGCCCCTGAATACTTCTTATACTTGGACTACTACACCAGTAGTTAGTAATGTATCATTAACTGGTGGAGGTATAGGTGCAAACGTAAGCTTTGTAACCGGAACGCTTTTCAACGGAACTCCAGTTGCACAAACAGCTACATATACAGTAACGCCTTCCTTTAGTGGTTGTGCGGGTTCAGCGTTTCAGGTAACTGTTACTGTTAATCCGGCTGCCACCATTGCGGCAATGAGTTCTACTACATGCTCGGGTATTCAGTTTACGGTAACACCTTCGGCTTCTTTACCAGGAAATATTATTCCTGCCAATACGACTTATACCTGGCTTGAACCTACCTATCAAAATCCAGCACTTTCTGGCGGTGTGTCTGTTTCGACTCCACAAAACGATGTATTCGGCACATTGAATAACAGTTCGAATATCACTTATTCTGCGACTTACACGGTTAGGCCAACTACCGGTTTATGTTTGGGGAATACCTTCCAGGTTTTGGCGTATATCCAGCCCAAGCCTTTGGTAAATGAAATGAGTATCACTAGTTGTGCGGGAACGATTACTGCTGTACCAACTAATAATATCAATGGTACATCGATTCCAACCAATGCGGTTTACACATGGGGTATTCCAACATATTCATCTTCTTCTCTCACGGGCGGTAATTCGGGGTCACAGACTGGTGGAATTACACAAAACTTAATTAATACCTCCAGCGTTACGCAAACAGCTACTTATACAGTAATACCATCATTCGGAACTTGTGGAAACTCCACACCATTTACACTCACCTTCTTTGTGAACCCCGTTCCTTCTATCACAAATATGGTAAGAAATGCATGTTCCGGAATTGGCTTCACAGTTACGCCTACTAATGGAACAAACGGTTTTGTTCCGGATGGAACTACTTTTACCTGGGATGCCCCCTCCATGCAAAATCCTGCATTAACCGGCGGACAAACGGTGAGTACCGGACAGCTTGATATAACAGGCGAATTATTCAACTCTTCTAACATAACATACAATGCGACCTACATTGTAAGGTCTCGTTCACAGGTAGGGAACTGTCCTGGAAATAACTTCAACCTTGTTGTAAGTGTATTCCCTCAGCCATCTATTAATCAGATGTCTACTACTTCTTGTAGCGGTGTTCCATTTGTTGCGGTGCCAACTCAAGGAGTAAATGGTACCAATGTTCCTGCTAATTTGAGTTACAGTTGGACGAGAATAAGTACTTCCTCCGCATCCTTAACAGGGGCCCCCTCTGGTTCCGGAACCGGAACTATTACAGGTACATTAACCAATTCTAGTTTAGTTCAGCAGTCGGCTACATATACTGTAACTGCTTCTAATGGGGTATGTTCTTCTTCCAGCTTTACATTGATAGTTTATGTAAATCCAACCCCATTTGTTAATCAGATTGTAGATGCCATTTGTACTGGGTTTACATTCACTGTTGTGCCAACCAATTCTGTAGCAGGGAATTTGATTCCTGCCAGTACAACTTATTATTGGACAGCCCCCACTTATGAAAATACCACACCGGGGGTAATGACTGGTGGAACAGGTTCTGTGCTTTCTCCTACTAGCATTTCTGGTCAAATTACTAATAACAGTAACGCACGCTATTACACATTGTATAGTGTTCGTCCTTCTACTTCTTTGTGTCAGGGATCAAACTTCAATGTGTATGTTTATGTAGATCCCAGGCCTTTAATTACTCAAATGAGTAGAGTAATCTGTAATGGACCATTTACAGTTACTCCTTTAAATGGCACAGATGGAACGGTACCTTCGAATACCATATATACATGGGCCACTCCGCAAATAAGTTCATCATCTTTAACGGGTGGTATATCGGGAACGCAAACTACAAGTATAACCGGCATTTTAACTAATACAAGTAATACAACTCAAACTGCAGTGTATTCAGTAGTTCCAACTTTTGGAAGCTGTACCGCTGCTAGTGCTGGTAATGCATTTACGGTTACTGTGTTTGTTAATCCTAAGCCGGTGATTAATACTATGACCGCAGTTATTTGTACTGAAAACACATTTACAGTTACTCCAAACAATGGGGTAAATGGTTTTGTGCCATTTGGAACAACTTATAGCTGGGAAGCTCCTTCAACAAGTAATGGGGCTTTGTATGGTGGTCAAAGTGCTTCACCCGGCCAGTCTAATATATTTGGTACGCTCTTTAATCCTACTAATAAAACTTATTCGGCTACCTATAATGTAGTTGCTGCTACTCCTAATTGTGGTGGGGTCACGTTCTCAGTGATTGTTACGATAGATCCTAAGCCAACTATCACACCTATAAGTACTACTATATGTAATGGGGTATTCGCTGTTTCGCCTACCAATGGATTAAATGGGGTTGTTCCTGCAGGTACTTCATATACCTGGAGTACACCGAATTCATCTTCATCCTCATTAACAGGTGGAGTAAGTGGAAGTGCTGTTACTACGATTTCAGGTAGTTTAAATAATACCACCAGTGTTACCCAAACGGCGGTTTATATAATAACGCCATCGTATGGTGCATGTTCTGGGGTAACGAATTCTGGTAATCAGTTTAGCTTAACGGTATATGTAAATCCTGCGGCGGCGATTAATACGATTAATAGAGTAATATGTACGGGTACGTCGTTTGATTTTTCACCGGTTAATGGTACAGATGGCTTTGTGCCGGATGGAACTACATATACATGGGGTTCACCGGTACATCAGAATGGATCTGTTACGGGTGGAGTTTCGAATGGTACTGCTTCTGCTACGATATATGGAGGTCCGTTGTATAATACATCGAGTGGACCATTAACGGTACAGTATCCTGTAACGCCATTAAAGGGAAGTTGTCCGGGCGCTCCGTTTACGGTGGTAGTAACGGTAGATCCTAAGCCGGTAATAAGTGAGATGAGTAGGACTACGTGTAGTGGAGTAGGCTTTGTGGTAAATCCGGTAGATGGTACCAATGGAATAGTACCAACAGGCATCTCTTATAGTTGGTCTGCACCATTAGTTTCAAATACTTCCGTTACAGGTGGACAACCTAATGGAGGCTCCAATATTTTTGGTACACTCATTAATGGAACCAGCACTCAACAAACGGCAACTTATCAGGTTACTCCAACTTATGGAACTTGTACAGGCGGCATCTTTACAGTTACAGTTTATCTGAATCCTGCTGCTATCATGAATACCATTATTACTACAGAATGTTCTGGTATTACCTTCCGAGTTACACCAACTTCAGCTAATGGTATTGTTCCAGATAATACTACCTATAGCTGGGGAGTGCCAATTTATGAAAATGCTTCTTTATCCGGAGGTCAGTCTGCATCCGCTGGGCAAACGAATATTTTTGGAACTATTGATAACCCTACCAATACCAGATATTATGCACAATATTCAGTTGTACCAACCACGGGTATTTGTGTGGGTGCTACATTTATATTAAACGCATATATAAATCCTATACCTGTAGTTTCCCAAATGAGTACTACAGTTTGTAGTGGAAATACATTTATTATCACTCCTACAGATGGTATCAATGGTTCTGTTCCCGTTGCAGCTAACATGTATTATACCTGGAATAACCGGGTAGTTTCGAATGTTTTATTAACCGGAACTGGTGCTGGGTCTAGCGCATTGGGGAACTACTTTACGGGGATACTTACGAATGGTACCAATAGTATACAAACAGCTACTTACCAGGTTACGCCAATCTATAGAGCTGGTGGAGTAGATTGTGCCGGAAATACATTTACTGCAACCATATTTGTAAATGCAAAAGCAGTTATTAATACCATGACTGTGGCTACTTGTAGTGGTGTAACATTTAATATAACACCTGCTAATGGAACGCATGGTATTGTTCCTGAAGGCACAAAATATACTTGGACTGTTCCAACTTATTCAGCTTCCCTGTCTGGCGGCGATTCACAAACTATTTTACAAGATGCATTAACTGGCAGATTATTTAATGTTGCCAGCTCTATTCAAACTGCTACTTATATAGTTACTCCAACTACAACGCTTTGTGGACAAAATAATCCTTTCACTTTATTGGTAACCGTATATCCAGAGCCGTTGATTAATGCTATGAGTACGGTAACTTGTAGTGGTATTCCTTTTGCTGTTTCTCCCGCAGACATAACCAATGGACGAGTACCTTTCAATAATTCATACAGCTGGGAAATTCCTGCTTATAGTATAAATTTATCTGGCGGAGAGTCGAAATCGGGCCAACCGAATGTTTTCGGACTTCTTACCAGTAATTCCAACTATGTAGAAACGGCTACATATACAGTTATTCCTAAGTCACAATATAATTGCGTAGGCGCCTCATTTACTGTAACAGTTATTGTGAATCCGGGTGGTTATTTGAATGCAATGACCACAGCAACTTGTAGCGGGGTAATGTTCAATGTGACTCCAATAAACGGTACTGATGGGGTAGTTCCTGAGGGAACTCAATATACTTGGGAGGCGCCTTCATATACCGGAATAGTTAATGGCGGCGTTTCCTCTAATGGCAGAAAAGATGGAATTTTCGGAACCTTAGTGAACGGAACTAATGTTACGCAAACGGCTACTTATATTGTTACAGCATTCCCTCCAGCGGGTAGTTGTTCTGCAGCAACCTTTACATTGACTGTTACACTTTACCCTGCTCCACAGATTAATCAAATGAGCACAGTGGTTTGTAGCGGAACCGGTTTTGCTGTAGCTGCCACTGAAACGCTGAATGGAATTGTTCCTCAAAACACGCAATACAGATGGAATGCCCCTCTTGTAAGTACTACTTCTATTACCAATGGAAGTGGAAATCCTACCTATGTTAATACTATAAATGGATTATTGTTCAATGGAACAAATACTACGCAAACGGCTACTTATCTGGTAACACCAAGAGCTACCCTTGCATCTTGCGTAGGTAATCCGTTTACACTCACAGTTTGGATAAACCCAACACCTGCGGTTAGTAATTTCAATAGAGTTATTTGCTCAGGTGCATCCTTCCTAGTAGTTCCATTTACAGATTATACGAATGGTATAGTTCCGAATAATACATCTTATTCATGGGCAACCCCTGTTACGCCAGGTGTGAGTGGGTTATTGCCTGCTTCTAATGTAAGTTCCATTTCCGGTACCCTTTCTCATACAACTAATACGCAGCAACTGGTTACCTATCAGGTTGTTCCGGTGGCTGGAGTTTGTACGGGAGCAACATTTGTAGTAAATGTAACTGTTAATCCAGTTCCTGCTATTACGCCAATGTCTACTACTTCCTGTAGCGGGGTATTATTTACAGTTAGTCCTGCCCAAAATATTAATGGTATAGTACCTGCAGCTGCAAACATGAATTACTCATGGATTTACCTAACGGCTTCTAATGCTTCCTTAACGGGCGGGTTAGATGGCAATAGTGGTTATGGTAATCCTATTACTGGCACATTAACTAATGGAACCAATATACAGCAAACTGCTACTTATAATGTTACACCTACTTATCTAAATAGTGGCGTAAGTTGTTTAGGTAACACCTTCTCAGTGGTTGTATATGTAAACCCTAAAGCCGTTATAACTGCAATGAGCACTACGATATGTAGTGGTGCATCGTTTGAGGTAAGTCCGACGAATATTA
>JBBAJQ010000063.1:5963-8996 GCA_040403945.1 Sediminibacterium sp.
TAACGCCAACGGCCCCTGCACCAGGAAGCTGCGTAGGCGCAACGTTTACGGTAGTAGTATATGTAAATCCAACACCTGTTATTACTCCAATAACTAGAGTGGTTTGTAGCGGATATCCGTTTGAGGTTTCACCAGTAAATATTACGAACGGGATAGTTCCGATGAATACAAAATACACCTGGAATGTACCATCAGCTTCTTCGACTGTTACGGGTGGAGACTCAGGAAATCTCGCAAATAGTATTACAGGTAAGTTATTTAATCAAACAAATACTACACAAACTGTAACTTATATTGTTACTCCATCAACGTTAGCAAATTGTACAGGTGCAACATTTACTGTAAGTGTGATACTTAGATCTACCCCAGTAATAAATGCTATTACAACTGCTATATGTAGCAATACGCCATTTACTATTACTCCATCTGAGTCAAATGGAAATATTATTCCTGAAGGGACTACATACACTTGGAATATTCCAACTTATTCAAATTCTATCACCGGCGGTGCTTCGGGTGCAAATGCTGCTGAGGTCACCGGCATGTTAGTTAATCTGTCAAATGTTGCTCAGACAGCTACCTATGTTGTATATCCAACTTCATCACTTAATTGTGCAGGTAATCCATTTACTATTACAATTACATTGAATCCAGGTGCTACCATTAGCACCATGTATACAACAGTATGTTCTGGAGTAACGTTTAATGTAATCCCTGAAAATGGCAGAGATGGTATTGTGCCTAATGGTACCACCTATAAGTGGGCAGCTCCAGTAGGAACCGGCATTTCAGGAGGAGTTTCTAATAATAGCTATGTTTCTCCAATTACTGGAACTGTTATTAATACTACAGGTTTAATGGTTACTGCAACATATGAAGTGACCCCTAATATTTTAAATTGTGGCGCTGCAACATCCTTTAGTCTGGTTGTGTCAATTAAGCCTGTAGCAACACCTACTAGCTTTACAGCCATTGCCTTTGGTGGTATACCTTTTGCCATTTCACCGGTTAATGATATTAATGGAAATGTACCTGATGAAACCGTATTCTCTTGGGCAATTCCAACTTTAGAACCTGGATTGACTGGAGGTAATTCTGGAAGTAATCAGTCAAGTATAGTTTCAACTATAGGAAATAGCACGAGCACCAACCATGATGCATTTTTCTACGTTACGCCTAGCACAAGCTGTGGAGTGGGAACACCATTTACAATAACATTAACAGTGAAGCCGGTACCTGCCATCTTCTCTTATTCTACAACGGTTTGTACAAATGTTCCATTTACTACTGCACCGGTTGATGGGGTGAATGGTACTGTACCATCTTCAACATTATTTACTTGGTCAAGCGTAACCTTGACCTCTGGCCTTACGCTGACTGCAGGGGGTTCTGCTACTAATGTATCACCGATATTTGGTACAATCGTTAACAACACTAACTCAATGTTAACGGCTACCTATTTGGTTACGCCAAGTAATGGTGGCTTCTCCTCGGCTCCATTTACAGTTACTGTTTATGTAAGTCCTGTTGCAATAGTTCAGCCAATTTCACAAACTGTTTGTAATGGAGTAACCTTCACAGTTACGCCAACTAACGTTACCCATGGTGAAATTCCCGACAACACCTTATTTACTTGGACTGCCCCAGCAGGTGTTAATTTTATAAATGGAAGTGCTCAGTTTACGCCTACATCTAATGTAACCGGTAAATTAACCAACCTGATAAGTACGGTTGTTACCGCTACATATATGGTAACTCCAACAACTGTGGGAGCTTGCGCCGGAAATGCTTTCAGTGTGACTATTTATATTTTACCGGGCGCTACGATTAATACAATTAATTTAACTACTTGTAGTGGAACTCAGTTTAGATATACACCGGTAGATGGAACGGATGGAATTATTCCTTCTACCACTCTTTATACATGGTCTGCTCCTACAGGTGCTGGTATTTTAAATGGCGACTCACAAACGACAGCGCTTTCTTATTTGGTTGGAACATTGAAAAATTCTACCAATTCGATAAAAACAGCTACATATACAGTTACTCCGGGATCTGTAAGTTGTGGCTCGACGAATAGCTTTACGTTAAATGTTACTGTATATCCGACACCTGAAATTGGGCAAATCAATTCAACAGTATGTAGTGGATTCACGTTCACAGTAGTTCCATCTGATGGAGTTGAGGGAATAGTTCCAGATGATATTAGATATTCATGGGGTGAGCCTTCTTATAATAGTTACCTCAGTGGTGGCGTATCTGCAAGCAGTCAGTTGAACTTGAATGGCAAGCTTACAAATGCAAGTAACATAGCTCAGACTACAACTTATACTGTAGTTCCGTTGTCTGGTGCATGTACAGGATCTTCCTTCACCCTAGTTATGTTGGTGAACCCAACGCCTGTATTTAGCGCATTAAGTACCGTTGTATGTAGCGGGGTAACATTTGAAGTATCTCCAAAAGTTGGTTTTGTAGGCAATATAGTACCTGTAAATACTAAGTACAGTTGGGAACTTCCATCACATTCAGCAGTAATTAGTGGTGGTGCTAGTGCTAGTTTGCAGTCATTTATTTCCGGCAAGTTATTTAACGCCACTAATATTCTGCAGTCTGCTACGTATAATGTAATACCAACGGCTACCACAGGAAGTTGTCAGGGTGGAGCCTTCTCATTGGTGGTTTATGTTAATCCTACCCCTGTATTCAGTGCGATGAGTACTGTAGTATGTAGTGGGGTAACATTTGAAGTATCACCGAAGGATGGCTTTATAGGCAATATTGTACCGAGTGATACTAAGTATAGCTGGAGTATACCAACGTATTCAGCAACGATGTCGGGCGGCGATAGCGGAAGCAATCAGACATTCATATCCGGTAAGCTGTTTAACATGACGAATGTGATGCGTACAGCTACGTATACGGTAACCCCAACTGCTACAACGGGAAGCTGTCAGGGAGGTACGTTTACGTTAACAGTGTATGTTAATCCTACCCCTGTATTCAGTGCGATGAGTACTGTAGTATGTAGTGGGG
>JBBAJQ010000063.1:9096-10476 GCA_040403945.1 Sediminibacterium sp.
ATAGCGGAAGCAATCAGACATTCATATCCGGTAAGCTGTTTAACATGACGAATGTTGTACGTACGGCTACCTACATAGTAATTCCAAAGGCTACTACAGGAAGTTGTGAGGGAGGTTCATTCACCCTAACGGTGTTTGTGAATCCGACACCAGTGTTTAATGCATTAACTACGGTAGTATGTAGTGGGGTAACATTTGAAGTATCTCCAATGATTGGATTTGAAAACAATATTGTTCCTGTTGATATTCGTTATGCTTGGGGAATACCGTCTCAAACTTCTTCTTTAACTGGAGGGGATTCCGGATCTAATAAAACATATATTAGCGGGCGACTCTTTAATTCATCCAATAGAAATCAGACAGCCACTTATACTGTTATTCCAAGTTCAGGAACTTGTAGTGGAAGTAGCTTTACGCTAACGGTAACTGTTTATCCAACTCCATCTATTAACTCACTAACAACGGTTACTTGTAGTGGAGCAGCATTTGTAGTATCACCAACTGATAATGGAACTGATATTGTACCTGATCAAACCTTCTATCGTTGGTCGGTTCCAACATATTCAGGTTCTATAACAGGAGGGGAGTCGGCAGTTGATCGAACATTTATAACTGGTTTACTCTATAACATATCGAACGTTAATCAATTCGCTTATTACACAGTTACTCCATCAACAGTTAATTGTAATGTAAGCAATTCGTTTACGGTTTCGGTAGAAGTAAGAGCTGGTGGATATATAGATCCAATGTCTACAGTAATCTGTAGTGGAGTAAGATTTAGCGTAGTGCCTGCAAATGGCACAAATGGTATTGTACCAGATGGAATTACCTATAGCTGGTTAGTTCCAACCTACACTGGAACAGTTTCTGGCGGACAAAGTGATACTGGTAAGCTTGAGATTTTTGGCACATTGAAAAATGAAACCAATGTAATTCAAACGGCTACTTACCTGGTAACACCTACTCCGTTGAATTGTGGACCCAATAAGAGCTTTACTCTAACAGTTACCATATTACCGGCTGCATACATTAATAATTTTGTAATTCCAGTTTGTAACGGAGTAGCATTCGGATTTACTCCAGTTGATGGAAGTACATATGGTATTGTTCCTGAAGGAACCTTATATTCTTGGAATGTTCCGAATATAACTGCCTCACTTAGCGGCGGGGATTCAAGGTTAAATAGTACTAATTTCTTTGGACAGCTTTATAATTCATCTAACCGGACGCAAACAGCTACTTATGTAGTAAACACTAAATCAGGAACTTGTAATGGATTATCCTTCACAGTTCAGATTCCAGTAAATCCTCCAGTGATTATCACGCCAATGTCTACTGTAGTTTGTAGCAAGAGTGTATTTACGGTTCTTCCTCAACAGG
>JBBAJQ010000064.1:0-10181 GCA_040403945.1 Sediminibacterium sp.
GCGAGCATAGCGCAGTGGAGTGGAGTGGAGTGGAGTGGAGTGGAGTGGAGTTCATAATATTTAAATGAAAATTAAAAAAGTTCTATCAAAAAATTAAATCGAAATTATATTTAAAACATTATTTCAGTTCACCCCTCCTCTTGAGGTATCTTACTTCTCTGGCTAATTCAGCTGAAATAAAGTTAAGTTTTAATTCAATACCACCAATTACGGATTTCCGTAAATTTTTTTTGCCCAAAAAACATCTAATTGATTGATTATCATTAAGGATTTCTGCATCTTGCTACTTTTTACTGTTTTGTGCTGGTTTCTGAGAACGGTCAATCCGCCTAATTTTTATGTAATTGGTTGCTGCCGCAGTCACTAATAGCTTTCTAATTAGAAGCTGAGAATACTGCAAAAAATGGTGTCGAATTCGAATTAGATTATATCCCATCAACCAAAAGGCATCAACGGAATTGGAGGATGTACCCCACACAAAAAAAGCCGCCGAAATTCGGCGGCTTCTCAAATAAAATAGGCCAGCTTAGCTGATTTTCTCCACCTGCATATAGCTGAGTTCTACCGGTGTAGAACGTCCGAATATTTTTACGGTAACCTTTAATTTCTTTTTTTCATCATTCACATCTTCAATAACACCGTTGAAATCATTGAAAGGTCCTTCAATAATTTTAATAGTTTCGCCAATGATAAATGGCTCGCTCATGGTAACACCCTGATCGTTCATTTCATCTACCTTACCGAGCATTTTATTCACTTCAGCTTTGCGGAGCTTAACGATATTGCCCTTTGAACCCTTTCCGTCGGTTAAAAAGTGCATCACATTGCTCACATTGCTGATGTGTTGTACAATATCATCGGAGAGTTTACCATCCAGCACTTCCATCATTACATATCCGGGATAATAGTTTTTTTCGCGCATTACTTTTTTACCGTTCTGCACTTTATATACTTTCTCCATGGGCAGGAAAACCTGCTTAATAATAGTTTGCCATCCACTACGTAAAATATCTTTATCCAGATACTCCTTCACTTTTCTTTCCTTGCCACTCACCACACGCAACACATACCATTTGGTTTCGGGTGCTGGGGGGGCCGTATTTTCTACCACAGGTGTGGTGGTTTCCATCGTATCCATAAGAATGATTACTTAAAGAGTGAGTATATCAATTTCAGCATCTGATTGCTGGCAAAATCCATTAGCGACACCATAGCGGTAATAAGAATCGTTGCAACCAGAACAATCATGGTACTTTGCTGCAAGTGATTCCAACTGGGCCAGGTTACTTTTTCCAGCAGCTCCTGGTAACTTTCCCGGAAATAATTGGCAATTTTATTCATATAAAAAATTTGAAACCCATTAGGTTGCACGGGCACTAGGATTCGAACCCAGATCAAAGGTTTTGGAGACCTCTACACTAACCGTTGTGCTATGCCCGTATAAAGCTAAAAGCTATTCCGGAGACCGGAACAGCTTTTAGAAATGTTGACAAATGTAATAAAACATTTGTAAATAAACCGTGAAAGCTAGGCTTCCGGGCTTATTTTAAAATTTCAGTAACCTGACCGGCACCTACGGTACGTCCACCTTCGCGGATAGCGAATTTCAGACCTTTTTCCATAGCGATTGGCTGTATCAGCTTCACAGAAAGGTTAATATTATCACCAGGCATTACCATCTCCGTTCCTGCAGGCAGGGTTACTTCACCCGTTACGTCGGTAGTACGGAAATAGAATTGTGGACGGTATTTATTAAAGAAAGGCGTGTGACGACCACCTTCTTCTTTGCTTAGTACGTAAACCTCTCCCTTGAACTCAGTGTGTGGAGTGATAGAACCTGGCTTACAAAGTACCATTCCTCTGCGGATTTGCGTTTTTTCAATACCACGGAGCAACAGACCTGCGTTGTCACCAGCTTCCCCTTCATCCAACAACTTCTTAAACATTTCAACACCAGTAACAGTAGAAACCAGCGGAGCTTCCATCAGACCCACTATTTCAATACCTTCACCTACTTTGATACGACCACGCTCGATACGACCTGTGGCAACTGTACCACGACCTGTAATCGAGAATACATCTTCTACACTCATCAGGAATGGCATATCCACCGGACGAGGAGGTAAAGGAATATAAGTATCAACGGCTTCCATCAGCTCATCGATTTTTGCTACCCACTTTGGATCTTCAGCCAAAGCACCCGTAGCAGAACCCTGAATGATAGGCGTATTATCTCCGTCGAAACCATAGGAAGTTAATAATTCACGGATTTCCATTTCAACCAGTTCAAGCAACTCAGCATCATCTACCAAGTCTACCTTGTTCATAAATACTACGATACGAGGTACACCCACCTGACGAGCCAACAAGATGTGCTCCTTAGTTTGTGGCATAGGACCATCAGTAGCGGCTACCACCAGAATGGCACCGTCCATCTGAGCAGCACCCGTAATCATGTTCTTCACATAGTCGGCGTGACCAGGACAGTCAACGTGCGCATAGTGACGATTGGCGGTTTGGTATTCTACGTGCGCCGTGTTGATGGTGATACCCCTTTCTTTTTCTTCAGGAGCTCCATCAATCTCGTCGTACTTCTTTGCTACGTTACCCATACCTTTTTTAGACAAGATCATGGTAATAGCTGCTGTTAAAGTAGTTTTACCATGGTCAACGTGACCAATGGTACCTACGTTTACGTGGGGTTTTTCCCTCTTAAAGGTCTCTTTTGCCATTTTTATCGTTTTTTATTGTGTTTTTCAATGGTGGTTGCTGCCAACCGGGTTAATAAATGTGAGTTTTGAGTCCGCAAGGTAATCATTTCCCTGCGATACCGGCCAAACTCCAGGCCTTATTTGTTGCCATTTCCCGGTTTCCCGGTACTAATGGTTGAAGCAGAGCCGTTGATGAGAATTGAACTCACGACCTCTTCCTTACCAAGGAAGTGCTCTACCACTGAGCTACAACGGCAATCACTCAGTAAACCAACTTGAGCGGAAGACGAGGGTCGAACTCGCGACCTATAGCTTGGAAGGCTATCGCTCTACCAATTGAGCTACTTCCGCTTATACTGCTGAAACTGGCCGACAGTTACCAACAGCTTGTAAAAGAACAAATCATTGCTCCGAAAAACAATAGATGTGGGCAGAGCAGGGTTCGAACCTGCGTACTCGTGAGAGAACAGATTTACAGTCTGTCGCCTTTAACCGCTCGGCCATCTGCCCCTGAATTAATCACACGAAGTAAATTATACGAACGCGTTTCGCACCGTATCTCTACCTCCTTGTATGTTGGAGAGCCGAAGATGGGACTCGAACCCGCGACCTGCTGATTACAAATCAGCTGCTCTACCAGCTGAGCTACTTCGGCATTATTGGTCTACTACTTGCCGAAACTTACCAATTTTCGTCCCCAAAAAAGGATAAAAACAAGCAAATTCAACGGCAAAATACAAAGAACTATCCCCATTTTTTGGGATGGCAAAGGTAATGGAAATCTTTATTCGGCAAAATTTTGCATTGAATATTTTTCACCTAAAATTCCTTAGCAGCTAAAATGGACCCTTTTATTTCCTTTTTCTGACCTTTTCCACCCCAACTTCCCGATTTTCTGCCAACCCAGCAATAAAAAAAAGGCAGGTGACTAATCATCACCTGCCCCCTGATTACATTTTGTATAACCTAGCCTAGGCGGCTAATTTTTCTTTCTTCCTTTTTAACTGATTAATCATAGACTCCAACGCCTTGTCGAATGATTCTTCAAATTGCTTGGTAGAACATTTGGTAAATAAATCGTGCCTAGGCACATGTACCTTAATTTCTACTACCTTGTCTTTGATAACGTGCACCACATTGTCTAGCTTTAAAAATACCTCTACTTTAATAAGTGAGTCGTGAAAAGTGGTTAGCTTTTCTACCTTCCGAGTCACATACTCGACCAATTTGGCATCTGCTTCAAAATGCACCGTGTGGATGTGTAAATTCATGGCATAACATTTTCAGTGAAAAAATTTCCGGCTATCAACCCCTAACAGATCTATACCGAAATTACAGTAGTAAGTTACGGAAATTTTTACCCGAAAACATGACTTTTATCGTGTTTTAATTTTTTTATGATTTCGTTGTATCAGGCCTTGGGATGGGCTTTTTGAAAGATGGCTTTCAGCTTTTCGATGCTGTTATGGGTATACACCTGGGTAGCGGCTAAACTGCTATGCCCTAATAATTCTTTTACAGCGGTTAACTCAGCACCATTATTCATTAAATGGGTAGCAAAACTGTGTCGGAGTATGTGCGGACTTTTCCGCTGTTGGGTAGTTACCCGGGATAAATGCTTCTTTACTAAATCATACACCAGCCGGGAAGTATATTTTTTTCCCCGCTGCGTTACCATCACCTCCGGCACCTGCCCAAATTCGGCCGGCCGGGCCGCTATATAGCCGCTTACAGCCTTTAGCAAATCCGGCGACAGGGGAATTATTCGTTCTTTATTGCCCTTGCCTATCACCCGCATCTGACCATTGGAGGGATCAAATTGCTGCTGCTGCCAGTTTACCAGCTCACTCACCCGAATACCGGTAGCATATAATAGCGTAATAATCAACTGCTCTGTAATCCCCTGCCAGTCGCCGGCAAAGGGCAGCTCTTCTAATAACCGATGCATGTCTTGCTCTGCCACAAAAGCCGGCAAACGCTTTTGAACCTTGGGAGAAACCACCGTAGTTAAAGGCGATTGCTGTACCACCCCCGTTTTCATCAAATGCCGGTAATACGATTTGAGGGTGGATATTTTTCGATTGATAGTTCTGGAACTAATGCCCTCCTCCTTCATCTCCGCCAGCCAACTCCGCACCATAGAGGCAGTAACAGCACCCACCGCCGGCGATTCATAAGCAGAAGCCAGATAGGCAGTCCACTGGGTTAAATCCAGCTCATAAGAAGTTACCGTATGCGGCGAATACCTGCGCTCGTAGCGCAAATAATCTAAAAAGGTTTGAACGGTTGGGGGTTGAGTTTCAGGCATAAAAAAAGCAGCCTAAAGTTACTAAACTCCGGCTACTTTAACTAGATTCAATTCAACAGCAATTATCCTTCGATCTTGCCGCTGGCTATATTTTGCTTGTAAATGGCTTTCAGAATTTCTCCGCGACGAACAACGGATGGCTTAACAAAAGCTTGACGGCCTCTGAGTTGCAGCAAAGTTTTGCTTTTCTCAAATTTCTTCTTGTACTTCTTAAGCGCCTTGTCGATGTTTTCGCAGTCTTTAGAGTCGATGATTAACATATGATATACCTCCTCAGGTGTTTTTAGGGAGGCAAATATACGATTTTCGTTGATTTTCCAATAAAAAATCCGTTTTTCCGCCCGGTGGTTTGATTTTACCCCCGGCTGGCAGTAACTTGCCGGCATGTTTACCGGAATTATCGAAGCCTTAGGTCGGGTACTATCTGCCACCCCATCCGGCAACAATACCATTTTTTGGGTAGAAAGCCCCCTCAGTAATGAACTTTCTATCGACCAAAGTATCAGTCATAACGGCGTTTGCCTCACCATTGAAGAAATGCAAGGTACTGCCCACCGCGTTACCGCCATTCAAGAAACGCTTGAAAAAACTACCTGCGGTGCATGGACTACCGGCAGCCCCATCAACCTAGAACGCTGCCTGGCAGCCAATGGAAGACTGGATGGCCATATGGTACAAGGCCATGTAGACAGTACCGCCGTTTGCCTCAGCCGCGAAGATGCCAATGGCAGCTGGAAATATCGCTTTCAGTTTCCCGAAAAATTTGCTGCCCTGGTAATTGAAAAGGGCTCCATCGCAGTAAATGGGATTAGCCTTACTTGTTTTGATGTGGGCAGAGATGCTTTTTCTGTAGCGATTATCCCCTACACTTTTCACCATACCAATCTGGAATCCGTGTTTCCCGGTTCAACTGTAAATATAGAATTCGATATACTGGGTAAGTATATCCTGCGTGCCCGGGAACTTTCCCAAAATAGCCAGACTAAATAGATTTCCCTTGTAAGGCGCCTTTTACAGCCACATCCATCGCCCTTTCTGCAAAAGGTCGGGTAACTTCATTCAACTCCTCCGTTTTACGCTGGATTAAATCTTTATCATCCATAGTAAGGGATAATTGTAGAGCCTGCATGGCGGCAGCAGTGGCCGTTATTTCTTCTGCAGATAATAGGGTGGTATTCTTTTGTATAAATTTTTCGGTAACACTTAATATTTGCTCTCCCTCTGTGCGAGCCTCTACCAGGGCGCGTTCTACCATATCCGATTTTGCATGGGTGATACTTTCTAGCAACATCTTTTCAATTTCTTCCGAACTAATACCATACTGAGGCTTCACTTCAATTTCCTGCACTACCCCGCTGCGCAATTCTTTGGCTTTTACCGATAAGATACCATCGGCATTAATGGTAAAGCTTACTTCCACTTTTGCAAATCCCGCAGGCATACCGGGAATACCCCGTAAACTGAAGGAAGCGAGCTTGCGATTGTCTTTTACCAGATCCCGCTCCCCCTGAAAAACAGTAATACGCATATCACTTTGTCCGTCTTGGTGGGTGGTATATTGACGAGCCGCACCACCCGGAATTTTCGAATTACGGGGTATCAACACATCCATCAATCCACCCATCGTTTCTATTCCCAAACTAAGGGGTGTAACATCTAATAATAATAAACGCTGCGAATTGCCGGCCAAAATATCTGCCTGAATAGCCGCACCCAGCGCCACCACTTCATCCGGATTTACCGAATCATTCACTGGCTTACCAAAGAAATTACTCACCGCTTGCTTAATGGCCGGTATTCGGGTAGACCCACCTACCATCACTACCGTATCAATTTTATCAGCAGTTAATCCGGCATCCTGTAAAGCTAGCTTGCAAGAATGGAGGGTTTCATCAATTAAGGGTGCTATCAGTTGCGCTAATTCAGCAGCCGATAATTGAAGCGTATTGCCCTCCCACTCTGCTGAAAAAATTTCCTGCGAACTCAACTGTTTTTTTGCGTGTTCTGCCAACAAGCGAAGCGATTGACGTTTTTGTTGATTACCGGATAGCGAATCAGCCGAAACATTCAGCTGATGCATCCAATGCTGCACAATAGTTCTATCCACATCATCGCCCCCTAAATAGGTATTGCCATGGGTACTGAGCACTTCAAAAATCCCATTCGATATTTGTAACAGGGAAATATCAAAGGTCCCTCCCCCTAAATCGTATACAGCGATGGTTTTTTCTTCGGAGGGATCTAACCCCATGCCATAAGCCAAGCTGGCCGCTGTGGGTTCGTTCACAATCCGCAACACATCTAATCCTGCCAGCTTTCCGGCATCCCGGGTGGCCTGTCGTTGAGCATCATTAAAATAAGCAGGCACAGTAACTACTGCCTTGGTTACCGGTGTTTTTAAAATATGCTCGGCGCGATGTTTGAGTTCTTTTAAAATAAAAGACGACAGCTCAATGGGTGAATAAAACTTCTCTGCTACCTGCACCTTCACCAAACTATCGTCATTGCTATCAATCACCCGATAGGTAAAAAAGTCGGCATGGGCCTTCAGGTCGTTATAATTTTTTCCCATCAGTCGTTTAGCACTGAAAATGGTATTTTGTGGATCCGATTCCAGCAGGGCGCGTGCCGACTCACCTACGGTAATATTTCCGCTGGCATCAAAATGAATAATACTGGGAACCAGGCTACTGCTATCGTGTTCCTTCAAAGCCACCGGTTGCTTACTTTCGGGATGAATAATCGCCACCAGACTATTGGTGGTTCCTAAATCGATACCTACAATCATTTCAGGTTTCTGTAAACTACCGGTTGCTATATTGATTGGAATTCTTGCCATAGTAGGTTTTAATTTGCCAGCGTGCGCAAAGCTATAACACCTTGGCGGCACAATGGTTGCGAAATGAGGAAAAGCTTAGCCATGCTGAACCACACGCGTTTTACTCAGATAATCGTGCAGCGTTACGCCTAAGAAAGGAAGAAAAAATAAATCAAGAAGAATAATCCGAACCGCAGAACGAATAAATACTTGCCAGAGGGCAGGTCGGGTACCCCGCAGATTCACCACGCGGGTGAGACTAACCATTTTTCCAGGGGTGCGGGCCGTAATACTTTCCCATACAAAGTAATAAAGAAATAAGAATCCAAAGAAAAACCAACCATAATTTAGGGGCATATAATCCCAATATACCACATACCAGTTCCAGATGCGCATAAGCAGGAGGGATACCAGAAAAATCAGGGCAGTATCTACTAAAAAATTAAGGGTTCTTGTTCCGTCGCCAGCCGTTTTCATACCAGCAAAACTAAGCAATGTACCGCAATAGCCGCTGCCAATAAAATCATTCCTTACTTTTGCTGCATGAATACACCCACCAATCTGATAGCCGAATTACAATGGAGAGGGATGATACAGGATATTATGCCCGGTACCGAAGAATGGCTGATGAAAGAAAAAGTTTCCGGTTATATCGGATTCGACCCCACTTCGGATAGCCTGCACATTGGCAGTTTGGTGCCCATTTTATTATTGGTTCACTTGCAACGTGCCGGCCATAAACCTATTGCCTTGGTGGGTGGCGCAACCGGTATGGTAGGTGACCCCAGTGGAAAAAGTGAAGAAAGAAATCTGTTGAGTGAAGAAGTGTTGCAACAAAATGTGGAAGGCGTTCGCAATCAACTGAGTAAATTTTTAGATTTTTCTGCCAACAACACACAGGCAGCTTTGTTGGTGAATAATTATGACTGGTTCAAGGGGCTGAACTTTTTAACCTTTATACGCGATGTGGGTAAGCATATCACCGTTAACTACATGATGGCGAAGGATAGTGTGAAAAAAAGAATAGAGGGTGAAAATGGCATGAGCTTTACCGAGTTCAGTTATCAACTGGTGCAGGGATATGATTTTTATTGGCTCTATAATAATCATAACTGCCACCTGCAAATGGGGGGAAGCGATCAGTGGGGAAATATCTTAACCGGTGCCGAACTTATTCGTAGAAAAAGTGGCGGGGAAGCGTATGCTTTTACCTGTCCCCTGATTACTAAAGCAGATGGAGGCAAATTTGGTAAAACAGAAAAGGGAAATGTTTGGTTAGATGCCCAAAAAACTACCCCCTATCAGTTTTATCAGTTCTGGTTAAATGCCTCGGATGAAGATGCAGAAAAATGGATAAAAATATTTACCCTATTACCACAGGATACGATAAATCAATTAATCATCACGCACCGCGAAAAACCCGAAGCCAGGGCATTACAGCAGCAACTGGCGCTGGAGGTAACGGCATTTGTGCATGGCAAAGAAGTGCTGGACAGCATCCTAGAAACTACCCGTGGATTTTTTGGCGGGGATGCATTGAATTTTATCAAAAACACTACTGCAGCTACCCTTGAAAAAAGCGGTCTGCCCACCCTACCCTATGGCGGTGAATGGCCCGTAAATGTTGTAACACTTTTAGCAGAAGCCGGCAGTTTTGCCAGTAAAGGGGAAGCAAAGAAAATGATACAGGCAGGGGGCGTTAGTATCAACGAACAAAAGGTAACCGATATTCAAACGATGATTGATGATAGCCATCTGCTGAATGGCCGTTTTATATTAGTTCGTAGAGGAAAAAAACAGTTAGACCTAATAATTCGCCAATAAAAATCTCTTCCTGCCCGCTTCAACTAACCTAACAGCAGAAAATATTGGCAGGTGGTTTAGCAACTGCAACCGACTGAGCCGGCAGGGAAATTGCTAATCCGCAGCCGATTATTCAATAAAAAATACTTCAGGTGGGGTTGCTGATTCGCTGCGACTAGGGTAGGGTTTGAATTACTTTCCACATTTCCTTAGCCACCAGATTATTGCCAGCAGGGGTGAGATGAACCCGGTCGCGGGTTAAAATACCGGATTCCTTATTATCAGGATTATTGGCCAGGTTATATTGTATAAATAAACTGCGTAAATCTACCAGGGGGATAGATTTTTTGGTAGCAAAATTTCTGATCCATTGACTATAAAAATTCAAATCTCCATCCTGTGGATTAGAATGATCAGTTCTTTCGCCAATCACTGCGGGGGTGCAGATGATCACCTTTATTCCGGCAGCCTGTAATTTGGCAACTACCGCCTCATAAAATCTTCCAAACTTGTTATAATCGGTTCCCGTTCCACTGGATGA
>JBBAJQ010000065.1:0-7355 GCA_040403945.1 Sediminibacterium sp.
TTACGGCCATCCATCAGTTACTGGTGGAGATTCTAATAGTATAGCTTCCGGTAATATATTTGGTGGTAATTTGTTTAATACGAACAACGCACCGAGGACAGCTGTATACTTTGTTACGCCTAAAGTGGGTGATTGTACCGGTGCAACCTTTACTTTGGTTATTACCGTTGATCCAAAACCAATGGTGACACCAATGAGTGCCATTACTTGTAGTGGTGTTGGCTTTGATCTTACACCTGTAAATGGTACAAATGGATTGGTTCCAACTGGTACCTCCTATAGTTGGGGTTCTCCCAGTGTGTCTAACACGTCTCTGACGGGAGGTCAAACCAGTAGTGGTTTGTCTGTATTCGGATCGCTCACCAACGCTACCAATTTCCAGCAAACAGCTGTGTATTTTGTTACGCCGACTTTCGGACAATGTACTGGAAATAATGCGGGTGGAGTCTTTACAGTTACAGTTTCTGTTAATCCTGCTGCCATTATTAGCACGATCAATACCACGGTTTGTTCCGGCGTAACGTTCCGCGTAACACCAACAACGCCAGGTAATGGTATTGTTCCTGCTGGAACAACCTATAATTGGCAGGTACCTATATATGAGAATGCTTCATTAACTGGCGGGCAGGTAGCGCTTCCCGGTCAAGGCGACATTTTTGGCACTATTGATAATCCGACCAATACACGTTATTATGCACGTTACTCGGTTGTTCCAACTACCGGAGTTTGCGTGGGTGCTACCTTCATAGTTAATGCCTTTATCAATCCGATACCGAACATAACTCCGATGAGTACGGTGGTTTGTAGTGGAGATCTGTTTTCTATTACGCCTGTGCATAATGTAAATGGAAGTGTGCCGGTATCTTCCAATATGTTCTATAATTGGAACAATCGGGTGGTGTCGGATGCATTGTTAACCGGAACCGTCTCTGGTAGTAGTTCCTTGGGTGGATATTTTACCGGCGCATTAACTAACGGAACCAATACCCTCCAAACTGCTACATATCAAGTAACCCCGATATTCAGAGCTGATGGAGTTGATTGTGCTGGAACAGCTTTCACCGCTACCATATTTGTAAATGCGAAAGCAGTAATCAATCTCATCACTACTACCATCTGTAGTGGAGCGTCGTTCTCGGTGAGTCCAGCTAACTTTACCAATGGCATTGTTCCTGTGGGAACCCGATATAAGTGGACGATACCTACTCAGACATCTTCTCTGACGGGTGGCGAATCTTCAACCCTACTTAAAAACGATATTACCGGATTACTGCTCAATAGTGCCAGTGTAATTCAGACAGCTACCTACACTGTTACGCCGAACACCTTGCTCTGCGGTGATAATAATCCATTCACGCTGATTGTTACGGTATATCCTCGACCGGCCATTGATGCGATGACTACGGTAACCTGCAGCGGTATTCAGTTTGTTATTTCTCCCGCAGATATAGTTAACGGACGGGTTCCGGTGAATAATACCTACAGTTGGGATCCCCCTTCTGTGACTGCTGGACTGACGGGTGGTCAATCCAATTCCGGTCAACCTTACATTTCTGGTACCCTGAATAATTCGCTTAATGTAGCCCAAACTGCTACCTATTTAATTACACCCACTTCTCTATACAATTGTGTGGGTAATTCCTTCACGCTTACTGTTACTGTTAATCCGGGTGGATTCGTTAATGCCATTACTACGGCTACTTGTAGTGGGGTATTGTTCAATGTGACACCGGTGAATGGAACCAATGGGGTGGTACCAGATAATACCAAGTATACCTGGAATGCTCCGAATTTTACTGGTAGCGTATCAGGTGGCGCTCCTTCTGCGGGTCCGCAAGACGGAATCTTTGGCTTGCTGACCAATGAAACCAATGTGGTTCAGACAGTAACATACCTTGTTACTGCTACTCCACCTACCGGGACTTGTGCTAATAACACTTTCACGGTAACGGTTACCTTGTTCCCTGCTCCTCAGATCAATGGCATGAGTACGGTAATATGTAGTGGTTTGGGATTTGTTGTTGCCGCAACCAATGTTGTGAATGGCATTGTACCTGTGAATACACAGTATATCTGGAATACGCCTAATCGCAGCACCGTATCACTGACCAATGGAACCAGCAATAGTACCTACACCAGCACCATCTCTGGTTTATTGAACAATGGCACCAACCTGCAGCAAACTGCTACCTATCTTGTAACGCCTAGAGCATTACTGAATTCATGTCTGGGAAGTCCTTTCACCTTGACCGTATTTGTGAATCCGACTCCTACCGTGATTAATTTTAATAGAGTTATCTGTACTGCCGGAACATTTGAAGTATCTCCTACAACCAACTACACCAATGGTATTGTTCCGATAAATACAAATTATACTTGGTTAGCACCTGTGAATGCTAATCTGAATGGATTGTTATCTGCTTCAAATGCAGCTTCTATCTCCGGCACCTTATCTCACATCACCAATGCTCCGATATCGGTTGCTTACAATGTTGTTCCTCGCGGACCGGTTGATTTGGGTTCTTGTGTTGGTGCAACCTTTGTTGTGAATGTTACAGTTAATCCAACTCCGGTCATTACACCAATGTCCACGGTTACTTGTAGCGGTGTTCAGTTTGAGATTACCCCAGCCAATGGGACCAATGGTATTGTTCCGGCTGCTGGTAATATGAATTACAGCTGGACCTACCTGACTGCATCCAGTTCTTCGGTAACCGGCGGCGGCAGCATTGGAACCAGTGGTTTTGGTAATCCGTTTACCGGCACATTAACTAATGGCACCAATGTGCAGCAGACCGCAACTTATAATATTATTCCAACTTATAATAATGGCGGGTTGAATTGTGTGGGCGCGACCTTCTCTGCAGTAATATTTGTGAATCCAAAAGCGGTAATCAATGCAATTAGCACCACCGTATGTAGTGGGTATCCATTTGAGGTTAGTCCGGCTAATTTGCTGAATGGCATAGTTCCGGCTAATACTAAGTATACTTGGAGTTCACCTTCGGTAAGTACCTTATCGGTTACAGGTGGAAATGGTGCAACCCTTGCAGTTAGCATCAGTGGTACCCTGCACAATGCTACCAACTTATTGCAGACAGCAGTTTATACGGTTACGCCTACTTCTGAGTTTTGTGCGGCTAATAATCCATTTACACTAACCGTGTATATTAATCCTACTCCGGAAATTACTGCGATGTCTACAACGGTATGTAGTGGATTTACTTTCCGTGTAACACCTACCAATGGCGCTAATGGCATCGTTCCTCAAAATATCTCTTATACTTGGAGCAATCTGCCTCAAGTAAGTTCTTCTTCACTAACGGGAGGGGTAACAGCGAGCAGTCAACCGGATGTTAATGGTAGTTTGACCAATAATACCAGCTCTCCACAATCTGCCACTTATATTGTAACACCTACTGGTACTACAGGTGCCTGCGTTGGGTCTAACTTTACCGTTACCGTACTGGTAATCCCTGGTGGCTATGTTGATGCTATGAGTACGACGGTTTGTAGTGGCTATCCATTTAATATAACACCTACAGATGGAGTAAATGGTATCATTCCGCCAGGAACTAAGTTCAGATGGGAATCACCTTCTTATAGTGGTTCACTCAGTGGAGGAGCTTCCAATATCGATCAGCTGAGCATATTTGGATTGCTCAGGAATGGTTCCAATGTTACCCAAACAGCGGTGTACATTGTAACACCACAAATTGAGAATTGTGCAGCTTACGCCAGCTTTACTTTGACTGTATTTGTGGATCCGACACCGGTTATCAGTCCTTTGAGTACGGTTGTTTGTAGTGGACTGCCATTTGAAGTATCTCCGGTGAATAATGGCAGTGTGATTGTACCTTCTACTACCCGTTATTCATGGAGTGAACCAACTGTTAGTAATGCATCTTTAACCGGTGGAGCTTCAGCCAGCAACCTGCTTTCAGTAAATGGTATCCTTACCAATAATTCTAATGTAACTAGAACAGCTGTATATATTGTTACGCCGACTTCTACCTTAGGAGATTGCGTGGGTGCAACGTTTACAGTGCTGGTGACGGTGAATCCAAAGGCGGTAATTACAGCCATGAGTGCAACGATCTGTAGTGGAACTACATTTAACGTTACCCCAACTGATATCACCAATGGTATCGTTCCTGCTAATACCAAGTATAGCTGGGATCCACCGACTGTATCTAATCCATCACTAACAGGTGGACAGTCCGCTTCATTGGTTGATGGCGTTTATGGCTTCCTGCACAATGGAACCAATGTACTGCGCACTGCCGTATATATCGTTACGCCAAGGTCTGAATTGTGCTTAGACAATACTCCATTTACAGTTACTGTATTTGTAAATCCGAAGCCGGAAGTTACTCCGATGTCTACGGTTGTTTGTAGCGGACTTACCTTCCAGGTTTCTCCTGCGAATGGAAGAGATGGAATTGTGCCAGTGAATACTAGCTATAGCTGGACGCTGCCAAATCTCAGTACACCGTCATTGACGGGTCGTGCAGCAGAGGGTGGTGCTTTCGTATTTGGCACATTAACCAACAATACCAATGTTCAACAATCTGCAACATATACGGTTACTCCAACGGCTCCTGCTCCCGGAAGTTGTATAGGAAGCAGTTTCACAGTGATTGTTTACGTAGATCCCAAAGCGGTAATTACCCCAATGAGTGCTACTATTTGTAGTGGAACTTCATTTAATGTAACTCCGACAAATGGACAAAATGGAATTGTACCTGACGGAACTAGTTATACCTGGTCAGCTCCGGATAGAAGCAGTATTTCATTGACAGGTGGTTTAGGCGCTAGTTTAGTCAACAGTATTAGTGGCACACTTCACAATGGCACGAATAGCTTGCAAACTGCTGTTTATACAGTTACGCCAAATACTTTAGCGTGCGGTGATAATAATCCATTCACGGTTACTGTATTTGTGAATCCTACACCTGAGATCACTGCGATGACAACAGTGGTTTGTAGTGGATTTACTTTCCAGGTATCACCTGCTAATTTTATCAATGGTATTGTTCCACAGGCAATAAGCTATAGTTGGAATGAGCCAATCATGAGTTCTGCATCACTGACCGGCGGACAATCAGGATCCAATCAGCCATACATTTCCGGAAAGCTTACCAGTATCGCTAGTGTAGCCCAAACTGCAACTTATACGATTATTCCTACAGGAACCAACGGTACATGTGAGGGCTTACCATTTACTTTGACTGTAACAGTCAATCCGGGTGGATATATCAATGAAATGAGTACTACGGTATGTAGTGGTTATCCATTTAATATAACGCCAACTGATGGTGTCAATGGAGTTATTCCTTTCGGAACAACCTTTAATTGGGATCCCCCAACTCAGAGTACTTCAATTACTGGTGGAGGCGGAGCTATTTTGCAGCAGAGTGTATCTGGTAAACTGTTTAATGGTTCTAATACTACTAGAACTGCAGTTTACATCGTAACTCCTAATATTCCTAATTGCGGAACAACCTACTCTACTTTCACATTAACCGTGTATGTAAATCCAACACCGGTAATTAGTGCATTAAGCAGAGTAACTTGTAGCGGAGTGGCATTTGATGTGTCACCTGTAAATGGCGGATCAGTTATTGTTCCTGCCAATACCCGTTATGCATGGGAGATACCAACTGTGAGCAATCCTTCATTGACAGGTGGAGCCTCGGCCAGCAACCAGAATTCTGTTATAGGTAATCTTACCAACAATACCAATACGACCCAGACTGCCTTGTACATTGTTACTCCGACAACAGTTCTGGGCGCTTGCGAAGGAGCTACTTTCACTGTTCTAATCATCGTTGATCCGAAGGCGGTAATCAATACAATGACCGCTGTTATTTGTAGTGGTGCAACATTCAATGTTTCGCCTACCAATAGCACCAATGGAATAGTTCCTGAAGGAACTCTCTTTAGTTGGAATTTACCATCATTTACCAGTTCTATTTCAGGTGGTCAGTCCAACTCAGATCAAGCTTCTGTTTTCGGTACCCTGAATAATACTAGCAACTTAACCCAAACTGCAACTTATATTGTTACCCCAACCACCCTTGGTTGCGGTCCGAATAATCAATTCAGTGTGGTGGTGACTGTTCATGCTAAACCGGAGATTACTACTATTGCATTTACTGAATGTAGTCACGTTCCATTTACGGTTTCACCTGCTGATGGAGTGAATGGTATTGTACCACCCAATACTCTATATTCATGGAATCCACCACAATTATCATCTCTCTCAATTACGGGTGGACAAAGTGGAACCAATGCAGCAATATTTGCTGGCAGATTACAAAATAATACACCAATTGTACAAACAGTAACCTATACTGTTTCACCTGTCTCCTCATCTACAGGTTGTGCGGGTGCTAACTTCACAATCATCATAACGCTGAATCCTTGCGGATTAATTAATAATCTTACTACTGTTACCTGTAGCGGTGTTGCATTTGAGGTGTCTCCAAGAGACGGAATAGATGGGGTAGTACCTTCTGATACTCGCTATGATTGGGGAATACCGGTAGTTTCTTCACCTTCTTTAACCGGTGGACAAGCAGGTGCAGCGGGACAATTGTCCATTTATGGCAACCTGCACAATGCAACCAATGTGGTGCAGACTGCTGTTTACACGGTATTTAATAGAACTGACCTGGGTTCTTGTAATGGGTTAACTTTCACCGTTACTGTTTTCGTAAATCCTACTCCTGAAATCAATACAATGAGTACGGTTGTTTGTAGCGGGGTAGGATTTGAGTTATCGCCTACTAATGGTCTGAATGGTATAGTGCCTGCTAATACAAGTTATAGCTGGGATGCGCCAAGTTATACAGCCAGCTTATCTGGCGGGGCTACAGGAACACTTGTAAACAGAGTTTTTGGAACACTTACCAGCTCATCTAATGTTGCACAAACAGCTACCTATATAGTAACTCCGAGATCAGCTGACCTTTGTACCGGTGCTACTTTCACTGTGAAGGTGACAGTCAATCCTGCTGCTTACATCAATACTATGACCCGTGTTACTTGTAGTGGCGTATTGTTTGAAGCTACCCCAATTCAGAGCACCAATGGTGTTGTACCGGATGGAACTACGTATAGCTGGAATGAACCTGTATTTACAGGAACTGTAACCGGTGGAGAAACCAAATCAGGTCAATCTAGGGTGTACGGATTACTTTCCAACAGGACCAATACTACACAAACAGTTACTTATACTGTATTCCCAACTTCGCCCATCGGTACTTGTGCGGGACTTTCGTTCCAGGTGATTGTGACGTTGAATCCGACGCCTGAGGTAACTGCGATGACTACGGTTACATGTAGTGGGG
>JBBAJQ010000065.1:7455-10165 GCA_040403945.1 Sediminibacterium sp.
TGTACGGGCAAGAACTTTACAGTTACGGTTACGTTGAATCCGACGCCTGAGGTAAGTGCGATGACTACGGTTACATGTAGTGGGGTACAGTTTGTGGTAACGCCGACCAATGATACGAATGGTATTGTTCCGAACCTTACGCGATATACATGGGAAGCACCAAGTTATACGGGTACGGTAACTGGAGGATTATCTGCTACGAATAATGTTACTACGGTATTTGGATTATTGAGCAACCGCACGAATACGACACAGACGGTAACCTACATTGTTACACCAAGTACGGCGGCGGGATGTACAGGCAAGAACTTTACAGTTACGGTTACTTTGAATCCTACTCCAGAGGTGAGTGCGATGAGTAGGGTAGTATGTAGCGGCTATCCATTTGAACTATCACCTTCTAATTTTGCCAATGGCATTGTTCCAGCCAATACACGCTACACTTGGGATCTACCAACAGCCACTGGAACCATAACTGGAGGCCAAACAGCTAATCTTGCAGATCGAATAAGTGGATTGATTTACAACCAAACTAATACCACTCAAACGGTAACGTACATTGTTACACCTTCTTCCTTCGGAAATTGTACAGGGGCAACATTCACCGTAAGCGTAATTTTAAGATCTACTCCTGTAATAAATGCTATCACCACTGCTATTTGTAGTAATACACCATTTACTATAACACCTTCAGGAGCTAGTCCAAATATTTTACCTGCAGGTACAACCTATACATGGAGCGCTCCTACTATTAGTGCATCTATTTCAGGTGGAGTACCTGGTACCAATGAATCTCAGATTACAGGTTTATTGACCAACTTGTCCAACGTTGTTCAAACCGCTACTTACACAGTGTATCCAACATCCGGATTGAATTGTGCTGGTAATTCGTTTACCATCACGATAACATTGAATCCAGGTGCGACCATTTCTACCATCTTTACTACCGTATGTTCCGGTGTAACCTTTAACGTAGTACCAACGAATGGTGTGGATGGAATTATTCCTGATGGAACCACTTATATATGGGATGCACCAACAGGAGCAGGTATTTCCAGTGGATTATCAACTACCACCTATCAAAATCCGATAACAGGCACATTAACCAATACTACCGGATTCAATGCTACAGCTACGTATGCAGTAACTCCTAATATCCTGAATTGCGGACCTTCTACTTCGTTTAGTTTAGTAGTAACCATCAAGCCGGTTGCAACACCAACCAGCTTCACTGCCATAGCATTTGGTGGAGTACCGTTCGAATTCTCTCCGGTGAATGGCATCAACGGTAATGTTCCAGTTGAAACCCTATTTAGCTGGCCAGTACCTACTAAATCTGTAGGACTGACAGGCGGATTGTCAGGTACCAATCAACCGAGTATCGCAACTACAATTGGTAACGGAACTAATGTTGACTTGACTGCAACCTTCTACGTAACACCTTTAGCTAATTGCGGAACAGGAACTCCATTCACAATCACCTTAACAGTGAAGCCGGTACCAGCTATCTTCCCTTATTCAACCACCGTTTGTACTGATGTTCCATTTACAACAGTGCCAGTTGATGGTGTGAATGGTAGTACTGTTCCTGCGAGCACCTTGTTTACCTGGTCATCAGTAACCCTATCAACTGGCTTAACCCTCACCGCAGGAGGATCTGCCAGCAATTTATCGCCCATATTTGGAACGATTAAGAATACGACCAATAATATGTTGACTGCCACTTACCTGGTAACACCAAGTAATGGTGGATTCAACGGATTCCCCTTCACAGTAACAGTTTATGTTAGTCCGGTAGCTATTATAAATCCCATTTCTAGAACAGTTTGTAACGGTACCGTTTTCACAGTTACGCCAACTAATGTTACAGATGGAGCAATACCAGCTAATACTTTGTTTACATGGTTGGCACCAACAGGAAACGGATTTATCAATGGACTTTCAGAAACCACACCTTCTGCCAGCATAACTGGCCATCTGACGAACCTTGTAAGTACAATAGTAACTGCTACCTATATTGTTACACCTACAACTGTTGGACAATGTGCAGGTGGAGCATTCAGTGTAACTATTTACCTGTTACCGGGTGCAACTATTAGTCCAATTAATCTTACAACCTGCAGTGGTGTTCAATTTAATTACACACCTGTTGATGGTGTAGATGGTATTATTCCTTCCACTACAATCTATACATGGACAGAGCCCACAGGAACAGGTATAGCCAATGGCGCATCACAAACAACAGCTAAATCCTATCTGTTCGGTACCTTATTCAACCAGACCAATACAGTTAAAACAGCTACCTACACGGTTACACCTGGAAGTGGAGATTGCGGTAATACGGGTAGCTTTACCCTGACCGTAACGGTATATCCAACTCCGGTAATCAACCCAATGACTTCTGTAGTTTGTAGTGGATTCTCCTTCGTAGTTACTCCGGCTGATGTTACTAATGGTATCGTTCCTGCTGATATTCGATATGCTTGGGATATTCCAAGTTACTCTGTATACCTGAATGGTGGCCAATCGAAATCCAATCAAACAAACATAAACGGACAGCTTAATAATACCAGCAATATTGCTCAGACCGCAACCTATTTAGTGTCCACTATTTCAGGGGCTTGCGTGGGAAATAATTTCACTTTGGTAATGACTGTAAATCCGACACCAGAGTTTACTACATTATCTACGGTAACCTGCAGCGGGGTAG
>JBBAJQ010000066.1:0-2947 GCA_040403945.1 Sediminibacterium sp.
CGCATGATTTTTCCAATTGTTGCCTATGGCGATCCGATTCTCCGGAAAGTGGCCAGAGATATCACACCCGATTATCCCGGGTTAGCTACCCTGATTGAAGATATGTGGGAAACCATGTATGAAAGCAATGGAGTAGGATTGGCAGCGCCACAGATTAATAAAGATATCCGCTTATTTGTGGTAGACAGTACCCAGATTTTTCAGCACCTGGAAGAATCTGAAAAACACCTGCTATCGCAAGGACCAGGTATAAAGAAGGTATTTGTGAATGCCCGTGTTGAGGCTTTAGCCGGAAATGAATGGGCATATAATGAAGGTTGTTTGAGTATCCCCAAAATTCGGGAAGATGTTTACCGACCAGAAGAAGTTACTATTAGTTATGCAGATGAAAATTTTGTTCGGGTTACAGAAACCTATAAGGGTATTACAGCCCGCGTAATACTGCATGAATACGACCATATAGAAGGGAAATTGTTTATTGATTATTTAAAGCCCTTCCGCCGAAAGTTGATGCAGGGGAAATTAAAAGACATCAGCAAAGGCAAGGTTAAGGTTGATTATAAAATGATATTCCCCGGGTAATGAAATACCTATTCATATTAGTTGCCTGCTTTCATTTTCACTACCTATCTGCCCAGGATACAGCTGTGATGGTTAACCAACAAGCTTTTACCTTAGCAGAAGTGGTAGTTAGAAATAATTTCGATTACAAAACTGTATTGGCTGCCATACAGGAGGATACTACTTTTTATAAAGCTTTCAGAAATCTTCGGGTTATTGGATTCAGCTCGTACAACGACATTCAGCTGCTGGATAAAAAAGATAAGGTAAAAGCTTCCCTGTTCAGTAAAACCCGGCAATATCGGGCCGGTAACTGCCGCTATATGGAAGTGCTGGAGGAGAAGTCTACCGGTGATTTTTACGATGATAATCACACCTACAATTATCTTACTGCCGAATTATATGGATCCCTGTTTTTTACCAAAGACACTATCTGCGGAGAGAATAATTGGGTGAAAGGCCATTCTATCAAAACTTCCGGAAAAAAGGGAATCGAGAAGCATAAAGAGCAATTGAAGATGTTGTTTTTTAATCCCGGAAAAAAGATTCCCGGTATACCCTTTATTGGCGATAAGCTAGACCTGTATGATGCTTCTGCCCATGCTTTGTATGATTACCGACTGGATGCAGAAGAATGGCATGGCAATTTGGTATATGTTTTTTCAATAACCCCTAAAGAAACGCTCGGATTTGTTAAGAACGATCGCGTGGTGGTTGATCGGATGGTTACCTGGTTCGATATGAAAACAATGGAGGTATTGGCCAGAAATTATTCGTTAAGTTATAAGGCCGGGGTGTATGATTTTGACGTGACTATGGAGGTTGAAATGACAAAATTTAAGCAGTTAACCGTTCCAACAATTTTACGCTATAAGGGTAATTGGGATGTGGTATTTAAAAAAAGAGAGAAGGCTATTTTTACCGCAACGCTATTTGATTTCAAATAAAAAAGGGCTGCCATTCCGGCAACCCCCTACAAACTCCCCTTGATGGCTTTTCAAATAGTAAGTTGGTTATATTTCATCTAAATATGCCTGTAATTTTTCTACAGTAATTTTTTCAGGAATGATTTTTACAATGGAACCTGATGATAAGATACTCGTCTCTTTTTCTCCCAGATAATAGTTGCTGCCGATTTTTGTAATGGAAACGATTTTAATTTCTGCACCCACTGGAAGCAGGTCGGTTCTGAATGTGCGGGACGCATAATCGAAGTCGAGTTTTACAACTGTTTTCTGCTTTTTATAATAGGCAAATACATTGGTATTCTTATTGGTAAAGTTTGGGCCAAAATAAGCGGTAAGTCGGGCTTTACTGCTTGCATTCATGGGTACTTCCCTTTGTGCACTTGCCCAGCGAAGAGCGGTAAGCGACATGTCGTAATAGGCAGGTTTATTAGTTGGCCAGTAAAAATTAATCACACTGGGATCTGAGTCAGGTACCCAGTTAAAATTCGGATCTGTAACATTAGATGCAGGGGCAGGATTGGATTCAACTGCATTAAATTTACGCATGTTATTTTTAGGAGCACTACCTGTTTCTATTACCCTTACTCTATATTTTTCGCCATTAGCGATACTTAATTCTTTCCCATCCTTAGTAACGCTTACAAATAAGCCAACACCTAATTCGGTAAGCACATTGCTCGACTTTGTAGAACGCATGCATTTGATTAAGTCGCCCGTTCTCCTAATCCAAAAAACCTGCACTACCGCAGAGCCCTCTGGTTTAACGGGTGTAACAACACCATTTTCAATGCTCGTGAAAATACCTCTACCAAAGGTAATGAGGCAACTATCCGCTTTCCCTACTTTAATCTCACTTTCCGAAGCTTCTAAATCAATCCTGAACCTTTCAGTTGCTGGCATCAATTCATTGATCATTATATTAACTGCATCTGTAGCCTTTAAAGAGGTAGCCCATACTGTATCATTTAATGGGTTATTGGGATAGGCGTTAAGTTCATCGGAAACCTCCTTTGTACAAGAAGTGAAGGCGCCGAGCACTACCCCTATCAGCAGTATATATCCTATTTTCAATGCGTTCTTCATATCATTTACATTCCTGTGTATTAAATAGACACGTTTTCTTATCTCTTTGTTGCCTGTTATTTTCGGTTTAAACTCCATCTAACTCCCATATTTACCCCTGCCGTTCCAAATTTCTGTTGGTAGGGGAGACTTCCGGAAGTGATATTATCTAATGAATGCCTGTAATAGGGTTCCACAAACACCTGCATATCATTGCTTAGCTCTTTGGTAACAAGAATGCCCGTATATAAACCCATTCCTACCTTACTCTTATAAATCTGCGAACCTTTTTGCACCGGTACTACGGCCAAACTCGAATCGAGAATAACGCCTTCATACCAGGAGGAAACATTCAA
>JBBAJQ010000066.1:3047-9164 GCA_040403945.1 Sediminibacterium sp.
GTCAATTGTAAATGGTTATTCAGCGGCTTCACCAAACGTACACCCGCTGTGAATCCTACCTGCATGCGTTCTGCGGTGTCTTTCTGATTCAGGTATTGCTGACTGGCAGATATATTATTTACCGTTTGCAGCGAATAGTCGGGGGAGATATATGTATCTACATACCAATCTTTGTTAAATTCATCCCACTTATTTCTGCTTCTAACAGTTGGACAGTTAATTTTAGGAACCGAAATTTGCTGGGCATTCAAGTTAGTTATTTTCTGATTGGCATCGTACCCGTTTCTTTCTTGCGGTATGTGTGCAAAAGGATATCCTAATTTATTTATGCCCGTATTTACTACGTTTCCGGGGATGCCATATACGGGCAGTATATCTTCGGCTTTCACCACCTCTGGGTTGTTCAGGTTAGCGGAAGATTGGTTAGCTTGTGTTGTATTGGGTACACGGAATCCGGATACAAGGGGTTGTTTATTCTTTTGTTTTTTGAAGAATACACCACCCATTTTATTGGCGGGTGCCTCGGCATTATTTTCGGAGCTACTATTGCTAACAGGGGGAATACCTGCATTACCGGGTTGATTGAAAGCATCCGCTTGGGGAGCTGCATTCTGTGAACCGTTAACAGGCATAGCTTCCTGCGATTGGTTAGGTTCTAAACTAGGTTGGAGAGATTCGTTTTCCCGCATCGAATCGCGCACTACTTCGGTTGCCGGATTTTTTTCTTGAACGGCTATGTAATTTTTATATAAAATGTAGGAGGCCCAGATTCCACCAATTAAAAGTGCACCAATAACGGCAGCAGCCATTGGGAAGCGCATCCAGTAGAAGAATTTGCGATCGTCTTTTTCTTTGGGTTTCACTCTATCCCACATATCTGCCGGCACCGGTGCTTCCCAATTACCCAATTGCGTTTGAAAATGTTGGTCGAAGGGCTGATCGGCGATTTTATCCCAGAGGTCGCCCGAAACGGGTGCTTCCAAATTTGCCAGATTACTACTAAAATGCTGATCGAGTTGCTGGTCGGCGATTTTATCCCAGAGGCCGGCTGACACAGGCACTTCAAAGTTATTGAATACATTACCGGAATGTTGATCCAATAAAGCACCCGCAATTGTATCCCATTGCTCTTCCCCAACAGGTACTTCAAGATTCACTAAACTATTCCCAATAAAATGATCCAGCCGCGTATCATCCAGTTGCTCAAAAGAACCGGCTGGAATGGGAGCTATATAGTTGCTTAACTGGTCGGCAATATGCTGATCGAAACGGGTATCTGCTATTCGGTTAAAAAGTTCATCGGAAACAGGTACCTGCAGATGTTGTAAGTTCTGTTTACAATGCAAATCAAATTGCTTGTCGGCCAAACGCTCCCAGGCACCTTCCGGCACAGGCGCAGTTTGGTCGCTTAGCTGACGACCTACAAAGTCGTCGAATTGATTATCTGGCATTCTATACAGCAACTTTCTGTAATTGTAAGATTTGATATTGCAGCATTTTCCGGGCTTTTACCAGTTGACTGCGACTGGTACCGGGTTGTATATTCAGCATTTCTGCTATTTCTTCGTGACTATATCCCTCAATTGCGTTTAGGTTAAATACCATGCGGTATCCATCTGGTAATTGATTGATTAATTTCAATAGTTCCTCCTGCCCCAGATGCGTATAGGCCTGGGCTTCCACCCTTGGGGCATCGTAGGTGCTTTCCTCAATATCCTTAAACTGGATTTTCTTCTTTTCCAGGTGGCGGATAGCCGTATTTACCACAATGCGGCGAATCCAGCCCTCAAAAGCACCTTCAAATTTAAATTGCCCGATGTACTGGAAAACTTTAATAAAGGCATCCTGGAGCATATCTTCCGCTTCCATGGTGTCTTTTGCGTATCGAGTGCATACCCCCATCATTTTGCCGGCATACCGGTCAAACAATGCCCGCTGACATTTCGCATCCTGGTTTATGCAGCCTTCTATGATTTCATATTCAGTCACAATAAACACATTTTAAGGGTTGATTAATAGATAAGATACCCCCAGAACCCCTTTCGTTGCCTGGCCTGTTAAGGTATTTTAACAAATAGTAAAAAAAAATATCAAGTAACTAAAAATTGCTCGTGTATATAGTCTACAACGCTGGTGAGTTGCTGATATTGTTGATAAACGGCTAATTGCCGGTCGGCACCCGTACCTCTTTCCAGGGCTTTATGTACCAGATTGATGATAGGGCGGCTTCCCAGTTCATCTACCACATCATCCACAAAATCAAGCAGTTCGAGTATTAGGGAACGGGTATCTACCTCTATTTCTTTGCCAAAATCAATTAGCATCCCATCTAGTCCATATCTGCTGGCCCGCCATTTATTTTCGTTTATCAGGGAGCGCTGATAAATGATATAGTTCATGTTCTGACTACGGAGCTTATAAATTTTGGCGGTTATTGCCTGAAAAAGTCCGGCGATCATAATGGTTTCATTGATGGTCATCGGCACATCGCAGATCCGGTATTCGATGGTATTGAAAAAGGGATGTACCCGCAAATCCCACCAGATTTTTTTGGCATTATCTATGCAATTCGTTTTTATAAGCAGGTTTACATAGTTTTCATAAGCTTCTAAGCTCTCGAAATAGTCGGGAATACCGGTTCGGGGAAACTTATCAAATACCTTGGTTCTGAACGATTTATACCCCGTATCTCGGCCTTCCCAAAAAGGGGAATTGGTGCTAAGTGCATATACGTGGGGTAAAAAGTAACGGGCGGTATTGGCGATATGAATCGCCGTTTTTCTGTCTTCCATACCCACATGTACGTGCAACCCAAAAATCAGGTTACTACGTGCCGCTTCTTGCAACTCATTTACAATTTGATTGTACCGAACATGGTCGGTAATCAGTTGATTTTCCCAATGGCTAAAGGGGTGGGTTCCGGAAGCGCCCATCCAAAAGCCCAGCTCTCCGGCAATATGGGCGATGTTTCCCCGCAAGGAAGCAACATCTCGGTAGGCTTCCTCTATGTCTTTGCAGATATCGGTGCCCACTTCCACCACGGCTTGGTGCATTTCGGCTTTTACCTTATCCCGCATAATCTTCTGCCCTTCCTGAACGATGCGTTGTTCGTGACTTTTCAATTCTTTGGTTTGGGGGTCTAACACCATGTACTCTTCTTCCACCCCCAGGGTAAAATGCTTGTAATTCAGTTTGCTCATAGGTAATCCTCCCCAAATCTTTTACTTTTCGTATAGCGGCTTTCCCGTAATGCCATTTTTCAGGTAAGCTCCCCAGGTTAGGTTATCTTTTCCCTCCTGATGGGCCTCGGCTTTTTCAATGGCAAAGGTAGCAGCGGTATCTACTACCCATTTAAAATTGGCTTCTCCCACACTTTTGATATCTGCATCTGGTGCAGGATTACAAAAATCTATCGCATACGGAACACCATCTCGAACAGCCAGTTCTACGGTATTAAAATCGTATCCTAAATAGGCATTGATGCGCAATACAATGGCTTCCATTTCTTTCAGCCGTGCTTCACTGGGTGAAAAATCGGCTACATACCTCAGATGGTGTGGATTTCTTGGCTCATAAGGCATAATGCGCACATATTTTCCGCCAATACAATAGCAGCGATAATATTCTTCAAAAACAATCTCCTCTTGCAAAAGCATCACCAATTGGTTGGTTTCTGCATGCTTATCAAAAAAATCTTCCTGACTGGTTAGCCGGTATACATTCTTCCATCCACCACCGGCAAAGGGTTTCATGTAGGCGGGAAACCCGATATAAGTAAAAATACCTTCCCAGTCTAAGGGGAATGCCAAATTACTAAAGGACTGATCCGAGGTATCTGCCGGTAAATCTCTCGATGGCAGGATAACCGTTTTTGGAACCGGCACTTCAATTTTGGTTGCCAGGCAGTTATTAAAAAATTTTTCGTCTGCACTCCACCAGAAAGGATTATTGATAACCGCAGTTCCGCAAAGCGCCGCATTTTTTAAGTAGGCACGGTAAAAGGGAATGTCCTGACTAATACGATCGATAATTACAGCGTAGCCGCTGGATTCACCCTGTATTACTTTGTTGATGTGAACTGGTTCGGCAATAATACCCGGAATATTGCGCCGGTTTATTTCCTCAATAAAGGCTGTGGGAAAACTTCTTTCCTGGCCGAATAAAATCCCGATTTTTTTCATAGAAAATTTTTGGTAAACCAATCTAGATAATGCCGAAAAAGAACGGTTGCTTTTACAACCATTGTCTTTTTTGTTGTTAAGTTACAAATTCCCGCCCGAATAATAAAATTGTTCTCCTATTTACTGCGGGTATCAAAAGCGCGACAAGTAAATGCTTTGTTTTACTTTTGAGGTATGTTACCTAATGCCCACCCAAAAAGTGCCTCAGGGGCCTTTGAAGAATTTCAACTTTTTTCTGATTATCTGAATAGGGTAGTTCGTTTTGATATCTATCGTACACCTAATCGTATGGAAGAGGAATCAGTTAGTTTATTACTGGTAAATGATGGGCAAGACTTATTAACCATGCCTTTTGGTGAGCTACTGCAACAGGTAGCTTCCGATCATACCCTTCATTCATTACTGGTAGTGGGCATCCATTGTGGCGAAGACCGTAAGATGGAGTATGGTATAGCGTATTCTGCCGATTATAAAGGTAGGGGAGCTAAGGCCGGCTTGTATGGCAAGTTTATTTTTGATGAATTGCTGCCTTTTATCAGAAAGTATTTTCACATTCCATCCTTTAGGGAAAAGGCCATGGCGGGTTTCTCATTGGGGGGATTAAGTGCATTGGATATCGTTTGGAACAATGCCAATGAGTTTAGTAAAGTAGGCATTTTTAGTGCTTCTTTATGGTGGCGGAGAAAAGGGTACGAGGATGGCTATGATGATGAAAAAGACCGTCTCATGCATCTACAAATTAGTAAAGGAATATGCTTTCCCTGGTTACGGTTTTTTATTCAATGTGGGTCGATGGATGAAGTAGCCGACCGAAATAAAAACGGCATCATCGATTCGGTAGATGATGCGCTGGATCTGGTGGTGGCATTAAAGGCTAAGGGCTTTACGGATGAACATATACATTATTTGGAGTTAATTGATGGCAAGCATGATGTTGCCACCTGGGCCCGCGCTCTACCGGAGTTTATTCGCTGGGGTTGGGAAAAGAAGGAGGCATAAAGTAAGCGTTTGTAGGAGGCAATAAAAAAAGCCCGGAATACTATATTCCGGGCTTTTTTTATTGTTGTAAAGTAATCTACTAGAAGATATATCTGATACCTAACTGACCTTGCCAAACATCTCCAAAGCCAGTACCTTTTCTGTAAGTTGTGTAGTTCAAGCTGTTATTCACACGGTTCATTCTGAAGATAGCAGCTCCGTTGGCATCCACCCCAGCTGCAGCCAGCGGGTTGAAGGTGTTTACGAAGTTACTTACACCCCAGGCAGAATTAATCAAGTTACCGATATTAAAGATATCAGCTCTCAATTGAATGGTGTGTCTGTTTTTGCCAATATTTCTAAACAGTTCTAATTGAGTAGAGAAGTCGAAACGAACGATATAAGGTTGTAATGCACCATTTCTTTCTGCATACTTACCTCTGTTTTTGCTGAGATAAGCATCCTGATTAATATAGGCTTCAAAAGCAGTAATCTGCTCCTGAACTGTTGCAATTACAGTAGCACCAGAAGTGATGGGTAAGAAGTTCATTTGAGCAGTGCTTGCTGGAATGTACATCAGATCATTACCACTTAAACCATCTCCATTCATATCACCACTATAGGTATAGGAGAAACGACCTTGATTCTGTGACTGACCATACAGAGAGAACTGTAAAGCAGCTGATTTACCTAATTCAACGCGATAGTTCACGTTACCAATAACCCGGTTACGGATTTCATTATCACTGAAGGCAATATCTGTATTATTATTACCACGTACACTTTGAATTCCAGTCCATGAACTGAAGGCAATAGAACCTGGCGTCATATAGTCACGAGCTCTGGTAAACGTGTAAGCTGCGAACCAGCTTAAACCTTTATTACCACGGGCTTGCTTTTCTAATTTTGCAGTAACCTGGATAGAGCCTCCCAAAGGCGCACTTTCCATTACAGTAGC
>JBBAJQ010000067.1:0-8921 GCA_040403945.1 Sediminibacterium sp.
TCACCGAACGCAGAGAGTGACTGCACGGGTCTATTTATTGAAAACGAATCTCAAACATCGCAGGCCAGTATTTGCCGGTAACAAAAAAACTTTTCTTTTCGGGATTATAGGCAATCCCATTCAATACTTCAGTTTTTGTAGCAGGTGCAATATTGTTTTTGCCCATGATGCCTGTTAAATCGGCTCGGGCAAGCACTT
Source organism: Sediminibacterium sp. (assembly GCA_040403945.1). Classification (GTDB taxonomy): domain Bacteria; phylum Bacteroidota; class Bacteroidia; order Chitinophagales; family Chitinophagaceae; genus Sediminibacterium. The sequence goes on from JBBAJQ010000067.1 coordinate 199, forward strand.
GACCAGTAGCTGGATTTATTTTTAATATAAAATCTGTCAGGTATTTATTGGCATAAATAAAGCCATCCACCCATTCCATCTCATTGATACTATCAACATAGCCGTTATTATCAGTAACGCCTACCGTTTTTTCAATTTTAAATGTTTCAGGATTTACAAAATATAAGTTACTGCCGCCCGTATTAATAATCAACTGTGTTCCATTGGTGGTCATTCCCCATCCTTCATACGGCCATTCAAACTCTTGGGTTAATTTCCGAAACTGTAAATCGTATACGAAAACTTTATGTTCCTGATAGGTGAGTTGATAAATTTTATTATTTAAGATGCAAATGCCTTCCCCAAAATATTGAGGTGGCAGTTTCACCTGCTGAAGGGCTTTTCCTGTTTTCAGGTTAACCTTCAACAACTTACTTTCTTTGTACATGCCAGTGCCTTCATACAAGTCGTTGTTGAAAAATAATAGTCCTTCCGTAAAGGAAGTAGTGTCATGCGGATAAATATTCAGTACAGAATAGTTCATCAGCTGCACCTGTGTAGCAGGGGGAGCCGAAGTTTCCGGTGCGGAAGAAGTGGTGCCACTTTCGCAGGCAACGAGTAAGAGTAGCCATCCAGCAACCAATATTTTTTTCATGATACCGGGTTTACACATTAAACCTGAAATGCATTACATCCCCATCTTTCACTATATATTCTTTTCCTTCTATCCGTAATTTACCATTTTCACGGCAGGCAGCCTCACTGCCATATTTTACAAAATCTTCAAAAGCAATAACCTCTGCCTTAATAAATCCTTTTTCGAAATCGGTATGTATTACTGCGGCGGCCTGGGGAGCTTTCCAGCCCTTGTGAATCGTCCATGCCCGCACTTCCTGCACACCCGCTGTAAAATAAGTATCCAGATTCAGTAAATGATAGGCAGCATGTATCAACCGGTGCAATGCAGGTTCCTTCATGCCAAATTCTTCCATAAACATCTGCTTGTCTTCTTCCGTTTCCATCTCCGCAATCTGTGCTTCAATATTATTGCACATTACAATTACTTCCGCTCCCTCCGCTTTGGCGGCTGCTTCCAGTGCACGGGAATAGTCATTACCAGTGTGCATACTACCTTCATCTACATTGGCAACATACAAGACCGGTTTATCCGTTAATAAAAATAAATCAGCCACCGCCACCTTTTCTTCTTTGCTTAAATGTAGGGTATGAATATTCTTTCCCTGCTCTAAATGAGTTTTACAGCGACTCAAAATTTCGAATTCTGCTTTTGCTTTGGTATCAGTGCCCACGCGGGCCATTTTTTCTACCCGGTGCCATTTCTTTTCTACACTATCTAAATCCTTTAACTGCAGCTCAGTTTCAATAATTTCCTTATCCCCAATCGGATTAATTTTTCCTTCTTCGCGTAACACATTTTCATCCTCAAAACACCGAATCACGTGAATAATGGCATCTACCTCCCGGATATTCCCTAAAAACTTGTTTCCCAATCCTTCCCCCTTGCTTGCTCCCTTAACCAGGCCGGCTATATCCACTATCTCCAGTTGGGTAGGCACAATTCGATCGGGCTGAACTAGGGTTGCCAGGGACTGTAACCGGCTATCCGGCACATCTACTAGCCCTACATTCGGTTCTATGGTACAAAAACGATAGTTGCTAGCCTGTGCCTTTGCACTATTGCTAACTGCGTTAAAAAGGGTTGATTTTCCCACATTGGGTAATCCTACTATGCCTGCTTGTAATGCCATGTTGCGCTTTTTTTAGGGGAAGCCCCCATTTTCAGGCTGCAAATATAACGGCTTTACCGGCAAGGTTGCCCGAATTCACTAAGCTAGCCTTGGAATTTTCAGGTTTTACCTGCCGCCGAAACCGAATGGGTGAGGGGAATTGATTATTTTCAACCTATAATTGTTCTTATGGCACTGAATTATGTATGGATATTCTTTTTTGTAATTGGTTTGATCATTGCACTGGTAAAACTGATTGTATTTCAAGATTATGAGATTTTCCGTAAACTGGTTGAGGGCATTTTTGATGCTTCTAAATCGTCGGTTATGGATATCGCTTTGCCGTTAACCGGGGTAATGGTGTTTTTTATGGGTTTGATGAATATTGGCGAAAAAGCCGGTGCCATTCAGTTTCTTGCACGGCTCCTAAACCCATTTATGAAGCGCCTTTTTCCGGAAGTGCCCGATAAACACCCCGCTATGGGTCAGATGGTGATGAATTTTAGTGCCAATATGCTGGGTTTGGATAATGCAGCCACCCCCTTTGGATTAAAGGCCATGGAAAGTTTACAAACCCTGAATCCGAATAAGGAAACCGCCTCTAATGCGCAAATCATGTTTTTGGTATTGCATACTAGCGGACTCACCCTGATTCCTCTTTCAATTATCGCATATCGGGCAAGTTCCGGCAGTACGAATCCTACTTCTGTTTTTGTACCACTAATGATTGCTACGGTGGTGGCAACCATTGCTAGTATAATTATTACAGCTCTCTATCAGCGGCTGAGATTTGATTGGGTGATGATTGCCTGGCTTGGTTCAATTATTGGTGGTATCCTACTGTTTGCCTATTTTATCTATCACCTTCCTTCACAAAAAGATGCCCCGCAAGGTGGGTTGTTTACTAAAGAGACTTTTAGTAATGTGCTGGGCAATCTGATTTTGTTTTTGGTGATATCCACTTTTATAATCGGGGGCTGGGTGCGAAAAGTAAATGTATTTGATGCTTTTATTGAAGGTGCCAAACAAGGGTGGGAAGTGATTATTAAAATTATACCCTATCTGGTAGGAATTATTGTAGGGATTCGTGTTTTTAGAGATTCCGGCGCATTGGATGCAATTATTCAGGGCATTTCTTGGGTATTCCTTCACATAGGTATCAACAGCGAGTTTGTACCCTCACTTCCGGTAGCTATTATGCGGCCTTTTAGTGGGGGAGGTGGCAGAGGACTGATGCTGGATGTATTTAAAAATTACGGGGTAGATAGTTTTCTGGGCCAGTTGGCCTCTATTTTTCAGGGCAGTGCTGATAGTACTTTTTATATCATCGCACTTTACTTTGGCAGTGTGGGAATTAAAAAAGTGCGCTATGCCATCTGGGCAGGTATGTTGGCCGATTTAATTGGCGTAATCTCAGCGATTGGCATTGCCTACCTATTTTTTAAGTAATCAGTTGTTTACCTCAATATCCTGATAGCCTACAATACCATATTCTTTATTGCGAGAAACAATCCGGTATTTACCTTTTCGTAAATAGAGATAATAGAGTCCATTGGCAGCAGGCTGATAGGTTTGATCCGCAGGAATGCAGCTGCCGGTTTTAAATTTTTTTATATCCTCCAAGTAATAGGCCTGAATCAAAAATGTTTGCTTAAAAGTAGCAGGAATCTCCAACTCTTTTTTCCATCCGTTCATGCGTATCCAGCTTGGCCGGTTATTTACATAGGTAGGGGAGGGATGCCAAATCATAGCACTATATAACTCTTCCTCCATAGATTTAAGTGGCCTCTTATCTAATAGAGGAAGGGTAGGGGTAGTAACTGGATTTTTATATTGCAATAGTGAATATAAAAAAGCGCCATATTCATTAACACTATTCTCCGTTAAAAAACATTGATCAATACTCAGTAACTTTTCTTGTAGCCAGGCAGATAAATACACACCCATTGGAACATCTGTTGAATCACTATAGGCTAGTGCATTATTAGAGGGTTGGGTGATTACAAAGCATTTTTCTAAATTCCCTTTTGCACGAATATATTCTCCTAAACGAACCGCCTGTAATTTTCGGGCTTCGTTGGGATTAGTTTGCGAATAATCGGGTTGACAAGAAATAACTGTGAACCCAAGAGAAATAGCTTTTCGAATACATTCTGCCACCGAGGGTTCTGTAATAAATAAACCATCCCGCAGTGAAATTTGCTGTAGGGGTTTATCTGTTTTGCCGAGTATTTCCACTGCCAGGTGCCGATAGCCTAATTGATACAACGAATCCAGTAAGCCCCCTATCCATGCATAGGTGGCCGGTTTTAAATACGAGGCATTTAATAATGTTACCCGATGTGTAGCAGCCTCGCGATATACATATGAAGCGGCATCCGTGCGGGTAGCTTTTTCAAATAAACCAGCCAGTTGCGCAATTGGTTGCTGCTCTTGCACAGATAAAGTATGGTATAATTTTTTTTCGTAAAAAAGAGTGGTTTTGTAATCGGTTAGTCTGCAAACCGCATCTACCAACATATCCATATGTGTGGGGGTATCTATCACCGCCTTATTTTTTTCGCGATAAATTGCTTGTCGGATGGGTAACAGGTAATTTATACCTCCCGAATCTATCGATGAAACCAGCCAATTGGTATCTGCCAGATTGGTAGGTGGTTGATTGAAATAATGTTTTTTAAGGGCAGCAAATTCAGGCGACTCCTGAGCAGGTAGGATGCCGGCAAAAACCAAACAAAAAGCAACAAGTAGAAGTGAACGCACCTTTATTTTTTTACAACATTATAATGAATCACTCAGGAAAAGTGTTAAAGATACATTTTCAACTTTTCTTTTAACATTTCAACCCCAATGCTGGCAGGCTGTTCTATAGCTTCAGATACCGATAGCGACTCACTTGTAGGAATATGTTTGTCGATTACAATAACGGGCGTACCCGGATGTGTATATTCAATTAACGAGGCTGCCGGGTAAACCTGCAACGAAGTGCCAATAATTACCAGCACGTCTGCCTGCTCCACCAGTTGAATGGCAAAGGGTATCATGGGCACTTCTTCTCCAAACCAAACAATATGTGGCCGAAGTTGTGTGCCGTCTTCGGCTAACTGCCCTAGTACAATATCGTGGGTAGCTGGTTCAATGTAGTGGGGGTTGATTTCACTGCGCATCTTCAAAATTTCGCCATGCAAATGCAATACTTGCATGCTGCCAGCTCTTTCGTGTAGGTCGTCGATATTTTGGGTAATGATTTGCACGTCCCATTCTGCTTGTAAATCTGCCAACCCCTTATGCGCTTTATTGGGATGGGCTGCTTTTATCTGGTGCCGGCGTTTATTGTAGAATTCTAGTACCAAAGCGGGATGCTTTCTCCATCCGTTTATATGGGCTACCTCCATAATATCATATTCTTCCCATAAGCCATCCGAATCTCGAAAGGTTTTGATGCCACTTTCGGCACTGATACCGGCACCGGTTAATACAACCAATTTCTTTTTTGGTAAGGAGGTTAGCATTAAAATGGGGTATTCGGTTTATAACTTAGTTTTTGCCATCTCTAATATGATGGCCCACTCTACGGGCTTTACCGTTTGTACCGATAATCTTCCGAGCCGTACTAAGTCCATATTTGCTAACCGCGGATCTTGCTTGATAGTGGCCAGTGATACAGATTGCTTTAGTTTTTTGAATGGCTTTACATCTACCACTACCCAGGCTGGTTCGGGGGTAGTAGGATCTTGATAGGCTTCTTTAATAATTTTGGCGATGCCCACAATTTCTACACCTTCATTACTGTGATACCAGAAAGCAAGGTCACCTTTTTTCATGGCGCGCAGGTTATTCCTTGCACCATAGTTGCGTACGCCATCCCAAAAAGTGGAACCATCTTTTTCGAATTGCTCCCAGCTATATTTAAAGGGTTCTGATTTGATCAGCCAATAGTTCATACTACGAATTTCAATATTTATCAATAGAAACCGACAGCAATTATTCCCAACCTCCAGCAAGTACATCTGCCAGGTGCATAATTTTTAATCCCGCATGATTGTGCTGGATGCATCCATCAATATGCATCAGGCAACTCATGTCGGTACTAATCAGGTATTCGGCACCGGTATCTTTGGCATGTTGGGTTTTTTGCTCCCCCATGGCAATACTGATGGGTTCGAACTTTACGGCAAATGTGCCGCCAAACCCACAGCAGGTAGTAGTTTCATTCATTTCAATCAACTCAAGACCCTGCACTTGTTGTAACAGCTTTCTGGGTTCTTCCCGAATACCACACTCTCGCAAGGCAGCACAGCTATCATGATAAGTGGCTTTTCCTACCAATACTGCCCCCAAATTTTCTACCTGCAATACGTTTACTAAAAAGGAGGAAAACTCATGAATTTTTTCGGATGTTTTTTTCGCAGGTTGTTGATACGCCGAATTTTCGAATAAACGATTAAAATAATTTTTCACAAAGCCCGCACAACTGGCGCTGGGGGTAACGATGTATTGCGCCCCCTCGAAATCCGTTATAAACTTAGTACATACTTCTTTTGCTTCTCCCCAAAATCCCGCATTAAATGCGGGTTGCCCGCAACAGGTTTGTGCAGGGTTGTATACCACTTCACATCCTGCTTTTTCTAATACTTTCACCATATTCATTCCTACAGTTGGATACAACTGATCTACAAAACAGGGAATGAAAATATGTACTTTCATGGCAGGCGATTATTTTTTTAGACTTCGATTGAGTACAACCATTTTAATCGCGGTAATGGCACTTTCTTCTCCTTTATTACCAAGTTTTCCGGTGGTTCTTTCTTTTGCCTGCTCTTCATTTAAAAGGGTAAGTACACCAAAAATAACGGGAACATCCAGCGATAAATTAAGTTGGGTAATACCATCGGTTACCGATTGGCATACGTAATCGAAATGGGGCGTATCTCCTTTAATAACGGTTCCTAATGCTATATAGGCATCGGGCACCCGATTACAATAGGTGTAATGGTTTTTGATGGCAAAGGGGATTTCAACGGCACCCGGTACTGTTAGGGTTCGGATGGTGCAGCCTGCCTGGCGTAAAATTTTACGGGCTCCTTTTTCTAATTTATCAACAATGCCCGCATTCCATTCAGTTTTTACTAATACTATAAAGGCATCCTCCGGTGTGGGGATGCCTTTATGTAATGCAGTATTTCCTTGTGTAGCCATGGGCAGTTTGCTTCTATTCTTTTTCTATGCTCAGGCGATTGATGTATTTATCTGCCTGATATCCTTTCTCTGTTTTTGAAAATTTTTCTTTTAATTCTTTGTATGATTCCAAGGCTTCTTTAGTTTTACCGAGGGTCTCCTGCAACAGGGCAGCCCGGAACAAGTATTCAGCAGAATTACTTTCATCTTTTTCAAAGTGGTGAGCCGCTTTCAGATAGCTCTCAACTGCCTGATCTTTTTTATTAAGTTCGGCATAGGCATCTCCCAAGTTGCCATAGGCCAGCAGTTGAATTTGTGGTGCTTCTGTTGAAAAATCTTCCAAATATTTTACCGCATTCGCAAATTCTCCCAAGTGCAAATAACTGATACCCGCATAGAATTTGGCTAGGTTTGCTGCTTTGGTGCCACTAAAGGTTCTCATTACATATAATACCCCTTTACTTTGTCCGTCACCATTTAAAACCAGACGCGAAGAATCAACAGTAAAATATTGCTGGGATTTATACAATGCATCAGCGGCTTTTTCTTCGTTAGGCTTCTTTACATATTCGTTATATCCATACCAGCCCACAATTAATAGCACAATGGTAGACACGGCTATCAATATTTTATTCTGGTGCTTTTGCAAAAAGTGTAACATGCGCTCTACGGAATCTTCTTCGTGAAATACTTTTGTACTCATGGTTAGTGGTTTGCTTTTATGGCTCTTGCTGCAGAAAAAATTAATCAGTTATAAAAGGATAATTCTCATCGGCATATACATCCTTTAATAATTCACTATCATCCGGCCACGGACTTTCCTCCGCAAAACGGACACTCTCTTCTACTATCAGGTTTATTTTTTGATCGATTTGGTCTAAGTCGGCAGCAGAAGCAAAATTGCTTTCCAAAATTTTATTCCGCACTTTTATTAACGGATCCTGCTCGCGATATTCTTCTACTTCCTCTTTGGTACGGTATTTTTGCGGGTCGGAAATAGAGTGGCCTTTGTAGCGGTAGGTTTTCAATTCCAGTAGGGTAGGACCATCTCCTTCGCGGGCTCTTTTTACAGCGCGGGCAACGTGCTCGTGCACATTTTCGGGCGTCATACCATCCACATTATCGGCTGGCATATCGTAGGCATCTGCCAGTTTATAAATATCAATTACGTTAGAGGTTCTTTCAACAGAGGTTCCCATTGCATATTGGTTGTTCTCGCAGATGAAAATCACGGGTAACTTCCAAAGCATGGCTAAGTTGAAGGTTTCGTGTAAGATACCCTGGCGGGCGGCTCCATCTCCAAAGAAGCACAAAACCACATTCTGGGTGCCTTTGTATTTTTCAGCAAAAGCAAGTCCGGCACCGGTACCAATTTGGGCACCCACAATACCATGACCGCCAAAAAAGCGATGTTCTAGACTAAAGAAGTGCATACTGCCTCCTTTACCCTTACTGCATCCGGTAGCTTTTCCATAGAGTTCTGCCATACAGGCATTGGGTGACATTCCCTTTGCTAAACCTAAACCATGATCGCGGTAGGCAGTGATAAAGGGGTCGTCGGAAGAAGTGGCCGTCATACAGCCCGCAGCAATAGCTTCCTGGCCAATATAGGCATGAAAGAATCCCCGGATTTTCCCCGCCATTTTATACATTTCTTCCGCCTTCAGCTCAAACTGACGGATGAGTTGCATGATTTCGTACCAGTACAGATACGTTTCGCGTGAAAATTTAGTGGCCACAGGCATTATTTTAGAGGGTGCAAATATACAGCGAAAAGCCCAAAAACCCAACAGGGGATTAACGGGTTATGCACACTAT
>JBBAJQ010000068.1:0-8917 GCA_040403945.1 Sediminibacterium sp.
AATATTGGCAATACTACCCAAACCGCTACCTATATTGTAACGCCTTCTACTGCAAGTTGTAATAATAGTAAATCCTTTACTGTAACAGTTACTGTTACACCAACCGCAGTTATTAATCAAATTACAGCGGTTATCTGTAGTGGACTTACATTTACAGTTACGCCAACCCATAATACCAACGGAAATATTGCTTTGGGAACCACTTATAGATGGGAGGCGCCCACTGTTTCGGGTGGCTTATTTGGAGGTGAGTCTGCAGAGAATCAATCCAATATTTCTGGAAAACTCACTAATCCTTCTATTACAACAGAAGAAACTGCCACATACACTGTAATACCTACTACTGGAAATTGTGAAGGACGTGCGTTTACATTTATAATTAAGGTGAGTGTAAACTCAACTATCACCGATATGTCTACTGTTACGTGTACAGGTATTCCTTTCGTGGTTTCACCTGCGCATGTTGTAAATGGAATAGTTCCGCAGGGCACTACTTATAGCTGGAATGTTCCTGATATGTCTGCTTCTGTTTCAGGGGGACAATCAGCCGCTGGAAGTCCATTTATAACCGGCACTCTGGTTAATGCTTCTGCTGAAGAAAGAACTGCTACCTATACTATCACCCCTCAGTCAGGCGGATGTACGGGTACTCCATTTACCCTCACTGTGTTTGTGAAATCAGGTGCAACCATCTACGAAATGTCATTGGTAACCTGTAGCGGTATTCCATTTGAAATTACCCCAACAGATGGTCAAAACGGTGTTATTACTCCTGGAACTACCTTTAGATGGGCAGCGCCAACCGGTGTTGGAATTGTAGGCGGAGCAACACAGACAGATTATGTTTCCTCAGTTTTCGGTCAGCTTGATAACACCACTAATATAACTAGAACAGCAACTTATATTGTAACAGCCAATGCTCCTTTCTGTGGAGATGTAACCAGCTTCTCTCTCACAGTATTTGTTAATCCTATAGTGGCAATCAATACAATCAATTCTGTTATTTGTAGTGAACTCACCTTTACTGTTAATCCAACAGATATTGATAATGGAATTGTACCAGCAGGAACCACTTATACATGGACAGCTCCAGATGCACCGAATATAACAGGTGGTGCTGCTGAATCTACACCTGTATTGTTCATCAGTGGTAAGTTACGAAATGAGACAAGTTCAGTGCAAACAGCCACTTATACGGTAACACCTACTTCCCCTGATTGTGGAACAGGTAATGCGTTTACTTTGGTTGTAACTGTTAATCCTTTACCTGCTGTGAACTCGTTTAGTGTAACTACTTGTAGCGGAGTTCCATTTGCTGTATCTCCTGTTGATGGGGTAGATGGTATGATTCCTGTTACTACTAGGTATTCATGGAGTGCCCCGGCATTTAGTAACTCTGTAACTGGCGGACAGTCCGACAACGCCGCTACCCATGTATTTGGCACCCTGTTTAATAATACCAATGTTGCTCAAACTGCTGTTTACGTGGTTACGCCAAAAGCTGGTGACTGTGTGGCTGCAAACTTTACTGTTGATGTACTGATTAATCCAACTGCAGTAATCAACGAACTAACAACGGTTATCTGTAGTAGAGGTTCGTTTAACCTTATACCAGTTGATCTTGTAAATGGTATAGTGCCAGACGGTACCCTGTATAGTTGGAATGCACCTGATATTTCCGCATCCATAATTGGCGGACAATCAGCTGATGCCCAAGCATCTATATTTGGAACATTATTCAATACTTCTAATGAGATTCAAACTGCTACCTATACAGTTGTACCAACTACTTTACTTTGCGGTGCTAATGCTTCGTTTACTGTTACTGTAACTGTTAATCCACTTGCCGAGATTACCGCCATATCTATATTCACTTGCGGTGGCGCAACATTTACAGTTGAGCCTACAGAAGGCGTTAATGGCATTGTTCCCGCAGGTACTAATTATACCTGGCTCGATCCGATTGGAACAGGTTTCATTGGAGGCATGTCTCAAACTACACCGGTAGACAAAATTCAGGGTCGCTTGGTTAACCTGACCAGTGCAGTGGTAACAGCCGTTTATTATGTTACACCAGTATCTGGTGCTTGCGTTGGAGATGTATTTACACTTACAGTATTAGTTAATCCTGTAGGTGTAATTGATGAAATGTCAGTTACCACTTGCGCGGGTGTAACATTTGCTGTTAGTCCACAAGATGGTGTTAATGGAGTTGTGCCGCCGAATACTAGTTACAAGTGGGCTGAGCCAACTGGATTTGGTTTTACAGGAGGTATGTCTCAGGATACGTTTACAGCAGAAATCTTTGGTACACTTAAAAACACAGTTAATTACACGGTAACTGCTACTTACTTAGTATATCCTAATGACCCGATTTGCGGATCAATTGCTAATCCATTTACTTTGACTGTTTACCTGAATCCTGCTGCTTATGTAACTGCTATGACTGCAGAAACATGTACAGGCGTTGTGTTCACAGTAACCCCAACCAATATAGCCAATGGAATTGTACCGGACGGCACTACTTATACCTGGTCAGAGCCACAGTATAGTGTCAATATTTCAGGTGGTAATACTGGATCCGGACCTGCAATAACAGGTACCTTATTTAACAGCGCAGCAGTTCCTGGCACAGCTACTTATACAGTTACGCCTATTACAACCCTATGCGGTATAAATGAATCATTTACCCTAGAGATAACTGTTAATCCTTATCCAAGTATTAATGCAATTACCACAACTATATGTACGGGTATTACGTTTGAAGTAAGTCCTGTAAACGGTGTTAATGGATCTCTATTGCCAAATACAACGTATTCATGGGATATTCCATCTTATAGTTCTGCTTCTATGTCGGGCGGAGCTTCCAGCACAGATCATCCTTTCATCACCGGAAATCTCGAAAACTTTACGGATGCTAGTCAGTTCGGAACTTATATAGTATTCCCAACGTATAGAGGTTGTACAGGTGCTTCATTTACAGTTGTTGCTGAAATACTACCAATTCCAAGAATGAAGGATATAACCATCCTCACAGGGGTTTCTCCGAAATATCCATTTGTTTATACCCCAACTACCAATGCATTCTATGGTATTGTTCCAGCTGAAACTATCTACAGATGGGATGTGCCTACCTATAGCTCTGCATCCTTAACAGGTGGTGAATCCGCTGAGAATCAGACTAACTTGAATGGTCGTCTGGAACATAAGTCAACCGAAATTCTCAAGGCATACTATACAGTTACTCCAACTTCATTAGCTTGTGGAGATGGTGCTCAATTCACACTTACAGTTCGTGTTGCACCGCTGCCATTTGTTGATGCAATGACAGTGGTAACATGTAGTGAATCTAATTTCGCTATCACGCCAACGAATGAAATAAATGGTATTATACCAGACTTTACTACCTACACATGGTCTGAGCCTGTGGTTACAGGTGGTATTACTGGTGGTGCTTCGGCTACCGATGCGTCTAATTTGTATGGCAACTTGTATAACCCAACTAATACCACGCAAACTGCCACTTACATTGTTACGCCTAAATCATTCTTTGGTTACGAGGGTGCACCGTTTACTTTAACGGTTACTGTAAATCCGATTGCCACCATCAACGAAATGAGTGCAGTTACTTGCGATGGGGTAGAATTTATTGTATCACCTGCACAAACAACCAACGGAGTTGTTCCAGATGGTACACTGTACAAATGGAATATGCCTACTGGCGGCGCATTCAGCAATGTATTTACGCAAACTACTTATGTGGCTGATATAAGAGGTACGCTGGTAAATGATACAAACGTGCTCCAGTCTGCAACTTATACTATAGAGACTATTTCCGGCGATTGTATCGGTAAGCCATTTACAACGGTTGTTTACCTGAAACCATCAGCCCGAATTAATCCGATTACCTTGTCGTACTGTACCGGCGCTACCTTCACCATCACGCCAACCAATGGCAACTATGGTATTGTTCCGGATGGTACCTTATATACTTGGTCTGCACCTGCTGGAACAGGATTCTCCGGTGGTGAAGAGCAACTCACTCCAACACCTGCAATATTCGGTACGCTAAATAACTTTAACACGTATGAAGTAACGGCTACTTATACCATTAATGCAATCAGCGGAGATTGTATTGGTAAAGTATTTACCACCACTATTTATGTTCGTCCTGCACCGCAGGTTCAAATTACGCTGGGATCACAAACGGTATGTTTGAGCATGATGCCATCTGAAATTAGTCTGGATATTCAGGGTGGTGCCGGTGCTCCTTCTTATAGCTGGTTCTACAACACTGTAAATAGCTATGTAGGCGCCACACAATTATCAGAGACTGCCAGCACATTCACTCCGCCAGCCCCGGATAACCTTGATAATCGGTACTATTTTGCTAAGGTATTCTTCTCTGCAGGTGAGTGTCAGGCCACTTCTATGAATATTCATGAGGTAAGAGTTAACCGCTATGCCACTTCACTCGATCTGAATGTAGAGCCTGTATCTATATGTTCCGGATTAGCTACCACATTAACGGGTGCATTAAGTTCAACCAGCGATATCGTTAATCCAATTTATCGCTGGTATAGGGATAGCAATCTCGCCAACTTCGCCTTCGAAGGCCCTGTCTATACTACACCAGTATTGAATAATAATAGTTCGTTCTATGTAACCGTTAGAGGTACCAATGCTTGTAATAACCTGCCTGGAACTGCACAAAAAGTAGATGTATCCGTATCAACCTTCGCACCAACTATGGTTCAGCCGGTGGATATTGTTACCTGCATCAATAATTTAGTTTCTGTAGCATTTACATCTGTAAATCCTAACGTAATCTTTACGTGGACAAACACAAATACGGCTATAGGTTTAGCAAGCTCTGGCACGGGTGATAGCTTCAGTTTTGTTGCACAAAATAGCAACTCAACCAATGAAACCGCTAATATCACTGTAGTACCATTTGTTAATGGATGTAGCGGTATTGCCAGAACGTTCAGTATTACGGTTTCTCCGGCTGTTCCTGCTGTTGGTACCTTACAGATAACTACCGCCAGTGGAGAAAGAATTGACTTCAATCCTATTACCCCACAAAATGGTTATAGCTATACCTGGACGGCTCCAAATACAACTGGTATCACCGGAACTGATTTGGTAGTAACCGATAAGAGGACTGTGTTTAATCCATTACTCACCAACAACACGTCGTCTCCAATTATAGTTCCATTTACAGTTCAGCCTTATTCGATGGCTCCAGGTTTCTGTACAGGATCTCCATTTATTATTCTTGTAACCGTTAGTCCAGTACCATCTGTTCCGGATCAGTCGGTAACCACTTGCAGTGGTCTGCCAATTGAAGTGAGTCCTGCAGGTGTACCTGACCAAACAACGTATACATGGGATCTTCCATTGGTTATCACTGGTAACGTTACGGGCATGGTTGCTGAAGCATCGCCAAACACCAACTTCAACCAGGTATTAACTAATTTAGGTGCTACAGACGCGGTTCTTCGATACACGGTAGTGCCTGTGAGCGCCGGTATTGCGGGTAGACCATTTACCATAACAGTTCGTGTATTACCTAACCCAAGCCTGATTAATAAAACACCAGTAACTATTTGCAATAAGGTTCCATTCAATTACACGGCGCAGTCACTAACAGTTGGCACTACCTTCAGTTGGAGCAGAGCTGCGGTGAATAATATTAATAATCCAGCTGCTACAGGTACCAATACGATTAATGAAACCCTGATCAATACATCCACTGATCCGGTTCAGGTTAACTATGTGTTTACCCTCAGTGCTAATGGATGCTCAAATACTGAAACATTGCCTGTTGTGGTGTATCCATCATACAAGCTCACTTCATCCTTAGCAGAAACAGTATGTAGCAATGCTACCTTCCATTATGAGGCTACTACAGCTAATAATGCAAGTTATAGCTGGACAAGACCTGCTGTTGCCGGAATATCAAATGCGGCAGGATCAGGTAATTCATCGATAGTTGATGAGAAACTCATTAATACTACCAATGCACCTATTAAAGTGAAGTACTTGTTCTCACTTAGTTCCGGACCATGTGCCGATACGGATAGCGTTATCGTAACTGTTAATCCTCTACCAGTGGTGAATGCGATTGCTGATCTACAATATTGCAGTGGTACTTCTGCTCAAATACAGTTCACCGGTTCTGGTGTTGCTAATACAACTTACGAGTGGACGAACACATTTACAGGTATTGGACTATTTACCAGAGGAACAGGTGATATTATATTCGTTGCCATCAATAATACCAGTGCACCGGTTAAATCTCGGATTACCGTAACACCGGTTGCTAATGGATGTTTGGGTGCAGCTCGTTCATTCACTATTACCGTTAATCCTAATCCGGTATTGAACTCTCAATTGAATATCCCAACGGTATGTAGCGGTGCCGCTATCCAATATACCCCAACCAGCAATGTGGCAGGTACTACCTTTAGTTGGACGCGCCCTGCTATTTCGGGAATCGATAATCCTGCTGCCAGTGGAACAGGAAATATCAATGAGGTATTAACCAATAGTGCTTCCGGTGTAATTTATGTGAAGTATATCTATACCATATCAGCCAATGGCTGTAGTTCTACCCAGGTGGTGAATGTTGCGGTTAACCCAACTGTTAAAGTTAACAATCCGGGTTATCAGTTAGTATGTGCCAATACCTCTAAGCAGATTGTATTTGCTGGCTCTACAGTTGCAGGAACTCAGTATATCTGGACGAACGACAATCCTGCCTTGGGTATACCGGTAAGTGGCATTGGAAATATTTTCTTCATTGCCAATAATAATACGGCTGATTCTATCAGTTCTAATATCACCGTAACACCAAGAGCCAATGGATGTAACGGCACCCCTGTAAGCTTCCGCGTAACCATTAATCCTTTACCGGTATTAACCAGTTCACTTACGCCTGCACCAATTTGTAGCAATAACCAGTTTACCTATGCACCAACATCTAACGTGGGTCAAACAATATTCAACTGGGTTCGAGCTGCCGTAAATGGCTTGAGCAATGCGCCAGCTATTGGAACAGGTACAATTAATGAAAGACTGATTAATAATACCACGGTGCCGGTAATTGTAACTTATCAGATAACCATGATAAACAATGGTTGTACGAATCGCCAAAATATAACTGTAGTAGTTAATCCGGCGCTTACCCTGAGCAATACAAACTTCAATTATAGTATCTGTTCTAAGCAACCATTCCGTTTTGTACCACAAAGTGTGAACCCGGTTAACCAGTATGTATGGAAGAGAGATGCTATCCCTGGAATCAGTAATGCAACTCAAACCGGTTCAGGTATCATCGACGAGGTATTGGTAAATACCACCAATGCACCAATTGTAGTTACCTATCGCTACTCATTGGTTAATGCATCTCCTTGTTCTACTGATCAACTTGTGTTTGTAACGGTTCGTCCGCTTCCAGTATTAACCAGTGCCAAAAATGTAAGTGTATGTAGTAATGTGCCGGTAGGTTACGATCCAATTGCCAATCTGGGCGGTAGTAGCTTTAGCTGGAGCAGGGCTTCAAAACCTGGTATTGCTAATCCGGCTGGTGTGGGATTGGTTAATATTAACGAGCGCCTGATTAACACCACTACTGCGCCAATTGATGTTACCTATATTTACACAATCGCTAATTCAAATGGCTGTAGCAATATCGATTCGGTAATTGTTCAAGTTAAGCCAGTTCCTGTGGCAGGATCCTTATCCGATATCTCAATTTGTGCTAACGCAACTACATCACCCATTAACTTTAGCAGCAATATACCAGGTACCATCTTTAATTGGGTGAACTCACAGCCTGCTATCGGGTTGGCTTCCAGTGGAACCGGTAATATTCCATCATTTGTTGCACTAAATAATACCAATAGCCAACTGATTGCGCAAATTGTGGTAACCCCTGAAATTGGTGGATGTAAAGGAAATACAATTACGGCTACCCGTATTTATGTGAATAAGGCGATTACCAACCTGTCTATACAAACAGCTCCTACAGTTTCTTGTCCTGGCGTTCCAGTTGGTCCATTTGTAGGAAGTGTACCATTTGGCGGAGATGGTTATAGCTATGCATTCCAATG
The DNA here is from genome assembly GCA_040403945.1 of Sediminibacterium sp. Classification (GTDB taxonomy): domain Bacteria; phylum Bacteroidota; class Bacteroidia; order Chitinophagales; family Chitinophagaceae; genus Sediminibacterium. The sequence continues at coordinate 8,118 of JBBAJQ010000068.1, forward strand.
GCAAAGTTCTACGGATAATGTAACATTTAATAATATTGCAGGTGCAAATGCCCGTCTGTTAACTGCACCAGCCGTATCCGTTACTACTTGGTATCGTTTAAATGTTGTTTCAGGTGGTTGTGTGAGCAATGCTACAGCTGTTAGGGTTAATTCGGCACCAAAACCTGTGGTTAAAGTTTCCACTATCGATGGAACTACCATTAATATTGGTAACAGCACCCAGGCCGTTGTAGAAGTGTTGCCTCCTGGCGCCATCACCTATGAGTGGTCACCCAGAAACTTTGTAAGCAATTACCTCTCTGATAAGCCATTCTTGTCGCCAACTTCAGATACCCGATTTACGGTGAAGGTTACTAATAGTGACGGATGTATTACTATAGACTCATCCTTATTGATCAAAGTGATTAAAGGATTCCAGATTTATCCGAATAATGTACTAACGCCAAATGGTGATGGATATAATGATACCTGGAAGATTAGGAATATTGAGTTCTATCCAGTAAATAACATTAAGATTTACAATGCCAATGGAGCTAATGTTATCACACTTAAAGACTATACAGGCGATTGGGATGGAAAGGTTAATGGCATTAAGTTACCAACGGGCACCTATTATTATATGATTGATCTGCAAGATGGATCGGCTATCATTAAAGGATTCTTAACGATATTAAATTAATAGTGGATTACAATATATAAACCTATGAAAAAGACAATCCAATTAATCACTATCCTGTTTTTCTCTCATACACTGTTATGGGGTCAGAATAATTTTTTCAGTTCGAGTGTTTTTGAGAATA
>JBBAJQ010000069.1:0-2169 GCA_040403945.1 Sediminibacterium sp.
TCGGGAAAGTTATGGTGAAAGGTAGTTGCGTGACCCGGGAGTATGGGACATTGTTCTTTGGCATGGTCGCAAACCGTTATCACGAAATCGAAGGGAATACCCAGGTATTCGTTGATGTGGTTGGAGGTATGTTGAGATATATCAATCCCATCCGCCTGCATGGTGGCGATGGCTTTGGGGTTTACGCCATGGGTTTCAACGCCGGCGCTATATATTTCTGCGCGGTTGCCGGCAAAATGTTGTAGATATCCATGGGCGATTTGGCTTCTGCAGCTATTTCCTGTGCAGAGTACTAATACTTTCTTCATGCGAAATGATTTTAACAGCATCCGCTGCCGGGTTGGCAAGTGGGTTGATTGTTTTCTAATGGTTTTTTTGCAAATACGGTGATGCTAAAAATTCCGGTGTTGCCGGATTGAAATTCAGCAATTTGCTTTTCCGTTAAATAGTGTTGAAGGATATCTGCAGGGATATGAATGGGCTTTTCTTTTTGTAGGGTAATTTCCTGAAAGCCGGTATCCCGAATCATTTGCAGATAGTCGTTTTTTTGTATGGCACCTGCTACGCAACCCGCATACATTTCGGCATCTTTTTGCAGGTTTTCTGGTAAGTCGCCAATCAAAACCACATCACTGATACTAAAATGTCCCCCCGGTTTTAACACGCGGAATATATCTTTGAACACATTCTTTTTGTTGGGTACCAGATTCAGTACGCAGTTACTTACTATAACATCTGCTATTCCTGCGCCCACCGGCATTTGCTCGATATCACCCTGCCTAAATTCTACATTATTAAAGCCTCGGGCATCTGCATTTATTCTGGCCCGCTCGATCATGGCAGGTGTAAAATCAATACCGATTACCTTTCCGGTTTCTCCCGTTTCGTATCGGGCAATAAAGCAATCGTTTCCGGCACCGCTTCCAAGGTCTATTACCACATCTCCTTTTTTAATGCGCGCAAATTCGGTGGGAAGTCCGCAGCCTAGTCCCAAATCAGCGGCTGCATGATACCCTTCTAACTGGGTATAGTCGTCGCTCATGATATTATACACTTCTGTTGAGCATCCCCCCGCTCCGCAACACGAGGCTGCATTGGTTGCTTTATCCTGCAGGGCGATTTCGCTGTATTTACTTTTAACTAGTTCTTTCAATTGATCTTCGGTAGACATATATAGTATTTTTATAGGGTAAGTAGATTTGTTAGCAGCAGCTATTTTGTTGGGTGGATGGAGAAAAAAAGCCTTGCAATAGAACAGCAGCTTGATTCCATACTTTTTCATTGATACAGTAGCAAACAGATACGCCGTCAATTTCTCCTTTAATTAGTCCGGCCTCTTTCAATTCTTTTAAGTGTTGCGAAACGGTACTTTGCGATAGGGGCAGTTCATCTACGATATTTCCGCAGATACAGGATTTTTTTTTAAGAAGTAATTGAAGGATAGAAACGCGGGCAGGGTGTGCCAAGGCTTTGGCAAAGGCTGCCAGGGTAATAGCGGTTGAATTGTACTCGGGAGATTTCATATACCTTATTAATCGTAAAATTACGATTAATATATCAGATTACCAAATTCAGCTATTTGCAACTGTACTTGGCTTATACGGAGGGGGTATTTTTAACCAGTCTGATCATCCCAATCTTATCAAAAATTTTGATAATAGGATATACGGGGTCAATCTCCCACCATTTACTGGCGAAGTTGGCCCGGGCGGCAGCGTGGTGGTGGTTATTTTGAAAGAGTTCGCCCAGCATTAGAAAATCTACCAGCAGGGTGTTTTTCGATTGGTCTTTCTCTTGGGGGAAATTGCGGTAGCCATATTTATGTCCTGCCCAATTTACTACAGCTCCCTGCACCGGACCCATTAAAAAGTGGATGGGAAGGAGTAGATACAGTGCCCAATGCCCGGCGAAAACCAGGTAAAAGCCAATGTATAAACCGGCGAAAAGTACGCGGGTAATCAGGTGGTCGGCTACTTTATCAATTTTTTGATATTCGGGATAATTTTTATCGAATTTGGGGTCTACGGGAAGTGTTCCAGTGGCTACGCCGTTATAAATTTTACGGGTATGCATCATCATGCTAAAAACCTCTTTAAAAAAGTGGGGGGTATGCGGATCTTTTTCGGTATCACTAAAAGCATGGTGCATCCGATGTAAAATCGCATAGGC
>JBBAJQ010000069.1:2269-8396 GCA_040403945.1 Sediminibacterium sp.
CCGATTGGCAGCAACGCCTGCATTAGCAAAAGCGTTTAATCAACTCACACCGGGCAGACAAAGAGCCTATCAGATTTATTTTTCTGCTCCGCAGCAAGCTGCCACTCGGGAACGAAGAATAGACAAGATGGTTCCTCTTATTTTAAGTGGGAAGGGGATAAATGATTGTACCTGCGGGCTATCTAAAAAAATGCCTCATTGTGATGGATCACATAAGCAGTTGCAAAAAACATAGTAATACAAGCGAAGAGCAATGCGTTTATTTTTTCACTACTTGTTTCCGAAAATGCAATCCCCATTTTAATACTTCATCTAAAAGTGGCCCTAGCGATTTACCCAAAGGGGTGAGTGCATACTCAACGGTAACCGGCATGCTATCGAATAAGGTTCGACTGATAATTTGATTCATTTCTAGGGCCTTAAGTTCCTGAGATAATATCTTTGGAGAGATATCTGCAATATCTTTTTTAATCTCACCGAATCGTTTATTGCCAAAGGAAAGGGAAATAATGATGGGAATTTTCCATTTCCCCTGAATTACTTCCATCGCATCGCGGGAAGCCATTAGTTTAAAGCGACAGGCAGTTTTGTCAATGCATTTTACCATATACAATATATTAGGTTACCAAAAGGTAACTAGTTTCCAATAGGTAACAAGTATATTTTAGATAGCAAAGTTACTTAGTTTTGATTATTCTAAAAATTATCTATCAATTTAAATTCATTTGTATGTCTAGTAAGTTATATAATATTCTTTATTGGGTATTTACAGTTTTGGTTGCCTTTGTTTTTGCAGGGAGTGCTTTTGGTAAGCTAATCGGTCAGGAAGAAGCTTTGCAAAAAGCCGCCGAGTTTGGGATTACGAAAACAGCCTATTTTTATTTAGGAGTAATTGAATTGATTGCATTGGTATTGTTTATCATACCCCGGACTTCTCTGCTAGGGTTTTTATTGCTTTCCGCATACATGGGGGGAGCCATTGCTACTCATTTGCAGCATGGAGAATCGGTTATAGCTCCCTGTGTTGTACAAATTATATTATGGTTGGTAGCAGCATTTCGCTTGCCAGAGTTGCGCACAAGACTATTTAACAATAAAAATTAGTAATGAAAATATTATCTATTGGGGGAAGTAATTCAACCCATTCAATTAACCGGCAATTCGCCGAGTTTGCTGCCTCTTTGTTCAATGCCGAATAAGCTATTTAATAAAAGGCCAGGTTTCAACTGATTTCAAATACGGAAATAAAGGTAATGCGTTTATCAGTTCCTGTACTTTTTCGGATTCCAGATCTTTAAACAATAACAGGGCCCCATTTTTATTAGGGCGTAGTAAAAGATCGTACAAATATCCTTTAGCAGTATATTCTTGAATAATGGCTCTTTCTTGCTGAAGAACTTCGGGGATATCGTCTATAGTAACCTCATCCTTGATGGTAATTAATACGGCTGTAATGTTCATTATACTTCAATTGAGCAATAAAGGTAGTTGTTCGGCCTTGTAAGCTCGAATATATCTTGTACCGGGAAAACAGTAATAGATACGCGTAGCTACTCTTTACTAACTGCAAGCTCCGGCTATTTTGTTTATCGCTTATAGCGTTTAAAGAATGTCCATATAACTTCACAGGCATTCATGTTTTGAGATGTTTTTCCAACAATTGTTTCTGGTAAGTATTGAAATCCCTGCGGCCAGGTATGTCCTCCGTTGGTAATAACATAGCTTACCACTTCACTGCCGCTGGTTCCAGCGCCATAAACTCTTTGTTTAATGGTAGTACCATCATTAGCAATATCCGGAAGGTCTGTGATTACCGGAGTGGTTGCACAGTTATTAATAGTTATCCATTTATCAACTACCTGAAAATGTGATAACACAGTACCGCCCGCCGTTCCTCCTGCCGTCATGGCACCTCCCAAGAAAGGTACCAACGGATCTGCAGTACCATGTATATAGATTGCGGGTACCGGCCTTCCGGGATTGCAGGAAGATGCTATAGTGGTTGCCTCCATAGTAGCGGCTACAACAGCAATCGCAGCAATCCGGTTACTTAGTTCACATCCTAACCGAGACGACATAAATCCACCATTTGAAATACCGGTAGCATATATTCGGCTGCCATCAACCGGATATTTGCTAATCATATAATCACACAACTTAGTGAAGAAGCTTACATCATTAATACCAAGTTGGTTAGGCGTAGTGGGTCTGCCATCATTCCAGTTTTTTTGGATACCGGCTGGATACACTAAAATTATCTTATCTATTTCGGCAAGTTTTGTAAAGTTGGCAATTTTTATCATGCCTTCCGGAGTACCGCTGCCGCCATGAATTGCCAATATCATAGGCATTTTACCGGCTTTGTTGTATCCAGTGGGCAGATAAACAATAAAACTCCGGTCAATGCCATCAATGGTATTGGTTACTGTAAACTGTTCACTGGGTTTATCCGCAACTGTTACAGGCGTAATAGCTGCCTCTTTTTTGCAGGCCAGTAATCCAAGCAATAAAACTACTATCCATTTTTTCATTCGGAAATGATTGATGAGTATATAGACCTCCTTGTTAGGGAAACGTTTAATCAGTTTTCCTATCCAGCATTAATAATTAGGGAGCCCCAAATGCCTTTCGTAAGCAATTGATTGGATAAACAGTTCATTATCATTTGCTAAGCAGATTAGTACCCCTAATAATGATTGAGCACAAAAACGATTGTATGGCTAGAATACCCGGGAGCACTGATTATGAAGTACTTATTATTTTACAGCCAATCCGTTCCATTCAATTGCACAAAATCTATTAACTTAATAGCTAAAATAACTATATGCATACCGTGTATTATGTGGGCGACTGGGCCGTACTTACCGGACCCGTTTTTGCTGAAACGCCTTTTCATCATAGTCCTAAAGGACTCGAAATATTTAATTACGGAGTTTGGCTGAAAGAAGCGCTTGAAAAGGATCCGGTCTATCAGGTTAATTCGGTACCTGCCTGGGATTTTTATAATAATTTGGGTCCGGGTGATTATGAGAAAATTCTCGAAGACTATAGTCTGATTGTTTTTAGTGATGTGGATGCCAAATTATTTCAGCTATCGCCCAAATTTTTTGATCGAAGTAAGTTCGGGAAAGAGGTACTCACATTTCCCGACCGAATTCGACTTTCAGTTGAACATGCGAAAGCGGGGGGTAGGTATATGTTTTTGGGAGGGTGGTATTCTTTTACCGGCGAATTAGGAAAAGGCGGTTGGGGAAGAACGCGCCTTGCCGAAATGTTGCCCGTAAAATGCATGGATTTTGAAGATCTGGTAGAAACTACGGAAGGCTTCACTATGGAAATTACCGAAGAGGGAAAAAGGATTTGTCCATCATTAGATCTTTCAGGTTGTCCGCCAATTCTGGGATATAATAAAACTTTTGCAAAAGATAATGCAACCGTTATCGCTCGTTTTCGTGAAACTGGCGACCCTGCTATTGTTATCTGGGATATTGAAAAAGGCAAAGTGCTGGCATACACTTCCGATCCGAGCCCACACTGGGGATGCAATTTTGTTTTTTGGGATGGATATGCTGCTTTCTGGCAATCGCTGGCGCAATTGGTTTTATCATGAGAAGAATCGGAATTGTAATAGGATGTATGTTCACATGGATTGGGTTGTTTGCCCAAACCCCTGATCTAATGCCCTTGCCTGCGAAGTATTCACTAAATACTACATCCTGCAGAATCACGAATCACTTTTCTATTTCTATACAGGGTAATGCCGATAGTAGAATATATTCGGAGGCTTCAAGATTTTTTCAGAGACTTTCGGAGCGTACCGGAATATTTTTTCCAACCTGGCGCGTAACGCCTTCCTCAAAATATGCCAATGGGGGTTTACAAATTCAAGTAAGTAGAGCAGGGAAACTCGTGTTAGGGGAAGATGAGTCGTACCAGCTGCAGGTAGTTGATTCCGGCATACTCATAAAGGCGAATGCAGATATAGGCGCTATACGGGCATTGGAAACTCTATTACAATTACTCGGGTCTGATACTAAGGGATATTTTTTTCGCGGAGCTAATATCGAAGATGCGCCCAGGTTTCCCTGGAGGGGATTGCTGATTTCGCAACCCTATCATTTTATGCCCATGGACGTGATCAAACGGACGCTGGATGCAATGGCGGCTGTAAAGATGAACGTATTGCATTTTTATATCAGTGATGATCAGGGATATCGCATCGAATCGAAAGTGTATCCAAAGTTACATGAGATGGCTTCGGAGGGACAGTATTTTACGCATGCGCAGGTTAAAGAAATGATTGCCCACGCGCATCAGCGGGGAATTCGGGTGATTCCGGAAGTAGACCTGCCCGGGCATTCTACTGCAATCCTGTATGCTTATCCGCACCTGGCATCTATTAAGCGGGACTATAGTTTACAAGATCATTGGGGTGTATTTGATCCTACCATTGATCCTACCAAAGAGCGAACCTATGTTTTTCTCGACTCTTTATTAACAGAGGTCGCCTCCTTATTTCCGGATGCCTATTTTCATATTGGGGGAGATGAGAACACGGGTCGTGACTGGCAGCGTAATCCGGATATCCGTAAGTTTATGAAGGATCGTGGTTTAGCAACTAATCTGGCTTTGCAGAATTATTTCAATCGCCGGGTGATGGGGATTTTAAAAAAATGCGGAAAAACAGCCATCGGATGGGATGAGGTATTGATGCGGGAATTAGATGATTCGGTAGCGAAGAAATATTTTGAAGAAGAAAACTTTTCTAAGTTAATCGAGCCGAATGTTCCGAAAGATTTGGTAATTCAATCCTGGCGAGGTATGGAAGCATTGATTTCTTCCGCAAGAAATGGATACAAGAGTATTTTATCCAAAGGCTACTATATCGATTTGGTGCAACCGGCATCCTATCATTATCTAACCGATCCGGTACCCTATCGGAATGAAGTAATTATTCCGGATAGTGAAGCCAACCTGAATAGATTCGAATCGGAGATTATTAATAAATTAAAGAAAGGAATTCGCTTACTTTCCGATGATCAAGAAAAGCTGATATTAGGAGGGGAAGCTACTATGTGGACAGAGCATGTAACGGCAGAAACAATAGATTCCCGTATCTGGCCCCGTACAGCTGCAATAGCTGAGCGATTGTGGTCGCCTCCGCAGATAAGAGATGTGGCGGATATGTATCGGAGGATGGATATTATTTCGGTGCAGCTGGAGTCTTTAGGGAGTACGCATATCAAAAACACAGCCATGTTACTACGCAGGCTGGCCAACCAGCATGAGGTATCCTGTTTGCAATCGGTAGTGCAGTATCTGGAGCCCGTGCAAGGGTATCAGCGAAATCAGCAAAATAATTTTACCCGTTTTTCTCCATACACATTGATGGCTGATATAGCCGTTCCCGACCAAAAAGCCGTGCGGGATTTAACAAAACGATTTGGTGAATATGCAAAAGCCAAAGACACTGCGTGGAAAAAGGAAGTCCGCCAATTATTAAGGGAGTGGATTGATAATGATTATGCTGTACAACAACTTGCCGCTCCTATTCCTGCGTTAGCAGATATTGCTGCTCATTCAACCCGTTTGCGTGCGCTGGCATCAATGGGGTTAGCAATATTGTCTTCCACTAACCTAAAGGCAACGAATATAAGTGATTGGCAAAAAAAGTTGCAGGATGCAGCAATGCCGATTGGACATTGCGAATTAAAAGTAGTGGAGCCGCTTAGGAAATTATTAAGTAATCAATATCCCAATAATTAGGGAGAATTCTTTTTTGGCTTCGCACAAACCAGCTCATACGAATGTGTGATCAGTTCCCGAATCAGCTGTGGCGGAATGGTTCCGTTTAGCAGAATCGTATTCCAGTGTTTTTTATTCATATGATAGCCTGGCAGAATATCCTCATATTCTTCGCGAAGGGATATGGCTCTTTCCGGATCGCATTTGGCATTAAATTGAAGTGGGATGCTATTCAGGGAAATAGCGAGAAACATTTTCCCTTTTACTTTTAGTACCAGCACATTTTCTCCAAAAGGAAAGGATTCTTCCACAGCTGGCATAGAAAGGGTAAAATCGAGTAGTTCACCGATATTCATATACGGCTAAAGTATCACAAATTTGC
>JBBAJQ010000070.1:0-7898 GCA_040403945.1 Sediminibacterium sp.
AGTGGTAACCGATTAACCAATTCTCCGGGCTATATGCGCGCAGCCAAGTATGCATCAGCGCAAATGAGTGCATGGGGCTTGCAAAATGTATCCATCGACCCCTGGGGTGAATTTGGGAAAGGCTGGGAATTAGAAAAATGTTATCTCGCGCTAAAAACACCTTATTATAAAAACCTGCTGGCCTATCCAAAAACATGGACTTCCGGAACACGCGGATCAAAAACAGCCGAGCTTCTGGTGATAGCTGCCAAAGACACCATGGAGTTAGAAAAATATCGTGGTCAGCTAAAAGGTAAAATACTGATGTTAGACCAACCCGTAGTGTACAAGCATTCATTTAAAGCGGATGCTGTTCGCTATACAGATGCGGAATTGCAAGCCATGGCTGCTGCCCAGCCCACCCCTCCTCGCGCAGCGCCTAATCCGAATGATACAGCTGCCGCCAGAAGAATGCGGGAGCAAATGCAGGCAAGAGGTGGTGGATCTCAGCGTTTGATAGCCCTATTAAAAGATATGGCCCGTGCAGAAGGCGCAACTGCCATTGTAAGTAATGGGGGTGCAAGAAGCCATGATGGAACCATTTTTGCGCAAGGGGGTGGAGCTTACAAAGCGGCTGATTCCGAAAATTTTCTGGATATGGTTTTGGGGGTGGAAGATTATAATACGCTGCTGAGATTGGCAAAAGCAGGTATTCCGGTTACAATGGAAGCCGATGTAAAAACTAAATTCTACAACAAAGATGTACAGGGATACAATGTGATAGGAGAAATTGCCGGAACGGATCCTGTGTTAAAAAATGAAATAGTAATGATTGGTGCCCATTTAGATTCTTGGCAAACAGGAACAGGGGCTACCGACAATGCTTCCGGCTCGGCCGTTATGATGGAAGCAATGCGGATTTTAAAAACGCTGAATATTTCTACTCGCAGAACCATCCGTATTGGTTTATGGAGTGGCGAAGAACAGGGATTATTGGGTTCTAGAGGTTATGTGAAAAAAACTTTTGCCAACCCAGCAACCATGCAATTATTACCGGAACATGAAAAACTATCGGGTTATTTTAATATCGACAATGGCACCGGTAAAATCAGGGGTATCTACTTGCAGGGCAATGAGGCTTGCCGACCGATTTTTACCCAATGGCTGGCACCATTTGCCGATTTAGGGGCTACCACGGTAACCATCAGTAATACGGGGGGAACCGATCACCAGTCTTTCGACGCAGTGGGATTGCCCGGATTTCAATTTATTCAAGACCCTATTGAATACGATACCCGAACCCATCACAGCAATATGGATGTGTATGATCACCTGCTGCCAGACGATCTGAAACAAATAGCCACAATTGTAGCTGCTTTTGCCTATCAGGCAGCACAGCGGGATGAGAAATTACCCCGCAAAACACTGCCCAGGGCGCGATAGGCTGGTGGGTTGGTAATTTAGTATTGTTTTCCACATCTGCCGGAGAATGGGGGGCTTTGGCCGGGCATGAATTATATTTGTTGCCATGGCAAAAAGTGCAGCTGATACCCCCTTAATGATGCAACATCGAGCGATAAAGCAAAAATATCCCGATGCCGTATTGTTATTTCGGGTAGGTGATTTTTATGAAACTTTTGGAGAAGATGCGATTATATCCTCCCGAGTATTAGGTATTACCCTTACCAAAAGAAATAATGGTGCCGCCGCTTCCAGTGAATTGGCTGGCTTTCCTTACCATGCTTTAGATACGTACCTACACAAATTAGTAAAAGCAGGCTATCGGGTGGCCATCTGCGATCAGCTGGAAGATCCGAAGATGGTGAAAGGTATTGTGAAACGCGGTGTTACTGAAATGGTAACCCCTGGCATTGCCACCCACGATAAGTTACTGGAGCATAACCACAATAATTTTTTAGCTGCCATCCATTTTGATGAAGAACAACATGGAATTGCTTTTCTGGATATTACTACCGGAGAGTTTTTAGTAGCAGAAGGTAACCAGGAATACATTGATAAACTTTTGCAGAGTTTACAACCCGCTGAAGTGCTATTTCAGCGCAATCAGCAAAAAAGGTTCAAAGATATTTTTGGCAATCAGTTTTATACTTACACGCTGGAAAGCTGGATTTTTGAGGAAGCATTTGCAAGAGAAAGTTTACTAAAACAGTTTCAAACACATTCACTCAAGGGTTTCGGAATAGACGATGCACATAAGGGCATTATCGCAGCCGGCGCTATTCTATATTATCTGAAAGAAACGGAACATCCCAATCTGCAACACCTTACCTCCATTCAACGGATGGAGCGGGATGATTTTTTATGGATGGACCGGTTTACTATTCGGAATTTAGAATTGTTACCGGTGCAAGAAGGCGCACATGCCCTATTGAAAGTATTGGATAATACCGTAAACCCAATGGGCAGCCGCTTGCTAAAGAGGTGGATGCTTTTTCCGTTGCGTAATCAGTCGGGCATTCAAGAAAGATTAGATGCCGTTAGTTTTTTGATAAAAGAAACGGATGTACGAAAGCAATTAATCACTGCTATAAAAGCTTGCGGCGATATTGAGCGGCTGAGCGGAAAAATTCCGGCCAAGAAAATTGGTCCCCGAGAAGTACAACAAGTAAGTAAAGGGTTACAACAAACAACACAAATCAAGCATACCTGTATAGCCTCCCAGCAACCATTGCTGCAAAAGTTAGGTGATGCGTTAAATGGCTGTCAGGTTATTGTAGATAAAATTCAAGCCGCCATTGCAGATCCTGCACCCGCCACAGCACAAAAGGGCGGTATGATTCGGGAAGGATTTGATGCGGAATTAGATCAGTTAAGGGCTATAGCGCATGGGGGAAAAGAGTACCTGCAACAGATACAGCAGCAAGAATCAGAAAAAACAGGCATCAGCTCGTTAAAAATCAATTACAACCAGGTATTTGGCTATTATTTAGAGGTAACCCATGCACATAAACATAAGGTTCCGGAAACCTGGATAAGAAAGCAAACCCTAGTAAATGCAGAAAGATATATTACCCCGGAATTAAAGGAATACGAAGAAAAAATAATGGGGGCCGAGGAAAAAATATTGGCCATAGAAACCCACTTATACGACGCGTTGATGAACGACCTGCAATTATATATTGCCCCCTTGCAGGTAAATGGTAATGTATTAGCCACCTTAGATTGTTTAGGATGTTTTGCAGAAAATGCCCTGCAATATCAATACCACGTGCCGCAGGTGCATATGGGATTTGAATTGGAGTTAGAAGAAAGCCGTCATCCGGTGATTGAGCGCTATTTACCGCCGGGGGAAGTGTATGTTTCCAATGATATACAACTCAATCCTACACAAACACAAATTATCATTTTAACGGGTCCGAATATGAGTGGTAAAAGTGCTTTACTGCGCCAAACTGCTTTAATAACATTGATGGCACATATGGGAAGTTTTGTGCCAGCGCGAAAAGCATTTATTCCACTAACGGATAAAATATTTACCCGCGTGGGTGCGAGTGATAATTTAAGTGGGGGTGAATCTACTTTTATGGTAGAAATGAATGAAACAGCGAGCATCATCAACAATATATCTAACCGGAGTCTGGTTTTGTTGGATGAAATTGGCCGCGGCACATCTACTTATGATGGTATTTCCATTGCATGGAGTATGGTAGAATTTCTTCAACAATCACCTGCCAAACCGAAAACACTCTTTGCCACCCATTATCACGAATTAAATGAGTTAGAAAACAAATGTGAGCGGGTACACAATTTTCACATTACCCACAAAGAAGTAGGTAATAAAATTATTTTTCTCAGAAAGTTAGCAAAAGGTGGTAGCACCCATAGCTTTGGGATACATGTAGCCCGTATGGCAGGAATGCCGGCTACATTAATTGAGCGTGCCAATGAAATTCTACTTCTATTAGAAAATAAACAGGGGGCAGGTGAAGGAGACAGTTTTTTACCAATGCAGCCGTCTATGGCAAAACAGGTAAAGCAATTGAATGTGCCGCAAATGCAACTATCCATTTTTGATGCACACTCAGAAACCTTCACAGCCATTCGAAAAATACTTACCGAATTAGATATTAACCGACTAACCCCAGTAGAAGCCATGATGAAGCTGAACGAGATAAAAAATATGATTCAATAAATAATTCTATGCAACAATACTTAGCGGGCATCTCTCTGGTGGTGAATGACTACGATGAAGCCATTGATTTTTATACCCGTAAATTATCCTTTACGTTATTGGAAAATACGCGTATGAGTGACACCAAGCGATGGGTAGTAATTGCGCCACCGGGATCAACAGGGTGTACGCTCCTATTGGCCAAAGCTGCCAATGATGCGCAAAAAGCAGCAGTGGGCAATCAAACAGGGGGAAGGGTATTTTTATTTTTACATACCGACAATTTTGATAGAGATTATAATCAGATGCAGAAAGCCGGTATTGAATTTATTGAATCTCCCCGTCAGGAAACGTATGGAAAGGTGGTGGTATTTGTAGATTTATATGGAAACCGATGGGATTTGATAGAACCCCAAAAAACACTTTAAAACAATTATATGTTCAGAAAATTATTGCGATTATTCGGATGGTTGCTAGGAAGCATATTGGTGTTGTTGATTGTGTTGGGCATTGTTTTTTACCAGAAAGACCAGTCGCCGGAAGAAGTATATAAAAAATATGCCCTTGCTAGCTCACAGCAAATTGCACTAGGGAGCGTACAATTGCACTATAGTGATGAGGGGAATCGGTTAGACAGTACTCCCCTCCTACTGATTCATGGAACTTCCTCTTCGCTAAGAACCTGGGATGGGGTAACTGCTCAATTGAAAAGCCAATATCGGATTATCCGATTTGATTTGCCGGGTTTTGGATTAACTGGACCCAATCCCCAAAAGAATTATAACACGTCTTATTACAATCAAGTGATTGATTCCTTGCTTATACAATTGGAAATTAAGCAAGTGATTGTAGTAGGCAATTCTTTGGGAGGAAGTATTGCAACTGATTATGCCATTTATCAGTCCCAAAAAGTACGTGGGTTGGTGTTGGTAGATGCAGCAGGACTTCCCCCCGCCAAAAAAACAAAGGGTGCTATTGGATTTACTTTAGCTCAGATGCCGGTTATCAACAAACTGCTTACAGTAATTACTCCTCGGTTTTTAGTAAAAAAAAGTTTAGAAGACGCCTATGGCGATTCTGAAAAAGTTACGGATAGTTTAACTACCCAGTATTTTGATATGCTTACCCGCAAAGGAAATCGACAGGCATTGGTAGATAGGATGCGGCAAGGCTGGAAAACAAATAACAGCAAAAATTTACTAGAAATAAAAGCGCCTACCCTAATTGTTTGGGGAAGAAAAGATCAGTTGATTCCGGTTGAAAATGCAACATTATATCAACAAAAAATATTGAATAGTCAGGTATATATCTGGGATAATCTGGGGCATGTGCCCATGGAAGAGGATCCGGTTGCCTTTTCTGAAATTCTACGCAAATGGAGGAAGGATGTGAACCTGTAATACTATTACAAAACCCCATCCTTTGCCACTAGGCATAGTGAAATAATAAGGGAAATACAAATACCACTATAGCAGCCCATACACTATACACAGGCAAAAATCGTACAATCGCTTCTTCCACTTTTTCTATATCTCTATTGGGTTGCAGGCTTTTTATCAATTGAAAAGAGATTGAAGCCAGGTGAACAAATATGAGAAGATTAGCGCCAAGTACGGCAACGCGGTTCGGGGTAAAACCGAAACTGGATAAGCGAAATATGATGGCAGAAAGTGCAATTGCATTGGCGATTAATGCGAGCACCGAAAGTATGGTTTGCAGATAATGTAAAAGAGAGCGATGATGTTGGCGGGAGCTGGTAAGGGAAAAGAAAATAATAGCCATAACGCCTATTAATACCAGATTAAAAATCATCAGAAAATCTCTGTCGGTATAAATGCTTTTAGAAGAAAAGCCCAACGCCAATAGAAAAACGAATAAGGTAAACAAAACAATAGGAGTAAATATACCTGCAATAAGGGGAGAAATCCGGTTAACCAATGGAGGATTATTCAGCACCAGAAAGGTCGCAATCATTGGTAAGGCGGCTAGCACCCAAACCAGTAGATATTTCTCGTAGAAACTGCCCAGATTAATGCCAATAACTTCGAATAAAGCTACAGAAATGGCGGTAAAAAGAAAGGCCGATAAAACTATGATAGCCGAGATAACGAGCCAATTGCCATTGTGTTGTAAATATTGAATAGTACCATTTGGTTTTTTTACAGAGGCCCCGGCAAAAATAAAACCAGCAAGTGTCCATAAAAAAAATGGCAGATGAACTGAGCTCAGCTGACTAGTTTGGCTGATGGAATTATAGGGTATACAATTTACATATACAGCTACAAAAACTATTAATAACGCAGGTAAAACCAATTGACGAATAGAAACTTCTTTTTTGATGGCAAAATACACCAGTAGTGCTGGAAAAATGATAAAGCCGATATTGCGGGCAAAGAACTCATCGGCAGTAAATGAAAACCAAAAAGGGATTTGAGCTATACAACCACTGAGGAATGCCAATAACAAAACCCAAAATATTTCATTTTGCTTTCCCCAATTAAATGGAGTTGACTTTTGATACACGAGGCGTTGCTTCCATGTTTCAGCAATAGGATGATTGGATAATGATGGATATATCTGTTTAAAAGCCTTTTCGAATTGCGCGGGGCTGTTTCTATACAAAGCTTCTAACTCTGCTGGGTTGTTAATGTTTTCTTGAATAAACTGTTCCATTACAAATTTTATTTTTGATTAGCTTGATTTTGTTGAATAATATTTTCCAAGGCGGTAAGATGTGCCATAAAAGCTTGCCTACCCGATTGGGTAACCGTATAGGTTGTATTAGGTTTTTTGCCTACAAATTGTTTGGATACCAGTATAAACTGCAATTTTTCTAAGGCAGTAAGATGACTAGCCATATTACCATCAGTAAGCTGCAATAAGGATTTCAATCCGGCAAAATCCATTTGCTCATTGGCTATGAGAATACTCATAATGCCCAAGCGCACCCTACTCTCGAATGCTTTATTTAGTTGTAAGAAGTTGGGTATCACTATTCGTATTTTCTATAGAGATGAAAGCCATATACTATATGTAAAATCCCCATTCCAAATGCCCAAAACAAGAGTCCGTAGTTTATAAAAAAAGCGGCTAATAAGCCTGTTACAATTTCTAATAACCCGAGATAAAATACATCCTGCAGGGTATGCTTACTCCCATTAATAAGGGCTAAACCATAAAAGAGTAAAGTAACAGGTGCTAGCCAGGCAGGCTGATGATGAAAGAGAAAAATGCAACAAAGAATACCCCCGGTAATTAGGGGAATAGCCATATACTTAATCAGTCGTGTTGAGGCAGGATTCCAAAAACTATGTCCTGCACGGATGGCATTTTGCCGGGCAAAGAAATAGCCCGACCATACAGAAACTATTAATAAAGTACCATATAAAAGCAAAATCTGCCACTCCAGGGCATTAAAAGCATCTTGCTGAAATATAGCTGTTGTATACCCCGGATCAGAGAGGGCTATTCCCAAAAGGGCATAGGTTACAGCCACTGAGATTAGGGCTAAAATCCCCACAACCATACCTGCTTTTCCACTCAGGTGATGAAATCGTAGGGAGTTGTCCATCATGTTTCGAATGTCTTGGAGGGCATCTAATTGATCTTGGTAGGGTTCCTTTTCCATTTTAAAAGTACTTTGAATTACAAAGTTAATTAAAATTTGCATTATTTGAAAATTTTTTACTCAAATAGCTCTACAGATAAAACTATTTTTCCCTTCTCCGCATTCTACGCCAGAGGCGTACTATTCGGTTCGGAGGAATAATCTGCCTATTTCAGCAGG
>JBBAJQ010000071.1:0-5174 GCA_040403945.1 Sediminibacterium sp.
GGTTTCCCCTAAACCTTTTATGCAATTGAAGTGTAGTAGTGATTAAATAAATAATTATGAAAATTAAATTTCTAATGATGCTCCTTATTGGAGGCATTGTTACTGCATCCGCACAAACAACGGTAGTTGATATTGCCGTTGGTTCAAAAGATCATTCTACACTGGTAGCTGCCGTAAAAGAAGCTGGTTTAGTAGCTACTTTACAAAGTGCTGGTCCTTTTACCGTATTTGCGCCTACTAACGAAGCATTTGCTAAATTACCAAAAGGTACAGTTGAAACTCTTTTAAAACCAGAGAACAAAGCTACTTTGACAAAAATTTTAACTTACCACGTATTTGCTGGTAAATTAGATGCTGCCGCTGTTGTAAAAGCAATCACTGATGGAAAAGGAAAAGCTACTTTAACAACTGTAAGTGGTGGAACATTAACTGCATCCATAAAAAATGGCAAAGTAATCTTAACCGATGAAAATGGTGGAACTTCCACAGTTGTAGCTACTGATTTAAATGCAGGAAACGGAATCGTACACGTTATTGATACTGTTGTATTGCCTAAATAGGTAATTACTAAAATATAAAGTATGGGTCGTACAATAACATGTATGACCCATACTTTTTTGTATTGCTTCATTTCAAATAAACTCTCCATCGATTCGATTGCAATTGCCTGCACCTAACGATTCAATAAAAAGTAAATAAAGACTATGTTACAGCATATTTTCCCCCAGGTTGCACAGATTCCAAATGAATGGCAGTTGCAGGAGTTGATTGAACAAAGAGAATATCTGGTAAATGGTGAGCTTAGAATTTGGGAAGGCCCTATGAACGAAGCAGTGTCTCCCGTATCGCTTAATAATGGAAATAGCATTGAGAAAAATATAATCGGCACAACACCGCTGCTAACACAAAAGGAATCTTTAGAAGCGTTGGATGCAGCTGTTCTTGCGTATAATAACGGCACTGGGGAATGGCCAACGATGAGTATTACCCATAGAATTTCGCATATTGAAAAGTTTCTGGTTGAAATGAAAAAACAACGGGGGCTTGTGGTAAAATTATTGATGTGGGAAATTGGTAAAAATTTACCGGACAGTGAAAAGGAGTTCGACAGAACCTGCATTTATATAGAAGACACAATCAAGGAATTAAAAAAACTGGATCATAACAATTCAAAATTTACTGTTGAGGAAGGCGTAATTGCACAGGTGAGAAGGGTTCCGCTGGGAGTATCCCTATGTATGGGGCCCTATAACTATCCTTTAAATGAAACATTTACTACATTAATTCCCGCATTAATAATGGGAAATACAGTGGTATTTAAGCCAGCCAAATATGGCGTACTTTTTATAAAACCATTACTACCCATTTTTAAAGATTGTTTTCCTAAGGGCGTTATCAATATCATTTATGGCAAAGGAAGAGAAACCGTAGGCGCATTAATGGAAACAGGAAAAATAGATGTATTTGCATTTATTGGCACCAACAAAGGCGCCAGTGATATTAAAAAGTTACACCCAAAACCCAATCGCCTTCGGAGTGTTCTGGGATTAGATGCAAAAAATCCTGCCATTATATTACCCGATGCTGATATGGAGAATGCGGTTACTGAATGTGTTGCCGGGGCGCTATCCTTTAATGGCCAGAGGTGCACTGCCTTAAAAATAATTTTCGTTCACGAGGATATAGTAGCCACTTTCATCCAAAAATTTACGGAGGGTGTATCTAAATTAAAATGCGGTATGCCCTGGGAGAAAGACGTAAAAATAACCCCATTACCAGAACCAGGTAAAACCGCCTATTTAACTGAACTGCTAAACGACGCCAAACAATTTGGAGCATCAGTAGTAAATGAAAATGGTGGGGAAGTAAATGACACTTTCTTTTACCCGGCAGTAATTTACCCGGTTACTGCACAAATGCGGATTTACTCAGAAGAACAGTTTGGCCCAATAGTTCCCATAGTTTCATATAAAAATATAGAAGAAGTAATCGATTATGTTATTCAATCGAACTTTGGACAACAAGCGAGTATATTCGGGAAAAACTCAAAGATAATTGGTCATTTGATTGATGAACTAGCCAATCAGGTAGGACGTATCAATATCAATGCACAATGTCAGCGGGGCCCAGATTCATTTCCATTTAATGGAAGAAAAGATAGTGCTGAGGGAACCTTGAGTGTGCATGATGCTTTAAGAGCGTTTAGTATTCGCTTACTGATCAGTACAAAAGACAATGCCACTAATAAAGAAATAGTACAAACGATTGTAAGAGAACATCAAAGCAATTATTTGCGGTTAGATTATATATTTTAATGGGTTTATCAAGTATAAAAATCCTATAAAACTCACATGAGTAAATTTTACATTACATTTTTTTTGAACTCTACTAATTTGTAAAAAACAGCGTGAGAGTGAGGACAATGGGATAAACCTAGTGTAAAGCCTTTCGGAAATCACTATTCAGGCGACCGGGGTTGACCACTTAGCTTTGCGCTCTAGATAACCAACACTTGGAGGTTCAATCCCTCCCCCTACAGCAACTACCGGAAAATCTGAGGATCTCAGTTTTCCGGTTTTTTTTGCCCCAATGCTAAAAAAAATATATATCCATGGTAACCTGTCTTAATCTTCCCCCCAGTGTATAACCATAACAAAGCAGCAAGTCAAAACTTTATATTCATAACTATTTGTTATGCTATTAATAAATTAGTCTAATACAAAAAAGACCCCCTCCTCTAATTGTTAAGGAAAACAAATAGAGTATTTTCACAATAATACTCAGCAAGTAGAACAATCAACAAAAAACGCGCACAGTAACCGAACTCACCAAGCGGAATCAAATACATTCCACTACTTAGAAGAGATCAAAGTGCTCATCCGTAAAAAACGCCGGATACTTTATAAATGGCCAGTTTTCTATTTAAGCCATTGCAGCGTTTCAATCGGAAATAACAACATAATAACCTGGTAAATAAAATCAGCACATTTATTAACACCAGAAATCAGTATCTCAATGAACGAAAAGTAAAATTGAATAGACTAACAATAACTTTTTTAACCAACATTCCAAACCAACTAAACAATGCTTATGCAAAAAATTCGTCTACTCAAATGGATGCTTATGCTGCTCCTTGGCATGAACATCAGCGATGCACTAGCCCAAGGGTTCACTGCATCGGGAACCGTAAAAGAAAGCCAAACCGGTAATCCACTCAAAGGCGTTTCCGTTTCCCTGAAAGGGTCTAAACAGGTGACCACAACCGATGCCAATGGTAATTTCAGTATCAAAACACCAGCTAATAATGCTGTACTGATATTGAACTATGTTGGTTATAAAAAAGCCGAAGTAAATGTATCAGCAGCCAATGCCTCTTCCCTGAGCATCGCACTGGAAGAAGATATAAATCCGCTGAAGGAAGTGGTTATCACAGGTCTTGCCACCAACATCAAACGTTCCAACTTAGCCAATGCAATTACCACCATTTCCGCGAAGGATCTTGTGGGAACTACTCAGATTCAAACGGCCGATGGTGCCCTATACGGAAAAGTTGCCGGCGCCAACATCCGCATGAATTCCGGAGCACCGGGTGGTGGTATCAACATTCAACTTCGTGGTCTTTCTAGTCTTACACAGGCATCAGCGCCCCTAATAGTTTTAGATGGTGTTTATATCAGCAATGCCTTTCAAAGAACAGGTCGTGCATCCGTAACCCAAGCGGGAGCGGCTAACCAAGACGATGGAGCCAATCGTTTGGCAGATATCAACCCTGCAGATATCGAAAGCGTAGAGGTGTTGAAAGGGCCATCAGCTGCCGCTATCTATGGTACGCGCGCAAATGCCGGTGTAATTGTAATTACTACCAAAAAAGGCGCAGCCGGCAGAACCAGCATCAGCTTCGGACAAGATATCGGTATGGGCACACCCCTTAAAATGATGGGTGTTGATGACTGGAGTGTAGATAAGATTAACACTTTCTTCCCTGCCGCCAGAAGACCGATTGAATTAACCCGTTTTCAAAATGCATTGTCTTCAGGAACTTTTGTGAACTATGAAGATTACTTCTATAACAACACAGCTTCCTTAATGAACTCGAGACTGAGCATTCGCGGTGGAGATGAAAAAACAAAATTCTTTGTATCCGGTAACCTTACAAACGAAGAAGGTATCGTTAGAAGAACAGGTTTTGAAAGACAATCTATCCGTGCCAATATTGACCATAAAATCAGCAAGAACATCACGCTGAGCGTCAACTCAAACTTCATCCGCACCAATACGGATCGCGGATTTACAGGCAACCAAAATAATTCCGGTGCAAGTATCGGATACAATATCGCTTATGTTCCGAACTACTTCGATCTGCGCCCAGTTAACGGAATTTATCCTTCCAACCCCTACTTCGCTGAAAATCCGGTTGCAGTTACCGACAAAGGCATCAACAACTCACTAGTGAATCGCTTCATTCAATCTTTCAATCTTGATGTTAACCTGCTGCGTACCGAAAAATCTCAACTGAAATTCAGACTCAATGGAGGTCTTGACTACATCCAAAACTCTACCAAAGTCTATCTCCCCGACGACCTTCAATTTCAAAGAGGTCAGGCAAACCCTGGTGATGTTCTCTTGGGAAAGCAGGAAAGCATGAATACCAATTTCCAGGCAGCCATGGTTTACAACTGGGAAGTAAAGAAAATAAAATTGAGCACCCAGGCAGGTATGGTTCGCCTTGACTTCAAAAATAACGGCCTATTTAACAGAGGTCGTGGTTTAGCACCCGGACAATCAAACCTGAAACAAGCAACTGTACAGGAAGTGGAATCACAATTTGAAAGTTCACAAAGAGATGTGGGTATTTTCGCTCAACAAGAAGCAAACTATGAAGATAAAATTATCGGTACTGTAGGCGTTCGTATGGATAAATCAAACACCAACGGCGACCCTCAGAAATATTTTGCATTCCCTAAAGCTTCTTTGGCAGTTAACCTGACCAATTTTGAATTTTGGAAGTCGAGAACCATCTCACAACTTAAACCTCGCATCGCCTATGGTCAAACAGCCGGACCCGTTCCCTTCGGTGCCACATTCACTTCATTAGGTGGTGTTAACATCGGCGGGTTACTGGGATCAACTGTTGCCACCAGCATCGGCAATCTGAATGTAGTTCCTGAAAGAGC
>JBBAJQ010000071.1:5274-7536 GCA_040403945.1 Sediminibacterium sp.
GGTACTCCGTTTGTATCTCCCGACTTTACCGTATGGGGAAATGCACAACCTGACTGGACAACCTCCTGGTCGAACAACATCACCTTCCTGAAAAATTTTGAATTCAATATTTTGATGGAATATAGAAAAGGTGGAGATAACATCAACCTGACTTCCTTCCTTACCGACGGTGGTGGTACCACCAAGGGCTGGTTTGAAGATGATAATAAAGATGGGGTTCCCAATGGTCGTCAGCGCCCACCCGCACCTTTCAATAACGCAGGTAGATGGGTGCAAGATGCTACCTTTCTGAAAGTTCGTGAATTGGGTCTCTACTACAATGTACCCAAATCATCCTTAGGAAAAGCTGGAAACTTTATTCAGCGAGCAAGAGTAGGTCTCTCCGGTAACAACGTATTTTTATCTACTAAGTACGTTGGTTACGATCCGGAAACATCCACCTTCGGTGCTCAGGCACTTGCCAACAACGTAGACGTAGCTCCCTATCCTTCTGCCAGAAGGCTATTCTTTCACTTACAAATTGACTTCTAAATTATAACAACATGAAAAAGTTACCTATACTTTTATTAATGGGTGTTACCTTTTCGCTTTTCTCCTGTAACCCCTTTGAGGTTAAAAAGCTGGATGACCCCAATAACCCCAGTGAAGAAAGTGTTCTGAACAATGCCTCCAGAAGCCAGATTCAATTTCTGGTAACAGGGCTCGAATCTAGGCACAGAGGCTATGTAACCAACATTTCTCAAGCCTGGAATACCTTCGGTAGAGAAATCTGGTACCTGAACGCATCAGACCCTCGCTTTCAAACAGATTGGCTGGGACAAGCTGGCCGTTTACCTGATGCGGCATTCTTCGGATTCGGTGCCACCGGGGGCGGCTCTTATGCAACCCCTTATCAAACAATTAAGCAAGGCTATGTTTTAATTGAATCAGCCCAAAACAGTTCCTTCCTGAGCGCAGCAGAAAAAAGTGCCATAGCCGGGTTCGCGAAAACGATTCAGGCTTATCAATTTATCATACCAGCTAATTGGCAATATGAAAACGGCATTCGCACAGATGTGAAAGATCCGCTAAAACCTGGTGGATACAGATCATACACCGCAGCTCTCGGATTCATCGACTCGCTGCTGAATGCAGGAATGGCCGACCTGAATAATGCAGGTATCAACTTCCCCTTCACACTTACCTCCGGATTCGCAGGTTACAATTCCATCGACGGATTGAAAAGGGTGAACAGAGCCATCGCTGCCAGAGTTGCCGTTTATCGTAAAGACTGGCTAGGCGCACTCAATGCACTGTCTCAATCTTTCATGAACCTTACCGGTCCGCTGAGCGCTGGTCCGGCACATACTTTTGGCGCACCCCCTGATTCATTCAATCCACTTTTTTACGTACTAGATGCCAACATCAATACCATAATCGTGGTGCACCCTTCTGTACTTGCCGATACAACACCCGGAGATTTACGTGTTAGAAGCAAATTCCACCAACGCTCCGTTCCTGTTACAGTAACCACAGATGCAACCCCACTCGTTGGAACACATCAAGACAAAAGATGGGCGACCAACACTGCAGCCATTCCTTTCATTAAAAATGAAGAGCTGATTCTGATTAAAGCAGAAGCGCATGCGCAACTAAATCAAACAGCCGACGCTTTGGCCGCCATCAATATCATCCGTAATGCCGCTAACATCGGAAACTATACCGGTGTAACAACACAAACTGGATTGATTGATGAGATCCTCTATCAGCGCAGATACTCTCTTTGGGCAGAACCCTGGGGACATCGCTGGATCGATGCGCGCAGATATGAAAAACTGAGTACCATTCCTACATCATTCGACAAAGGAACCATCTTCAAACAATTCCCGCGTCCACAGGCAGAACTGAACTGGGATTTATACGCCGGAGGATAGTATAGTATCGGCATACAAAAAACACAAGCAACAAGAGGCCGTCGTATAAATTTGCGACGGCCTCTTTTTTTCAGCAGAAATGTATTTAAACAAACTATCCCCGGAAGAAATCAGCGGTATGGTCCCCATGTAGTTACCGAACGACAGAGAGGAACTGAAAAAAAAAGCGTGAGTGTGATTGTGAGGATATTTTGCTCCTTCACACTTAAAAAACAGCGTGAGTGTGGGTTTGAGCTTGTGCGCCTCTGGAGCATGTGAAGAAAAGGCCAAAGTGAAGCGTTCGTACTCAAACCCACAAAAAAAAGAGTGAGTTTGAGTTTGAGTGTGAGGATATTTTCCTCCTTCACAC
>JBBAJQ010000072.1:0-3171 GCA_040403945.1 Sediminibacterium sp.
TCCTTTATTTTGTCCCAAATGATTTGAGCAAGTTGGATATATTCGCGCCAGGTGAATTTAACTTTGTTGCCCTCAAGATGAACGTTTATTTCACTTGCCAGCTCCGCAAAGTTCATTGAGTAACAAGCCACATCACCCATTGGTGACTTTATTCCATCTGCATTTTTCAATGCTTCTTTTAAATTAGTCTGCATGATTATTTATTTTAACGATTAAAAAAACGTGTGATTAAAACGCCCAAGTTTACACCGGTAATGCGTTTAATATTTTCCGAAATAGAATAAAGCTCCACTGTTGCTATTAAGAACGCTGCCATGTATGTAATGTTTAACGGAAGGCTAAACGTATTCCTTGCACCCTCGAAAATAAGGATAGCACAAAAATAAACGACTATCTTTTCCATGGTGCGGTAAAGTCCTTTGCTATTTATCTTTTGTTGCTCTTTCTTTGCCGCGAGGATTCCTGTTCCCATGTCCGCAAAAACCACGAAAATTGTAAAAATCAAAAATCCTTTAATCGGAACGAAGAAGGAAAATATCCAGCCGCAACAAATAGCGTATGTTATTTTCTCCCATCCAAGGTGCAAAAAGTTTATTAAGGTTGCTTTCATTTAGTTGGTTTTAACTGCCTCAAAATTACTTTACCATCCTGTGAAATATACCTATTTTTTGCCTCCTCCCAATACAAGTCAAGGAATTGCCCTAACACTGGATAGCTTATTAACCTTATGGCAAACTTTGAAAATACAATAGCATTTTTTGGCGTTGAACCTTCGACAATGTACCTGAATGCACTTGTATTTTTATTGTAATTAAAGTCAACAGCTGCCGTTGTTCCAAGCGAAGTTATTTGCCATTTGTTATCGGTGTAAAATGCCTCATTGTTTTTTAAAATGGTATCCAATGGATTTTTACCCGTCAATTCCAAAATGTTATTATTCTCCCTTATGGCTGCCGTTGTTTTCCTTCCGAAATCATAATAAGCAATCACCTTGTCGGCAAAGTTATTTGCATTGTTTTCAAAACTTGCCATAGAACCGTTATACAGTTGACTTGTATCACCAATAATGGAAGCCTTTTCATAATACCCACCGTCTGTATAATCGGCGCGATAAATAAGGTAATAAGCATTGTCAATAATTTTGACGTATGATGTGTCAAAAGTGATTGATTGCGCGTTAAGCTTAGATATACAAAGCAATAAAAACAAAATCTTTTTCATGTTTATTTTTTTAAGTTTATTTAATTGCAAGCCAATAAATTTTTACTTCTTTACTTGCGGCTTCTGTTCCGTCTAAATTCCATGCTTGCACGGAAAACGTTGTACTATTTTTTGTATAAACCTCAAATAATATTTTATTACCCCCACCAATTCCAGCGGAGGTAACTATGACCGACGATGGATTAAATCCAAGTCCATGCGTCACGGTAAAGGTTGCTGAGGGCGACCCTGTTGTTGCCGTTGTTTCGCCCCGTGTCATTAACCCCGTTTGTGCAACCGTTGTCACCTCACCCACCACATTACTTCCATTTTTTCCAAGTAAACTTGTCGGCGTTGCAGTTACCGTGTTTATTCTTACCTCACCATTCACGTCAAGCGTCTTTGTCGGTGAAGCGTAACCAATGCCCACTCTGCTTGTTGAGGCATCCACGAAAAGCATGTTTGCGTTGGCTTCACTTTCCACGCGGAAGTCGGAATCAGTTGCGGCTTCATTGAACACGGCGGAGGAATTAACGGTAAGCGGTGCGGACAATGTTGTTGCGCCTGTTATTGTCAAGTCTTTATGAATTATTGTATTCCCAGATTCCCTTAATATTGAAATCGCTGATTCATCGACGTTGTTACGCATTTTAAATTCTAACCTATCAGTTGGTGAATTATATTGTATTTGTGCACCAAATTGAACATAATCTTCATTTCTATCAAATGCTTCATAAAATAAAATTTTTGGAATATTATCAGATGAAGCATCAAGCATTATATTTTTTCCTTGACCCAATGTCAATGATGAAAAAGGTGTTGTATTAATTCCAATGTTATTACCTGATTGTTGAATTGCTGAATTTCCTAAAGTTAATGTTCCTGTAAATTTTGGTAAATAATTTGTCGTTCCACTTCCAGAAAAATACGTTGAAGCCGCCGTGCCCGTGCGCAAGTAATTTGTCAGCATGGAAGCCGTGTCAGATAAATTTAATTTAGCTGCAAATCTTGAGGTAAGGTTTAATAAAGATGTATCTGCATCCCTGAAATACGGCGTAAGCATCGAAGCCGTGTCAAACCTTGTAACAAGGAAATTGGTATCAGCAAGTAAACTTGAAGCCGCAAGGCTCAACCCTGCACCCAATGTCACCTGACCCAAGTCACCGTCTGCATCTGCACCGACAAGGCGCGTGGGTGCGTCGGTTGTTAAATCCGTTATTCGCACTTCGCCTGCAACCTCAAGGTCACGGTTTGGCGCATTCGTTTTTATCCCTGCTTTTGAGGCTGCCGCAATCGTTGTTCCCGTGCCACTTGCGCCCGTGAAAAATAAAACATTTTGGTAAACGCCTTGATTTGAGCCGTTGTTGGTGGGAAGGTCAACGGCATTGCCAATGGCAACGTTGCCAGCGGCTTCGGCGGCAATGTTATCGGCAGCGTTTGTGCCGATAGCAATGTTATTTGAGCCTGTTAAGGTGTCGGCAGCGTTTACATTATATAAAGCAGCACTTCCAATGGCAATATTATTTGAGCCTCTTCTGTTGTTTCGACCTGAACTATTTCCAAAAAAATTATTATTTGTGCCTACCGTATTATTTCGACCTGAACTATTTCCAAAAAAATTATTAGTACTACCTGTTGTATTGCTTTCCCCTGCATCTAAACCAAAGAAATTATTTGTAATTCCTGTTGTAGTGTTTTCGCCTGTACCCGAACCAAAAAAATTATTATTTGTCCCTAGCGTATTATTTCTACCTGAATTACTTCCAAAAAAATTATTATTTAATCCTGTTGTATTATTTTGTCCTGAATTATTTCCAAAGAAATTATTATTTACTCCTGTTGTATTATTGAAACCAGCATTTGTGCCAAAGAAATTATTACTATTTCCTGTTGTATTATTGTAACCAGCACTTGTACCAAAGAAATTATTATTTACTCCTGTTGTATTATTGAAACCAGCATTTGTGCCAA
>JBBAJQ010000072.1:3271-7227 GCA_040403945.1 Sediminibacterium sp.
TTGTATTATTTTGTCCTGCATTACCACCAAAGAAATTATTACTACTTCCTGTTGTATTATTTTGTCCTGCATTACCACCAAAGAAATTATTACTACTTCCTGTTGTTGTTCTTGATGCACCCCCACCAAATGCAAGAGTTGAACTATTTGGCATTATTAAAGAGTTATATAAAGTAGCCGAACCATCGTCTTGTCCAGCAAATAAAATAGAAGCTGGATTTGCAATTTGCACAACGCTAACATTATCCAAATTACCCGTAAACGTAGAAGTTGTAAAGCGAAAACCACCCGTTGCACTTGTTGGTAATAAAACTACCACGTTTGCCGTTGCATTGTGAGTTGGTAAAGAATAAGCAGCATTGCCTATTCTTGCCGTCAATGTACCAGCTGAATAACCGCTTAAAGTATATGTAATTTCATACGCATTCCCACTTGTAATAGTCAAAGTTGGCGTGTATGTCAAATCTCCCGTCGCTGCCGTTGCTACCGCCTGTGTTCCGTTGAATGTCCAACCCGTGCCCCGTGTCCAATTCGTTGTATCCGCGCCAAATGTTTGATTTGCTACAATAGTGGTTCTGACAGGCTCTTGACTATTTTTAATAATCAAGTTTGCACCTGATGGTACGGTGGTCATGTTGATACCAAGTGACTTGTTGGCTGCGCTCCAACGTAAAGCAGTGTCGGAAACAACGCTGCTAGTTGAATTAAAATACGCCACCTGCCCACTTGTTCCGCTGATTTGATTGTCCCGTGCGAAGGCTGATGTGTCAGCAATATTTAATTTAAGATTAATCCTATTTGACAAAGATACTGTGTCGGCATCGCGAAGGTAAGGCAATAGCATGGAAGCTGTGTCACTTGTTAATAACGCCGCCGTTGTATCTCTCCATAATCCACCTTTATAATACAAAGATGAATTTTCAACAGGAGACGTTATTGAAACGTCATGAAGCTCTGATAATTTATAACCCGATGCCACCCGTATGGCTATTGTACCATTGTTTACATGGCTATTAATACAAAAGCCAATAGGCATATCAATATTAGGTGCAACGGGTTCAACGTCTGTCCAAACACCTGCCACCGTTGGCGAAGGATAAAGGATCGCACCAGCCGCAAAGGTATCAGTATTAACCTGTCGTATTTTGCCAAATGAAATAACATACCCATCCTCACCATCCGTCAAATCATGTGCCGTTATTCCAAGTAAATATTTTGCATCTATTGAGCCGTTGGCGATAAACTTTGCAACCGTTATTCTCCCACTTGCCCCAACCGTGCCATTGGCGTAAACAAGGCTCCCTTTGGTAATGGTTGTTCCTGTTTGATTTTTAACAAGCCAAAAGTTTTTAAATCCAAGTTCATTTGGAACATTGTCGTTTAATCCAAGTACCACGGTTGCCAAATCGGAATCCCATCGCATTTTTGCAGTATCGACATTATTTGTCGGAACGCCGACATTGAAAAACAAGGAATCAACTGGTTGCGTGAAAGCCGCTGAACCACCGCCAATCAAGTTCCAAACGTTGGAAGTAAAATCAAACGTATAAAATTTAAGGTTAATGGTATCAAGAATAACCCAGGCGTTTTGGTTGTTTATCGGTTGTATGGATGCTGTGTCGGACAATGCACCACGCCAAACAAGCCCGTCGCCCGTCGTCTGAAATCCAAGGCGTTGTTTATTACCAGTCGTTGGATACTGGGCAAAAAGGGAAAACGAAAGCAATAAAAAAAGAATCGAAGGCAATGTTTTTTTGCCTCCAATCTTTTTAATTAAACTACTCCCCAGTTTAAGCAATACTTGTTCCACCAATATTTCACCCACGCGCCCCAATGTTTTTAAAAAACGTCTTTCTTTCTTTGGTTTTATTTCTTCGCTCATAATACAATGCCCATTGTGTTATAAATATCAAATATTTCTTCGTCCTCATCGCAAGTTGCCTCAGGACAACCCACGGCGCTGGGAATGAATCCGAGAAGGTTGGTTGCGCAGGTGCATAAATAATCCTTAATCCTTTTCTTCTTTACCTCCAACCTTTGAAGCAAAGTGTCTTGATAAAATTTTAAGCCTTCAACGCCAACGTTTTGCCCGTATTCGTTATCAAGTGTATATAAGCCATTTGTACCAAGTTGCATTACCATGTAAGGTGCTGCCTCGTAAAGAACCGCGTTGGCGCAAAATGATTTTAATTGGTCATTCCATAACGCTTGATAAGAAGTACTTGTAAACGCCGTGGAGCTTCCTTTGTCCGCAACAAGGGCATCGTAAAACGTTAAGCCAACGGCGGGAATAATCCAACGATATTCTGCATCCTGAATGTGAGGGCTTATCAATGACTTATCAAGGCGTATATCCGCAGGCGTTGGTCTTGCAACACCGCCGCTAATCACCTCAGATGGTTGTATTAATTGACTCATTTGTTTCGATTGGTGAATAACCTAATATTTCCCTCTTTTCATCTTGCGTCAAATTATCCTCAACCGCAATATCACCCATGAAAGACACGGGTAAAGTGTTTGATATGGAAAATTGAACGTCTTTTAAGGCTGGGTTATAAAGCCCAATTTCGGCTAAATAAGGATTTATAATTTTAGATAACATCAAGTTTTGGCGCGGCTTAATAACCGTACTTTGCAAATATTCCATCTCTTGTCTTATCTGTTGATTGCTTCCAAGTTGCCCCGCCGTGGCGAAGCCTGCAAGTGACTTGCTCCACCTGTTTGCCACGACAATCGCCGAGGCTGCCAAGTTTTGCAAGTTTAAAAATTCGCCTTCATTTTCTTTGGATGTCGGAATCCAATTTGCTTTTAATTTTTCGTCCCTCAATACCTGAACAAATAACTTATGGTTGTTTGCCATGCCCGTGAATTTGCTTTCTATTCCTTCAACAAGTTTCTTTGCCTCAGCTGGCGTGATTGAACCGAAAAATTGCATGATACCCGAAGGCATGAAGCCGTTTTCAAATTTACTTGTATTAAACCGCTGAATCCTGTATTCCATTTCAGCCCACATCTTTGCGCCAATCCACTCAGGTAAACCAAAGTAAAAATAGCCCGCAGCGTATTGCTTAACATGGATAACGCTTCTTTGCGTTCCGTCCTCAAATTTCTTAAAGTCAGGGTACATTGGCACCTCCCGAAATCCTTCGCTTTCGTAAAATACGCCGTCGGTGGTAAGTGGCACCTCTTCCCAGTTGTCGTAAATGCCAACCGATTTTATAAGCTGATCCGCTTCCGCTTTTCGAATACCAATGTTATACACGGGTACATGATAAATATAAGTAAAGGGTTCTGAACCTACTTTGCCCTTAACAATTTCGCAAAAGCTATTTCCAAAAGCATCATAGTCAAACGCAAGTTGAGCCAAAACTTCCTGCAGATTTTGACCATGTAAATTAACCTGTGAAATAACATCTTCAATTTCATTTAAAGAATCGTCGGTGATAACCTCACCCTTCATGGAAGTGGTAAGCAATGTATTTGCTTTGCCCTTCATAGGAATGAAGCCGTCACCAACGACCATGTTTGTTTTATCTTCTATTATCCTTCGTAAGGTCGGCGAATTATTTACAATGGCAATAAGGCTCTTTAAAAAGTCGTCTTTTTGCGTAAAGAACCTTACCCACTTTGCCCCCGTGAAATCAAGCCTCTCCCGTGACGGCTCATTAAAAATATCTTCCTTTACCAGCATGGTGTTGGAAGTATCTAAAGTAACTGAAGCAAGTAAAGGGCTTTGATTCCTTTTACTTACCCTGTTGTTCCTGTTCGGGACTGCCTGTATTTTCTTTAATTGTTGGCTCATAGCTTTTTTTCTCGGGGGTATAAATGACGTGTTGCCCAACGGTATGAGGGCTTGATTGATACCAAGCCCTCAATTCGTTTTGTGAAAGTTCGCCGATAGTTTTTCGAATGATTCCAGCTTTGCCCGAAAGGTCTGCACCCACGTAAAGCATTTG
>JBBAJQ010000073.1:0-6825 GCA_040403945.1 Sediminibacterium sp.
CGGAAAGAAGGATTGGGAAACCAACTGAGTGCAG
The DNA here is from genome assembly GCA_040403945.1 of Sediminibacterium sp. Classification (GTDB taxonomy): domain Bacteria; phylum Bacteroidota; class Bacteroidia; order Chitinophagales; family Chitinophagaceae; genus Sediminibacterium. The sequence continues at coordinate 35 of JBBAJQ010000073.1, forward strand.
TGGTAAATCGATTGAATTTACCCGCAGTTAGCAATGCATCATTGCCATTGGTTTGGGTAAAACGAGCTCCCAGTTCCCAGGCACCCGGACCACTATTTTTGGCAAATTTAAAAGGCTTTTTAGGTATCAGTTTACCCAAATTACCCGTCATCTTATTATATTTTCTATTCTCGCCGGTAATAAACCAACTGCCGCCCAACTGAAAATAAGTAAGGGTAGGATTATTCGTTGATGTGCTTCGTATTTTGGCATTCATATATTCACCCACCAGCGCAACTGGCCCCGATACATGCACTGCCTCTAAAAAAAGTGTATTAGCACCGGATGCAGCAAAGGCACCGGAATTTATATACAGAGGGGCAGTATTCATTTCCGGCTTCGCTTTATAAGTAAGCTTTCCATCCGTAGGATCTGAATATCGGTAAGCTATACCCAGGTGCAATAAATCGCGGTCACTTTTATAACGGGGCAACCCTGTAAATCGGAATACAGCCTGCGTTCCATTATCGCGAAACGATTTGCCCGTTTCCCAATAGTTATTAAACACCCCTGCCGTAAAACTCGCCAGTTGATGAAAGAAATTGCGGGAATATCGAATACCTATATTTCGCTGACGAACCAGCATGGGGGAGCCGCTTCCTCGTTCGGTGAACATCGACTGCGTACCGGGCATGATGTATTCCATCCCCACTCCTTCTTTTTGTTTACCTATCGTAATCCAGCCATCCTTGGTACCTACCGGAATTTCTAGGTTCCAATCAATAAAATCGAACTTTTTATCAGGAGGTGCATCGAGTCCATTATAGTTGGCACTAATCATATAGCGCCAGGGATGCTTCGAGCCAACGCCCAGCATACCATATAACATAAAGCGGTCGGCCCTGAATTCGGTGCCAGATGCATAACTGCCCACTTGTTGGATACTATTATTATCCTGGTTCTGGGTATTGAAATCGAGTATCATTGCCATACCCAGGTTAACCGTCATGAATTTGCCAGTATAATGGTTCCACTTTTTCTTCATCGTTGCAGGGGCTGTTACCGGAGTAGTGGCTTCGCTGATGATGGCAGTGTCATTTAACTGGAGTGGATCTTCCTGTGCTTTTACTTGCGAAGTAACCAGCACAGCGCCCATTAGCAAAAATTTAAACGCGGTATGCATATCTGTTTAGTTTATATCTTTTACACATCTAAATCCGGCATGGTTGGTGGCAGTTCTCCAATCGGCTTTGCCCCGGGTACCCACCATATATCTTGTGCAATATTGGTCGGTACATAAAAATGATCCGCCCCGCTGTACTTTCTTAGGAACACCGGGTTCGTCGGGATCAAAACTATCAACAGGGCCGGTAGGGTTTGTCCATACCTTATCGGAAGCCCGCGAAGTATAGTAATCATTGCGATACCAATCTGCACACCATTCCCAAACATTACCCGCCATATCATACAAGCCATATCCATTGGCCGGAAATTTTTTAACCGGTGCAGTGGTTGGATACCCATCTTCCGCCGCATTTCTTTCGGGGAAATGACCTTGAAAAATATTCGCCATTTTTTTGCCGCCGGGTTGCATTTGATTGCCCCAGGTATACATATTTCCTGTTAAACCACCTCTTGCCGCAAATTCCCATTCCGCCTCGGTAGGTAACCTTTTTCCTGCCCATTTTGCATAGGCGGCTGCATCTTCCCAGGCTATATGCACCGCCGGATATTGTTCTTTTCCTTTGATCGATGAACTGGGGCCCTCTGGGTGCCGCCAATCGGCCGCCTTTATATAACTCCACCATTGCAAATGATCATCCAATCTCACTGGCTGGTTGGGGGGAGTAAATACTACCGAACCTGCAACCAACATTTCAGGTAATGCATCGGGAAATTCTTCTCGGGTAGGTTTTTTCTCTGCCAAGGTTACATATCCGGTAGCTTTTACAAATGCAGCAAATTGGGCATTGGTTACTTCATGCTCATCCATCAAGAATGCCTTCAATTTTACCCTATGTATAGGACGGGCATCTGGCATGGCTTCCTTGCCACCTCCCTTTACACGGGTAGGATCAGGAATTCCCATACTAAATTCGCCCCCGGGTATGTATACCATACCAGCCACAGCAGGCAGCACAGCGGGAATTGGGTTGGGCTGGGTAGGCCGATAAGCACCGGCTCCACCGGCCATATAACTCATACTGTCTTCGGGCAGCATTTCTCGTGTGCAAGAAATTGCCGTTGAAAGGGTAGAAACTATGGGGGCAGCCGGTGTATCCGATAACGCTGTGATTGTTTTATCAGATATACTTTCAGATAGGCCAACCTGCTCCTGCTTAGAAGAGTTAGCTGGCTGTGAAGTACAGGAATACAAATGGGTAACACATACCCCTAAAAACAACAAACGGAAGCAATATTGTATACTCATATCAAAATGTTTGCGAAATAACAGATTCCTGTAAAAAAAATCCTAAAATCTCTGTTTTGTAATACAAATATTGAAGGTTTTGCAACAAATCATTTCACTATCGGAACCAGAAAATAGAATTTTCAGAAAAAACAAAAAAAAGAACCGGCTCGTTTGTTTAATAAGCCGGTTCTACAAATATAAGAGGAACCCTATTAATCTCTAAACCTACTGCGTGCTTCTTTCTGCAAGTCGAGATACTGTGTTTTTTCAACGGTTACCCCTACACCCAAAATACTTCCTCCTTTGAATGTTCCGGGAGATTTGTATTCACTGCTAACCGCATCACCACTGTCGTATCCTACACAAAGTCCGTCGCCAGAAAGGGTAAATTTACCAGGCTGGGTTTTCATGGGTCCGGTAGCAACTAACTTATCGTTAATATACAGCTTACCGATTCCGATTTGTTCGCCGTTGGCACCGGTTTTTTCGCGGATAAATTCAAATCCCAGTGTATGCTTTCCGGGTTTCAGTTCTACGGAAGAGGTTAATCTTTGTTCGGGTTTTATACCCAAGAAATTATATACATAATGCAGGCGTTTGTTTTTTACAAACAGGGTATGTCCACCAAAGCGCGAACCATGGGCAAATAACACACCGGAGGCATTGATGTCTTTAATTTCTACGTCGGCCAAAATTTTATACGAACGACCTCTCACGTTTACGGCTACACCTTCCGGAACCGGGGCAGTATGTGGATAATAGATATACCGCTCTCTGGGTGCTTCTTCGGAAGGACGTTCTATGCCCAGTTGTTCAACAGCTGTGCGATCATCCAGCGGCAATACCAAGTTTTTATCCGCCTCTTCAAACCAGGCTTTGATCATTCTTTGTAAACGCTCTGGATTTTCTTTAGCAAGGTTTTTAGACTCTGAGCGGTCTACATCTACATGATACAATTCCCACTCATCTTTCTCAAAACTGCCTTGTCCCGTTATAGGAACGTGCATGGCTACTGCTTTCCAGCCATCTTCCCATATAGCACGAGTACCCAGCATAGCAAAATATTGCCGCTTCTTTTGGGTAGCTGCATCAGGAGTAGCATCAAAAGAATACTTCATAGAAACACCTGAAAGGGGATATTGACCAACTCCTCTATAAACTTTTGGCATTTCAACACCACACATTTCCAAAATAGTAGGAACTATATCTGTTGAGTGGTGGTATTGATTACGCACTTCGCCGCGGGCTTTGATGCCCTTAGGCCAGGAGATTACCAGCGGATCGCAGGTACCACCGGCATATTCACTATAGCGCTTGAACATTTTAAAAGGGGTAGAGAAAGCAGCCGCCCATCCGGTTGGGAAATGCTCGTAGGTGTTTGGACCACCCAATTCGTTCAGCAATTTTAGGTTTTCAGACAGCTCATCGGGATAGCCGTTGAAAAATTTGTTTTCATTTACTGAGCCATTGGGAGACCCTTCTCCTGAAGCTCCATTATCAGCAGCATAAATAACGATGGTATTTTCTAACTGACCGGTGCGCTCTAAATACTCTACAATTCTTCCTACTTGCGCATCCGTATACTCAGAAAAAGCAGCAAAAACTTCTGCCATTTTAGAGAATAATTTTTTCTCTTCCGGCTTCAGCTCATTCCAGGGACGCACATAGTCGCCTTTGGCTGCAATATTCGGCGGCATTGGATTGAATGGCGTTAACTCAGTTCCTTTAGGAACAATGCCACGCTCGATCATACGAGGTAATACCCAGGCACGATATGCATCATAGCCAGCATCAAACTTGCCCTTGTATTTAGCAATATAATCGGCAGGAGCCTGATGAGGGGCATGGTTGGCACCCGGACAAAACCACATAAACCAGGGTTTAGAAGGGTTGGTAGCTTTTTGGTCTTGAATATATTTAATACTCTTATCTGCTAAATCCTTAGAAAGGTGATAGCCTTTTTCCGGACCATAAGGTTGCTCTATAAAGCCATTGTCTTCAATCAAATCAGGATACCACTGATTGGTTTCTCCACCAATAAAACCGTAGAAACGATCAAAGCCCATTTGGGTTGGCCATTGTTTGCGGCTTCCGCCGGATGATACATCTTGCTCAGGTACATTGTGGTTTTTACCCATCCAGAATGTGCTCCATCCATTATCCTGCAAAACCTGCGCAATGGTAGCCGTTTGCTCGGGAATACGACCATGCGCTCCCGGAAATCCATTGGCACCCTCGGTAATGGCAGCATTACCAGTAAGGTGATGGTTTCTTCCGGTTAATAAAGTAGAACGAGTAGGAGAACATAAGGCGGTAGTATGCCATTGGGTATATATCAACCCGTTTTTGGCTAATTTGTCTAAAGTAGGCATGTTGATGGCACCTCCATAGGTTGACCATGAAGCCAATCCGGTGTCGTCATATAATACAAATAATATATTTGGAGCTCCGGCAGGTGCTCTTTTGGGCGTATAGGGGCCCCAATCAGCTTTAGATTTACGAATGTCTAAATCGATTACTCCCTTAAAGTTTTCTTTTCTTACTTGGGTAGGGTCGGCTTGTCCATATGCAAATGAACCAGCAGATAATAATAACCCTACACAAACCAATCGGGTGGCAGCCACCCATAGTCTGGAGATGTTGAAGATCATGATTAAATAATTTTGACTGCATATTAGCCCAATATGCAGCATCCCCCGACCCAACAGCGGCTAAACCCTGTAACAATTTTCTAAATGGTAACAAAACAACCCCTTACTTCTCTTTTTTTGATACAAAATCAGAGGGGGTAAGTCCGGTTTTCTTTTTAACGGCCCTAATAAAGGATGCCCGGGTATTGAAGCCTGCCTCCTTTCCGAGTGCCTCTAATTTAAATTGCTCATTGGCACCGGGCTTTTGTATTAGCTGAATAAAGTAATCAACCCGATACTCATTTACCAATTCATTAAAATTTTTCCCGTATTCCTGGTTGATAAATGCAGAAAGCAGATAAGAGGGAATATTTACTTCATTAGAAAGGTCGGATATGGTATAACCGGTTTTTCGGTAAGGACTATTCACAACTAGATGATTTTCCAATACCTGACGGATGGTATTACCCTGTTCTACCGACAGATAAATTTTTTTCTTATCAATAGCTACTATGGGAGGTTCTTCTGAATCGGTTGCCGGTTCAGTTTCTTCAAGTGCAGGGGTATCAGCAGCTGGTTCCTCTGGTTGCTGAAGCCATCCCCGCATTCCATATAAAATGGATGGCTTGTATAATAAATAGAAGCAAATAAATAAAATGGTAAATGCTATGGTAAACAACACCAACAGATTCAGGTCGGCAGGCATTACCATATGAAAGAAAATCTGAAAAATAATCAGAATACTGAATACCAGCATGGTTAAACTAAAGAGCACCAACCATTTATAGTTGGAAATATTCTGATGATTCCCCTCATTCCGATAAATGATGGGCCGCCATTTGTAAAGAATGCGCATTTGTGCAAAGGCACTGGCTGCAATCACGCCCACCCGCATCCATACCCCCACCCCATCATACAAAATAGATTCAGGCTCTATGATGATCAGTTTACGATTAGCAAATATATTCTCAAGAATTACCTGCTTTTCGGCGGAAGACAGCACAAAAAATGGAATTAGGCACAAGAAGTGAATAAAGCCGGGTACAAACCAGAGCAAATCCTTCTTTCGAAACCAAAAATTCTGTTCCAACACACTGCGAACATACAAATAGCCAAAGGGGGCAAAGCAGAAAGAGGCCCAGGCTAGGATTCGCCAAGTATGTGGAAACTGAAGAAAGAATGAAGTGGTCATCAAACTGTAATTCAGGGCTAACAGGGAGAAACATCCTAAATAAGCTGCCAATAAACGATTGGGAAATATGTCGTTTTGGTTAACGGTTACCAACATTACTGATACCAATAAACCCAATAAAGCCACAAAAAAAACAATGGTAAATGGCCAATTAATTACTTCATTTATCATAAACTCCTCACTTGTTTCTTCAAATATTTGGGGCGGAAAGGTACATCCTTAATCAAGATAAAAAATTTTACCAGACTTTAACTAATAATACACAGATAAACTCTACCCATTAAAGCACAAAATTTCCTTGTAATGCTGGCTCATTAACCTGAAAACCATGCATCCAGGCCTTACAAATAAAACGGACCATGCGCATAGGAAAGGCCAAAACACATAAAACAAAAAAATATACGTAAACATTGCTCTATTCCACAGCCATATAACAGCTATTATATATGGTTAATCAACAGAGGCGAAGCCACACGAAATCAAAACAACCGCCTCCAAAGAGGCGTAGCCTCATATGATGAGCATACCAACGGATTTAATTCGCCTCCAAAGAGGCGTAGCCTCGTATCATAATATA
>JBBAJQ010000074.1:0-4983 GCA_040403945.1 Sediminibacterium sp.
ATAGCGGCCCGGGCGTTACAGCAGGCGTATTTTCTCCTTCGGTTGCGGGAACAGGTGTTCATGTGTTTACTTATTTGTACACAGATGCCGGAGGTTGTGCATCATCTGCTACGGCAAGTATTACGGTTAATCCGTTAATAAGTGTGCAGGCGGGCGCAGATGTTGCTGTATGTTTGGGAAGTTCGGTATCCCTCACAGCAACTAATGCAATCAACTATAGTTGGTCGCCTAATCAAAACTTATCTGCTACGATAGGTACAGAGGTAGTTGCGAGCCCTATAACCACAACAACATATACAGTTACTGGTACCGATGCTAATGGCTGTAATAGTGCGGATGCAGTAGTTGTAACTGTTTTACCCATCCCCACCGCTTCAATCAGCTATCCTGGCAATCCATTTTGTAAAATGGGCAATGTAAGTGTAATCAGAACAGGGGTAGGCGGGGGCGTATATAGTTCAACAGCAGGTTTGGTATTAAATGCAACCACCGGTGAAATTGATTTGTCGGCCAGCATACCTGGAACTTATTCAGTAACCTATTCGTTTAGTGCTGGAAAATGTTTAGGTAAAGTAAGTACACTGGTAAATATTTATGATTTACCAATCGTCCGTTTCAACGGAGTGTTACCTGCTGTTTGTGTGCAAGCGACTCCATTTTCATTAGTAGGCGGTAGTCCTTTTGGGGGTGTTTATAGAGGTGCTGGAGTAAAGGGCGATGTATTAAATCCTGCAATAGCCGGAGTGGGAACACATGTAATTGAGTACACCTATACAAATCCAAAGGGTTGTGCGGCTATGGCAAGTAATACCATTACCATAACAGCAGTTAGCAGTGGTAATACTAGTTTATCTTATCCAGAAGTTTGTGTAAGTGCAAATCCTTTTACATTAATTACTCCGGCAGGAGTGCCAACAGGAGGTATTTTTACCGGTAATGGAGTAGTAGGAAATTCATTTGATCCTCAAAAGGCGGGAGTGGGTAAACATATGATTAATTATGTAACCAATGCAGTATCTGGATGTGCAATCCAGTTCACAGGTACCATTCAGGTTAATCCGAAACCTTCTTTACAGGTTACAGCCCTTAATAAAGTATGTGAAGGAAGTGCAGTAGTTATTAATCCTATTGCAACCGGAGAGTTGTTCTGGACAGACAGCACCGGAAAGCTCAATCAGTTTTCTAGCAGTTTTGTTATTAAAGCCACTCGTACCAAAACCTATTTTATAACTTGCCGTGATGGAAAAGGGTGCACCAATACGCAACCTGTAAGCATTGAAGTGGATCCTATTCCTGATGCGCGATTTAATTATAGCAGCAATACTTTTTGTGCAGGTGGAACAGCCACTGTTTTAATAGCCGGGTTAAGTGGCGGTAGCTTTTCAGCGAATCCAGGCTTATCTATACAATCATCCACCGGTCAGATTGATTTATCAGCGAGCAAGCCCGGTAGCCATACCATAGTATATAGGGTAGCAAATGCAACCGGATGTGTATCAACCCATCAAATTACCATAACTGTTGCATCTGTTCCTACGCTTTCCTTATCAAACTTGCTGCTATGTAGTGGTAGTTCGCAAGCGATTACTACTACGGCAATGGCAGCAGGAGGTAGTTGGATGTCGGGTAATTCCTCAGTTGCAAATATTGATGTAAATGGAATTGTGCAGGGGTTACAACCGGGAAAAACAATCATTCGATTTACTAATAACGAAGGCTGTGCATCTAATTTGTCGGTAATTGTAAAAGAGTTACCTCAATTAACAGGCAAAAAACTGGTGTGCAAGCGGGATAGCATTCTAATTATTGCCAATAGTCAGCTGGTAGGTTCTGCGGGCTTTACCAGTATAACCCCTGCAATTGCTTCCGTAAGTATGGGTGGGGTTGTTCGGGGGCAAAGAGCTGGAGTAGCTACCATTGAATTTAAAGATAGCTTTGGATGTTCGGTTACACATACCGTTCAGGTAGATTCTGTACCTGAACGAATACCGGCCCCTGTTTTAGCCTGCGAACCGAATACTATTCGCCTCGATCAGCCCATGCAATCTGCCTATGGCAATGGCGGGTATACATTTACTTATTTTAAAGATGCTAGTAAAACTAGTTTCTTAAATAATCCATTGCGTATAAGTGAGTCTGGTATGTATTTTGTTCAGGTAAATAATTCCAATGGTTGCGGTACGGAAAAGCCGGTAAAATTGCAAGTAGCCATCGCGCGGGCAATACCTGCCAGAAGACTCGACACTATTCGCACACAGAATAATGTTCCCGTTCAGCTAAAGGCACGATCAATAGGTTCTCAATATCGTTGGTCGCCAGCTGCCGGATTAAATGCTTCCACTATTCGGGATCCCTGGTTTAGTTATATGAAGAATATGGAGTACCAGATTTCAATACGAACAGACAGTGGTTGTTTGGTTACGGATACTGTTTTTGTAAAGGCGGTGGATGCCAATATTTTTGTACCCAGTGCCTTTACGCCTAATACTGATGGTAAAAATGATAAGTTTGCACCGGTTTGTTATAGTATTGCTCGCCTGAACTTTTTCTCTGTATTTAATCGCTGGGGCGAGTTGCTATTTACTACCAATACTATTGGCAAGGGCTGGGATGGAACCAACAAAGGTGCTGCTGCTGATGCAGGCACCTATGTTTGGATGCTAGAAGCCGTTGGAATGGATGGACAAGTATTCAGACAAAAAGGAACGGTAGTATTAATACGATAATACCTGAATATCAGTACATCATTTTTTTCGGTTTAGTTTTCGTCTTCGGTAAATTATCCAACCTATAGCAGCCAATAGTAAGAACACCCAACTATACACCAGCAACATACACACCTGAATAAACCCACGCCAGCCCTCTAAAAAACCTTCTTTTATTTGATTGGTGATTTGAGATGGGGTAGCATGTATTTCATACATTCGAATGCGCAATGTACTTAGGGCAACCTGATTTTTCATAAGCCGCCATCTCCCTTCGGCTGCTTCAATTTCTTCTCGTAAATTTCCTATTTGTTCTTCTATTGCTATCATGTCGGCTACCTTGTTGGCTTTCTGTAACAATTGCTTATATCTGTTTTCTAATGCCCGTTTATTGTTAATCCGAACTTCTAAATCTATATATTCCGCAGTTACATCTTCTACTGAAATTTGTTTATTATCCAGTTTCCCTGCTTGTGAAGTAATACTGTCTATTAGTATTTGTAAACTCGCTGCCGGAATCCGAATGGTAATTTCGTTTTCAATTTTTTCAGTATGTACTTGTAGATTTTCATTGGATATATAGCCCTTGAGATGTTCAGTCTGCTTTTTTATCCAGGCACTACTCTTGCCTATATTTTCCGTGGCAAACGCAATTTCTCCCTGTTGTATTTTTTTTATTGATGTGTCGCCTATTGTAACGGGAGGCGGGGCGGGTGCCCTCATTTGAAATTCATTTTCCATTTTATTTTCATCTGCTGCTATCAACTGTTCGGTACCCGATTCAATTTTATAATCGGCAGTAGGGCTATTAGAAATTGATTCGGATATTTTTTTTTCCGAATTACCACAACTGAGCAATATGCCCATTGACAAAAGAAGGTAAACTGTTTTCATGGTTGGTGTTTTAAATTGTTAGTAAAAGATGGTATAGGGGTATAGATATACGTTTCTCCTGATCTGCTTAGCAGAAAAAGATGCAACACTATAACAGCAAACGTTAGGGGGTGAAGCAGTGGAAACCTCTGTAGTTATTTTTTACTACGAAGCATCAGCATACTCTCTATGGCTAAGTCGGTATAATCCTGATGGTTTCTTTTACTAATAAAGCGGGGTTTTCTATTGTAATCCTCGGCACTCATTCTAAAAAATACCCCGCATCCATTTTCAACTTCTAAGGGTTCCGCTTCATTAGAAGGGATGCAGGCTTCTCCTTCTTTCCATATTTCTTCTATCAATTGCGCTGCGGCTTCTTTGTTAAAATTTCCCCAATCTGTTTTGCCCCTGCTCAATTCAGCTGTCCAGTCATAGGCATTCCCCGGGATATTTTTAATGCCATATTGTATTTGGGCAAGTAGGGCCTCTGCCAAATATTTAACCCCTTCATGGTGATACTGCCAAATGTGCACTGATTCATGCACTAATAGGTGAGGGGGTATAGATTGGTCTTTGTGGGGGGAATAAATTGTATTGTGTAAAGCAAAAAAATATTTATGCCAAAATGGGAAATAGGCTATTCTTATCTTATTCGGGTTAAGTGAAGTTCGAAATACCTCTCGTAGTATATTTTTTTCATGCTCACTTAATGGCCTTCCTTCCGATAATAATCCCACTACCCGGGCAATTAATATGAATAGATTACTTAGTATAGAAATGATACCTCCCGCAATAGTAATCAGTAAGTTAGTTAATCCCTGTAGAGCAGGCTCTATTGAAAAACTAATAAGCGTGTTAATCAAAAATAGGATTGAACTTACACCCGAGCCAATGATGCCAGCTATCGATTTTATTATAGCGGAAATTACTGTAACGATTCCCAATAAGATGCCACTAATCCATTTTGTTATTGAAAGTGCGCTTCTATTGTTTATAGAATTTAATAGTGTGTTTGCTGACATTAATTCAAGTGGATTAAGTGTTCTTTCAGCTAATGTATTCAGCAGTAAAGAGAATCTTGTTGCCACATTGGATAAAATGCGCAGTATAGATATTACGTAATTTTTAGTGAAAAGTTTATTGTTAGAAATGCTCAATTTATTCAATTAACCAAAGGGCAGTGTGATAATGTATATTTACAATTGTATGTTTGTTTCCGATTAGATTAGTAAAAAATAAATTAGTAAACCTATTTATTGGAAATTAGTTTATTTACCTGCCGTCACCGATTTGTAATGATACTGATCTACCAAATAAGAGGCTGTGGACCCAAGACACTAGTCTAATTACATTTTTCGGCACTCCAGTTCTGATGCCCCCTATAGCATTGATAATTTTCTTTCAT
>JBBAJQ010000074.1:5083-6296 GCA_040403945.1 Sediminibacterium sp.
CCATCAGGTAGTTAATGCGGTAACTTAATCGCAGTTTGTAAAAATTCCTTATTTTCAAGTGCCAAAAATTGTTTCTGTCACTGATACTGAATATTTGCCATGCTTACATCTACTTATTCTTACAAAGATTCTAAAAGTCATTTTTTAATTTTAGATGCCCTCCGGGGTATTGCTGCCATTATGGTAGTGATGATGCATGGATTTGAGGTTTTTTGTAAGGGAAATTATCACGAAATGATTATTAATCATGGATATCTAGCAGTGGACTTTTTCTTTATGTTATCGGGGTATGTGATGGCGCATGCTTATGATGATCGCTGGGATACCATGACGGTCGCAAACTTTTTCAAGCGTCGTTTAATACGGTTACATCCGCTGATAATTGTGGGGTCGATTTTTGGGGCTTTATTATTTTATTTTCAGGAAACTTCAATATTTCCCAAAATTGCTACAACAACCGTTTCTCAGCTTTTGCTGGTAATGGTAATTGGACTCACCCTAATTCCCATTCCCACCAGCATGGATATTCGGGGATGGAATGAGATGCACCCCCTAAACGGACCTTCCTGGTCGCTGTTTTTCGAGTATATAGCCAACCTGTTGCACGTATTTATTTTGCGTAAATTATCTAAGCCTGTTTTATCCATTGCCGTAGTATTAGCTGGCATGGCTTTGTGTAACCTGGCTATTTTTGGCAAACAGGGCGATTTGATAGGAGGGTGGTCGATAGAGCCTGCGCAGCTTTTGGTTGGTTTTACTAGACTTTTATTCCCCTACATGGCAGGCATGCTGTTGAGGAGGGCAATTAAAGTAGAAAGTAACCGCAATACATTCTTTATATCGGCGCTACTATTGATTTTAGCACTTTCTATCCCCCGATTGGGCGGCAATGATAAATTGTGGCTTAATGGACTTTATGAGTCTTTTGTAATCATCATTGTATTTCCGTTGATTATTTATCTGGGTGCAATCGGCAAAGTTGCGGGTAAGTTTACCAATACCGCCTGTGTGTTTATGGGGAATATTTCTTATCCGCTCTATATCACCCACTTTCCGCTGATGTGTGTATTTTATGCCTGGGTAGTAAATAATAATGTACCCCTGCAAACAGGTGTTTGGGCTATTATTGCCTTAACGCTAGTGTCTAGCTGCCTGGCCTATTTTTGGCTGAAAGTTTATGATGAGCCGGTAAGGAAGTGGCTCACGAAAAAGT
>JBBAJQ010000075.1:0-1070 GCA_040403945.1 Sediminibacterium sp.
GGCGTTCACGTGATATCCGTTAACCGGGTGGGCTTTGAGCAAGATGGCGCCATGAAATTCTGGGGTGGTTCCTTTGTATGCAATCCGATGGGAAATATCCTCTTTCAGGCATCTCACGAAGAAGAAACCGCAGCAGTGGTTTCGGTAGATACCAACCTAACAGATAGTTACCGAACGCACTGGCCTTTTTTAAGAGATAGAAGGATTGACTCCTATGCGCCCATCACCAAGCGATATATTGATGAAGCCTGATTATTGACGACTTCCGAAAAGTAGACTTCCTATCCGTACCATATTACTGCCCTCTTCTATGGCAATGGAATAATCGTTACTCATACCCATGCTGATAATGGGAGCAGTTGCAAATGGAAAGGTTTTACTAATCGCATACATATTTCTAAATTCCCTGCGCACTTGTTCCGTATCATTTGTAAAGGATGCCATCCCCATCATTCCACGGATAGAAACGGAATGGAGGGTTGATTGTATCGAAGCGATTTCAAGTATTTCAGATTCATCGAGCCCAAACTTGCTATCTTCTTTTGCAATATACACTTGCAATAAGCAACCAATGCTGCGGTTCAACTTAGCACCCTGCTTATTGATTTCGAGTAATAGTTTATTACTGTCTATTCCATGTATTAGATGAACAAAGGGAGCAATCATTTTCACTTTATTCGATTGCAGGTGACCAATAAAATGCCAGCGAATATCTGCAGGCAAGGATTGTTGTTTAGCCACCAGTTCTTGCACATAGTTTTCGCCAAAATCGCGCTGCCCTAATTCGTACAGGACCATAATATCTTGGTTGGGCTTGGTTTTGCTTACTGCAACCAAGGTAACATTTTGTTGAGCTAATTGAGCGCGAATGGATGTATAAAGGGGAATGTTTACGGGCATAGCATTGCAAATATAGAAATTAAGCAGGGCTTACGCTAGAATGTGGAAGCTACCCCTTTATTTTCCTTAAAAAAACGTTCTTGCCATACCAGGTTTTCAAGCACCAAAGCATAGTTATATCCAGCACAGGTATAATAAAAAGTGCCTACTCCTGCCTTGCCCAGTGATTT
>JBBAJQ010000075.1:1170-6088 GCA_040403945.1 Sediminibacterium sp.
GGTGATATAAAAGCAGGATCATCGAGGTATTTTTCTTTTTCCAGCACACGAACAATCAATTGCAAGGAGGCACTATCGGCCGCTTTCCAGGGGAGCCGATAACTTTGAACAAAATACAAAATATTCGAGAGCACACTTACGTCAAAATCTACCGGCATCTTCTTTCCAAACCAGGTAGAGTAGGCAGGCAGATCTTGCAGAAAAGTGTAAGTATTATTAATTGACTTTTTTTGTCCATTGGTAAAAGCCTGCATCAACTGATGCACAGCGCTTGCTAGTGAATCGGGCGCCTCCTGCGCTAACAGCAGTATCACCGTATCATCCATATCATCGGGCAGAGCCTGACTTTTATTAAACCAATTCAACCAGCCACCATTGGGAAAAATACGAGGGGTATCGGTTGGCCAGAAATTATAGGTAGGCCGATTATTCCGATTGATGAATTTGGGATATACCTGTTTGCATCGATTTCTGATTACCTGCACCTTTGCTTGCAAATCCGGAGACAAATCATGTTGAATACCCGCTAAAGTGAAATCTACCAAGCCGGTAAAAAAAGGGTTGATATCGGCTTTTTCTGTATTGCCATTCCACGAATAGCGACGATAGGAGGGGAAGCTTCCAGCGGGAAATACACTGCTCTCAACCCTTTGCTCTTGTTGCAAGGATTCAATCAGCCAGGTGCGCACATCTTGGTGTTGAGCAAAACCGGAGAAAGAAAGTATACAACAGATCAAGGTGAATCCACCACCACCCGATTTCCTGAACAACCACCGCAGAAGAGTACAGGAAAATAGATTCATCGGAGCAGGTAGGTTGATAAGATTATTTAAGGATGCTGCGACTAATAACGATGCGTTGTACTTCGCTGGTGCCCTCATAAATCTGGGTAATTTTTGCATCGCGCATCATTCTTTCTACATGGTATTCTTTTACAAAGCCATAACCCCCATGAATTTGCACGGCTTCGGTAGCAACCCACATAGCTGTTTCACTGGCTGCTACTTTTGCCATGGAAGAACTAAGGGTATAATCGAGGTGGTTATCCTTTTCCCAGGCTGCTTTCATGCACAACAAACGGGCTGCTTCAATGCGGGTTGCCATATCTGCCAACTTAAACTGAATGGCCTGGTGATGCATAATCTCCTTCCCAAATGCCTTGCGTTGTTTACTATATGCCAGTGACAGTTCATAGGCACCACTGGCAATCCCCAACGCCTGGGCAGCAATGCCAATACGGCCGCCTGCTAATGTTTTCATGGCAAATGTAAAACCAAAGCCATCCGCCCCAATCCGGTTTTCTTTAGGAACTTTTACATCGTTGAATAATATACTATGCGTATCACTGCCACGAATCCCTAATTTATTTTCTTTCGCACCTACCGTAACACCCACACTATTTTTCTCTACAATAAATGCATTGATTCCTTTACTTCCTTTTGCTGGGTCGGTTTGGGCAATTACCAGATAAACGGAGGCCGAAGAGCCATTGGTGATCCAGTTTTTAGTGCCATTCAGTAAATAGTAATCTCCTTTGTCTTCAGCAGTTGTTTGCTGACTGGTAGCATCACTTCCTGCTTCGGGTTCACTCAGCAAAAAAGCACCTATATACAATTCATTGTCTTTAATTCCTCTTGCTAGGTGTTGCAGATACTTATCTTTTTGTTCAGGAGAACCATATGATTCTAAGCCCCAACAAACCAGACTATTGTTTACGCTCATACAAACACTGGTACTGGCATCTACTTTACTGATTTCTTCCATCGCCAGCACATAGCTGATGGTATCCAACCCACCACCGCCATTTTCTGGTGCTACCATCATTCCCATAAAGCCCAGTTCGGCTAATTTTTTCACTTGCTCAGCAGGAAATCGCTGGTGCTCGTCGCGCTCAATAACACCCGGGAAACATTCATTTTTCGCAAAATCGCGTGCTGCCTGCCGTATCATTTGTTGTTCTTCTGATAATTGAAAGTCCATTATTGCAATTTTTTACAAAAATAAGCTAACAAATGTTAGGACGAGGGGGTTTACCAAAAAATGACAATCATTTAGTAATATTTTTTTTGCGTCTGATACAGTACTGCCTTATCCCGTTCACTAAACCCACGGGTTGAATCTTGCAAAAAGTGCCGTTTAAAAGCCCGCATAGCAGCGGAGCTATCCTTCATATCATATCCTATTATTCGCAATGCCTGCAAGTGATTAAATCCGGCTGGGGGTGCACCAGTGGGTTCGTCGTACCATAGTCCAAACCCTTGCTCAGCCAATAATTTCCAGGGGAAACGGTAATTTGGATCATTTTTTCGGGTAGGGGCAATATCTCCGTGCCCAATAAAATTGGCTGTAGGAAGGGTATATTTTTGTTTCAATTGGGCTAATAAACTCAGCAAGCTATTCAATTGGAGACTGTCGAAGGGTTCAAAACCGTTATTATCGAGTTCAATACCAATGGAGGCTGAATTAATATCAACCCAATTACCCCATCGGCTTACGCCGGCATGTGCAGCCCGCAAATAGTCGTTCAACATATGATGCACGGTACCATCTTTACAAATAACATAATGTGCACTAACCTGAGAAGCAGGCGTAGTAAATGTTTGCAGCGTTTGTGCACAAGCATTTTGAGCGGTATGATGAATAATTACATAACTGGGTTTACGCAAATTAAAATTGGTGGTACCTACCCATTTTTCGGGTTGTCGTATACTATCAGACAAGGGCACCTGGGGTTGTTGGCGAATTATTTTTGCCAGTTCTTTACTCTGTTGTTTGTATAAACGATTGGTAGATTGATAAGGATGGTTAGAACAGGCTAACCAACCCATCATTATAAAGATTAGATAAATGGTTTTACAGCGGATGCGAGGCATAGGTGCTACTTTTAACAATTACTCAGAAGAAAAACGGAAAGTGAATGTAGGTACCTAACTTTGAAAAAAAAAGAAAAATGTCGATGCATTTAGGCCGAACCACGTTTGGCAACATAACTAATAAGGGCAATGTATTAAGTAGGGAGGAGGTAATGCAATGGATTTCGGATTGGGTAATTAATCCACGCCTGCAATTACACATGTTTCAGGTGGGTAACCTGATGAAGTGCTGGGCTGCAGAAAAGGTGGGATTATCCGATGCGGACGTTTGGAAATGGGAAATGGCAGGCATTTTACATGATGCCGACTGGGATCAGTGGCCGGATACGCACTGCCGAAAAATTGTAGAAGCTTTAGAAGAGAAGCAAATTGACCCAGAAGTAATACGAGCGATTGCTTCGCATGGTCATGTTCATTTTGGTGTAGAACCCGAAACCGATATGGATAAAATGTTGTATGCCTTCGACGAACTATCCGGTTTTATACACGCTTATTCGTTGATGCGTCCCGGTGGATATGCCGACATGGATGCAAAGGGAGTAAAAAAACGTTTAAAAGACAAGGCATTTGCTGCAGGCGTATCCAGAGAGGATATCCAGGATGCCTGCGAACGAGCCAATATTTCTTTAGACGACCTGATAGCATTTATTATTCCCCGACAAGCTACCTTCACCGAAAGCCAATCCTAACCTTACTATACACACATTTGTATGAATAAATATTTTTTGATTCTTACCCTTTGGCTAATTACAAGCATTGGTATTGCACAGGAGGTATTGCCAGTGAGAGAACAATCAAAAGTGATAGACGAGATACTTAACGACCGAATAGAAAATCTTTTACCCACTTTGATGCAGCGCGAAAAAATTGATTGCTGGGTAATTATTTCAAGAGAATATAATGAAGATCCCGTTCTAAAAACTTTTCTCCCCTCCGAATGGTTGTCTGCCCGAAGAAGAACCATGCTGGTTTTTTATAGAAACCCTGCCACCGGTAAAATAGAGAAGCATGCAATTGCCCGTTACGCAGTAGGCAAATCTATTCCGGCTGCCTGGGATATGCAAAAACATCCCGACCAATGGGATGCCCTAGTGCAATTGGTTGCCACCAAAAAACCCACAAACATTGCGCTCAACTATTCCAACGATTTTGGCCATGCAGATGGTATCACCCATACCGAGTTCGATCTATTTAAAAAATACCTGCCGGATAGTCTTCGCAAGAAAATAGTTTCAGCAGAGTCACTGGCAGTTGCGTGGCTGGAAACCCGAACAGAAAGGGAGATAGCCATCTATCCCAAACTTATTCAATTAACTCATCAGATTATTCAGGAGGGATTTTCGGAGAAAGTAATTACTCCAGGTATTACTTCTACAGATGATTTGGTATGGTGGTTTCGGCAAAGAATTCGAAATGCAGGATTAGACACTTGGTTTCATCCATCGGTATCTATTCAGCGAAAAGATTCAGCGGTATTCGATCACTTGAAAGCTTTTTCCGACCGCCCTCGAGAAGATATTCTGCAACCCGGCGATTTAATTCATGTGGATATAGGCATCAGTTATTTACGATTACAAACCGATGTGCAGGAACATGCCTATCTATTGCTACCCGGAGAAACGCAGGCACCCGCCTCTTTACAACAAGCATTTTCTAAAGCCAACCGTTTACAGGATATCTTAACCAGTCAATTCAAGCTAAACAGTACCGGTAACCAAATACTGCAACAAACACTAACGCAAGCAGCAGCAGAGAAAATAACTGCCACTATTTACACCCATCCCATTGGTTTTCACGGCCATGCAGCTGGCCCGACTATCGGATTATGGGATCAACAAAAAGGGGTTCCCGGATCCGGAGATTTTCCTATGCATTTCAATACTGCCTATTCGATTGAACTGAATGCAGCCAGTTATATTCCGGAATGGAAAAAGGAAGTTCGCATCATGTTAGAACAGGATGGCATTTTTACAGCCGCCGGATTCCGCTATCTGGGAGGCAGACAAACACAACTTTGGTTGATACCTAGGCAGTATTGAATAACT
>JBBAJQ010000076.1:0-5782 GCA_040403945.1 Sediminibacterium sp.
ATTACAGATCACCTAAAATTAATGATTATGGCGCGAGACAGAACCCCCAGGATGAAATCCTCAATCAAAACCAATTACACTGCACTTCTACTCTATCCCCATAAATAACAATTACTGATTGCCCTGTTGATTCGTATTAACTATACCCTTCAATTTCTTTCAAGGTTTAATTCCACCGCCATTGTTTTACTCGATGTTTTACCACTGGGGTCACGCACCAATACTTAAAAGGAAATCAGTCTAGCAAATATTCATATCTTACAAGTACCAAACCCGCTAAAAAAAATTAAGTTCCAGGCAACCCGAAACAGTTTTCTTGCATTATATAGGTATACATGGAGTTAAGACAGCTCATATTAGAATGTGCAAAAGGCAGTATCACGGCTCAGCGGTACTTGTTTGACGGCTATGCCCATCGTTTCCTGTTGTTGTGCCAGCGTTACCTAAAGCATCGGGAGGAAGCAGAGGAAGCCATGATGAATGGATTTTTACAGATTTATCAATCGCTGCCACAGTTTAATTTCATAAATGACCCCTCCACCATCGCCTGGATGAAAAAAATTATGGTCAACAAATGCCTGGAAAACATTCGGGCCCGGCACAGATTGCTTGTTGTTTTGGCGGAAGATCAGGCTGAGGACGAATCAGTGGATGAATCTGTCTATTCTTCCATGGAAGTGAAGAACATATTGGCTTGTCTGGCGAAGTTACCCGTCGGTTACAGAACGGTCTTCAATTTATTTGTAATCGAAGCATATAGCCATGAAGAAATTGCAGAACTACTGCGGATAAGTATAGGGACCAGTAAAAGTCAGCTGAATAAAGCGAAGCGGCACTTGCAGCGTCTTATTATAGAACATAATAATTATGGGCATCATGCAGCACAACAATAGTAAACTTGGCACCCGGATTGATGAATGGGAATCATCTCAAACTGGACTTCCGGAGGGAAGTGAAACAATTTGGGCTGAGCTTGAACAAGTGCTGGAGTTAAAAACAAGCACAAAAAGGGGGCGTCCCTTGGTAAATTGGATGACGGCTGCCTCATTGCTCTTAGTTGTTGGATCCGGTGTTTATTGGTACCGTTTCAATTACCCAGTTCAACAGTCCGTCACAATCCATTTGCCAGCAGAAATTCAACCTTCTATTTCCACACTGCAGGTAAAGGGCAGGAAACAATCATCACCTATTTACCAACAAAAAAGTAAGGAAAAACAGTTAATCCAAACGGTTAACAATAAGTCAGCGCTTGATATTCCTCAGCCTTCTAAATCCCATGAGCCTACCGTTACAATACCAGACATGGCCGTAGTTGCTAAATTACCAAAACCTGATGAAAAAATTGAGAGCAGTCAAATCAGCTTGCCCTTACCTCAGGTGATCAGGTCGTCTGATCAGACCTTGAATCAAAACGCAACAGTGAATTACTGGAGAAAAAATCCGGTAATCAGGAAGTCTACTAACGGCATGACGGTATTACATGCCAATGATGAGAAGCGTTCATCTACGATGGCAGTTGAATTAATGCAAGAAGAAAAACCCCTGCCGAATTTTGAGGCACCGCTTCCAAATGATCATAAATCTAAGTGGAGAATTTCATTACAGCCCACCCATTATCCAAATACAACTGGAATTAAAGAATAAAACAATGAAAAAGACTCTTTTTTTGATCCTGCTACTAACAGGAATAGGCAGTACTATGTTTGCGCAAGTTTTAGTACAGACTTATAATTACCCCTCAGCTACAGAGATGCGGTTTAACTCGATACCACCTGGTTATGCGCAAGCAATTTTCGTTTTTCGAATGCCTAAATCCGAGGCCAGGATACAGTTAGGGTTGACCAATTTGCAGCACCTCAATAGTTTGCCTAATCTTGACTCACTGCTAGGAGAATGTTTACAGGCAATTAGAGGTATTGTAGATTCTACACCCGTTGACAATATTGCGAGGAGGATAGATGCTATACCCATTGATCAAAAAGTAGAGATAAGAACTATTTCCCACGAATCGAATCAAAATACAATGGTTTATCAGCAGGGAGTTTTACAAAATTTTAAGATAGAACAGGATACATTGCGCATCAGTTTTAATTCCTATAACGAGAAGAGCTTCAGGAGGTATGCTGCAGGATTTATTTCAGTACACGTAAATTTTCTAAGGGATTTATATAGTTTGCCGCCACAGGTGATGGATTCTTCTGTTGGCCTGCTAAGAAAGTATTTTACTGCGGATGTTATTTCGAGTATAAGTGAGCGGGAAAGTGTCTCTGCACTTTTTGATCTTTCCCAGGGGGTGTTAATCAATCCTAGTGTGGAGTCTTTAAAAAAGAAGGGGAAGCGTGCTTATTACAGAACTAGTAACAATGAGGGTACATTCTTACCTGCAATATATGGCAGTATGCAATATGTTCGAGGGGCATTGGCACCCTCTTTTGCTGCCGGAATGAGTTACGTAATTTCAGATAATAAAAGGAATGATCATCGAGTATATCTGATGTGGGAGCCCTATTTTTTGTTTTCCCGAGAAAGCAATCAGTTAAAAACAGATAGAAACGATTTTATTACGATACGCAAGGTAGAGTATAACAAACCAGAGAATGGTGGATGGTCTTTTGTACAGAATTTCTCTGTCGGTTATCTGGTAGGTAGACGTGGAAACTGGTTTGAGCCCAATACTTTCAAGTTTAGTTTACCGGGTGTACGCAATTATACCATGCAGCTTGAGCCAGAATTTTATTTCAACGGATTCTTCAAAAATTTTTCTCCCTCTTTGCGATTCTGCTTATTTTTTGAATAGAGTGCAAATAGAGCATGATTTCTGTACAAAGACAAAGCGAATTAGTCAGCTCCCGCAAAATCCGCTTTATTCTAAAGTCTAAATTTTTATGTAAGCTTTCAAACAACCCCTAGAAAAATGCCGACCCTTAAGGAACGGCATTTTTGCTTAAAATGTATTACTTCTTAAAAACTTATCGGGATCACTGACACTACTTCTAACTTTTTTGGGGGGGTTTTGAGAGGGAGTGAGTAACTCTTAATAAGTATTACAGATCACCTAGGATTAAATAATTAGTATATCAACCGTTATCATGTAACTATGAGGAAAATGAAATAGCACAGTTTAATTAACACTCCTAAAATAACTGGTAAATGAATTATCTACTTTAAAAATATTTCAACTTGGTTAATTGGGATTTTAACATATATCACATCTACTGGTCGGCAAGCACTACCCAAACCCAAACCCGCTGCGAAAACAATAGAGTCATCGCCTTCAAATGAAACTTGCAGGTCGTTCAACTTGAAAATAGGAAGTTGAAAATTTAATAGGCATTCCGAATTCTCCTCGTCCTTCTTTAATTCAGCTAGCTCTTCGCTAACTTTTTTATTAATCAAATTTTCCAACTCACCCTGATTTACAGAAAAAACAGCTGAGTTCTTTGTGATAATTTCAGTTTTATCTTCCATAATACGATATACTTCATTGTCCCAACTATATCTTCCCATATTATCGGCGCTCCCTGTGTGCTTAAATTTATAGCCTTTCCAAATGCATGTTCTCACAATATTTGGATCTTCTGGTTGTTCTGGATCCTTAATTTCAATTTCGGTACAAACTGGTTTTTCAATTGTAATAGGATGCTTTTGAATTGTATCATTGTTATTAGTGGAAGGTTGATTACATGCAACTATCCCTATTATTAGAAAAAAGTAAAGTGCTCTCATCGGGTTTTATTACAAACTTATAAAAAAATAAAGGGTCTGATGGAGGATTTACCTGTAAAAAAGAGGACAAAAAACTTTTTTATTGGTTAAAATGACGGCACCCTACCACATTACACGAAAAATACCCAACTTGCAGTCAAATTTACCCAGTGCTCTCCCATTCCTCCGCCTGCAGGCAAATATTTTTTGTTCACCGACCCTTTTTATTGGCTGCTTTGTTAATAGGATGGTTGATTGCAATACCATTAATCGGAAATGCCACTATAGACACCACGGGGCCCGAACCGAGAAAAACACTTCGCAATCTCATGAATCCCGACTCACTGTCGGCCATCAACTTTTCCATCATACCCATACCCATCGTTACTTCCAGTCCCGAAACCGGCATTCGCGTGGGGATCTCGCTAGATTATTTCTTTAATGCAAAAGATAAGAATGCCAGACAAAATAAAGAGGCACGTGGCTCATTTATATATGGTCTTGTTACTTATTCAACCATGCAACAGCTGGACTTTTCCGCAGCCTGGCAAGTATTTACCAAGGGAGAAAAATGGGTGCTTCGGGGTAGAACAGGCTATAGTTCTTTTGAAGAACGTGTTTGGGGCATTGGGATGGAAACCGTACCCGAAAACGAATATTGGGAGTTTCGGTATCGGCGCACTTTCATTGAAAATCGCATCTATCGTTTATTGAATGGAAAGTGGTATGCTGGACTATCCTTCAATTTCAACAACACCTACCGTGTTCAATATTCTAAACCGCTAACGCCTGCATTCAACTATACCGATGGCGTGAATGGCAGTTCCATATTGGGGGTGGGCCCGGCACTGCTGCTGGAGAACCGGGACTTTCCCTTCAGCGCCCGCAGTGGCTCCTACCTGGAAGCCGTATTTCAGAATTATCTTCCCGTTGGAGCCAACCCTTATTCCTATCAGGAATGGATGGTCGATTACAGAAAGTTTTACCCCATCGCAAAAGAAAACAGCTTCGGCTACCAATTCTTTACCCATAATACAAATGGCAATGTGCCCCTGCGCGAATTACCACGCGTGGGTAGCCACTCACTGATGCGTGGTTATTTCGGTGGTCGCTACCGAAACAAATCACTCACCGCTGCACAAGGTGAATACAGGTTTCAAGTATGGAAATGGATACACGCTTCCGTATTTACCGCTGGAGGATTTTCCGCTTCCACTCCGGGCGATTATCAGCTGCAGGATTTTTTATGGACTGGCGGTGCCGGACTGCGTTTACTAATTAACAAGAAAAACCGCATGTTTGTGCGAATGGATTATGCACGTAACAGCACTTTCGGTGGCGCCTTCTACCTGCGGCTAAACGATGCTTTCTAACAACACACCCAAAAAACCGGCTGTATAGAATGCAGAGAATAATCTTGGTTGCTTTACTCTTTTTTAGGAGTGGCATCTCCCCGAAAATCCGATTCATTCAAAAGTTTAAACTTTTCATGTATATTTTTCATACTACACCCTGATGCAAAGTGCCAACCATCAGATACGGCATTTAACATTTAGTATGTTATTGTATAAAATATATGTCGGGATGCAAGACACGAGTTATAGGTTTTTTTAGGAGATAGGGAGAAGTTAATAAATTTTATATGCAGCCGGTGAATTGTTTATAGAGAATAAAATTTTGAACTTACTTTCTGGTCTTACATTTACTATATTTGAATAGGCGATTCTTTGATAAGTGTATGCAGCCATATTGGATGTATTAGCGAGAAAATTTAGCCCCTATTCACAATTTATGCCCAATACTTTAACGACCCTACAAACTTTCAAAAACGAACAGAGAAATAATTAATGAAACAACTTTTAGGCTTACTCATCACAACAATTATAGCAAGCAATATTTCGGCACAGATAGTAGATACCATTTCGTTTATAAAATCTAAACGAATGTCGGAGGCAGACCTTGCAAAAAAACGTGAAGGAACTTTTATAACAGGTATTCCAGACTTTTCTTCTGACCCAGTGTTGTAGGCTCCCCATTTTTAGTACACCATAAAAGTAGAATAATTTATCATTAAAAT
>JBBAJQ010000077.1:0-1787 GCA_040403945.1 Sediminibacterium sp.
GAAATAGTTTTCTGTAAACTGCACTTAAACCGGGTAATATCTGGATTGCGGGTTTTGGCGTGTTTTTGACTAACACCACTGTTTACCCGTTTGCGCCAAAGATTAAAACTGCTGCGCTTTAACTCACGGCGCATGAGTGCAATTACTTTGGACTCCGACAAGCCAAACTGCAGATAAATAGCTTCAAAGGGGGTACGATCTTCCCAGGCCATTTCGATGATGCGGTCAATATCCGCGGGAGCTAACTTTTCCATTGGAGTGCAAGGTACGTGATGCCGGTAAAATTAATTATATCGCTTTTTCTAATCGGAAAATGGTTATTTCCGGCCGTACATTAAATCGAACCTGCCAGAGATGTCCCAACGCACGGTTAATATACAGGGTTCTTCCATTGGATAGCGAAAATTCACCCGCCGTGTAGGTTTTATTCTTTACGGGCAACAGGGGAGGAGGCAAAAAAGGCGGTTTGCACTGTCCGCCATGGGTATGGCCAGATAATATCCATCCTTGATAACCTTGCCAAACATCCAAATCACATACATCGGGGTTATGACAAAGTACCAAGCTGGCCTGGGAACTATCATACCCCTTCATAGCTGCCTCAGGTTTAAAGCAGGTGCCCCAAAAATCATCCATCCCAATCAGGTGTAACCCTGCGCAGTCTTTTTGGCGGTTTCTCAATACTTCAATGCCTTTATTGTTCAGCAAGTTGGTAATCGTATCTGCTACTTCGGTTTGTTTCCAGTTAATTCCATAATCATGATTTCCCAAAATACCAACCGTAGCTATTTTGCCCTTTACGCAGTGGTTGAGTACTTCGTTTAATGCTTCATGTATAACCTCTCCCTTGTGTAAGCTTATATAGTCGCCGGTATATACAACCAGGTCGGGATGATATGCCTGTGCTTTGCGAAAGGAGTCAATAATGTATTGATGATCAAATCTTTTTCCAATATGGATATCACTAATTTGCATCACCGTTTTTCCAACCCAGTAATCGGGGAGATTTCGGATTGGCATGCTGCGTTGCACAAATTCCAGCCAAAAGGGTTCTACTTGCCAGGTATAGCCGCCCCCTAATATGCCTAACCCAGCAAATCCCGCTAGTGATTTTTTGATAAATGCTTTTCTGTTCATTCGCTAATTTCATCCCATTTATCAAAAATACACTGTTAAAAAGGGGGGATTGGCAGGTGGTAATTCTGGAACGGTAAAACCTATGAGAGAGAGAAAGTTTTTCACACGCACCTGTAGGCTGATTGATCACGAATACGGGGTGGTTCTCGGCTCGCGTATTAGTCCAATACCCAGGGTAACCAATCCCACTGCTAGCAACACCATGCCTGCATATAAAATCACAATCATACCATTCGGCCGGGTAAGTTGATGACCGATAGCGGCTGCAAAAAATCCGCCGCTAACCGCAATGGCTGCCAGGGGAAAAGATATGCGAACCAGCCATTCCCAGCTTCTGCTCAAATTTGCATGATCGGTAAGTACCTGCGCCACCAGCGATAAAATCACCAACACTCCCGCATGGGCATGCCCTGCCCGAAACATGGATTGCTGAAAAGCGGTAAGTTCCAGTTCGGCTTCTTGTCCGCTTAGCACCATAAGCAAAAAATAGCCACCATAGATGATGGAAGGAATGGTGAGTAGGATAATACCACAGATTTTTTTAGTAAGGATTTGCATACAAAAAGGGTAGATAAATTTGACGGAATTACTTTTTAGTTGGATGAATTTGCCTTGGTAATTTAAATATTTTATATTGAATTCCATACCGC
>JBBAJQ010000077.1:1887-4950 GCA_040403945.1 Sediminibacterium sp.
ATTCCATACCGCACTGTGCTTTTGGGTGTTAGTAGGCGCCTATTTTTTGCTGCTTTTGTAACCCATTTTCTTTTCTTTAATAACACTTACTTACAACAAAAAACTCCAAAAAGTTATCACCTCGCGCGGGCGTAATTTAAAAGTATTGCAACTGATTACATATCGGTGTTTAAACGGTTTTTTATATCCGTATAAACACTGAATTTTACGGCCTGCATTTTTTATAACTAACTGATATTCATATATTTATATACTTTTATTCCTCTTTTCACCCCAAAATTATAAAGCATTCATATCGATGCGAAACCTAATTTGTTGATGTGTTTTTTTATTTATAAACCCATCAATTTACCCATCATGAAAAAGTATTTTTTGGCAGGTACCTGGTGTAGTCTGTTAATCGGAATCACAGTTATAGCTTGCAGCAAACAAGAAACGGTTCTGCCATCCCCCACAACTGTTCAACTGGTGCAGGCACTAAAGGGGGATAGTTCGGTTAATGGACTCATCACCCAAAGCAATGCCACCGCCCTGCAGGCTAGTTTTATTGAAAAGCGAGGCAATCAGGAAACCCGACTGGTAAAAATTTCGGTGAAGGATTTAATCAATTACCTCCACCAGATGCAAACCAATGCGTATACCGATTCGATAGGAATTCATATGGGTATCTATACTGCCGCTAGCGTACCGGTTGCTCATCCCGAATATTTGGGCAAGCAAACGCTTTATTTTTCGGTATTTACTAAAGCGAACTACGGCAATGCCGATACCAAACCATATGGCGGTGGTTCGGATAGCAAGGCTTACTTAAATCACGGAACCCTATATCCATAATGTTATCTATTTTATTTCTTCTATTGTGGCAGTTACTTACCCTAACTTTAACCGGGGTGGTATACTATAAACATCGCAATACCGGATTTTTGGTATTAACGGGGTTACTGCTATTGCAGATACTGGCGAATATTTTTCAGCTGGAGGTATTTAGCAGTAACCCCTTATTTTTTCGTGTTCGGTATGCTATTAGTGTCCTTTCGGTTGCTGGTTATGCTTTTTTGTTGATGCAGCATTTGAAGCATCCCCTGTTTAAACATTTTGCAAGCGCAATGCTAGGATGTTTTATTTGCGCTGCCATTTACTTGATTTGCATACCATCCGATTTGCTAACTAATTATATCAACTACCTTTTGGTGGCTGCCTCCATTAGCATGGTGCTGCTATGTGTTCGATATCTCTATGAAGCAGCCCTTAATCCGGCCATGCCTCTTCCGCATAGTTCCTTCCCATCCTTTGTTTGGATGGCGGCAGGTCTTTGCTGTTATTTTTTATCCATGTCGGTTATGCATGCTTTTTACGGATGGCTGCAACAAATAACGCTGCCAGTGTCGGGTAGCTGGATATTTAATCAGGTAAATCAGGTGTTGTTGGTAGCTCTGTATATTTTTTTCTGTGTAGCCTTATTGATTGGCTTGCCTAATACGAAACGATGTATTTAACTATTTCGGTACTAGCTCTGGGCGGATGGATTATCGCAGGGGCAATGGTTGTTGTCTTTCTATTTTTTCTTCAGCAGCGTACCAACGAAAATACGCTCCAGTATCTATTTTCTCAGTACGATTTACGTATCAGGCGAGAGCAGGAAGTACTAACTCAGCAAATTTCTGAAACCCTTGCCCGTGAACTGCACGATGATGCCGGACAGCAGATGATAGTATTGCAACAATACACGCGCAGGCTAAAACCGGCCATCTCTGCTGATATATATACGCAATTGGTGAACTTACAGCAGCAACTATCCTTCACTCTACGGGAGTTGGCATACCGATACCAGGATGCGAACTTGTACCATGTTAGTTTTACTCAGATGCTGGCGCAGTTGGTGGATGAATTGCAGGTAGCAGGTATTAAAAGGGTTAGCACCAATACGCCGCAATTATTACCCGTATTGCCAGCCCCGGTAGAATGGCATCTGAGCAGGATTTTGCAATCATTGGTTGCCAATATTCTGCAGCATGCCGGGGCATCGGAAGTGAATCTGGTTGTTGAGATTAATGAACATATTTTTACGCTAACAGTATGGGATAATGGGGTGGGTTTTGATTCTGATAAGTTGAAGAAACGAAGTGGTAATACTTTGGGATGGAAAAGCATTTACTTTCGCGTGCAAGTTTTACAGGGTCGCGTTCATCTGCAGTCAGATGCAGCAGGCACCTGTATACAGATATCCATTCCTATAAGTAAAGCCGCATGAACACGAAAGTTGCAGTTGTGGATGATCATCAGTTGGTGCGCACTGGATTGGTGCAGATGATTCATACAATTCCCGGTTGGGAAGTGATGATTGAAGCTGCCAATGGAAAGGATTTTATCGATCAAACCCATCCATTGCGTCCACCCGATATTGTATTGTTAGATATTCGCATGCCTATCATGGATGGCTACGAAACCGCCCTATGGATTCGATCTCACTTACCCGAAACCCGCGTATTGGTTGTATCTATGGTTAGTAGAGAACCCGCTGTAATCCGTATGTTACGTCTGGGCATCTATGGCTTTATTTCCAAAGATACTAACATGGCCGAATTGCACCAGGCCCTGAAGCGGATACAACAAAAACAATTTCATGTAAATGAATTAGTAGGAAATCGCATTTTTCATTATTTCTCCGACAGTACCACCGAACAATTCCCCGATGAAAAAAATGATATCACAGACCGGGAATTTATTTTTCTGCGCAAATGTTGCAGCGAATTAACCTATCGCCAAATTGCAAAGGAAATGCATGTGAGTCCGCGCACCATCGATACCTATCGCGATCATTTATTCGAAAAGTTACAGGTACGAACCCGGGTAGGACTAGTAATTTATGCCCTCCGTACTGGCCTTATAGAAGTGGATGATTTGGTGTAGTGTTTCCAGTAACTATCAGGGTTGAATGTTCCTAGCGTAGTCACCGTAACGATAGTGAAGGGACTGCGCGCCTTCGGAAGTTTTCAATCCAAACCGTGCAGAACGCCTAGGCGCACTTCGCTGGGAAATTTCTAAGATTGTTCCTAGCGTAGT
>JBBAJQ010000078.1:0-4833 GCA_040403945.1 Sediminibacterium sp.
TAAATGTATCAGCAATGCCCACGAGCGTCGGTTTAAAATTGACAGGCACACCTTGACGGAAGACACCTGGAAGTGGGTATTTTATTTCAGGGAAGGCAATTAAGACTTTTATAGAAATAGTGAATACCTCATATCCGGTGGAATTAGAAGCGGTGATCACATAGTCCGCAAAGTCCTGTGCTTTTGTAGGGGTACCCGTGATGGAACCAGTCAAGGAATTGAGTGTTAATCCGGCCGGCAGCGGTTTGTCAACTGTGTATAACGTTGGAATTCCTTGTACACTAGGGTTCAAAGGAGTGATTTTAATTTTCTCAATGTAGGTCTGCGGAGTAGTATAGCTCAAATTACTTGGTCTAGGAACTACTGCAGCAATACGAATCGTATCGGTGGTAGAGGCCGTGCTATTCTTAATGGTCACAATATACGTAGTAGGAGGACTTAACGCGGTAGGTGTGCCTGAAATTATCCCCGTTAAAGGGTCTAACACTAAGCCTGGAGGTAGGGGTCTATTTAACGTTAATCCGGTAAAAACACCTTTAATAACAGGAATTAATGGCGTATTCGTTTGGCCAGAAAAAAACAAGTCTACACCTGTATAAACTGGGTTAATTTGTGCACCCAAAGTAGGTTCAGGATAAGTAATACGCGGTCTTGCGATGAGGACGGTTATCACCAATCGCGCCCTAGCGGATCCGGTGGAATTAGAGGCCGTTACCCAATAGATGGTTATGGGTATCGCTTTGGTAGGAGTCCCTGAAATAATTCCTGTGATAGGATCTAATGATAAACCATCCGGTAATGCCTTGTCGATCGTATAGATATCTACTTTTCCAATTACTGTCGGCTTCAACGGCGTAATCGTAACCTCCTCTTCATATACAATAGGAGTGGCATACTTTAAATTTTTAGGCGGAGCAATTAACACTTCTAAGTCCAAAGGCGCTGAGGTCGACCCCGTTGAGTTAGAGGCCGTAATCACATAGCGGGTTAAGCTAGAAATCACATTTGGTTTCCCGGTGATTTCCCCCGTTGCAGTATTAAAAGTAAGTCCTAAAGGCAAAGGTTTATCAATTGTAAATGCAGTCGCTAATCCAGAATAAGTTGGTCTAACAGGGGCCAAAGTACTATCTTGGATTAACCTAGTCGGGCTCATATAGGCCAAATTACTAGGTGGAGCAATAACCACCGAAATGTCAACATTGGCAGAGGTAGATCCTGTACTGTTTCTTGCTGTAATTACATAGGTTTGCATCGAACTTAATGCCGTCGGAGTCCCACTGATTATTCCCGTACTTGAACTGAAGGAAAGTCCTGCGGGTAACGTACGATCTATCGAATAAGATGCTACCGTGCCGTTCACCGATGGGGCGATAGGCGGTATGCTAAAGTTTTGGTACAACACATTCGGAGTGGAATAGACTAAGTTTCTGGGCCTTGCAATCAAAACAGTAATCACCACATTTGCCGAAATAGATCCAGTGGAATTCGTCGCCGTCACTACATACGTGGTAGTCGGTTTTGCCAAAGTAGGCGTACCAAAAATCCTCCCCGTCACCGTATCTAAAATCAACCCGGCTGGCAAACTAGGACTAACAGAATAGGCAGCCACAAAACCGGTCACGCTCGGATCTAATGGAGTTATATCCACTCCTTCTTCGTACACGTTAGGCGTGTTATACGACAAACCAGAGGGTGCTGGAATCAAAACCGTAATAGGAAGTGCATAGGAACTAGCACCCGCCACGTTCGTGGCCGTAATCGTAAAAATAGTTCTTGGTATCGCTTGTGTGGGCGTTCCAGTGATTGCTCCTGTACTCGTATTGAAGAATAAGCCAGTGGGTAATGCTTTATCAATTGAATAAGACGCGACAAAACCTGTCACCGTAGGAGTTAAGGTGCTAATCGCCGTGCCAGTGAAATAAGTAGGAGGGTTCACATAAGATAAACCGGACGGCGGCGGAATCGTGACCGTAATATCCACTAATGCCGTACCTGTTCCCGTCGTGTTAGTCGCGGTAATGGTATAAGTGGTTCTAGGCGACTGAACGGTGCCAGCTCCTGAAATAATACCAGTACTAGTGTCTAAATTCAGTCCTGCGGGTAACGCGGGGCTGACCGCAAATGAGTTAATCACAGTTCCATTTTTATTCGGAACCAAAGGAGTGATGGTAACCGTCTCATAATATACATTAGGAGTTGAATAGGAGATTTGAGGCCTAGCGATGAGGACTGTGATGTTCGTGGAGGCGCCCGTACTTCCTGTTGAATTACTTGCTGTAATGGTATAATTAGTTGCGGGTTTTGCCAAAGTGGGTGTTCCAGAAATAATCCCAGAAAGGGGATCAATTCCTAAGCCATCGGGCAAAGTAGGGTTAACCGTAAAATTAGAAACTAAACCAGTTACTGTAGGTAATAGGGAGGTAATGGGAACTCTTTCCTCAAATATATTTGGCCCAAAATAAGATAAACCTGATGGTGCAGCAATTCGAACCGTGATATCGATGTCAAACGTAGTGAAACCAGTACTGTTTTCAGCCGTAACAGTATAAAATGCTTGAGGTCTCGCTGCCGTAGGGGTGCCGTTAATTAAACCTGTAGTGGGATTGATACTTAAACCCGGAGGTAAATTAGGGCAAGAATACCTTGAAACAGCTCCAGTGACAGTTGGTGATAAAGTGGGAATTGCTGTTCCTTCTGTAAAAATCCAAGGTGTGAGGTAAGATAAATTCGTTGGAGGAGGTATCACTACAGAAAAACTTGTAGTAGCTGCAACTTGCCCTGTCGTATTTATTGCCGTTATGGTGTACAAAGTGGGGTCACTTAATTCAGTTGGTGTACCACTAATTACCCCCGTGGCTGTATTGAAGGTTAACCCTGTGGGCAAATTCACTGGTACGATAGTATAGGAATCCACTTGACCGGTAACTGTTGGAACAATGGGAGTAATTGGCACATTTTGGTAAAATTGGAATGGCCCCGGATAGCTTAAATTGGAAGGAGCCGGAATTACTACGTCAAAACTGATTGTTGTGCTTGTTGAAGTGTTTGAATTAGTTCCAGTAATTACATAAGTAGTAGCCGCAGCGATGGCAGACGGAGTTCCTGAAATAACCCCGGTAGTCGGGTTAAGAGATAATCCAGCAGGAAGTGGTTTATCGATAGTGTAGGAAGAAATGACTCCACCTGAATTTCTAGGTGTGATAGGATCAATGGCTGTTCCAGTGAAAAATCTGGACGGAACAACATAAGTCAAATTCGTGGGAGCTGCAATGCGAACAGTAATGAAAATCTCAGATTGTGCAGGCCCAGTGGAGTTAGTTGCTATTATAACATACCTAGTTCGAGGCATAGGAACTTGAGGAGTGCCACTAATTGTTCCATTACTGTAATTAAAACTCAAGCCACTAGGCAATGTGCCTTGTAAATCGTAAGTCACCCCAGTTCCAGTGACGGTAGGCGAAATTGGACTAATTGGATTGAATTGTGTGAATACATATTCAGAGCCAGTTGTAATAGTAATCGTTGGAGGAGGAACTACAACCGCTATGGTAAAAGTGGCGGTGGTAGGAGTACCTGTCGCATTACTTCCCGAAACCGTGTAAGTTTGTGTTGTGGTTGTTTGTGTGGGTGTACCTGTTATTTGGCCAGTAACTCCATTAAAGCTCAAACCGGGCGGCAATGTTGTGGGATTAATTGTAAATTGATCAATTCGACCTATAAATGTCGGGGTGAGAGTAACAGGTTGATTAACAATAAAGCGGTTTGTTGAGGGGTAGGTTAAACCGGTAGGAGGTGCCAAGAAAATGGTAACAGTGAAGGGAATTTGAGCTGAGACGCAACCTGCCAGTGAGTTTTTAACGATAAGATTGAAATCAAAAGTTCCTACTTGTCCATAAGGTATGGCAATGGACATAGGTGATGATGTAATTGGAGCGTTAAGTACTTCATCAAAATAGTTTAAAGCATTAGCTCCAGCATAAATTGAGTAAATATCAGTTCCTGTTACTTTGTTAGTGTAGGGCAATAAAAAACTCTCTGCATTAGAGGAAATATTCGCAACAGGACTTAGTGTTACAGAAGGATCGGGTAAAAACCTTACTTCAATGGGATTACTATCTGGGCTTGTGCAACCACCAAGAGTTGTTCTAGATGTATAGCTTCCGGGACTATTTACGGTTATACTTTGTGTTGATTGGTTAATATTTACACCGTCTTTAAACCAAGAAATTGTGCCAGCAGTAGCGGCAGTTGTTAACACAGCGGAGCCCCCTGTACAGATTTGAGCCAAACCTGCATTAAAAAAAAGTGTGAATTCAAGCGAACCACTATTATCCCCTGGGTTCGAGTCGGAATAGCTGTAATAATATTTAGAAGTACCATCTCCTAAACCTAAATAATACTCGTAAATATGATCACTTCGGTATTCTGAGCTGTTATTGGGTGCGGGTGGTGTTGAATTATTCAATTGCCACTTATTACTACTTGACGTGATGAAAACAGGGGTACCA
Source organism: Sediminibacterium sp. (assembly GCA_040403945.1). GTDB lineage: Bacteria > Bacteroidota > Bacteroidia > Chitinophagales > Chitinophagaceae > Sediminibacterium. The sequence goes on from JBBAJQ010000078.1 coordinate 4,509, forward strand.
GAACTTCCAATGACTTGACTAGAATTTGGACTTTGATAGGCAGCGTCTAAATGATTAACGCTATTTTCGATCCCATAAGTCCCCTTTACCATTAATTTATACTGTCTTGTAGTAGTGGTAGGTGTTGGAGGTTGTTGTATCCAAGAAGTTCCATTAAATGCCTTAGTTTCACTACCAATTGGCCTCCAGCTGGAATTAGTTGTATTTCCTGAAATAATAGGTGCAGGGCAGGTGCTTTGAGCCCATGCCGAATAGGTAATGAATAAGAACAAGTAGAGAAATAATTTTCTCATTGATTTTTAAGAACAGATATAAGCTAAAATTA
>JBBAJQ010000079.1:0-4536 GCA_040403945.1 Sediminibacterium sp.
TCACCATCGGTTATAAAATAATGGCTGCATCAAATACCCAAGTCAATATCGGCTAATTCGAAATATTAACAACATCACGGATACATAGTTTCCCTGTATAATAATATCACGCTAATTGTGTAGATTATTCCTCCGAACCGAATAGTCTCCTCCGTTGTCGGAAGACTATTCGGAGAAGGGACATTCAACTGGAACAGGAAGACTGGTTTCGCTTACTAGAAGCTGCTGCGGGGGAGGAAGTGGCGTAGAAGTATTTGGGAGAAGATTCGCTATAATTGAAGATCTGTGTCTTCATAAAAATGTTTGCCTGTTGGTAAACTCCTTTTTAGTTTCCAACAATGCTGCGCTTCTTTAAGTGTTTTACCGGGATTGGCTGAAAAAAAATCACGTATATACTGGTTATATTGAAGCTGCGGAGGTAGGGTACTTTTATAGCCAGGTGTTTTTGTAAGCGCCTCCAAACGATGCCACTCCTCTATCACTGTATGTAAGGTTTTACCCTGATTATTTTTAATAAAGGCAAGCAGAGGAATAGAAAATCGAAAGGTTGGGCCACAGTGCTGCTGAAAAAAACTACGGGCCTCTCTCCCATTTTTATAGGCGGGTGTAATAATCGTTTCCAAAGTATAGTTTACAGCTGCATTTTTTTTCGAAAGGGGTTTAGGGTTTGAATTAGATAACTTGGAAACCGAGGATGTTTTTCCATTAAACGCATCCACCAAACGAAGAAGTAAAGTTTCCTTTGCGCCAGTTCTATCCAATAATTTATGTTTACACAATCCGATAAGTTCCTGTTTTGTCCAATACCACCGTTTAAGTTCATCCGCACAGGTTATAGCAAAAATATCAGGTCTCTCCATAAACTCAAATACATATTCACAAATATACAAGCGGCAGGCATTCCGGCAACAACTCCATTTTACAAATGGTTTCGAAGGGGGCTGGTTACATCTTTGCAAAGCGTTTCCCCCTTAATCAACCACGAAATTCCAAATGCTTCCAGGGCAATACTTTCTAAAATAAAAGTGGAGAAGGGCCATTTGATGGCAGGTATTCGCCGAACAAATGCCGGCCATTCTTGCAGAGCCAGTAAACAGATACATACTAAGATAGTATACCCGCAAATTTTATATATACGGTTGCGAATAATTTTTTCAGCAGTTGCTGGAAAACGAGCATGGGTTTTGGTAAACAAAAACAAGCAAAAGAAGGCCAACACCAGAAAAAAAACCAACGCTGCCCCATAGTGCAGTTTTGTTACTATGCGGTGGGGTATCCATTCGATTTGAATACAGGTATAACAACTATTGCAATAGGGATTGGTTGGGCAGCAGGCTACCACCAAGGCAGCTACGGCTGCAACCTGCGCTGCGAGCCGATCAATATTTGCGGGCATACGATAATGAAATAAAAAAATAGCCACAGCAAATAGGGTTCCGGTAAAGTAGGTGCCCAAACCGGTATAATAAAAATGACTGATACTAGGTGGCAGGGAACAATGTGGATACAAAAAAACAAATACGCCGAATAAAAATATGGGCAAGGCAATGCCGCACCAGCCAATCGCCCTTCTTAATTGCAGAAAGGAAATAATAATCGCCTTTTGATGTACCGGATCAGGAATGGGTGTGGGCATATCGGACAGATTCTATTTACCATTAAATAGGGAGTGCCTTATTAACAGCCCGGGTAAAAACCTGCAAAGCTGCCCGTGCGGCTCGTTGGGCGGCTGCGAGTGTAACGATGGTGATGGCATGTAGTTCGGACTGCAGTAATAACTGTTCGTCTTTCATTCTCTCAGCAAAAAAAGCAGAGGATAATTGTCCGGTTAGTCTAAGTTCTGCCAGCAGTGCCAGGCGTAGAATTCGCGCCTGTAAAAACTGATGAGCCGCTGATTTTATCAGGGGCCAATCTTTTGAAAATTGCTTTTGCATGGCCCCCATCATACCGGCCAGTGTTTCATTTACATCGAATTGCATACAGTTGTTTTATAAATTATCGTAGAGCATTTTCAGCAATCAGCAGGGGTTTCCAGTAATCGCGGGTATAGGTTTGGTATACCTTGATTTCTGCCTGAGTTAGGGCGGAGGTATGTTGTTTGTGTTCTGTTTTAAATTTCAGAAAAAGGGTTTGAATATTTTCGAGGATGGGTAAGAATGCGCTGTTGTTGGCTCGAGCCTGGTATTGCAGATAGATAGATTGAATGGAAGTTTCAATACCTGCGTATCTTTTGGCATACTGAGAGAAGGCGCGATGAGTAGTATCTGCTTGCAGTAGGTCGATATAGATCCGGTCGTTACGGGCAGCGGTGGTAACGATTTTTTGGTAGAGGGATGCATTGTATTCGGGTACCAGGGTAACCGAACAGGATGAAAATAGGCATCCGAAAAGAAGTACGAGGATGATCCGCTTCATGGTTGTGGAATAAGAACGGGGAAGGTAGGCAGGAGGAAGCAGAAGAGCAATAGGTGAAAACACCGAAAATGAGGGCAGTGAATGAGGGTGATGAAATGTTATAGGTAAAGGGTAAATTGCGATGGGGATGAATTGAATTAACAAGCCCTTTGAAATTTATATGGGTGTGCCTATGTTGGTGAACAACAAATTATGCGTGTTTTTGATGATTTATGATAAGTTAATTATATTTGAATAAGGCGCTACACTTGCACGCATAGCGAACAACAGTTGGATAGCTAAGCGATAGAGGGTGGCGGGTATAAGCTAGTTATAGCCAACCTTAAAACGACACTTGTCACACTTTTTAAGAACTGTAATCTAATTGGTATTACAAACCTTTAAAAAGTAAAAATTATGAGTAAAAAGTTATTTCAAAGAAATCTTGGTCGGACTGACAGGATTATTCGTCTGATTATTGGTGTCCTTGCTCTTGGAGCGTGGTACTTTGGTGCCGTTGCAGGGACAATTGCCATAGTAATTGGAGTAGCGGCTATTATGTTAATTGGCACTTCCGCTGCTGCAAGTTGCCCACTAAATTCTGTGGCCAACATCAACACGATGAGCCAGAAAGAAAGAGAAGAAAACGATGCTAAAGGAATTTCATACCAAAAAAAGTGATAGTAAAGCTATGGGACAAGAAAAGAAAATTATTCTAGGAAAAATTCTTGGGGTATTGTTTATTTTATCAGCCTTACCCAAAGCCATTGGTTTACAAATGGCGGTAGATAATTTCAATAAGTGGCTCTTGGGTGACGAGTGGCGATATTTAGTCGCTCTCGTAGAAATAGTCGCAGGTTTACTTATGTTTAGCAAATGGGAAAGATATGGCACTATAATCTTGCTTGGAATTATGCCTGCCGCAACATTAGTACATATTCAATTCCAAGAATGGGTCATGCTACCAATGCCGATTATTTTTGGGCTTCTACTTCTTCAATACGATAAAAAAAGCGTCCGTGACAAATTAATAAACAGTGCCATCCAAAAATAGGAAAGCACTTAATAAATCATGAAATGCAGAATCCGTTTTCGTCAAATTATCGAGATAAATCAGATGACGAGCTTATTGATAGTGCAGTAAATGGCTCTGTGGCTGCCTTAGAAGCTTTAATCTACAGGCACCAACATTTTATCTATAACATAGCCTTAAAAATGATGGGTAATGTTCAGGATGCTCAAGATATTACGCAAGAAATTCTAATCAAAATAATTACCAAACTATCACAGTTCAAAAAGGAGAGCAACTTCAGAACTTGGTTATATCGGATTACTTTTAATCACTTTCTGCAAATGAAAAAGTCAATGTCAGAATTGGCAACTGAATCATTTGAAGTGGTTGAAAAGCAACTTGATTCGATTCCGCGTCAAGCCTTATCCTTATTGGAAGAATCCGAGATGAGAGATGAAATTGAAGAAACAAAACTAGCCTGTATGAATGGGATGTTGTTGTGTCTTGAACGTGACCAAAGATTGGTATTCATACTTGGCGAATTATTCAATGTTAATCATGATTTAGGAGCAAATCTGTTGAATATTTCAAAAGATAATTTTAGGCAGAAGTTGTCAAGGGCACGAAAAGATCTTTACAACTTTATGAATAAAAAATGCGGGCTTATAAGAAAGGATAATCCTTGCAGGTGTCCAAGCAAGACAAAGGGATTCATTCGAGCAGGAAAAGTTAATCCTGACAATTTACAATTTAACAAAGACTATCTTAAAACCATACAGGAAGTAATCGGACAAAAAAAGGATGAATATGATGATTTTGTAACTGAGAATTATGCCGTCATTTTCACTAAACATCCTTTTCAAGAAAAAGAACACAAACAAATCATATTTAACCGATTAATCAATAATGAATCATTGAGCAATATTTTTAGTCTTGGAGATAATGATAGCATATCTAAACAATAAGTGCGAACTTTGACTAATATAAATAAGAAAGGCTGGCTATAACAGGTGCTTGGCAAAAAAGCGGGTTCAGTGCTTAAATGAAGCTTTATACTTCGTATCAAGTTCAGTGCTGGTAGACAGCTTTGTGCTTCGAAATCCGCTTCTTCGCCAAGCGCCAAAACGTTA
>JBBAJQ010000080.1:0-4523 GCA_040403945.1 Sediminibacterium sp.
CGCCTGGGGCGTGCTGAGGGAAGTGAGTAAGGTTTCGCCCCGCTGGGGCTTCGGAAGAGTAACGACCGCCTAATCGGGCTGGCGGATTTAGCGAGTTGAGTAAGTTTCGTTTACCCTGGATGTCTATAAAAAAGTGGCTTATGCAATTGAAATTGGCTAACCAGCAATTACTGCTTACTAACTATTATTTCGGGATGGTGTTTTATGGGGAAGTTGACTGAATTTGCAATAAAACACATTTGATTGGCAACAGCATGCAGTTCAGTGGCTTTCGAAATCATAGATTCATTTGTAACAACTACCCTTGGGTGAAGAACAATTTCGGTAAACTGACCGCTGCCATCTTTCTTCTCCTCCATTTTGCCAGTTGCATTGTCGATATACTGTTCTACCACCACTCCCTCAACAGCACATAGATGTAAATACCATAACATATGACAAGATGAGATAGCTGAAACCAACAAATCTTCTGGGTTGTACTTATTTGCATCACCCCGAAAAGCCGGGTCGGAAGACCCTTGGAGTATTGGCTTATTTCCAATCTGTATTGTATAATCGCGCTCGTAATGGGTGTAATGATCTGTTCCAGATCCCTTATTACCCGTCCATTGGATAGCTGTATGGTAATGATGTAGTTTTTCCATGCTGATAAATTATATTAATAAATTGTTTTATTCAATTTCTTACAAGATATTATGGTAAAGAGTACTATCTTGAATTCCTATGCTAAAATGGCTATAAACTTTTCAAATACAGTCATTTAACCTATTTTCATGCCACACTTAAATCTATATGCAATTTAAAAAATGGTTCCTTTTTAGCATAAGTATTTTTTATGGCGCTTTTTTATTAGCCCAGGAAAATCCATTGTTGTTTCATAATTCGGAAAGTGTAAGTAATATGCTTGCCCAAACCAAAGAAGATACTTCTAAGAAAGTAGCAGCTTTTGAAGTAATTAAAAAAGGGCAATCCTTGTTAAAGAAGTCACTTACCTCCGTAGTTGCCAAGCAACAAACAACCCCCTGCGGGAATCCACATGAATATATGAGTATGGCCGCCTATTTCTGGCCCGATCCCACTAAGCCGGATGGTTTGCCATATATCAGAAAAGATGGACAACGCAATCCGGAAAATGCAAAAGTACCGGATCACAAATCCATGGATGATTGGATTTCATGGGTTACCTCACTATCCTGGTCGTACTATTTATCAAAGGATGAAGTGTTTGCCCAAAAGGCAGTAGGTTTTTTACGGTTCTGGTGCATCGATACGGCCACTTATATGATACCTAATCTGAATCATGCTCAAATAATCAGGGGCATCGATACAGGAAGAGGGATAGGCATTATTGATATACATCAATTACCAGATTTATTGGAGGGGCTCCAATTGCTGGAGAATTCTGCTGCTTTTACGGTGAATGACCGGAAATTGGTTAAACAATGGTTTCGTGATTTTCTATTCTGGTTACGAAATAGCGTGAATGGAAAACAGGAGATGCGAACAAAAAATAACCACAAAACTTTCTATGAGGGATTAGTCGCTTCCCTAGCGATATACGTAGGTGAATATGCAGTGGCGGATGAAATTTTTGCCAAGGCCCCGCAATTGATGCTTAGCCAGATAATGGAAGATGGCATGCAGCCTTTAGAAACAGAACGGACCAATGGTTTATCTTATTCTATCTTTAACCTTGTAGCGTGGTTTCAACTGGCCACACTTGCCGAAAATAGAGGAGTTGACTTATGGAATTACCCTTCTGCCTCAAACCCACGCATGAAAAAAGCATTAGATATGCTGCTGCCTTATGTTTCTGGAGAAAAAAAATGGATAACCCAACAAATTGGTTCATTTAACCCAGACGATTATTACCGGCTAACAGATAAAGCAGCTATAAAGTATAACAATAGTGGCTATAAAGTACTCGGCAATACGCAAAAGACAATCACCCATCCCGTGCACAATTTGTTTTATCGGTAATCTATTCATTTGGTCAATTAACTTACTATTTGAACACCGGGTGCTGCTATTTTGTTATTTTGCAACCATTCCTTCGGTATTAATTCCCGGAGGTATGTTACGCGTGTTATGAAATTAGCTATCCTCTTTAAAAATGAATGGACTATTTCGGTAGTTGCTGCCCTGCTTTATATCCCCTTTTTAGGGCATATTCATTTGTTTGATTGGGATGAAATCAATTTCGCAGAAAATGCTCGTGAAATGATTACTTCCGGCAATTATTTCTCTGTACAAATGAATTATGAGCGATTTACTGAGAAACCTCCACTATTCTTTTGGCTGCAGGTTTTGAGTATGAAAATTTGGGGTATCAATGAAATGGGTGCCCGATTTCCCAATGCAATGGCAGGGTTGGCTACTTTGCTGGTGCTTTTTAGAATTGGGAAATCGTTGTTAGATGTTGCCTTTGCCCGAATCTGGGTGTTGGTGTATCTGGGAACCTTCTTTACCTTTTTATATTTCAAATCGGGCATCATCGACCCCTGGTTCAACTTATTTATTTTTGGAGCCATTTATCAGTTTTTTTTATTGCAAACTGTGGATACACGCCGAACTTCTCGTGCCTTGCTTACCGGATTTCTATTGGGATTAGCCATTCTAACCAAGGGGCCGGTAGCTTTATTAATTTGCCTGCTAACATTTCTGGTTATACTTGTGAGAGAAAAAGGAAAGCGAATTATTTCAATAAAGTCATTCCTGCTAATCACACTCAGTTGCTTTATAACTTGTTTTGCCTGGTTTGGGGTAGATCTGCTTCAGCATGGCCCACAATTTATGGTAGAGTTTATTCAGCGCCAGATTGCGATTTTCAGCACTTCCGATGCCGATCACGGGGAACCTTTTTTCTATCACTGGTGGGTACTTTTACTGGGATGCTTTCCAGCGTCTATATTTTTTATCCGGGGTTTGTGGTTGAAGCCTGAAAGCCCCAATGCCCTTATTTTTAAAAAATGGATGACTTCATTATTCTGGGTAACCCTACTACTGTTTTCATTGGTTACTACTAAAATTATTCACTACTCATCTCTTTGTTGGCTGCCCTTAACTTTTATAGCTGCTTTATTCGTTCATACACATAATAATTCGTTGCAAACCCAATTGAATAAAGTGATTACTGTTCTTCTGACATTGGTGGGATTGATAATTGGATGTTTGTTTGCGGCTATTCCCATCATAATGATGAATAAAGCAAACTGGTATACTTTACTGGATGATCCATTCGCACAGGCGAATTTGCAGGCGGATGTAACTTGGCATTATTGGCAATCGGTGGGTGGTATTATATTGGTGGGAGGTACGCTCTTTTTTCTGTTTAGCAAAAATCGAAAACTATCTATACCGGTTTTATTTGGATCGGTTACACTCGCTACCTATTTTTTAATCTTATTTATTTTCCCTTCAGTTGAAGCCATTAGTCAGCGAGCAAATATTGATTTTTTTAAAGCGCATGCTGGGGAGGATTGTTATATGGAAACCCTCGGCTATAAAAGCTATGCACCCTATTTTTATGGAAAAGTTCCGGCACCGGATGAAAAGCAGGCAAAATTACTGTTTACTGTAAGATCGAATAATTCTTCGAGGCCAGATACCCTGAGTAGTTATCAGAAAGAAGTTGCTTATAAAAATTGGTTGCTCTCGGGAAATATCAACAAGCCGGTTTATTTTTCAGTTAAAATAAACGATCAATCTGTTTACGACTCTGTGCCTTCTCTTACCAGGCTGTATGCCAAAAATGGCTTTGTTTTTTACCGGCGAATGCCAATTGCACCCTGATACTATTATTGTTTGTGTTGATAAATGGGAGAATTATAAAGACCTACTTGTTTAAAAAAGTAGCCAAAAGATACTTTTAAAACACCAATTCCATACGTAATACTGCGAGATAAGTTGATGCTAGAAGCTTCCTTAAAGTATTTGGTAGGACAAGTAACTTCCCCAATTTCAAATCCTGCATCAAATATCTGTGCTACCATTTCATTATCAAAAACAAAATCATCGTTGTTTTTTTCGTAATTCACTTTTTCAAGCACAGCTCTGCTAAAGGCTCTGTATCCGGTATGATATTCGCTCAATTTTTGATTTAGTAACACATTTTGGGTGAATGTAAGCAGGCGATTCGCTATGTATTTATACAAAGGCATGCCTCCTTTTAATGCCCCCTTACCTAATATACGGGAACCAAATACCACTGGATACAATTCATTGGCGATGATACTGCTCATGGCAAGAATAAGCTTGGGGGTGTATTGATAATCTGGATGCAGCATTACTACGATATCAGCTTCAATTTCCAGCGCCTTGTTGTAACATGATTTCTGGTTGCCTCCATAACCCCTGTTTCTTGGGTGTGTGATAATATGTTGGATACCCAATCGCTCAGCCTCTTGAACAGTATTATCTTTACTGGCATCATTTACTAAAATAATATCGTCTACCACATCAAAGGGAATCTCCCGGTAGGTTTGTTCTAGGGTTTTTTCCGCATTGTAAGCAGGCATTACCAC
>JBBAJQ010000081.1:0-1695 GCA_040403945.1 Sediminibacterium sp.
TGATTCACTTTTGCACCATGTTGTTTTATTTCACTCGATTTTTGGTTTGCTTGGGATGCTTTTTTGTTCCGTTATATCCGGTAGTTGCCCAGCAAGATACTTCGCATATAAAAGGAGCCCCGGATTCTTTACGCTCTTTGCCTAGGGTAGTGGTTATTAGTAGACCTTCTTCCAGTGAGTTTCAGTTTTTGCCGGAAGTTGCAGGCACCAGCATTTTTGCCGGAAAAAAACATGCCCAGATACAGATGCAACAGGTGTTGGGTAATATTTCTGCCAATAATTTACGTCAGGTGCTTGCTAAAATACCGGGCATACATGTATGGGAGAGCGATCCCAGTGGCATCCAAACCGGTATCGCTGCCAGAGGGTTAAGCCCTAACCGAAGCTGGGAATTTAATATGCGACAAAATGGATACGATATTGCATCAGACCCATACGGATATCCCGAAGCCTATTATACCCCCCCGTTAGCCGGTGTTCAGCGAATGGAAATTGTGCGCGGGCAGGGGGCTTTGCAGTATGGACCCCAAATGGGAGGGATGGTAAATTATATCCTTGCCAATGGTAGTGAATGTAAATCACCACTAGCAATAAAATTTCTACAAACCGCCGGCAGCTTCAACCGAAATCATAGTTTTATTAGTGTGGGTGGAAAAACCGCTACCCATTATGGCACCGCCTGGATAGATTATCAGTTGGGCGAGGGGGGACGGCAAAACAGTCGGTTTTCTACTGTTACCGGATTCGGCTCATATACCCGGCTTTTTGCCAACCAATTAAAAGTTACCTGGGAAATGCTCGGTCATCAACAGGTGAGTCAACAACCCGGCGGCTTAACCGATGCGCAGTTTGAAAGCGACCCGTATCAGAGTGTGCGTTCTAAAAACTGGATGGGGATCCAGTGGATGATTCCGGCTATTACAATCAGTTATCAGCCTACAGAAAAACTTCTTTGGGAGACTAAAATATCTGCTGTAATCGGCAACCGCAATAGTGTGGGCCTGCTTACCCCTATTCAATTACCGGATTCAATTAATCCAATTACGGGTACCTATCATCCAAGGGTAGTTGCGATAGACCAGTATAGGAACCTTTCTTTTGAAACTAAGGTGTTGATGAAGTATTCATTTGCCGGACAAGTAAACACCTTGCTAACCGGCATACGGTTATTTTCGGGGCAAACCCACCGATGGGGAAATGGCAAGGGAAGTACCGAATCGGACTATCAACTTTCTATTGCTGGTGCGTTCCCGCAAGACCTGTTATTTACATCTTCCAACGCCGCCTGGTTTGCAGAAAACATCATCCCCATTACTAATCGTTTACTATTGATTCCCGGTGTAAGGGCCGAATGGATTCGTACACAGGCAGCGGGGAGACAGTCCTTTTCTGCATCAGGCAATGAGCTACGGATTCAGGAAATGCAGCGAGATCGATATTTTGTGCTGGCTGGCGTGGGTGCGGAATATCATTTTTCACCATATAGTGAGTTGTATATGGGATGGGCCCAGTCGTACCGACCCATACAATTTTCTAATTTACAGGCCGCTCCCATAACCGATATAGTTGATCCTGCATTAAAAGATGCCAGTGGGTATAATGTTGATTTCGGATATCGTGGAAAACTTCGTCCTTGGCTGCAATTAGATGCCAGTTTGTTTTATTTGCAATATGCCAATCGAATAGGGGTGATTT
>JBBAJQ010000081.1:1795-4361 GCA_040403945.1 Sediminibacterium sp.
AGGTCGGTAATGCCAATACGTTCATCTATTCCGTGAAATCCTTTTACATCCTGCACGGCAGAAAAATTTAGTACTGCATCACTAAAGCTTCTGAAATATCTCGAGTCGGTGGCACCAATCATCAAGAAAGGCGAAACCACTACTTTAGGAACTGATTTGCGAATGATATTTTCAATCTGCAAAAAGGCGGGATGTGTATGGGGGGTGAATGAGGAGGGCTCCATCAACGAAATAGTTTGTTTCTTAATTACTACTCGCTCATCGTTTACGGCTTCCTTTATAAATTGAACAATTTCATCACTAGTTTGGCCCGGTAAAATGCGGCTATTAAAAGTTGCTCTGGCAACGGTGGGAATTACATTGTCTTTGATGCCGGCTTGCACAATAGTTGGAACGAGGGTAGTATGAACCATGGCATTGGATTCTTTTGTTTTTTCGAGTTGGGATATCACCAATCTTTTTGTAAGCCAGAGGTTATTAGTTACCATTCGGGTAAAAAACGATTCGTACGCACTGGTTCTGTGTACTAGCTCTCTAACAGGCTCTATCATTTCTGCGGGCAATTTTTTGGCCCTAATTTGCAGGATTGCCTTATTTAAAACATCAATGGCTGTTTCTTTTGTAGGCATAGAAGAGTGCCCACCCGGTATCTCCACTGAAAGGTCGATATTCATATATCCTTTTTCTCCGGTGGCTACTACGGCTACTGGTCGTTGGATACTTTTAAAATGTTGTAAATCTATTTGTCCACCTTCATCCAATACCAATGCAGGTTGTATGCCCTGCTGTTTAAACCAGGCACTGATTACTTTGGCTCCCCGCTTACCCGACACTTCTTCGTCGTGGCCTAGTGAAATATAGATATTTCGGGAGGGGGTATAGCCTTGTTTCAGCAAATTTTCAACTGACTCCAATATGGCAATAACAGCCACCTTATCATCTACAGCTCCCCGTCCCCAAATGGTATCATTTTTTATAGCACCACTGAAACTGGGTACCGACCATTTTTTTTCGGCAATCGCTTCCACCGGAACCACATCCATATGTGCCATTAAAACATAGGGAGCCAGCGTGGTGTCTTTCCCTTTCCAGGTATATAGGTAGCTGAATTGATTGAATATTTGTCTGGTTAATTGTTGATGAACCAAGGGATAGCTTTTTTCGAGAAATAGTCGGAACGCAACAAATTCGGCGGTATCAATAGGCAGGGTATCTCCTTTAGAAATTGTTTTAATTTGTATCGCATTGCTTAAATGAATAGCTGCAGAATCACCCAAAACAGGTATGGATTCTGTTGCTACATCGGGTTGAGGCTTAGGGGCACGAAGGGTATTGTATACCATCACTATCAGTAAAATAGCGAACAACCCTACTACAATTTTAATCCAGCTCCGTTTCATATTGATTCCTTTGTATCAAATATACTTAAAACGAAATAACCCATTTAGCAGATGTTTTGGAGCGATTTAGTATTTTCAGGTATGATAAAGTTATTGCTGCCATCCATTCGAATCTGTATTTTGCTTTTTAGTATACCGTTGCTGCTTTCGGCGCAGGAAGTAAAAGTTGATTCCTTGCTGCGTGCCATCCTACAAGAATCGCCTGCAATGGGCTTGTCTGTAGCGGTAGTTAAAAATAATCGTATTGTATATACGCATTCCGTTGGGTTCAAAAACAGGGAGCGGGGAATTCCGTTAACGGATGATTGTTTGTTCCGTATTGCGTCTATTTCGAAGTCATTTTCAGCCACCAGTATACTGCAATTGTATGAGCAGGGTAAGTTATCGTTAGATCAGGATGTAAGTGAATTAATTGGTTTTCCGGTGCGCAATCCGGCTTTTCCGGAGAAGGTAATCACTTTACGAATGATGCTGTCGCATCTTTCTTCCATAAATGATAGTAGGGGCTATTTTTCGCTGGATTCAATTAACCCGGCTAAGTCGGCACAATGGGCCAAATGTTACAGTAAAAATGAACCGGGTATTCATTTTGATTACTGTAATCTCAATTACAATATGATTGGAGCAATTATTGAAAAAGTATCCGGTGAGCGATTCGATCAGTATGTAGTGAATCATATACTCAGCCCTTTACAAATATATGGGGGATATAATTTGGATGAGTTAGATACGGCCAGGCTCGCGAGTATTTATGAGTATAGAACCGATTCTGCCCGGTTTGTACTTTCCCCCGGTGCCTATGCTTCCCGAACAAAGGAGGTTGCCCAGTATGTATTGGGATATACTACCCCCATTTTTTCTCCCACCGGTGGGATGAAAATATCGGCAACTGATTTAGCAAAATACATGCTGATGCATAGTAGACTGGGTAAAGCAAAAGGAACGCGTGTATTAAAAAGTTCAAGTGCGCGAATGATGCAAACGCCTGCCAATGGAAGCCTTGGGTATGGATTTGCGATTGAAACGGAGGATAACATTATACCCGGGGAGATTATGCGCGGGCATACGGGCTCGGCTTATGGATTATACAGTGCGATGTTTTTTAATCCAACAAAGAAATATGGAATTGTTGTAATCAGCAATGGATGCCATCCCGGCTTTACGAA
>JBBAJQ010000082.1:0-4221 GCA_040403945.1 Sediminibacterium sp.
ATCTGCTAAGAGAATGGTGCCCTTTTGCGAAGAAATTTTCGTTCCAAACCCCGCAGCACGCTTAAAAACAGTGTGAGTTTAACGGAATAAACTACTCCCATTCAACAACTTCCTAAAAGTCTTTTCCAGCAATATTCGAACCTTCATGCTTCATCCGCCTGCCAAAGATTTCTAAGTAGTAGCCCAACACGAGGTAGTGGTTGCGGGTAGCGTTGGGGTTGGCAACCAGCACTTGGTTCAAATAACCAAGCTGCAGCAGTACTTCCGGCGAAAGGCGGTAGTTGAGAGATACTTGCAGACGATTCTGCTCGAAAAAAGGACTTTGTTTGCCAAAGAATATCTCATCGCCCACACTAACTTGCCAGGGTTGATAGCCCTTAGTTTTATTACCAAAAGGGTAAGAGGCCACCACCCGATAGCGGAAGCGGTTTCTAAAGCCACTGCTCATCCAGCGGAATTCAGTTCTAAAGCGCTGCTCGAAGTTTATACCGGCAATCGTATGCAGTAATATCAGTTGGGGCCAAATACGAAATTCGTTGTTGCTTTTGGGGAGTTTAAAATTACCCTCAGGCTGGTAGGTTTGGTAAGATCCCATCCCCAGGGTAAGCAGGGCAGACTTATGCAGCGAATAATGCACACCCCCTTTTAGCTCGTGGTAATTTAACTGGTTATAAAACGCTAGTGACCGCAGTTGACCCTCGGCAAAAAAACTCCATTGGGGGGTGTAGGTAAACTTGGTATTGAATATATTCCAGGTTCCAAGGCCATTGGTCTGGGCGGTGCCCTTTAAAGCAATTGATGCCAGGAAAAGAACCAATATAGTTTTACGCATGCTAACTACTACTTACAGAGAGTAAAAATAGTTTTTTTTAGGTAATTGGATTAAAGTAGCTGAAGTTGGCTCAAATGCAAGCAGCCTTTGCGAGTGAAAATGCGTCAATAATAAAATCCCTTTATTTGTCTCGAGCATTTTTCCGCATAGCTTTAAAAGTTTTTTTATCCATGGTTAAGCTCGATATCTCCACTGTTCGATTACTGCCAATTATAATTTGCATCAACGGCCTTGGGGGATAGTAGCCATAATACAGCGTATCATTAATTTTAGTTTTTTTCATCCACCAGTCATTTATTAATAAGTTTACATATTCCCTAAAGCAGGAATCACAGCTATAGCTGCTAAATTCTAGGTCACATAAACCTGACTTAGCAAAATGGTAGTATTTATCGTAATTAAATACTGTTGAATCTCTTAAAAGAAAAAGAATACTTGTATCGGTTTCGGTTATTATGGCAGTATACTTATTTTTAGTAGTGAATTTATTTAAGGTTTTAATAACGCTAGTTCTGTGCGTTCCAAATTGTACCATCTGCCCAATTGCGAAGTTGGTTTGAAGGATTGTTATTATGAAAAATAGTAGGGATTTCATGCTAAGTAAATAGGCATAATTATACTTCAAGTTTCTAAATTAATGATTTTAAATGACTTGCTGTCTCTTTGTCTTAACAATAAATAAAGCAACTCTTCATTCTATAATGCTCCCAAAAATTAGAGACTTTTGGAAAGTTGTGACGGAGTGAGCTTCTGCTATGTGAAGTGTGCCTTTTGTGTAGGGTAATTTCATTCTTTACAGCACATTCTCCTACGCCAGTAAGGCGTAAGACTGTGTGGAGAATTAAAAATTATAATACCTACCATTCGGGTTGAAAGAAAAATAATAAGCAGTATGTGGATTCGATTAGGTATTAATTCCCTACATGGACTAGTTTTGAGTAGAAGAAACTACTTTCCAACAATTCGACACTTTTGGAAAGTTGAATTCGGTTTGGCGAATTTCTATTGTACCGTATCAGAAAGAAGTGAATTTTAATTCTTTAAGCATCATTTCGCGAGCTTTTGGTTATTGCGAAACGAAAGTGGATAGTAGTTTTTATTCCGAACGCAGACTAAAGCCGATAAAGAAAGTACGTGGCAGGTTAGGGCCATACATAAAATTACTATCGCGATTTTTTCCCAAATCAAAATCCTGCTGATATGCATTGAAGAGATTCTTACAGCCTGTATAAATTTCTATTTTACTTTTCCATTTGGGTAAGGCAACATTTCTGGCTATGCGAACATTCATTTCAATAAATGGCGGGGTTTGGATAAGTCGATCTGTGGGATTATTCTCTGCCCCTCCTATATGGGGTACCTGCATACTGCCGGTATATACCGCATTGGTATTAATACTCCACTTAGTGTTAGGGCTAAGGGTAAGATTGAGATATCCATAGCTATTAGGGGTACGTAAAAAAATGCGCTCCGGCGGCAGCCCTTGTAAGTATTCAACCGCTTCTCCAAATCTACTGCGTTGCAACGTATAGCCTGCCTCAATTTGATACCTACTATTATAATTTCCCCGAAGTTCGAGGGTTATCCCTTTTACTTCTGCGATACGACCATTTGTTTTTTCAAAAACTTCCCCAAAGGCATCCGCTCCCAAGTGCTGTAATACGAAGGCATTTTGTAAGCGGGTGTAAAATCCTTCCACGGTAAAACCCGCTACCCATTTTTCTACTGCTTTGTCGTAATTTACCGAGCCACTCCAACTCTGCGATTGTTCTTCACTCAATTGTGGGTCTAACCTTACCCTCGAAACTCCGCCACCTGCAAAGGCAATATGTAAATCGGTGTCAAACGCCTGTGGTGCCCGAAAGCCCGTACCATAGCTTACGCGAAATTGCGTATTGGCTACACCACTGTATAATAATGCGATTCTAGGACTAATCACCGCATGATCGAGCAGGTTGTGATAATCTATCCTTAGTCCGGATAACAAAGTAAAGCCCGTAGTAAAATCCCAGTCACTCTGAAAAAAACTCCCCCAATCTCTGGTTTGCTGACGAATCAGGTAATTATATCGGGGAATGTTATCATGGATGCGATCGGAAAGGTATTCGCTTCCAATTGTAAGTACATTTCTGCGCCCGAAAAAATTTGTAAGGGTATGATTGAGTTGAAATCCTCCCTGCCATGAGGCGGCATCCGAAATTCCATAAGGGGGTGTAAGTAAATGTGCGTTGATAGCAGCGGCACTATCTGGAAAAATGCCCGTATAATGTGTTCTGTCGGTAACTTGAAAAGCGCCATATACAATCAACGATGAACGTTGTTGGTTAAAATTCAGTTGGTAATCTAAATTACCCATACCTATGCGGTGGCGGCGTTCTTCTGCCTGAGCTGCAAGATGAACGGGTTTATTTACCATTTCTCCGCCGCGTCGGTATTCATTCAGATAACTCATCGAAAACTCTATTTTTTCATTTTCAGAAGGCTTTAAAAATGAGGAGAATCCTACCGAACGATTCAGTAAGAGAGGGGCCTCCGAAAATTGATCTCCATTCACATCTAAATAGCCACGATTTCGGTGGTGCATGAAAACGGTGAGTCCTAACTTACGATTACTCGCCACAACACTGGCATTGGCATTCAGGTTTTGGTCGCTGGTATGCTTACCCGTTTGCTGTATAAAATTGTTTACTTGGTATCCATTTTTCGAGGGAAGGCGGGTGATGATATTCACGGTGCCGCCTATGGCACTGGAACCATATAAAGAGGAGCCACCCCCGCGAACTACTTCTACTCTTTCAATCATGTTCACAGGCAATTGTTCCATGCCATATAAGCCCATCAGTGCACTAAATATGGGCCTTCCATTCACAAGTATCTGCGAATAGCCCCCCTGCAGTCCATTCATCCGCAGCTGTGTATAGTTGCAAGTCTGGCAGTTTGTTTCAATTCGTAGTCCCGGTTGAAATTTTAATCCTTCCGACAAGTTACAGGCCTGCACATTATTGAGGGTTTTGGCAGTTAGGATATTCACAATAACTGGGGTTTCAGTTTTGCGCTTGAAGGTTTTGGTTCCGGTAACCACAATTTCATTTAGTATACTTACAGGAAAGCTGTCTGCCCGCAAAGGATGCTGAGCAAATATCGAATAGGATAGTAGCCAGAACAGGCCAGCAATAGAAAAACGCTTCATGGTAAAAACTATTGTAAAGGTAAGCCTAAGCCCGGTGGATTCGGTTTTTTTGTTCGCAGCAAATTCTTTCGGCTCAATCGGTTTTTTTCAAATACGCTCCTCTAGTGAATAGCTTATGAAAAAAACAGCCTCTGAGTGGTTTTCAGCCTGTGCTCCAATTGAGCGAGTGAAAGAGGTGGAGAGACTTTCCAACAATTTG
>JBBAJQ010000083.1:0-4124 GCA_040403945.1 Sediminibacterium sp.
AATGCATTATTACAAGCGGTTTGTTCTCCGGGATTAAACATAGCCGGAGTTGGATTTACGGTAGCAAACACGGGTAAAATCGGGCTGCTGCAGCCGCTGGCGGTAACAATAAAATTGTAGGTTACTACCAGGGGAACATTAGAGCTATTGATCAGCTTCTCATTAATTACCCCGGTTCCCGTAGTACCCGGATTATCAATACCCTGAATAGTTGCACGCGTCCACCCAAATACGGCATTTGTTATAAAACTGGTAGGGGTATACGTTTGGTTGGTGCCACTACATATAGGTGATAAAATAAAATCGGAGGTTAATGTAGGGGTAGGATTTACTGTAATTGTAAATGCCACCGTTGCCCCACTGCAACCATTCGCCAACGGAGTAACTATCAGGTTACTCTTGATAGGCACAAAGGATGTATTGTTGGCAACAAAAGATATATCACCACTACCTGCATTGGGTAATCCAATATTTACGTTGGTACTTTCCCAATTATAATCGGTGCCGGCTACTGCAGAACCAGATAAAGGAATTAATACTGTAACCCCACTACAATATACCTTATCGGTAACCGAATTTACAACGGGTAAGGGATTAACAGTAACTACTACATCAGTAACATCAGCGCAAGTACCCAATTGATTTTGAAAACGATAAGTTACAGTAACCGGCGCATTGGTAGTATTTACTAAAACTTCACTCACGGGCATATTCACTCCGGAAGCAGTAGGATTAGATACACCTGCGACAGCAGTTCGCGTCCAACTTAAAATAGTTCCACTAGCCGAACTAATGCCAATATAATAGAAAGGTTCTTTACTACAGGTTATTTTAGTTAAATCGGAGGCAAGACTCAGCGTAGGTCTCACAGACACCAACACATCCTGATTATAAGAACAACTGTTGGCGGTAAGTGTAAATGCATAGGTTACCAGTTCGGTATTATTACTAATATTCACGAGCGTTTCGCTAATAGCACCCGTTCCATTAGAAGCAGGATTGGTAATATTAGCCACCAGGCTTCTTACCCATTGGAAATTGGTGCCGGCAACATTACTGGCAGGTGTAAAAGTAAAAAGAGAATTATTACATACCGATTTAGATCCACTATTATCAAGTAAAGGTTTTGGATTTACAGTAACTACCACAGAGAAAGGGTTTCCTGAACAATCGGCAGTTTTGGGTACTGCCAGATATTGGATAACTGCCGGCGTGGTTCCATTATTGGTTAACACCTGACCCACAAAATACTGCGAAGAAGCCTGAGAATTACTACCCGAAATACTTCCGGATATTACTGCAGGAACTCCCCAGGTATAGAAGGTTGATTCGGGAACACCGGTAGGACTCACTTCAAAAGTAGATCCGCTACAAGAGGTAGTTACTTTATCGGTAACCACGGGGCGCGGTTTAACTGTAACAATAATTCGGAAGGTATTTCCGGCACATAGATTATTACCGGTTCGGGGCGTAACAATAAATTCAACATTAATCGGAGCCAGGGTGCTATTAATTAAAGTAGGATTGAAAGAACTTCTCGGGGTAAACACAGCATTGGCCCCTGAAATTCCGGCCGGTATAGAAACAGGCGTCCATGAATAGGTAGTACCATCCGGAACCCCAACTGCAGTATAACTAAGAGAAGTTCCACTACACACCGGTAAATTTTGATTAGCCACAAACGGAAGAGGCACTACTTTAATAGTAAATGTTTTAGGATTACCGGAGCAGGAATAACTTCCCGAAGCAGTAAAAGGCGTTACAGTAATTGTGGCCGTAATAGTTTCAGATCCGGTATTGATTGCATTAAAAGAAGTAATGGTACCGCTTCCGGCTGCTGCCAATCCGATGGAAGTTGTGGTGTTGGTCCAGTTATACACCACGCCCGCATTATAAATAGTAGCCGTTGATGTAAAAGAAACTAGGTTGGTAGACCCTCCGGCACAAACTACCTGACTGGGGGGTTGACTAACATCGGGGGCGATTCCATCAACGTTTACGGTAAAACTATAGGCAGTGGCTACTGTATTGGCACAAGCATTGGCACCCTCTACGGTGATATAGTAAGTGGTATTATTAGTTAAAATATTGGTGGTGTAGGAAGTATTATTAACTACAAGTTGATTATTTAACGCAGCATCGGAATACCAATTAAATATAGGACTTACAATGGTGCTCGAACTGCTTAAAGCACAACCCAGTGCGGTAGACAATCCGGAGCATACTTTTGGATTAGCAGGAATCACTTTAATATCCGAAGCTTTCGCATAGGGTAATACATTAACGGTAACTGTAAACGTAGCCCCATTTTGCACGCCGGCTGCCGTAGTAGGCATTACAGTGTACACAGCCTGTAGAGATGTATTGGTAGAGTTTACCAATATCCCATTAATACTAGACTGAAGCGTTGCCGCCACACCACCAGTAAGTCCGGCGGGCAATGAAGGAGTCGTCCACGAATATCTAGTATTCGGTGGCACCACATCTCCATTAGAACCATTCACAGGCACCACACTAAATGCATCACCCGTACAGGGTGTACTAAATTTGGGGCCTATCACTGCCTGTCCATTTACCACTTGGGCAAATAAACACCAGACGGCTGCTATCAATAAATACCTAATCATCATTCAACAATTTTAAACGTCATAGGATTAGCTAATCTTGTAGTTCCATCAGACATGGAGATTTGGATATTATCAAACATGATGATATCTCCCTGCTTCAGAGAACCGATCAAACTTTGGGTGGCTGGCTGAAATACATCGCCATAATTATACTTGGGTTCCTTCTTTCCCTCCGTTGAAATTTTTATCACCTGATACCCATTGATTCTACCCGGGAAATTTTTAAACTGAGCAGAACCCATGTAGGCAATCAAACGATTGGCACTCAACAAATCTTTCACATTGATGATGTTGTTGGTCATATTTTCGGTATTCAACTTAATCAATGGATTCGGGAGAATTGCCACTTCCACTTTCTTATCAAACAATGGCTTTTTTCCTCCCCCGCGTTTATCCATAAACTTAACCGTATACACGCCGGGTTTTTTGAAACTCAAATAATAATCATTGCCGGTTTTATTCATTAGTGAAGTGTTATCCGGGGTAACTTCGATACTAAAATCGCCGGATGCACTATAATTTAAACTCTTTAATATCTGATTCTTCACGCCCACATAAAAATTTTCGTTTTGCAGGGCATTTCGGAGACGTTTGGTTAACTCGTCGTTGGTAGCCACTTCAGAGGATGCATTGCTGGTATTTTGATTCACTTCTTCCTTCAATCGCTTCATCATCTCGGCCTGTTTCTGGGCATCAAGTACCTTACTCATTTCACCCTGTTTAAATAATACGGTAGTATTATTCTGAATAGAATAAAAGGCCTGCACATAACCAATAGTTTTTAATGCAGCCAATTGATAAACATTCTCCACATCCAGCAATAGCAGTTTAATTCTTTTTATGTGAAAATAACTAACCGCTACAGGCTTATGAAGAAATAAATACCGAGCCCATTCTATATCTTTCTTAGAACGGGTAGTAACAATATCCTTAACCGGAATGAGGGTTTTAATGGCTGAATCTATCTGTAAGGGCTGGGTATTTAAATACTTAACCAATTCAAACAATTCATCATACACTTTTTGAATATTTTCTTTTTTATCAGCACCCTCTTTTTCCAGAAAAATTTCTTCCATTCTACGGGTACTATTAAATTCTTGGTAAACATCGGTTTTCTGGTCGGCCAGTTTCTTTTGAATTTCCTGGTCAAACTTATCCATCATCTCGTAGGTTTTGTGTATACGATCTTGGATAGACAAATAAGTTTTAGCGGAATCATTGGCTAATTTTTCCGTCTCATCACTAATCAACTGATTCGCAAAATTCACCTGTTCTAAGCGGGATTTCTCTTCATACTCCAAGGTTTTAATGGAATAATAATTAGAATCCAACAAGGTTGCAGGTATATTTAAAACCGACAAACAAACGAATATCACATATAATAATGTGATCAACCGATACCTGTTTTTATTAATCGCTGCCATTTTTTATCCGATTTGTTTGAACGTGTTAATAATACTGCTAGACACATTATTAAAGCGATAGATTGCATTGTTT
>JBBAJQ010000084.1:0-4073 GCA_040403945.1 Sediminibacterium sp.
CCAATTGGACAGATTTAGCCAACTTTAAGTCTAAAATAATGAGTTCTGCTTTTCATGGAACCTTATTTAGAAGTAAAAGCGGTAAATATTATGTGGCAGGGCAGTACGCGAAACCTGATGGAACCGATCAAGTAACACCAACTTTAGTAACACCTGCAAATGGCTATAATTATACAGGTGAAATAATTGATATGGCAGCTGTTGGTTCAAATAGTTGTTATGCACTAGCTACAACTGAAGGAATTTGGGTGTGGGGGTATTTGAATTCCAATTTTGTATTACCTGGTACAACAAATGCTGGTATAAGTCCATTCCAAAAAGTAGCGCTACCATCAGAAATTGACCCTAAAAATATCAAATCGATTAGTGCATCGACCAACAATTTCATAATATTATTGCACGACGGAAGTGTGTATGCCTATGGTATGGCAATTCCTTCATTAAATGGTGCAGGTTTAACCACGGCAACAAAAGGGTTTACCAGAGTTTTAGTGGCACCGAATACTCCATTAACGAATATTTCTCAAGTTGAAGCCACTTCTAATGGATCTTTTGCGGCTGATGTCACCAATAATAAATTATATACCTGGGGTACGAATGTATACCTAGGAAATGGTTCAGCGGCAACTACGTTAGCTTATGCCACTGAGATGACCAATCCATTACCAGGTGGTGTTGGAATTGTAATGATTGATGGAACATATAGTGGTAGTATGACCTATTTGTTATTGGGTAGCGATAAAAAAGTTTATTCAATGGGTTCAGGTTCAGCAGGTATTTTGGGGCAAAACAGCTTAACGAACACGACTTCTTGGGGCAATGTTAAAGGTAGAGATGGTGTTGGAATATTACAAAATATTGAATACTTAAGTGCACAAAATTCTACTGATTTATACACCTCAGCTTCAGTTATAACAAATACGGGTCAACCGCTGTCTTGGGGAGATGCCGGAGGGAATAACATGATTGGTTTGGGTAATGCAAGTGCACTTGTCCCTGCCTTACCTAATGGTATTTCAGAAACAGAATTTGTGTATGTAATTGAAAACGGTGGTCACGTAACACCAATGTTGAATGACAAAGGCGAGATTGGGAACGTTGGTCACAATGTTGCGGGTGCTTTTGGTGATGGATCAACTGTAAGCAGAGCGGTGTATGTTTTCAATCCTTTTGAAAGAGGATCTGATTTTTCCGACAACATTGCAGCAACCTGTAACCCTGATATTGATGGCGATGGCATTATCAATCGCTTGGATTTGGATACAGATGGAGACGGATGTAGTGATGCCAAAGAAGCAGGGGTTTCTGGTACATTGATTTCTGGTAATCTAGTAAATACTGTTAATGGTTCATCAACTACAACGACAGTGACGAATGCACTTGCTCAAGGAGTTTATGGGTCAAATGGTTTGGCTGATGGTGTAGAAACTTCAGCAAACTCAGGAATGATTAATTATACATCTACTTATGTCAATTATGCAAAAAGCGCAACTATGAATGTTTGTGCTGATTTTGATACGGATGGAGTACCTGATATAATGGACATTGACGATGATAACGACGGTATTTTAGATGCAATAGAATCTCCAAATTGTTATTTCCCAGCTACCTACTTTGCAAGTGGGAACAGACAAGCTAGCTTTACTATTTCGTCAGAGGTACCTAGAGTTAGTCCAATTAATCAACCCAAAAATTTAGTTGACGGAGATGGAGCTACAATTGCAATTGGATTTGTACATAATTCATCAATTGCAAACAAAGAATTGTATAAAATTACGTTTAACTATCCTGTTTCGTTGTCACAATTAACCCTTCGTTTTGCCGATGGTAACAGTCATTTTAATTCAGGAGCAATAGTTAAGGTTCAAGGGAGTAATGATAATACTGCGTGGACAGACTTAAACACCGGAACAACATTCAATACCCTTACAGACAATACCATTGTTGCTCCATTTTGGACAGCAAACACACCTAACGAAATTTTCACAGTTACACAAAATCAAGGGAAATATAAATTTTACCGTTTGTATGGAACTGCAGGGACGGTTAATGTCAATGGGTATGCTACAGAATTTTATTTCACACCATCAAATAACTATGAACCAAGTTTCTATCCTAAAGCTACGTGTACACCAACAGATACTGATAATGACGGAATTGCGAACAATTTCGATTTAGATTCAGACGGCGATGGATGTCCAGATGCAAAAGAAGCAGGAATTACAGGCACTTTACTTGCAGGTACCATCTCTAATTTAGTGAATGGAACACTTACAACTACACCAAATGTAGCAGGCGCAGTGGCTGCTGGTCCATATGGTGCTAATGGATTTGCTAATGGTGTAGAAACAGCTACCGAAAGTGCGGTTTACAATGGAACGTTCGTTTATAAATATGCGTTGGCAACTAAATATAATGGCTGTCTTGATACTGACAATGATGGGGTAGCTAATTTATTTGATTTAGACGATGACAACGACGGAGTTTTAGACACACAAGAATGTGCGCCTTTTGACCCTAATAATGTTAATTATTCACCAAGGACATATACAGTTACAAATGGTGCCTCAGCCTCCCAAACTTTCCCAGCAGCACCAAATGGATTAGTGGTGAATGTTTGGTCGTTAGACAATTCATTCAATGTTCGTATCAATGGAACTCATTTAGTGAATCCACAAGAATTAGAATTTTTTGTTCCAAATACTTCAAATTCGGTTGTAGAATTTTTAGATGGCACATCGTTTACAAGCGTATGGGAAATCGCTGGAAATCAATCACGACCTCTTGCACGTATCTATATAGATGAATTAGGTGAGGTAAGAATTTTCGGTTCACGTACTTCTAATGGTCCTTTAGAAGAAATGCGCTTACGATCAGGTTCTTTTAACCAAATTACATTGAATACTAATACACCAAACACCTTCCAAATAGGTCAAGTAGTAATAGGTCAAACTTTTATTTCAGGAGATTATGGGGTTATCAATAAAAACTGTGATTTTGATAACGATGGCATACCAAACGAACTTGATTTAGACTCAGACGGTGATGGTTGTTCAGATGCAAAAGAAGCAGGTGTAACAGGAACATTGAATACTGGCAGCATTGTTAATTTAGCTTCAGGGTCAACAACCACTACGACAACCACAGATAATGTAGCAAATACAATTGCAAATGGACCTTACGGTACAAATGGTTTTGCAGATGCATTGGAAACATCAGGAAACGGTAATTATACTGGTTTATATACCTATTATTTTGCTGCAAGTCCAGCTTTAAATGCTTGTTTGGATTCAGATAATGATGGGGTAAGAGATTTATTAGATATTGATGATGACAATGATGGGGTAGTCGATTCAGAAGAATGTGGTTGTACCAAAGCTGGAACAACAGCTGCGGTAATTGCACCTTCAGCGATAGTAACTATTCCTACGAACAAATTTGGAACGGTCACAACTTCAAGTAGAGCATTTGATGGTAGCGGTTTATCGGCAACTCCAACAACAGAAGCTTCCTTAAGTACCACTACACATAGTTCTCCTTCTTTGATTTCAAATGCGGCCTACACAAACGATGGTGCTGGAATGTCTGATGATTGGAAAATCACCTTGCCATCACCTACTGATGTAAAAGGAATGGCATTATGGATTCCAGGATCGAATGCGTATGGTGGAGGAGATGCGCCATTTAAGAAATTTAAAGTAAGTTGGACAGATTGTTCAGGTGCTGCTCGCTCACAAATAGTTGATTTAGGAACACCTTCACCTAATGCGAAGTTGGTATATTTCAATGAACCAATTTTAAATGTTACGGAGTTTACCTTGGATTTATTAGAAGTTTGGTACGACCAGCAAATGGATCAAGGAGCTTCAAACGGCTGGGAATTTGCCACCCCAAGCACCATACAAACTAATTTTAATGTAACCTTAGGTGAAATACGTTTCATTGGTCAAGCAACAGGGTTCTCAATGATTTGTTCTACTGACACTGATGGGGATGGCGTGCCAAATGTGAGAGACACAGACTCCGATGGTGATGGTTGTAACGATGCATCTGAAGCGATTGTTACGCTGTTT
>JBBAJQ010000085.1:0-4057 GCA_040403945.1 Sediminibacterium sp.
GCTCCCAAATTTGGTATAAACTCCACTACAAAATAGAGGCAACAAAAAAGAATAGTGAGTAAATCACTTGAATTGGAAAAAGAAAATCCACGGGTTGCCGGTTTGGCTATAGGTACATTTTCTTCTGTAGGGATTGCTTGAGAATATTTTTTGTTTTTTTTCATAATAACCTTCTTCTTAAAGGATGAATGGATTTATAAATTTCTTAGAATCTCTAGTTTTCTTTTCATTAACGTTGAGTCGTTGGGAAATATTTTAAGCGCACTGTCTGCACGTTGTAGCATCTGGGGTGTTATAGCTGATGGGTAAAAGCTGACTTTTACATTAGTCATTGCCTGTAAAAATGTACTCCAGGTAGCGGGCACATCTGGTCGGTGGGAAATGAATTCGTAAAAGGCGCTCTTGATTGCATTCGTATCCTTCCTATTTACACAGGATGCTACTAGCAGGTCGTAGTAGTTTTTAACTCTAGGTCGCTCATAAAATGCCAATGAAGCATATTTATAGGCACTGTCTGGCTGGTTACTATTTATGTACACCAATGCCTTTAAAAATTCGGCATACATTAGATGAGGATTGATGTACTGAATTCTATTGATGTATTTCATTGCCTCTTCATATCGGCCCTTTTCACCGAGATATCTGGCTTTAATGCCATCAAGGGGTAAGGTAGAGTATCCTATATTTGGGATAGAAGGAAATGCATTGGCTACATAATCGGGCGTTAATTTAACAGGTTCATTTTCCATATCAACCCTTGTTTTTTCCTGAATAATCAGTGACTGATATGTTTGATAGGTAATAAATGATGCGGGTAGGAGTAGTGTAATTGAAATAAATGACAAAATCAGCACATTGTTTCCAGAACTTTCACTTTGTGATGCTACAATTTCAGGCGATTGCTCCGATTTGCTATGAAGAAATGTTGATAACCCTAAGGCAAGCACAAGGGCAAAAAATATCTGATTGATAGGACGTTCAATTGGGAAGTTAAATAAAGCATCCACAGCATAGGCAGCTAATCCTATCGAACACATAACTAAAATACCCTCCATCTTATCCCGGTCGCCATTGAAAACATACCGGATGGTGATCCAGACCATAAAAATGAAGATGGCTAGGTATAGTAGACCTCCGGGGATTCCCAGCTCAGCGAAAAACTCGAGAAAATCATTATGGGCGTGCAGTGGAACTGATAACTCGTTAAAAATGTCCTTGGAAGGATCGATGCTCTCTAATTTCCAATTACCATAACCAGCACCCTTCCAGGGATGTGCCTTTGTATAATCAATCGCATGCTTCCAGAACGCTAATCGTTGATTTCGGCTTTCATCTTTATCAGACGTAATGCTTGTCATCCTTTCTGCTGCATTTCCATATTGAGAAGCAGCGGCGCTATCTTCCCCAATATTATACTTGGTTGAGTTGATTAATGCCTGTGAAAACAAAAAGGCAATTATGCCGGGAAGGATAATTAGTAAAATCTTGTAAAGGCTTGTATAGTTTTTAGATCTTAGGGTGCGTATAATTTCATATAAAATCGTGCAGGCAATCACAAGTAGATAACTGAGATAGGTTGTTCTCGAATTTAAAAGGATAATTACGAGGGTGCCAAGTGAAAAACTTACTAAAAAAAATAATTTCCGATAGCTGGTGAAGTTTAGCAATCCATATAGGGCAAAGGGTATTTTAATCATCAAACTGGCTGCATAGATATTTTTGTTACCTGCATTACTTCTCATCCCCAGCACAATCTCAGTAAAGCTTAAGCTGCCCATCTGAGAAAATAAGTAAGATAAAGATTGGATTGACTGTAACAACAAGATTCCAGTTAGCAGATAGGAAATAACGTTGAAGGCATTGTTTACTCCATAAAAGAGTGTAAACAAATTTACAAATGCAACCAGCGTTATAAATAGTCTTACCAGGCAAACCCAGGTTTCTGTGCTATTAAAGGCCCAGGTGGATGAAAGCGTGGCCCATAAAAGCAGTGCAATCATACTATAAAACATCGGACTCGAAACCAGGCGCTTAACTGCTTCATAATGATCTTTATAGGTATATAAAATATAGCCCATGGCAGCCATATCTACCAGGGAGAGATAAAACCACTGTGGCCCCATCGTGTCATACGACCCGAGATTGGGTATAAATTCAACTAATAAATAAAGTGATAAAAAAAGGAAAGGTATCCAACTGAACAGGCTGAATGCTTGAATAGGGGCGGTGGCTTTTGCGGATGTAGAAGAGGCTGTGGTTGGGGTATCGCTTGGAACGTTTCTTTTTTTATGTTTTTTTGCCATAGATATTGCGGTTACGTAAAAGTATCGAAAAAATGAATCTATATTATATTGGAAGTCGCTATTTTGCTACAGCTTGTTTGCAAGGATAGTATGCCAACATAAGCAGGATAATTGAGTTCTATCCACTTACTTACAAATTTTTACACATATAAAAAGAATTAATTTAATAAAAAGAGGGCTTTTTTCCACAGCAATTAAAAGTCTCAAAAAAATTTTTCTATTCCCCACAATACTCCTACCTTTGCCCTCCCAATCTGAAAATGGGTGTTAGGATATGTCTCAACGAATCAGAATCAAATTACAATCGTACGATCATAATCTGGTAGATAAATCTGCCGAAAAAATCGTAAAAACTGTACGCAGTACAGGTGCGGTGGTTACAGGACCAATTCCTTTGCCCACCAACAAGAAAATATTTACTGTGCTGCGTTCACCTCACGTGAACAAAAAGAGCCGTGAACAATTCCAGTTATGTACGCACAAGCGGTTACTGGATATTTACACTTCCTCTTCCAGAACGGTTGATGCCTTGAGTAAGTTGGATTTACCCTCAGGAGTTG
Organism: Sediminibacterium sp.; assembly: GCA_040403945.1. Taxonomy (GTDB): domain Bacteria; phylum Bacteroidota; class Bacteroidia; order Chitinophagales; family Chitinophagaceae; genus Sediminibacterium. Next base: position 2,864 of record JBBAJQ010000085.1, read on the forward strand.
AGGTTGAAATAAAGGCTTGATAGCCAAAATGTATCTGTTTTCGAACAGATATACTTGTTCTTATACATTCTTTGTCAACTTTCAAATCCGCCGCTGGCGGACTAAAAAAGCGCTGACATTACAAAATCTCTCGGAATTTTTCGGGAGGCAACATATAAACAGGCCCTTCGAGGTTTGTTTACTGCCGGTACTTCCTCTTTTCGCCCTGCGAAAAAACAATGGAAAAGGTCGGTAGCAAACGAGGATTGAAATTTGCTTCATCGGCAAATTGTCCTTCACAACCAACGCGGGGCCATAAACCGCGAACGATGAAAGGTATTATTGGAAAGAAAATCGGGATGACAAGTGTCTTCTCCCAGGATGGAAAGCAAACTGCTTGCACCATCATTGAAGCCGGTCCTTGTACGGTTACGCAGGTTAAAACTGCTGAAACCGACGGATACACCGCCCTCCAACTCGCATTTGGCGAAAAGAAAGAAAAGCATGCTACCCAAGCAGAACTGAACCACTACGCTAAGGCTCAAACCGGTGCCAAAAAATTTGTAAAAGAATTTCGTAACTACTCTCTAGACAAAGCCCTGGGGGAAACTATTACTGTAGATATATTCTCTGAAGGAGATGATGTTGAAGTAGTGGGAACCACTAAGGGTAAAGGTTTTCAGGGGGTTGTTAAGCGCCATGGTTTCTCCGGAGTAGGGGAAGCAACGCACGGTCAACACGATCGTTCTCGTGCACCGGGATCTATTGGTGGTTCTTCTTATCCTGCGCGTGTATTTAAGGGTATGCGTATGGCCGGAAGAATGGGTGGTGACCGTGTGAAAATGAAAGGCCTGAAAGTAATGAAAGTATTCCCTGAAAAAAATTACATATTAATCAGCGGTTCCATTCCAGGAAACAATGGTTCTATTGTTTTGATTCAGAAATAATCATCCATCAATCGAAAAAAAATGCAAGTAGAAGTATTAAACATAAAAGGCGAAAAAACCGGCAGAACGGTTGAATTACCGGAGGATATTTTTGGTATCGAACCCAATGACCATGCTATTTACCTCGCTGTTAAGCAATATTTAGCTCAAGGCCGTCAGGGAACGCATAAAGTGAAAACCCGCGCTGAAGTGCAGGGAGCCAGTCGTAAACTGCATAAGCAAAAAGGAACGGGTGGTGCTCGTAAGGGTAATATCCGTAACCCATTAT
>JBBAJQ010000086.1:0-2035 GCA_040403945.1 Sediminibacterium sp.
CCATCGCTGCTAACCATATAGAGTTTCGATTGGTACTTATCTTTAGCTGAATCAACGGTGCTATGTGCATACAATATCCAAGTACCTTCCGGAGAAATTTTTGGTGCGGAAATATTGGTAAGTCGATAAACATCATTTGGTCGAATCCAACGTTGTGCAATGGAAGTATTTGCAAACATTACCATCAGTAAGCTACACACCATCAGTTTTAGCAATTGCATTTTCATTCAATTAGGGGGTTAATTAATTTTCGAAGCTGATAAAATTCCAGTTGAGTTTTCTGCATTGCTCATTAAACTGGCGGATATCATTATTTAATAAATCGGTTTGTTGTTGTTGATACTTTGTCCATTCGGCATGTAAATCATCGAAACGCTTTTTATGTCCCTCCGTTATATATGGAACATTACTTTCTGCTTCTCCTTTCAGAAAAATAAAGTTGGCACTGAGTTTATTTACAAAGTTGATTACATCATCGTTGGTTTTAGACTTAGGTTGAATCAATTGTTCTTCCCAGGTTTTTATTTTACCCAATAAGCCGGTTGCTTCTTTCGATAAACCGCTGAATGTGGCGTTGTCTTCGGTTCTGCTAATAAAATCCTTCAATTGCTGCTGAATTTTACGCATCTGGGTAACCGACACATGGATATCTTCTACATCCTTCGATACTTTTTGTAAAAAGGCATCCTGCTCTTGATAAGCTGCCGGAGTTACCAGAGATGGAATTTCCTTTACTTGGCGTGGATCGGTAAATACACGGAAACTTTGTATTGGTAAGGGCTTATCATTTACAGTCAGTTTTACCGAATAAGTACCCGGAACTACCGATCTGCCCCGATAGCTACCCTCTATTTCTACATTTTCTATGGTGGGTAGATTTTTATGGCGTAAATCCCACACAAATCGATTCAGCCCATTTCGCAAATCGATGGTAGGATCGGCCTCTGCTTGATTATTCCCTGTTTTGTTTTTGGGTGTTTCTTGGTAATAAGTTCTAATTACATTTCCCGCAGCATCCAAGATTTCGAGCGTAACTTTTTTTACCGAATCTTTTTGTTGGATATGATAAAAAATATGCGCACCAGTTACCGGATTGGACAGGGTGGTATTGATGGTGATGGGGTCTTTGTCATCAGGAAATACCTGATTCAGTGGACTTCCTGCCGATATGCGATAAACGTCTTTTACGGGCAGCAATTCGGCTGCTTCTTTAAGATTGGCAGCATTTTTTCTAAACGGTGTTAAATCATCCAACACCCAAAAAGCTCTTCCTTGTGTACTGGCCAGTAAATGATTTTGGTGCAATTTTAAATCAGTAACTGGGGTTACCGGTAAATTGAGTTGTAGGGATTGCCAATTTTTTCCACCCGTATAAGATATATAAAATCCTGTTTCAGTGCCCGCATACAACAAATCTTTTACTTCATTATCTTCCCTTACTACCCGAGCAAAAGCTCCATAAGGAATACCGGTGTTGATGCGTGTCCAGGTTTTTCCGTAGTCGGTGGTTTTGTATATGAAAGGTGTAAAATCATTCAGCTTATACTTGTTCACCGCAATATAGGCAGTAGCTTTATCGTGCGGGGATACTTCAATGGCATTCACTAGGAATCCTTTAATGCCTTCTGGACTGATATTAGTCCACTCAGTTCCACCATTTCGGGTGATATATACCATGCCATCATCACTACCAGAATAGATAACCCCTTTTTCGTGGGGAGATTCTGCCAGGTAGGCGATAGTACAATAATTTTCACCTCCAGCGCCTTCATTGGTATATGGAGCGCCTCCTTTGCCCATTTTGGTAGTATCGTGCGTTGTTAAATCAGGAGAAATCACCTGCCAACTTTTCCCCAGATTATCCGTTCTAAACACCCGATTTCCGGCATGATAAAAAACGCCTTTTTCGTGTTTTGAATGAATAATGGGTGCATTCCAGTTGAAGCGATACGTCATGTTTTTGGCTTCCAGTGCCTGAAATTGTACGGGATATTCCATTATAGCCATATCCTCTTGAATTTTGGTGTTGAGCAGA
>JBBAJQ010000086.1:2135-4052 GCA_040403945.1 Sediminibacterium sp.
TCATCTACATACAATTGTCGCTTCCAGGTTTTTCCGCCATCTTCTGTTTTAAAAACCCCTCTATCTGGCGATGCACCATGTATAGGACCCTGTGCAGCCACATAAGCTACATCGGGATTAGTTGGATGAATACGGATGGCTGCTACCTGACGCGTAAGTTCGAGACCGAGGTGTTTCCATGTTTTACCAGCATCGGTTGATCGATAGATTCCATCTCCATAAGACGACATTACTCCTCTGGGAGCGTGCTCTCCCATACCCACATACACTACATTGGCATCGGAAGGAGCTACGGCTACTGCTCCAACAGATCCTGTTTTAAAATATCCATCCGATACATTTTTCCAACTAATTCCGGCATCCTCAGTTTTCCAAACACCTCCACCGGTAGTTCCCATATAATATACTAGGGTGTTACCTGGAACCCCGGTTGCCGTAACAGATCGGCCACCTCGGGCAGGACCCACATTTCTCCACAACATAGGTTTATAATAACTGGATAGGGAGGGAGCTTCGGTAGTCGGTTGGTTGGGTGCTGAAGGCTTCTGTGCAAAAAGTATTGCCGGTGCAAACAGGAAGGGTAAAATACGCATTCGGATGAACATGGGGTACATTTTTGTTAAGGTTACTAAGGTACAGATTTATCGGTTGAATAAAGGGCTCTATTTAACAAAAAAACCTACTATGTATTAGTAGGTTTTAAACAATTTAAACAGGCGATTAATATTTGGTAACCCCGGGAACTGCAATGGGATAAAATCCATCCGCATTGGGTATTACCGGAGGTGGGGCATTCCAGTCATACACTTTTGGATTAATATCCAACCCCGAATTAATCGCTTTATCCCATTCAATTACTTGCCCAGAATAGGTAGCCATTCTTCCCAGAATGGATGTCATGGTACTTTTCGCACCATTTTCTGCATCGGCAAATTGATATTCTCCTTTGGCAATGGCAGCAAATAATTCATCATGCTCTGTTTGATAGGGGTTGCGCTCTTTCTTTTTGTTATCAAACTGATAGAGGCTGTTTCCGGCATGATCTACTATGCTGGCTTTCCCTGTAAAAATTTTTCCCTTGGTACCAATTAATAATTCATCTACTTTACTCATTGTACCCGGAATATGGCGGCACTGGCTATTTAATATGGAGCCATCGGCATAATGAAACTCAACAAAATGGTGGTCGAAAATTTCTCCATGTTCCTTGCCTTTTCTAACCTGACGGCCACCCATACCCTGTGCTTTTACCGGATAGGCTCCCTTGAACCAGTTGATCACATCTATATTGTGGATATGCTGCTCGGTAATATGGTCGCCACAGAGCCAGTTAAAGTAATACCAGTTGCGCATTTGGTATTCCATTTCGGTTTGATTGGGTTTGCGCGGTCGAACCCATACGCCATCATTGTTCCACCAGGCTTGTGCCGAAGTGATGTCTCCGATTAATTCTTTTCTCTTAAAAAGTTCACGATACGAATCTTGATAATGGCGTTGTAAACCCACTACCACATTCAGTTTCTTTTCTTTCGCCAGGGCAGCCGTCGCTAATACCTTTTGAACACCGGCAGGATCAGTAGCTACGGGCTTTTCCATAAATACATGTTTGCCCATGCGGATGGCTTCTTCAAAATGAATGGGTCTAAATCCGGGTGGGGTTGCGAGTATTACTACATCTGCCAGTGCAATGGCTTGTTTATAGCCATCAAATCCGGTAAATTTTCTCTCCTCCGGAACATCCAGCATGGCTGCCTGTTTGGCTTTATCGCCCTTGGTGATACTCGCCAATTCTTCGGTGATAGAATTATAGCAATTGTCGAGGTTATCTCTAAAAGCATCTGCCATAGCAACGAATTTTACCTGTTGTTTGCTTTGTAAGGCTTGCACCGCAGCTCCGGTTCCACGACCACCACATCC
>JBBAJQ010000087.1:0-3987 GCA_040403945.1 Sediminibacterium sp.
CGGCTTCCAATCAGTCCAACTTCAATGGCACAATAACCAATAGCACCAATGCGGTTATTACCGGCACTTACTTTATTAGGCCTACTTCCAGTGGTTGTAATGGTCCGGGCTTCACTGCTACTGTATCTGTATTTCCCACAGCAGCTGTGAACAGCGTTAGCATAACTACTTGTAGTGGTGTTTCCTTTACTCCCTCTTTAACAGGAACCATACCTAACAATACTAATTATACCTGGAATGCACCTACAGGAACTTCCAATTTAAATGGGTTAGCCGGTGCCACTAATGCCAGCAGTTTCAGCGGTACCCTTACGAACACGACTAATGTTACCCGGACTGCCACGTATTTTGTTACACCTAATGTTACCGGTAATTGTACTGCTGCACAATTCTCTGTTTTTGTAACCGTATTCCCTTCGGTAGTTGTGAATGATTTTGCATTTACCACTTGTAGTGGTGTTTCTTTTGCGGTTACCCCAGTTAGTGGAACGATACCATCATCTACAACGTATACCTGGACGGCTCCTACTCTTTCAGGAACGGTAGGGGGAACTACCGGCACAGGTAGTGGTACGAATATCAACGGTAACCTGACCAATACATCGTCTACGATTTCTACGGCTACTTACACGGTAACGCCTAATCCGGGAGCGGGTTGTGCCAATGGTGCTGCCTTCACGGTAACGGTAAGTGTTTTGCCATTGGCAAGAATTAATGGAATCACACAGGTAATTTGTAGCGGGGCTTCTATTGATTTAAATCCAAACTCCATTGGAGGTAATGTAATACCTGCCGGTACAAAATATACCTGGCTTTCACCAACTGCAGCTCCGGGAGGTTCCTTATTATCGTCTGTTGCATTAAGTAATCAGGATACATTTATAGCATCTTTAACCAATACCACCAATGCGGTTGCAACGGCTACTTATACAGTTACGCCGGTATTAACTTCTGGTTGTACCAATAGTGCACAATTTACTATTGTAGTAACGGTGAACCCGAAGGCAACAATTGGAACCTTAACTACAACTATATGTACGGGGGCAACGTTTACGGTTAGTCCTACGAATGGTCAGCAGGGTAATATTGTACCTGCAAATACTTTGTATAGTTGGACCAATTCAACGTTGCCTGCAGGATTAACGATTAATTCTGGCGGAACGGGAACTTCATTATCATTTATCAGTGGCGTAATCAGCAGTACGAGTTCAGTTCCATTAACGGCAAGCTTTACGGTAACACCGGTGCCGCCTACAGGTGCATGTGGCAGTGCTGCGTTTAGTGTAATTGTTACAGTAAATCCGACTGCCAGTATTAATCAGGTATTTACTACTACTTGTAGTGGAATACCTGTGGTGATTTTGCCAGTGGATGTTACAAATGGAAGGGTACCTGCTAATACTACCTATAACTGGACGGTGAATGCTGTTGCGGGGTTGAGTCCATTATCGGGCTCAAGTGCCAATACCTTATCTTTTAGTGCAACCATTAATAATACGACCGCTGCGCCATTAACGGCAACTTATACCGTTACACCTAGATCACCACAGGGTAATTGTGTGGGTTCACCATTTAGTATAACCATTACGGTGAATCCGCTAGCTCGGATTACTGGTATTACAGCAGTGGTTTGTAGTGAAGGAAGTTTCAATATAGATCCAACAAGTTTTGCAAATACAATTCCATCTGGAACAATTTATAGTTGGTCGGCACCTGCATCCACTGGAAGTTTAACATGGTCTGCTGCTCCAACACCTCAATCTACCATTGTAGGTACTTTAAGCAGTACTTCCAATGCTGTAGCTACTGCCACATATACGGTTACTCCTATTTTGTTAAATGGATGTACGAATAGTGCCAATTTTACAGTAGTGGTTACGGTGAACCCTCGTCCTTACATAAACGCGATGACGGCCGTATTCTGTGAGGGAGTAGGCTTCACGGTAACGCCGGCAGTAGGGGCACCCGGCATTAATGGAATTGTACCTGCCAATACATTGTTTAGTTGGACTGCTCCAACTCTTTCACCCGGGTTAACTGGTGGTGTTGCTTTTTCGGGTACAGGAGTGATAACGGGTAATTTGAATAATACTTCAAGTACACAGCAAACTGCTGTTTATACGGTTACGCCAACAGCACCGGCACCGGGAAGTTGCGCTGGTGCATCCTTTACTTTAACAGTAACCATCAATCCAAATGCAGCTATTAGTTCCATGTCTGCTACCATTTGTAGTGGGCAAACATTCCGAGTAACGCCAACGGATGTTATCGACGGTCAAGTGCCAACTGGAGCATCCGGAACTACCACCTATACCTGGTCAGCCCCTAGTGCCACCAGCATCATTGGTGCAGTTGCTCAATCACCCACTGGCGTATCTGATATATTCGGAACACTTACCAACCAGAGTAATATTGCCCGAACGATTACTTACTTAGTTACACCCAGAACCACGTATAGTGTAGGATCAAATTGCATAGGATCTGTATTTATTGTGGTGGTTACGGTGAATCCAATCGTAAGTATTACGGGGATTACACAGGTGGTTTGTAGTGAAGGTTCAATTAGTTTCAGTCCTGTTAATATAACACATGGAATTGTACCTGATGGCACAACCTATACTTTATTTAATGCTACGCCTTCTTCCGCTAATGTTACCTGGACCTCTTTTGCATCCGGCAGTTCATTGATTACGGGTACATTCTCCAACACTTCTAACATTGCACAATCAGTTACGTTTACCGTTACCCCAACATTATTAAATGGCTGTACCAATAGTAATAATTTTACAGTAGTAATAACGGTAAATCCTAAGCCAGCTATTACTAATATGACTGCGGTTACCTGTGATGGGGTTCTTTTCACAGTTAGTCCTGTAGTAGCCTCATCGGGTATTAATGGTCTTGTTCCGGCAGGTACTGCCTATAGATGGTTATCACTACCAACCTACACGGCAAGTTTAACGGGTGGCGCAACGGTATCTTCTGCTTTATTTATTAGTGGGACTCTTTTCAATAGTTCTAATACAATACAAACTGCAACTTATGAGGTAACACCCCGGAGTTCTATTGCTCTGGGTAATTGTGCAGGTGCTACATTTACTGTAAGTGTGGGCGTGCTTCCTAATGCAGAGGTTACTACTTTATCGCAAACTGTATGTAGTGGTATTCCTTTTGCGATTACGCCTTCACACCCGGCAAATGGTACTATACCAGATAATACTACCTATACATGGAATCAATTACCTTCTGGGCCATTCATCACCGGAGGTAATCTGGGAACCAATGCCACTGTAATTTCTGGAACCTTGTCTAGCACTTCCAATATAGCCAGAACTGCTACTTTTAGTGTTACCCCAACCTCACCCGGTGGTTGCACAGGTGCTGCGTTTAGTGTGGTAATTACGGTGAGTCCTTTTGCCTATGTGAATGCGATGACCAGGGTTTTCTGTGATGGCGTTCCATTTACCATTACACCAACACATGTTACAGACGGAGTAATTGCCGGTGGAACTACTTTCAGTTGGACAGTTACTCAAACAGCCGGACTTACAGGGGCATCCGATGGTTCAGGAGTTTCTATTTCGGCAACCATGTCAAACTCAACGAACCAGCAACAAACGGCTACTTATATCGTAACGCCAAACACCGCTTGCGGACCTGGCGCAACTTTTACGGTAACCGTAACCATCAAGCCGGATGCTCAAATTGCGGCATTTACGGCTACCACCTGTGCGAATGTTACTTTCTCGGTAACTCCAACTGATTCTAATATTGTTCCAATCGGAACTACGTTTGCTTGGAGTGCGCCAACTATAAATGGTTTTACAGGAGTGGCATCTGCAACCGGACAATCATCTATTACTGGCAAATTATTGAATACAGTAAATGAGGTAAGAACGGCTACTTATTTGGTAACGCCTACCTCTAATGGATGTACCGGTGCACAGTTTAGTGTTACGGTAACTGTAAATCCTATAGCACAGATTA
>JBBAJQ010000088.1:0-3783 GCA_040403945.1 Sediminibacterium sp.
TCCAATAACAGCAAACACCACTATTCCGTAAATAAGCAACCTATCGAATATGTTTTTGCCTGTCCGCTTATGATAACACGATCACCTCTGTATTCACAATATAATTTGCCCATCCTTTCAGAAACCTGATGCGCTACCAGTTCACTTTTATTCAGTCTATTGGCCCAAAATGGAATTAACGAACAATGGGCAGAACCCGTAACCGGATCTTCTAAAATAGAGGCTTGCGGTGTAAAAAATCGGGAAACAAAATCACAAGTATCTCCAGCTGACGTTACAATTACTCCTCCCGCACCCAAATTGATTTGGTCAAATAGGGTTCGGTTAATGTTGATATGCCTGATTTCAGTTTCATTTTCATACACCAGCATATAATCCCGGGATTTAAAAATTTCCTTTGGTTGAGTATTTAGGGATTTCAAAATTTCTGAGGGTACATCAGATTCAACCGGCATTCTGGATGGGAAATCCAATTTATACAGCTCCTGCTCTATGGTAACATGTAAATCACCACTTAAACTTTCGAAAACGATTTCCTTTTTGGGATAGTGCATAAGGGTATGCAAACAATGAGCGGTGGCCAGGGTTGCATGACCACACAAATCCATCTCAAGTTCAGGGGTAAACCAGCGTAAATGAATTTTCTCTCCTTTATCAACAAAAAATGCTGTTTCTGCTACTGCATTTTCTTTGGCTATTTTCAATAAAATGTTATCTGGTAACCAGTTTTCAAGCGGAACCACACAAGCTGGGTTTCCACCAAAAATAGTGTCTGTAAATGCGTCAACCTGATAGAGTGTAAATTGCATGTTTTGGGTTAATTAGCGCGGGTGCATTAATACTCCTGAAAGGGAACTGCCAAAACTATTCTATTACACGATTATTTCCAATAAATAGGCGGCCCCCAGCAGGCTATAGTTTCTTTACTCTTATTCGCTTATATTTATACCATCGTACATAAACTTTTTTACCTCTATTCGTTTATTTTATGAAGCTGTATTCAGTTATAACCCTACTGTTATGTGCACTATCTGCGCATGCGCAAAAGATTAAAGTACCCTATCAGCAGTTCACCCTGCCAAACGGACTGAATGTTATCCTACACCAGGATAAAACCATCCCCCGTATTAGTGTAAATGTGTGGTACTTTGTTGGTTCGGGCAACGAGAAGCCCGGACGCACCGGTTTCGCCCATTTATTTGAGCATATTCTATTTGAAGGATCGAAAAATGTGCCCGAAGGTAAGTTTGATGAATGGCTGGAAGCTGCCGGTGCCAATAACAACGGCTCCACTACCGAAGATCGCACCAATTATTATGAAGACCTTCCCTCTAATGCATTAGATCTGGCACTATTTCTGGAATCAGATCGCATGGGTTTTCTGTTGGCTTCACTCACCGATTCTACCGTAGATGGGCAGCGGGATGTTGTTAAAAATGAACGTCGCCAGTCGTACGAAAATCGGCCCTATGGTAAGGCTAATCTGGAATTGCCCGCTCTTCTATATCCTAAAGATCATCCCTATTCCTGGCCCGTTATTGGCTCTATGGCCGATCTTACAGCTGCTAGCAGACAGGATGTGGCTGATTTTTTTACCCAGTATTATATTCCCGGTAATGCTTCACTTTGTATTGCCGGTGATATTGATTTGGCACAGGCACGCAAAGCAGTAGAGAAATGGTTCAGCGATGTGCCGGCAGGTAAAACTGTACTGCCTCCACAACCCGCTGCCGCTGTATTAACGGAAGAGAAACGGGTGGTGATGGAAGATAAAGTGCAACTGCCACGGCTTCAAATGATTTGGCTGTCTCCTGCTAACTTTCAACCCGGTAGCGCCGAAATGGAATTGCTGGGCTCCCTTCTAGGGGGAGGAAAAAATTCCCGACTGTATAAGCGACTGGTATATGATCTTCAGATAGCACAAAATGTTTCCGCCTTTCAAAATTCCAGCAAATTTTCAGGCGAGTTTTATATTGCCGTAACTGCCCGCCCCGGAATTGGTTTGAATCAGATAGAGCAAATCGTGCAGGAAGAAATCGATAAGATTACAAGCGAAAGTGCTACCGACAGAGAACTTGCCCGCGTGGTGAACCAATATGAGTCACGGTTTCTAACACAAATCGAACGTTCCGGCGGATTCAGCGGTAAGGCGAACCAATTAAATGAGTACTTTTTCTATACCGGTAATCCAGATTATTTCAACGAAGATTTACAGCGATATAAATCTGTTGATCCGGCTGATATTTCTGCCGCAGCGCGAAAATACCTCCGATCTAATGCACGTATAGTAATGAGCATCGTTCCCGAAGGAAAAAAAGATTTAGCAGCTACTAAAAAATAATATCATGAAAAAAATATGCTTACTTGTATCATTCACTCTCTGGTTGGTAGGTGGTTTTGCCCAGATGCCCGACCGAAGCGGTGCACCAGCATTGTCTCAGGTAAAAAATCTTTCGTTACCTGTACCCGTTCGATTTACATTATCTAACGGATTGAAAGTTGTTTTGATGGAAAAACACAATGTGCCCATGGTGCAGGTGAACCTGTTGATTCAAACAGGTAATTATGATGACCCCGTTGGAAAGGAAGGGCTCGCTTCTTTTGCCATGGATGTACTTGATGAAGGAGCTGGTAATTTTACTGCTCTTCAGTTGGCAGATGAGATTGAGTTGCTGGGAGCACAAATTGGAACGGGTAGCCGTCCCTTTTCTGCTGAAGTAAATTGCACAGCACCTGTTGCTCGCCTGCAAGATGCACTAGCACTAATGAGTACCATAATTCTGAAACCTACATTTGCAAATTCTGAATTAGACCGTTTAAAGAAGTTGCGACTGAATGCACTTCTTCAGAATTACGACGACCCCTCTACTATTGCACAACGCGCCTTTAATCAGATGATGTTTACGGAAGCCAGTCCCTATGGACGTTTTGCCAATGATCGTACAATTCGTTCGTATGTTCGGGAAGATCTGGTTGCATTTCATACCACTAATTTCGTTACCGGCAATTCTACCTTAATTGTTGCTGGGGATGTAACCAAGCAATCCATTCAACCCCTGCTGGAAAAATATTTTGCTGCATATCCAAAAGGAAATGCAACCACTAAGGCAAGGCCGGTTCCTGCGCAGGTGAAGGGAAGAAGTATTTATGTGATTGATAAGCCAGGCGCAGCGCAATCGGTTATTTCAATTGGTCGGCTTGGTCCAGCCAGAAATGACCCTTCCTATTATGCAGTGAATGTAATGAATACTATATTGGGCGGCTCTTTTACTTCCCGTCTCAATTCTAATTTACGCGAAAAACATGGATATGCGTATGGCGCCTCATCTAGTTTCAGTTTTTGGAACACGCCTAGTCCTTTCGCGGCATCCTCTTCAGTGCAAACAGATGTTACCGGCCCTGCGCTGGGTGAATTCATTATAGAGTTCGATAAAATTCGTACACCAATACCTGCAGATGAACTATCCAGAGGCAAGAATTACAATGCCTTGGGATATGCTCGGCTATTCGAAACCAATATCGATCTTGCCGGAACATTGGGCTCACAGATTTTGTATCAGTTGCCCGATGGATATTTCAATAATTATGTAGGAAAGGTTTTGGCGGTTACTGAACAAGAAGTTATGGCGGCGGCTAATCAGTTTGTAGTGTCGGATAATATGTTGATTGTTATAGTGGGTGACCGTGCAAAGATTGAGGCCGGCATCCTAAAACTTAATCTAGGCAATGTAAATTTCCTTTCCATTGAAGATGTGCTGGGTAAAAAGCCGGTATTATAAAATT
>JBBAJQ010000089.1:0-3243 GCA_040403945.1 Sediminibacterium sp.
GTTTACCTATCTAATGTTCACCCTATTTTTGCCATTGTATACATAAAGAATTATGCATTATTCAAGCAACAAATAAATCCACCTTATGAAAAAAGTTTGGTTAATCACAGGCTGTTCAACTGGCTTTGGCCGAGCATTGGCAATTGAATTATTGGCACAGGGTTATTCGGTGGCTGTTGCCTCGCGAAATATAAATGATGTAGAGGATATTGTGAGCAGGTATCCTGAAACAGCTTTGGCAGTAAGCCTAGATGTAACGTCGGGTGCTGAAATTACGGCAGCAGTTGAAAAAACGATCGCACATTTTGCACAAATTGATGTGCTGGTGAATAATGCAGGCATTGGCTATTTTGGTGCCATTGAGGAGAGTGAGGAAGCGGAAGTAAGACGCATGTTTGAAATCAATGTTTTTGGTTTGGCTAAGATGATTCAGGAAGTGTTACCTCACATGCGAAAACGCCGAATCGGTCATATACTGAATATTGCTTCTATAGGGGGTTTGCGGTCTTTTCCCGGCGTTGGTTTTTACAATGCCACAAAATATGCGGTGGATGGATTGAGTGAGTCGCTAAGCAAGGAGCTGGCGCCATTGGGTATTAAAGTGACAATCATTGCACCGAGCGGTTTCAGAACTGACTGGGCCGGTCGATCTGCAAAAGATAGTAATATTAGAATTGCAGATTATGCAACAACAGCAGAAAAAAACAAAGGAGATATCCGGGCCTACAGTGGCAATCAACCCGGCGATCCGGTAAGAGCGGCGAAAGCTATGATTGCCGTAACGGAATCAGCTACCCCTCCTTTAAGATTGTTATTGGGCGCAGCTGCGTTGAAAGGTGCCCGTTTAAAATTGGAGGAATTAAAACATGATTTTGATACCTGGGCGGAAGTAACGGTGGGTGCTGATTTTCCGAAAGAGGGATGAACTATTCATTACAATAAATTTAGACACTTGTGTTAGTCGCCTGAGGCAACAAATGGATGAACAATTTTAACGGAGCCAGCAGGCCAGCCCCAGGGGGGCAGCGAGGAGGTGGTGCTAGTAGGCCAGCAGGCGGTAGGCCGGCAGCTGGCGGTGGACGGCATTTTTAATAGTGATGGTAGTTAATCAAGAACTGAAATACGCTGGTTAATGAGATAGGATATTGAAGTCTAAGTAGTATTATGTGGTCTAGTCAATCATCCATTCAATGCTAAATGTTTCAGGCAACCCAGCAAAATATGCTATCAACTATTAGGTGTTAGGCTAACAGTGATTTCAGCAACGATCGTGGATTACATCATCTTGATATTGTAAAAGCTGCTTTTTCATTTCCTTTATCTCCCGCAACTTCTGCTCTAATGAATGTAACTTATCTTCTAATATAAGCAACTTCTGCTTCTTAGTACACTTGCTGTTAAACCAGGCATCTATAAGTTGTCCTATCTCCCGGATGGTAAATCCTATCAACTTAGCATCACTAATTAACTCCAGTTTTTCAATAGTCACATCATCATAATGCAAATAATTATTCGTTTTTACCGACTCGTCTCTTGTTCCTGCAATCAAGCCCGACTTCTCGTAGAAACGAATCGTATGTACAGAAATGCCTGTTTTTTTGGATAGTTCATTTATTAACATACTACAAATATACGATGTTGAAAAATAAATAACAAGTATAGAGTATACTCTACTGTTGTTGGTTTATCCAATTGCCAGTATGTTTGCCCATAAATCAACAAAACATGAAAAAAACGATACTAATAACAGGAACTTCCAGTGGCATAGGTAAAGCTACCGTTTTCGAATTCGCTAATATGGGCTGGAATGTTATTGCCACACAACGAACCCCGGAAAAAGAAAAAGATTTTGCCCAACTGAGTAATGTAACGCTGTTGCCGATGGATGTTACAAGTGTAGACAGCATTCACACCGCCTTTTCGGAAGCAAAAAAGAAATTCGGTAAAATAGATGTGGTGGTTAATAATGCCGGATACGGTGTAGATGGCCCCTTTGAAGCTATCACGGACGACATAATAGAGAAACAATTTAATACCAATGTATTTGGGTTAATGCGGGTAACCAGAGAAGCCATCCAAAGTATGCGACCAAATGGCGGAGGAATAATTATTCAGATTTCAAGTATGGGCGGTAAAATAACTTTCCCACTCTATAGTATCTATCATGCTACCAAATTTGCAGTGGAAGGCTTTACCGAATCATTACACTACGAACTTGCCCAATTCAATATCAAACTGAAACTAATCGAACCAGGCCCGATAGTTACTGATTTTTATGGTAGAAGCAGACAATTGGTTACTCCCACACATACCAATCAGTACGATACATTTATGCAAAAATTTACAGAGGCAGCAGACAAAGTGATGAAGGAAGCTGAAGGCCCGGAGGTAGTTGCAAAATCTATATACAAAGCCGCTACAGCTAATAGCAACCAAATGAGATATGCAGTTGGTAAACCCGGACCCCTACTTTTACAACTTCGAAAAATGCTGTCGGATCGATTGTACTTCTGGATGGTAAGAAAGAGCTATCGTTTATAATAAGCATGTGATAAATGTATAGACTTGCAAGGTACCACTCTATACATAAGCCAATTTCTACATTTACTCGCCATTCTATTTTCAGACTATCCTACACGTAGGATAGTCTTTTTATTGCACTAATAGATTACTAATAAATCGATTCTATTCCTTCAGTTAATTGTAAACATACAATTACTTGATTTTCAATTTTAAAAATCAAATCTGTGCTGCTGGATAAATGCTGTCAAATTGGTAGTATCCCCTGATGCCATTATTTTCATGTTGATTATTTTCGTATTTGTTTTTATCTTTAAGTAGGCCATAACATTCATTCACACAAACGAATCAAATGAAATACGCACTGCTATTTATCACCCTATTTAACATTCATACCATGTCGTTTGCACAAGAAAAACCTACGCATCAGAAATTTTTAATTCATGTAACCACCGGGCAAGACAATCCAACCAAGGCAGCACTATCCTTTTTAGTAGCTAAAACAGCACTGGAAGAAGGGCACCAGGTGAATTTATTTCTGGCGGGTGATGCAGTGCTATTACTAAAAGATGAGATACTCAATTCGGTTACCGGACTGGGTACCGGCAAACTATCCGATCACTTTAAAGTGATAGTAGAAAAAGGAGGAAAATTTTATTTATCCGGCAACTCCAGTAAAGCACGCAATCTTACCGAAACCGATTTAACAGGCAAGCCTGCTTC
>JBBAJQ010000090.1:0-3182 GCA_040403945.1 Sediminibacterium sp.
AGTAAGATCTGCAGCGTATTAAAATTTTAACGCTGCTGGTTTGCCAATACCTTCAAATGGACTTCTTGAAATGGCATTTAGTAGCTCATTAATTTTATTGATTTTCTGTTTATCATTCTTTTGCCAAAAAAGATATTCATCCCAAGCCATGTCTATAAAGATATATCTTATTATTCTATCAATTTAGGCCCCCTCTTTTTGCCCTTCTTACATTGTTTTATTGAGGTATCTAATACTTTCATCATCTGGTTTACCCAATACTTGCTGACAATTATTTTTTATGTAAGTTTTTTATCATTCCATTGTCGCCGGTTAATTCCCAGGCACCCAATGATGTAGGAACAGAACCAATTTGGTTCATTCGATCTAAAAAATTCCGGATGGTGAATGTTTGTCCAGACAATTCCATTTTCCTTGCATATTCTGTCATCGCCTCATCCAGAAGGAATTTTCTGGTGATATAGCTGGTGCCGTATCCCGGCTGTCGCATATAGAGATGCTGTTCAAATTTCAATAACTCTTTTTCGGTTTTCATCCAGCCACGGGGCGTATATTCAGCATGTACTTTTCCGGCTTCCTCCATCGTCATTTCATTTGCGTGGGCATATAGTGAACCTAATCCACGTGCAGCCCGTTGGGCAATTAAAATATAAACGATCTCCCTTACCCGTGGATCCGTATCGTATAGTCCGGCATTCATAAAAATTTCTTCTACTGCCGTTGCCATGCCTTCATTGCGCGAATCAAAAATATTATACAACAATGGTGCACGACGAATTTCAGAAGCATGTGGCTCAAGATCCATTTGCGCTAATTCAAACCAGTGATAAAAATGAGAGAACAACGGGCGTGGATCGTAATGCATCGTGATGGAAAAAAAATTCCGTTTTTCTTTCGGAATAAAACTTCCTTGATGTGCCCTCAGGGCTGGCTCATAATATCTTTTCATGGTTAGCAACTGTTGCTGATCGAGGAATTGAATAAGACTTCTCACCGACCTTTCACTCAATGAATCGTATTGTACAACAGTATTTGCCTCAGATAGCAATGGTAAATTTCTATTTCGGTGTTCCTCCAATTTCAGTGAAGACCAGGCTCGTGAAAGCTCTCTTTTCAATAATATCACTTGATCATCCCATGACAAAGGAACGAGGTGTACATTTTTTGCATACCAGGTATAATTTTCTTTTCCGATACCGGAAGGGCCTGTCTTTTTGGTAGCAGCAGCTTCCAGCCATTGTACGAGCTTTGCTGTTGAAGCAATTGATTGGTTTATTTCTTTAGATAGTGCTTGGTCATCTCTTACACCGGGCTTTTCCAGCAATTCTTTTAAATCATTTATTTGAGATTGGATGTCCCTAATACCTGCTACCCACAATTCTTTTGCATTTCCGGTTAAGTTCAGCTTGGCTTGTTCATTGAGGGTTTCAATCACTTTGAGCTGTTCAATGAGTTTATTTTTATCTGAGGGGGAAAGCGGAAAAGCGTATTTCCAAATATCGATGATGGCATGATGGGTAGGGCCTTCATGTGCAGGAACATCACTGCGTTCGGTCCAGATGGTTTTATAAAAGGCAGGATCCCTTGCCCAGGGTTGTAAAATTCTGTGATTAAAATCATACCCATTCATTTCAGCCCATACCAGCATCCAATCAACCTTGTGTTCGGTGCTCCAGGCAGTTGTATCAATACTATGTAATCTGAACTGCAATTTTTTAAATGCAGGTAATCTTTTATTAAAAGTTGCAACAGTATAATCAGGTGCACCCTTTTTCAGGGGAGGGTTTTCAAAAGCTCTCCATTCCTTGAACAGGGAAACAAGAGATTTATAATCACTAGAATGATTCACTTGTGAAAATAACAGGGTACCTGGTAGTAAAGATATCAGCCATAAACTGACTCTAAGCATTCTAAACGGTTGCTTCATAATGATGTTGTTGAAGATGTATGAAGTTCGGGAAAAAGTGGGGAATGGCAAATAGATTAGAGCGGCCTTCGGG
Source organism: Sediminibacterium sp. (assembly GCA_040403945.1). GTDB lineage: Bacteria > Bacteroidota > Bacteroidia > Chitinophagales > Chitinophagaceae > Sediminibacterium. The sequence goes on from JBBAJQ010000090.1 coordinate 2,001, forward strand.
CTCATGTATTAGTGTGATATGTTTCATCGGGACTATACCATACAAATGCTTCAGCAACTGGAAATGGAAAATAGTATACTTTTGAATATATCCGATTTTAGGAGAGCTTGCACACGCAAACCCAGAAAGATACAAAGTAAAAAAAGAACACACATCTATGAATAGACTTTTTTTAATAATTGTGACTCTTTCATTTTTTGCTATTAGCTGTAATGGACAGAAAGAATCTAACCCAAAAATTGAGAAAGTCTTTCTTGATAAAACGGATACAACAAAAAACTGTTACACAATAATATATCCACCAAAACTTCCATGGAACGGATATTTATTTCTTGTTCCAGGTTTTGGAGAAACAGCCGAAAACGTTTTACAGCAGACTGACTTGCCAAAAAAGTTAGCTCAAAACGGAATATTGACAATTATTCCAACTTTTCAGGATGGTGTATTATCTTTTGGCGTGGATAGTGTAAGCCAGCAAACGTTTGACAGAATTTTAAATGATGTAACTTCTAAACACAAGCTGATTGACCAACGATTTTATGTTGGTGGATTTTCAATTGGTGGTAGTTGTGCTATAAAATATGCGCAAAAAATGGCTGTAAAACCGACAGCCATTTTTGCAATTGACCCTCCACTCGACTTTGAAAGATTTTATAATTCGGCAAAAAGAGATATCAGACTTTCAAAAAACAAGGAAGCCAATCAAGAAAACGTGTATATGATAGACAGACTTGAAAAGGAAACAGGAGGTAGTCCTAAAACAAAACTTTTTGAATATTACAGTCTTTCACCTTATTCATTTTCAGACACAACACAGACAGCGGTTAAGAAACTAATCAATTTGCCTTTGAGAATATACACAGAACCTGACATAAATTGGTGGTTAAAAGAACGTGGAGCAGACTTAACAAGTATGAATGCGACCGAATGTTCAGCAATGATTAACGAACTAAATAGACTGGGAAATCAAAATGCAGAATTAATAACAACACAAAATAAAGGTTACCGAAAACCTGACAATAAAAGGCATCCGCATTCATGGAGTATTGTATATAATGACGAACTAATAAAATGGTTATTAAAACAGAAATAACGCTAGTGTAGCCCCCCAAAAACCCACTCCATTCAAAATTGTAAAACTCTTCATTTCCTTGCGGGATGACCAAGCCGTCTGAAGTAACA
>JBBAJQ010000091.1:0-3069 GCA_040403945.1 Sediminibacterium sp.
GGCATTTATCGAAAACCCTTTATGGTAGAAAATCAGGGAAGATACCGGGGCTATCCGATGCGAACCTGGGATGGGAACCGATACAGAGGTGGCTATAGCGACCATTTTCCCACTTATATAACCCTTCGGCGGGGTAGTAACAGCCAGAAATAGCAAAATTGAGAAGAAAACTGGGATAAAACCGCTTCCACGCTATATTTTTAATGACAAAAAACGCCCCAGCAACTTAAAAATCATTACCTTTGCTGCCCCAAATCTGTTTTGGCAGATTCTCCCGCCTTGGCGGGTGTCCAGTGGGATAAACCAAATTAAAAACCTAAAAAACAAGGGAATGAACCATTACGAATTGATGGTGATTTTTACCCCGGTACTTTCCGATGAAGATTACAAAGCTTCACAAAAGAAATATGCCGATCTGGTAGCAGAATTGGGAGGTGCCTCTGTGCACAGCAACCCATGGGGATTAAAATCACTCGCTTACCCCATTCAGAAAAAAACAACCGGTATTTACTGGGTGTTCGAATTCACGGCACCAGCTGATGCCAATGAAAAGCTGAAAATTCAACTGTTGCGCGACGAAAAAGTGATGCGCCACATGATTACCCGTCTCGATAAATACGCCGTCGAGTACAACCACGTAAAAAGAAATGGCGGATTTGCAATGCAGGATAAAGAAAAACAGGAGGCTTAATCATGGCAAAGAATGAAATCAAATACCTGACCGCCATTAAGCAGGAGAAGCCTAAGAAAAAATTCTGTCGCTTCAAAAAATATGGCATCAAATATGTTGATTACAAAGACATCGATTTTCTGAAGAAATTCGTGAACGAACAAGGAAAATTATTGCCTCGTCGTTTATCCGGAAACTCGTTGAAGTACCAGCGTAAAGTACAGGAAGCGGTTAAAAAAGCCCGTCAAATGGCGTTATTGCCCTACGTGACTGACCTGTTAAAATAAAATTAGTGAACCTTCCCTAACCCCGTGTAACAGCGGGAGACAGTTCGCTGAAAGGTGAACTGGGCTCTTGGGACTAAACAAACCCTATGCAAGTAATATTAATCCAGGATGTAGACAATCTGGGCGGCCGCCACGAATTGGTGAATGTGAAAAACGGATATGCCCGTAACTTCCTCATTCCACAAAAATTAGCGGTAGAAGCCAATCCTTCTAACCTGAAGCAGCACGAAGAGAAACTGAAAGTTGTTGCCAAAAAAGAAGCTGCCATGCTGGCGGAACTGAATAAGGTAATCGACATTCTGAAAGCTGCTCCTGTTAAAGTGGGTGCCAAAACCGGCACCAGCGGTAAAATTTTCGGAAGTGTAACTTCTTTACAAATTGCCCGGGCTATCCGCGACCAAAAAGGATATGAGATTGATCGCAAACGCATCAACATCACCGAAGAGGTAAAAGAACTGGGTATCCATAAAGCCACCATCGATTTTGGGAACGGTAATGTGGTTGAAATTGAATTTGAAGTAGTTGGCGAATAACCAATTAACCCTAATTAACGAAAACCCCTGCCATTTGCGGGGGTTTTTTATTTACAATAGGTAACCTGCCCGCTTATGCCTCCCGGGCAGAAAATGGAAAAAAATACCTTGTATTGTAGAAAATCACTATCTTCGGGCGTCCAATGACAGTTCGCCTTTTTTCCATGAGGGTTTCTACGTAAATGCTTCGGGGGTTTTGGTTACTGTTTTCTCATTGGTTTTTGATCATCAAATTTTTTTTTAAATGAACATTTACGTTGGAAATCTGAACTGGAATATGTCCAGTGACGACCTGCAGAATCTTTTCGCACCATTTGGTGAAGTTAGCAGTGCCAAAATTGTTACCGACAAATTCAACAACGACCGTAGCAAAGGCTTTGGTTTTGTGGAAATGCCGGATGACGAAGCTGCACGGGCTGCTATTGCTGCTCTTCATGACACAGAAGTGCTGAGCCGCAAAATTGTAGTAAACGAATCAACTCCTCGTCCTGAAGGAGAGAGAGGCGGCTACAAGAAGAAATTCGGCGGTGGCGGCGGTGGTGGAAATCGCGGCGGCGGTGGTTACGGTGGAAACCGTGGCGGCGGCGGCGGTGGATACAACCGTGGCGGTGGCGGAGACGGCGGATACAATCGCTATTAATCTTCTTACCCATTAGAAATTGCTTAAGTCCGACTAACGTCGGACTTTTTTATGTGCCATCCTCAACAGGATTTATTTACTTTTAACTATGAAAAAATCAACCATCCCTGCTCCCATAGCCGGCTGCATGCGCTGGGGAATCTGGGGCGCAGGATTTACCCGTGCCCAATACCACCAAATGATAGATGCCTGCCTAGAGGCGGGAATCACCGCATTTGACCATGCCGATATTTATGGCGATTATACCACCGAAGCTGAATTTGGAGAAGCTCTGCAACTCAATCCTGGCAGGAGACAACAAATGCAGCTCATCTCGAAATGTGGCATTCAGATGAAAACGCCCAACCGTCCGGAACATGCAATCAAATCGTATAATACTTCCGCCAGCCACATTATTCGGTCTGCCGAAAGATCGCTCGAAAATTTGCAAACCGATTTCCTCGACTTGCTCTTAATCCATCGTCCCGATCCTTTGTTACACCCGGAAGAAGTGGCGGAAGCTGTTACCCGATTACAGCAGGCAGGAAAAATTATTTCCTTTGGGGTTTCTAATTTTTTGCCTGCTGAAACCAGTATGCTAAAAAAATGGGTACCGATAGCTTATAATCAAATAGAATGCTCCCTGCTTATGCGGGATGCTTTTACTAACGGAACCCTGTCGCATTGCATAGAACTTGAAATTATCCCAATGGCCTGGGCACCATTGGGTGGAGGCATTATCAGCGACGAAACCCATCCACGCTACCGGGCTATTCGCAGTTGCACTTCCGAACTGGCTGTAAAATATCAAACCGGTGAAAATCAGATTTTATTGGCCTGGTTACTACGCCATCCTTCCGGCATACTTCCGGTTGTAGGAACAACCCGGCTGGAAAGATTACTCGAAGCAAAAGAAGCACAAAGCATTCAACTGGAACAGGAAGACTGGTTTCGCTTACT
>JBBAJQ010000092.1:0-2385 GCA_040403945.1 Sediminibacterium sp.
CCGGAATTATTAGAGGGCATACCCGGCATATTTCTTCAAAAAACCAATCATGGGGGCGGGTCTCCTTTTGTAAGGGGGTTAACCGGCAATCAAAGTCTGATTCTGATTGATGGTATCCGGCTAAACAATGCCATTTTCCGATACGGCCCCAATCAATATCTAACCCTGATAGATCCACAATCCGTTCAACAAATTGAGGTACTTAAAGGAACCGGATCTGTACAATATGGCAGTGATGCGTTGGGTGGGGTTATCAATATCATTACCCAGCGCCCCAATTTTTCGGATCAGGCTAAATGGTCGGGTAAGATACATATACAATTAACCGATGGGGGAATGGAAAAAACCATACGGCCTCAAATTGAATATGGAAATCGAAAATTTGCGGCGTTAATTAGTGGCAGCTACTCAGATTTCGGTCATCTCAGAGGCGGTGATACCACAGGGTACCAAAAACCATCGGGTTATCTGCAAAGTTCTATGGATGCTAAAATACGCTGGGATGCAGGAAACAATTGGTTAATAGAAGCGGGCATAACAGCCGTAAAGCAACAGCAGGTGCCCCTTTACCATAGGTATGTGGTAGAAAAGTTTGTACAAAGTTTGTCTAACCCAATAGAAAGGTTTCAATCATTTGCCAGTATTATAAAGGTATTCAGGGAAAGAAAGATTCAGCAGATTACCTTTCAAATTGCACAGCAACAAATGGGTGAAAATCGGATTACGCAGCCGAGAAACAGCAATATGATAACCTTTGAAAATGATTGTATTAAAAGTTCCACATTTCAATCGGAGGGAGTTTGGAAATTGAATCGGATTTGGACCACCCGGCTGGGGATTGAATATAATTTGGATAGAGTTTTTAGCAGTCGGGTGCAACAGAATACCACTACAGGAGAATCAACCAGCAAACGAGGGCTATATCCTGATAATGCAATCTATCAGCATGCGGCCTTCTATAATTTGCACCAAATTCAATCTGGAAAATGGCTGATTGAAGCAGGGTGGCGATTTCATCAGTATGGCATTCAAATGCAAGAAGCCACCTTAGGTAAAATTACTGTACAGCCGAAAGCCTTTGTTTGGCAGATGGGTGCTTCCTACGCTTTAACATCTAGGTGGGTTTTGTATGGCAACCTGAGTACAGGATATCGTGCGCCAAATATCGACGATATGGGAACACTGGGTATTATCGACTTTCGCTATGAAGTGCCTACCTATGGACTGCAACCTGAATCTTCGCTGAATAAAGAACTGGGCATTCGATACCAAACAGTAAAAACCAATTTTACAGCATCTATCTTTCATTCATCCCTGCAAAATCTGATCAATAGAATCAAAACAGATCAAATTATCAATGGATATAATGTTTATCGAAAAGAAAATATTGAATCAGCCTATGTGCAAGGTATAGAAGCCTCTTATCGAATTACTTTAACTCCACAGCTTACCGCATCTGGAATGTTTACGTATTTATTAGGACAAAATATTACCAGGGATGAGCCTATGCGAAGGATTCCCCCTTTTAACAGCTATTGGAATGTACATTACTTGCTGAAATTATTTCACATGGGTATAAACATAGAACAAGCCAACGCACAAACCCGATTAGCACAGGGCGATAAAGACGATAATCGGATACCAATAGGAGGTACACCAGGTTATACCCTATTACATTTTTATGCCGGCAGTACCTTTAAAAATCTAACCTACAGGATTATGGGCAATAACTTAACCAATGCGGATTACCGAAAACATGGTTCGGGCATAAATGGGATGGGAAGATCAGTTACACTAACATTACAGTACAACTTTAATTAACAAGTTTGTAGCCCCTTAATTACTATTCATTTAGCAGTATGGAAAACTACTTACGGAATTTTTGCATTTACATCTTTAAAGAAAATACATGAAAAACAATCATCTACTTAAATGGCTTGCTCAATCAATTATCGGTTTACTATTAACAGGAGCCGGTTTATCTATTAGCATAGAAGCAGGCTTACAAAAACTACAAGGAATGCCTTGGTTTTGGTTGGGTACTTTTGGATTAATAATATTTCAAGCTGGATTATGTATTTTGATTGATTCCTTAGTTGCCAAGATGAGGGTTAGGAAGATTTTGTAAGAGGTAATCACTCCGTATCCGGGAATAACTTAAATTTTGAAATGCCCTTTTCTGTAGTTAATTTTGCACTCCTTGGGGGGTTAGCTCAGTTGGCTAGAGCGCCCCGATGCATCGGGGAGGTCGTTTGTAATTCCGATGTGTAAGTTTCAATACCTTATAATTAAAATTTTGTAAAATACTTCGTACGGAGTAAGTTTGCAGCCCTTGGGGGGTTAGCTCAGTTGGCTAGAGCGCCCCGATGCATCGGGGAGGTCGTT
>JBBAJQ010000092.1:2485-2918 GCA_040403945.1 Sediminibacterium sp.
TTCGTACGGAGTAAGTTTGCAGCCCTTGGGGGGTTAGCTCAGTTGGCTAGAGCGCTTGCATGGCATGCAAGAGGTCGTCGGTTCGACCCCGATACTCTCCACACTTTAAAGCCCCTAACGGGGCTTTTTTCATGAATTTTAGTGTTTATATCATTTATTCAGCATCGTTGGATAAGTACTATACTGGAAGCTGTCATAATTTTGGTATTCGGTTGTTACAGCATAATTCAGGTAGAAATAAATCTACTAAAGGGGGCATGCCTTGGGTATTGAAGTATGAAGAAAAATATGCGACGAATCAAGAAGCAAGGAATCGTGAATCAGCCATCAAAAAGATGAAAAGTAGAAATTATATTGAGCAATTGATTAGTTCAACTGATTAGAGCGCCCCGATGCATCGGGGAGGTCGTCGGTTCGACCCCGATACTCTCCA
>JBBAJQ010000093.1:0-2803 GCA_040403945.1 Sediminibacterium sp.
ATTAGCCGGCTTATTGGTTACTTTACTATCGGCCACCCGGTTTACATGTATTGCCAGTGGATGAATCGCTTTACCCGCTTTCAGCTCCTCTACTACCTGGTTAGCATTGTCGAAATCCCCGGTTATATACTGTTTAAATCGATTCAGCAGCTTACCGGAGTTGTTTTGGGCCGATGCTGCAAGGCCCGTGAGTAGCAGCAGGGAAATCACTTGGATAAATTTCATGCTAATTTTTTTATGTATTTCTGTGAAGTTGAACCGTCCAAGGAGAAACGGCCGTTCCATTTTTTATGATGAAAACTTTTTGGCGTAAAAATCTTCTTAGGGCTGATGCCCCCATGCGTGTTCCGCCGATACCACTTAATTTAAAAGACGACTTTTCTCCTTCATGCATGATAGCAGTAAGGGCAGCATCATTGATACTGATGGCGCCGCCTGTAATATGCCTGCCCACTTCCATTGCCTCTTCGATTGTTCCGGCAAATACGGCCCCGCTAAGTCCGTACATGCTGTTATTGGCAAGTGCAATTGCTTCGGAAGTAGTTTCAAAACCCATAACAGGTATAATAGGACCAAAAGTTTCTTCTTGCATGATTTTCATATCATGGGTAACGCCGGTTAGAACCGTAGGTCTGCAATAAAAACCGCCTCCAATATTTTCACATGCAGTACTACCCGTTATTAGCTGCGCTCCTTTAGAGAGGGCATCCTGCAAATGGTCATTGATAATGTGAACCTGCTTTTCAAAAATAATTGGCCCCATTTCACCCTGATGAATATCTGCTGCATTCAGCATTAGTTGGTCTGCTCTGGCTTTCAACCTTTCCACTAAAGAGTGTAAAATGGAGGAGTGTGCATAAACACGCTCAATACTAAGGCAGCTTTGTCCAGCATTTGCCGTGCTGCCCCAAAAGATAGAAGCGGCAGCCTGTTCTAGATTGGCAGAGGGTAAAACAATGGCAGGATCTTTTCCGCCTAGTTCTAAAAATACCGGTATCATATTGCGGGCTGCTGCTTCATATACTTTTCTACCGGTAGCGGTACTGCCCGTAAAACAAATAAGCCGGCAATGTTCAAGTAAGGCTGCTCCCGTGTTTCCATCCCCGGGTACATAGGCTAGTACTTCCTTTAGTTCGGGCACTTCTTCGATAGTTCGGTTTATTACATCAATAAACCTCGGAGTAACTTCACTGGGTTTTACAATAACAGCGGCTCCTGCCAGTAAAGCGGGAAGGGTATCAATCAGCGATAACAGTAAGGGGAAATTCCAGGGAGATATTACCCCAATCAATTCATACGGCACCCAATCTTGTTGTAGGCGGATAAAAGGGATTTGTGTTGCTTTCTCAGGAATAGGAACAAAAAATTCTCCGGCAAGTTTACACCAGCGATCTATGCTGCTAATGAGTAACTCGATTTCTAGTTTTGTTTCCCACACCCTACCCGTATCTATTATTAAAGCATCTAGTAAATCTTTTTGATGAACCTGGACTACTGCCTTCCATTTTTGTAAAATCTCTGATCGATAGGCAAAGCCATTCGCCTGCCATTTTTTTTGACCTTGTAAAAGTAGCTGACAGCGGGCTGCAATTTCTTCGCCTGATAATTCAGGTCGCTGATAATCAAAAAGGCCGGTTCTGGGATTTCTTGTGTTCACTTGAATGATATTATTCAATAATGCCTTTTTGCTGCAGGGCGGCAATTACGGATTGTTGTTGTTGGATATAATGACTCCGGCTGGGAGTTTTGCCGGTTAATGTATTGGCAGGATACACGGATTGGGCATAGGTAGGTGCAAAAAGTTCGAAACGTTGGCGGGATAAATAATTACTCATACCCGGACGCTTTCTATGTTCACGCAGAGCAGATAGGTGGATAGTGGCATTGGCTACCATGCTTTCACCAAAGCCGGCTTCGCATAACTTAATGCCTTCGTATTGCACAATTTGCGAGTGACCATCGGTTGAAGCAGCCGGAATAGGATAGCCGGTAATACCTGCACTGTTGGCACTGATTACATAGGCCATATTTTCGATTGCACGAGCCATTTTAGCAATATTTTTAGGTGTTGCTATTAATGAGCCCACTTCCGAAGTATGGTGTAAAAATATTTCCGCTCCACGCAGAGCAAGGCAACGCGCAATTTCGGGGTATAAAATTTCTTCCGAAGCCAAGCAAGCCAAATTTCCTAAGGGCGTTTTTACCACCGGAAATAAACTATCAGCGCCATATACCGAAATATATTCATCCAGCACATCATGCGGCGTTGCGGCATACATAGAATTCAACCTTCTGTAACGAAGTTCTATGGATCCTGATGGGTTAATGATAAAAGAAGTTTGAAAATACAAGTGCTTAAAATGGTCATCCAACTCATACACATTTCCACTTAAATAGATGCCACAATCTTCAGCCAAATGTTTCAGGGCACCATAGATTTCATCCGCTGGATGTATGCATCCTTTTTCTTGCCATTCTTCGGTGGTTTCTCCCATGGGGAACCCCGACAAAAAATATTCCGGTAACACAACCAATTGCAGGTCCTGGCCAATAAACGCTTTGGATGCTTTTACTTGCGCATGTATCCGCCTAACCGACTGCATCATTTTATTTTTGGCGTCTGCAGGAATTGTAAACTGATTTACCGATTCGGTACTTACCTGCAATGCCAGGGCTTTGTATGGGAGGGTATTTGGTTGCATGTGGTCGATTAAAATTAGTTAACTTCATTAACTAAACGGTTATTTACTACTACTAATTTACTACTTGTGGCTGATATCTTACTTATAGGGGCCGGAACAGC
>JBBAJQ010000094.1:0-2790 GCA_040403945.1 Sediminibacterium sp.
CATTTATTATGAAACCAACTAAATATCATAAAAATTAGTTCTCTTTTTTTGTTCTCATAAACACTTTGAGTTTTGTAAGTATGATAAATAATCTTATAGGAGGATTTTGATAAATGGGAGTTCATTATAATAATAGAGGTGATGGAATAAATGTTCCTGCATTAAATGCTCGTTCTATTAAAATAAATTATCCAAATAGTACTAATGGAGTATATTGGATTAAACCTCGTGGTCAAACAGTTGCATATCAATGTTATTGTCTATTTGATTATCTAGGAAATCATTGGTTTAGTGTATCTGGATTGAGTGCTTCTGGAGTGAGAGGAGATGCTAATGGAAATAGCAGTGGTCTTGCTGGATTACTGTTAACTGGAGAAAACACTAGTTATGCTAATTTAACTGGAAATAGTTTAGGAAATTCCTCAGCATTAAACTTTACATTGCCAAGAGATTGGATTAATGCCTGTGAACCACGAGGTCTTAGGGTCAAAAGTGGATCTCAAGATATGACAGCATTATTTAATAGAACTGGTAACTACGTGACAATACCAGATATTTGGAGTTACTATTATGCGATGAATAACTACAATAACATTCCTTCTGCGAATGGAAGAAATCATGACAATTCAACTGTTAGTAGTTGGTTGAGTACTAATGTGACTATATACAATAGCACTTCTTCAGTAGGGCAAGGTTCTTTGTGGTCTGGAAACCATCATTCCGGATGGAGTGATGGAAATCATATGTTACACGGTAGTACAAACTATGGATTTCCTGGACCATACACCGGATTTTGTTTAGACGGAACTTGCTGGAATGAGTCTGGAATTGTATGGTTAGCAGGAACTTAAAATGGATATTATACCAACATTTTTATTCACATATGAGTTATGTGATGATGAAACTTTAGAAATAAGAAATAATATATGTAGAGGATGTGAAGAACTTGATAATGAAACTTGTAAGGTTTGTCATTGTAAGGTGTTTTTTAAAAATAAATTTATTGAAACTAAATGTCCTATTGGAAAGTGGGAATAACAAATACCTAAAAAAACTATTATGTACAATAACAGAAACTTTTTAATCTTCTCACTTACAGAAGTTGATAAAATCCAGTTCTCACAAGTGTGTGAGACTTCTGCCGAAACTCTTCGCATCAGCACAGACGGCACAAAATCTTTTATTAAATGGGACCAGGCACCATATGACCCCACACCTTATGAGATTGTAAATCCCGAAACAAATGAAACCGAAACAATCACTCCACAACCACCAGGACCTCCTGCATTTATTGCTGATATTGAGAGTGCCGAAGGTCCTTATAGTTACACAGAGATTTTAGAGATACTTTCAGGACCAGAATGGACTAAACCGATGGAGGAAATGTAAAATGGGATTGGGACACTCACCACGAATAGTCACTGAAAATTTAGTATTACTACTTGATGCTGGTAATCCAAGAAACTTCAATCTCACAGCAGTTGAAGTTCTTGTGGTTGCTGGTGGTGGTGGTGGTGGTGGAGGTGATGTTGGTTCTGGAGGAGGTGCAGGAGGATTGATTTATTCTTCAGTTCACTCTATTACTCCTGGTTCTGCAATTACCGCAACTGTTGGTGATGGTGGAGCAGGTTCATCTACCTATAATATTGATGGTTCAAATGGTGGTAACTCTGTATTTGGTGCTCTGACTGCTATTGGAGGTGGTGGTGGAGCAAGTTGGAGTTCTGGTACGGGACAGGATGGTGGTTCTGGTGGTGGTGGTGTTGGAGGATCTGCTGGAGGTCTTGGGACAGCAGGACAAGGTTTTGCTGGTGGAACTGGTGTAGGTTCCCCAGATTATCCTCAAGGTGGTGGTGGTGGTGCCGGTGGACCTGGGCAAACTGCAACAAATCATACTCGTGCCGGTGATGGTGGAATTGGATTATTTTTCCCACAGTTTTCTTCAGTTGGTGGAAATCCAGCAGGTTGGTTTGCTGGTGGAGGGGGAGGTGGAGTTGAAGCAGGCCAAAATGGAAATTCTGTTATTCCTGGAAATGGTGGACTGGGTGGTGGTGGTAACGGTGGTAGACAAGGTGGAACTGCAATTATAGCAACAGCAGGATCTCCAAATACTGGTGGTGGAGGAGGTGGTACTGATCCTGGTACAGGCGGTGCAGGAGGTTCCGGTATAATAATCGTAAGATACCCAGGACCCCAAAAAGCAATAGGAGGTACAGTTACTTCTGTTGGTGGTGATACTATTCATACCTTTACTACTTCGGGTAATTTTACTCCATTAGTAAATACAAATGGTTCTGCGGTTTTAGGACTTTCTGATTTATCTGGTAATGGAAACTTTGGAGACAGTGGAGGCAGTGGAGTTCTTTATAGTTCTGCGAATGGTGGTTCTTTGAGTTTTGATGGGTCTGATGAGTATGTGAGTATGGGTTCGTTGGGGTCTGGATTTTCTAATTTTACTGTTGAGATATGGTTCAAATCTGATAGTGTTGCAAATTATAGAAATCCAATTGATTGTAATTTTTTGATTGAATTTGCTGGTTCATATAGTAATTTGGGACCAAGGTTAGAACAAAATTCATCAGGAACTCTTGGTTGGGTAGTAGGGTCTGGAAGTGATGTATATACTGGTATTGGTGTAGTGTCTTCGGGATTGGATGTTTCAAAATATCATTATGCGGCAATAACAAAATCCAGTTCTACTCTATTCACAACTTATTACAATGGAAGTGCTGTAACTAGTACTAATTTTTCAAACTGGACAGGATCTATGTTGAATGTAAATATTGGTAG
>JBBAJQ010000095.1:0-2789 GCA_040403945.1 Sediminibacterium sp.
CACTATTTTCGCAATCTCTTCATATACATTCGGCAAAGCAGCCTGTATCCGTTGGTAGGTGGCTGAAGAAATATTATTCGTATCAAAGGGAACATATTTTACAAATCGTTTATTTTCCCCTGCCTGTCGGCCATATTTATATTGATAGGTAAACCAGCCGTCTTCTTGCAACTGAATTTCTGATAAACCAACATTCGGTATGGTGATGAAGAATTTGTTTTCAATTTTTTTGTTAGATTCTGTTTCTAGTTTCATTGCCCGTAAAGCCACATAGGCCTCCCTTGCCGTTTCATAGGAGGGATCAATCAAGGCAACTTCTTTGGAAAGATAGTCCCGGTATCGGTATCCATTGTTATCCTGATAGTCGTATAATTCACTCAGCACCTGCTGTATGATGGGTCGCATAAAGGGATAGTGGGTGCACCCGAGTATCAGTGTATTCATCGGCAGGGTGGTTGTATTCTGCCGCATTTTTTCTAGTAAACTTACCAGGTGATAGCGTACATAATTTTCGGGGTCGTTCAGTTGTATGTCCTGACAAGCGCCTTTGTCGTCGTATTCACAAAGCAATTTATTGCCGGTTCTATTAAAACGATATATCGACAATAGCGTGGTATCAATTTTATATTGTGCATTTTTTACCGAGGGCCCTTTATATTCATTCCGATAACTGGTGGCAGTATCTACGTAGTAACTCCAATCACGGTCGATACTTTCTGCCAGGCCAAGGCCGCCTTGACTAACAATTACCGGGGTTTCCATGCCTTTTTGGGCAGCCATTTCTAGTAAGGTACGGGGATATCCATTGGAGGCAACCGTACCTGCCGTAGCAAAAACACCGATGGCACCTCTTGGGTGGGTTGCTTGATATTGCAGGGCTGCCTTAACACCCGCATCAATTACGCCTATGGCTGCCACCGGATATTGCTCATTTTTTAAAAAGGTACGAATATCTGATAATGCAAATGCGGTAGCTGTATTACAGGCAAGTACCAGCATTTTCACGGGTTCTTTTGCTGGTTCCATCCACAATTTTTTACCCTTTATTTCAAAGGTGTTGCCCAATAAAAATTGCATATTTTTTAGAATATGTTCTTTTAGCAGCGGCGTTTTATTTTCGGCAGCATAGTTGCCATACGGCATATTGGCCTGATCGGCCAGGTATTGAAAATGCTCTTTATTGAAATCGGGCTTGCCATCTTTACCGGGTTCGCCAGTATCATTATTAAATTCATCAATAGTAAGTAAGGCTTCCATCACCGTTAATCCTCCTGTACCTGAGTCAAATACGCCGATGGGGGCAGATCGTTTTACCATTTTCTGTTGTGCTTGTAATTTATTTATACTCAGCACTAAAGAAGCAAGCCATACAGCTGGCAGTAAAAACAGGTTGGATAACTTAAGGTATTTCATTTGTTTTTTTTAATAAATGGCAGCATCTTATCCATAAGAAAAGTCTCTTTAACTACCAGATAAGTGATTAAGGGAATCGTTATACAATTGAGCGGGTTCAATTGCCAGGCTTTACTGAAATTTAGGTGCATACATGCAGCCACCCCTTTTAAAAAACCGCAACCATAACAATATTCTCCCGAAAGGGCATGAACCAGGCAGAGTGTGCTGTTGGTTTCTATTTGGGTATAGTCTAGCTGCCAGATAAGATGCCCTACAAATAGCAACAATGCGATACGTACTATTTTATTTTCTGTATAAAGCATTTCCATTGCCATCTTTAAAACTGCCAACAACAATCATAATTAAATCAATGGTCGTCCAAATACCGCATCCTCCTAATGTAAGTAATTGTGCTATACCTATTGTAGTTTTCTTAGTATAAAAACTATGAACACCGAATACCCCTAAAAAGAAACAGAGCAAGAGTGTTGTGAGCCAATCGAAGCGTCCCTCGGGAACCGGTGTATCCATCATCTGAAAACCACTATTTCCCGGAGGTACATAATGTTGGGTAGGAACCCCACAACCAATACAAATAACGGCCTTATCGTCTATTTGTTTTCCGCAGTTGGAGCAATACATAAGCGTTCGGTTTTGTTTCAGATAAAAAAAGGAAACTATTACTTACTAGATATTTCACTAAGGTAATCAATTTTTTTTGGTGTTTGATTGGGCAAAATCGGGAATTGTTATTTGATAATTTCAATACCATTTAACTGTAGGTAATTGAAGTTCCCTTGCCAAGGCAATATGCCAGAGTTTTTCTCGAAGCAATGTTCCACTCGAACCTTAGTTGTATTTCCGGCACATCTAAAGCCGGTACCTCTTGCCTGCTCACTGGTGCAATTTTTAAACAGGATATCACTTCCACCCTGCACTTCATAACAGGCCCTACCCGGATCATCGCCTTGATTTACGGCTCTGCAATTTTCTATCTGCACTTTTCTGATTATACCTCTGGTTTGATTGATGGCTATGGCAGATATGCCCGCTGAGGTACTGGTTACATTTTGAATATGGATATTTTCTGTTAAGCTGTTGTTATCATGGGATTGTACCAATATGGTTCCGCCCCTTTCAAATGGATTGCCGGCATTGCCAGAAATATTTATATGGTTAACTTCTACATTAGTGGTTCTTGCATTAAAAGTTTCGGCCGATTTAATGATAATAGACGTGAAACCGCAGGAAATAGCTTCAACACTGTCTATACTTACCTCGCCCGACCGAATCGCTATACCATGATAAAAGTCTCTTACGATAATATTTTTTATTTGGATGTTTCTTCCTGTTTGGCATAAGATGCCATGTTGAAATTCGTGATAGCCGCCTCC
>JBBAJQ010000096.1:0-2660 GCA_040403945.1 Sediminibacterium sp.
GGTTGATAGCCACCGTCTCATAAAACACATTAGGTGTCGTGTAGGAGATTTGTGGCCGGGCGATGAGGACGGTGATGGAAGTGGTGGCGGTGGTGAAGCCGGTAGTGTTTCTAGCCGTAATCGTGTAAGTCGCACTAGGACTAGCAATGGTAGGAGTTCCATTTATTTGTCCATTCCCTGGATTGAAATTGATTCCTAGAGGTAGTGTTGGATATATTTCGTAGGTATCCGGACTTCCCGCAATTCCTGGGTTTATACCAGAAATAGGAACACGCTCTTCAAATATGAGAGGGTTGGGATAAGTTAAGCTTGATGGAGCCGCGATTTTTACACTAATGGTTATGGGAGCTGTGACGAAATCCGTTGAATTAGTGGCACGGATGATATAAACGGTACTAGGCGTAACTGCCGTAGGTGTTCCCGTAATTTCTCCTGTCGCGGGGTTAATACTTAGTCCTGCAGGTAAACTTGCAGCCGTAAAGGTGATCCCGGTTCCAGAAATACTAGGTGTTATGCCTGCAATAGGTGTTCCTTGGGTGAATTCGTGCGGGGAAGAATAGCTAAATCCACTTGGAGGTGGAATGACTACACGAATGCTGGTAGTGAAAATGATGGATGAAGTGCTGTTTTCAGCAGTGATTGTGTAGGTAATCGGCCCACTTAAAACAGAAGGGAATCCTCCGATTTCGCCAGTTGTTTGATCAAAAGTAAGTAGCCCGGGTAATGTAGGGCTGATGGTATACCTCGAAACGGTTCCGGTTATGGTGGTGGGAGGAATGGGGGTAAATGCTGTGTTTAAATAGAGGGTAATAGGGTTAGGATAACTCAAATTACTAGGAGCCGGTATTACTACATCAAAAGAGATGGTTTGGGTGAAATCTCCATTCGCATTCGATCCTTTTATTACATAAGAATTAAAGCCAGTAGTTTGAGTAGGTGTGCCTGAAATTATACCGGTCGCCGGGTCTAAAGTTAAACCACCAGGCAAGGGAGTTGTTGTAGTGTAGGTGCCTACTATTCCTCCTGTTGCAGCTTTTACTGGAGAAATTGGAGTAATTGGAGAACCTGTAAATAGTCGATTAGGGACTGAATAAGTAAAATCTGGGGGAGCAATTTTGACAGTAATATCAATTTGAGAATCTGTGAAATTAGTTGAGTTGGATGCCCTAATGATATATCTCGTGATTGGACTAGGCACTTGGGGTGTGCCTGAAATCTCTCCAGTTGCTGAATCGATAATTAAACCAGCAGGTAGAGTAGAACCTGGTGCCATACCAAAGGTAACTCCTGCACCCGAGACCGTTGGTCTGAAAGGTGCAATTGGTGTATATTGCTGAAATATATAGGCGTTTGTAGGAAAGGTTAAGCCAGAAGGAGGTGGGATGTTAACCGTAAAAACTACTGTCGCTTTTGTGAATCCTTGACTATTGCTACCAGTAACCTCAACAGTCACTGGGTTGGAATTTAAGGTCGTAGGTGTTCCATAAATATCACCTGTATACTGGTCGATAAACATTCCAGGAGGAAGAGTCCCGCTACTAATACTAAACGTTTCAAAATAACCGATAGCGCTGGCAATTGGGACTAGATTCTGTTGATTAACGATGAGTTTTACAGGAGTATTATAGCTTAAAAATTCAGGAGCAGCTAGATTGATTTGGACAGTGGCGGTATAGTTGTTGGAAACGCATCCTGTTTCTAAATTTTTTACTGATACATTAAAAGTATAATTATCTCTTTGCCCAAAAGGAATATTTACCGTAAGTGAAGTTCCTCCCATCCGAGCATCAGTAATGGTTTGGAATCCATTCATATTGACAGCACTAACTGAAAATCTAGATGGATTATTGGTAGGGGAGGTGTAGGGGATATCAAATGATCGATTATTTGAAGTAATGTCCGGAACAGCCCCTAACGTAATTGTTGGCAATGGGTTAACTACTACAGTGATGGGATTACTTGCTGCGCTAAGTATTCCTCCTATCGTAGACTTTGCGGTGTAAACACCTGCTTCATTCACGGAAAGCGTTTGACTGGTTGCAGCCGGAATAAGAACATCATTTTTATACCATGAAATTGTGCCGCCTAAATTTGAACTTAGGGTAGTAGAGCTTCCTGCGCAAATAGACTCTGTGCCTTTATTTTCCCAAAGCTCAAAAGTAAGTGTGCCGGTATTATTTGAATCACCATCAGTGAAATTATATTTAGAACCTCCGACCCATGCACCTATGTAATATTCATAAATATGATCCGAAGCATAGCCTACCGGAAAATTGGGTGTAGGTGGGCATACTCCCATTAATTTCCAAGTTGCCTCCGTACAAGATGAATTTAAAACCGGGGAATCAGTTCCGATCGGATTGGCAATATTGGAATTATAATAGGCCGCATCCATATGTTGCGCCGTAGTGGCAGCATTCGTCCCGAAAGTCCCCCTTACTCTAAGTTTGTAATAATATCCGGCAACAGTAGAAGAAGAAATTTGGCTTGAAGTTCCAAAATCGCGGTTCATATTCTTTAAGTCTTCTCCTATCTTGTACCATCCTGATGTGGTACTATTCCCCGAAATCATAGGTGCTGGACTCACCGATTGGGCGCGCGCTATGAATTGGATAAACAGAAACAAGTAGAGAAATAATTTTCTCATGTATGATTTTAAG
>JBBAJQ010000097.1:0-2554 GCA_040403945.1 Sediminibacterium sp.
GGTGGACGCGTGCAACTATTCAGGGTATTGATAATCCGGGTACTACGGGAACCGGCGTAATTAATGAGAAGCTTATCAATAGCTCTAATGTTCCCCTGGTGGTAACTTACAATTTTATTGTTACTGCCAGCGGTTGCAGCAGCCCGATTTTACCCGTGTATGCTACCGTAAATCCAACTCCGGCTATGTTTAATCCCGGAGAACAAACCGCCTGTAATAATGCATTAAAGATTATCAATTTTACCGGGTCTGTTGTTAGTGGTACCGAGTATTTGTGGACGAGTAGTAACCCTGCAATAGGTGCCCCTTTACAGGGTAATGGTGATATGTATTTTGTTGCAACCAATCCTACTAATTCAGCTATTTCTTCTACAATTACAGTTTATCCCAAAGCAAATGGTTGCTCCGGAACAGAATTAAAGTTTAAACAAATTGTAAATACAGCGTTGGTGCTAAGTAGTGCCCTTACTCCGGCAGATGTTTGTAGTAATACGCCATTCCAATACACCCCCAGCTCTAACGTGCCCAATGTTTTATTTAGCTGGAACAGGAATATTACTCCGGGTATTGCTAATGTACCTACTTCCGGATCAGGTTCTATTTTAGAAAATCTTGTAAATACAACTTCCAGTGCGGTTAAGGTAACCTATGAATACAGCTTGATTAGTCAGGATGGATGTAGTAATTCGCAAAACGTAGTTGTAAATATTAATCCCGCATTGGTTATCAGCAATGCCGGTGGTACCTATGAAGTTTGCAGTGGTAGTGCTTTCAAATTCGAACCGAATGCGAATATTACCAATGTGCCTTATTTGTGGACTAGGGCTGCTATTCCGGGAATCAGCAGCAATACCGGAGGTTCAGGTACCGGAAATATTGATGAAGTTTTAACCAACTCAACCGATGGGCCTATTGAGGTTCTGTATATTTATCGGATTGGTCAGGCAGTAACCTGTGCCAGCGATCAGGCAGTAAAAGTTACCGTAAAGCCACTGCCTACTTTAACAGGTAGTAAATCTATTCAGGTTTGTAGTAATGCGCCGGTTGCTTATACACCCATTGGCAATATACCTGGTACTAACTTTAACTGGTCTAGGAAAGCTGTTCCGGGTATTTCCAACGTTGATGGAAAAGGTGTGGTTGGTATCGGTGAAATTTTATTCAATACTAGGGATACAAATGTTACGGTTATATATAAGTACGATATGACCAACTATAATGGTTGCGTTAATTCCGAAGATTTACAGGTAGTGGTAAAACCTGTGCCGGTTGTGGCTATTCTGCCCGATCAGTCGCTTTGTGCAGATGATATGACGGCCCCTCTCACCTTTACCAGTAGTAACTTGCCGGTAGGCACTATTTTCAATTGGGTTAATTCTCAACCGGCGGTAGGGTTACTTGCATCCGGTACTGGTAATATTCCCTCATTTAAAGTAGTTAATAATTCCAGTGGTCAATTAGTGGCGCAAATTCGCGTAACGCCTAATTTGAATGGATGTGATGGTAATACTACCTTGGTGGCTAATATTATTGTTAACAGGGCAATTACTGGCAGTTTTATTGAGGCTGCCCCGCAAGTGGCTTGTCCCGGTATACCCGTGGGTCCCCTGGTTGCCAGTGTGCCATTGGGTGGAGATGGATCCACTTATGTGTTCCAATGGGAATCCTCTGTAGATGGGGTAACGTTTACGAATATGACTGGTTTTATTACCCGGCAGATAATCGCACCACCCATAGAAAAAGATACCTGGTACAGGATGCGGACAGTTTCCCTGGGTTGTTCTGCTCTAACCAATGCGGTGAAAGTTTTGATTAAACCAAAGCCACAATTCCGGATAGATAATAAAGATAATTATACCATTAGTATCGGTAATAGCACGCAGGTGATAATTGTAGATACGGGTACCAGTAAATTGTCATCGGTTTTCTGGACGCCAGCAACAAATATCAGCAGTAACCGCTCTTTTGCACCCTTCCTGTCGCCTAAATCTAACACTACGTATAGCGTAGTGGGCACCTCTGTAGACGGCTGTTTATCCGATACTGGACGAGTGAATATTAAGGTTGTTAATGGATTCTTAATTTACCCCAATAATGTGCTTACACCCAATGGCGATGGGTATAATGATACCTGGAAGATTAAGAACATCGAGTTCTATCCGAAAAATAATATTAAAATTTACAATGCAAATGGTCAGTTAGTAAAAGAACTGGGAGAACCACTGCAGGCAGGTGGATATAAGAATGATTGGGATGGAACTTCTACCTCCGGAACCTTTAAATTAGCTACTGGTACATATTATTATGTTATAAATATAAATGAGGGCGAGGCAATTATTAAAGGGTTTATTACGTTGTTAAACTAATATGTAAAGCTATTATTATACATAATATTAAAATTTAATATAATTAATGAATCGTTGAATGCATATTTCAACTTTACATAATGAAAATCAAATGATTAAGAAAATTACACTCCTGGGATTGGTTACGATTATCCATACACTGTTATGGGGTCAGAATAATTTTTTCAGTTCGAGTGTTTTTGAGAATA
>JBBAJQ010000098.1:0-2325 GCA_040403945.1 Sediminibacterium sp.
CCAATGGAGGCACTGAGATTGTACCGGCAAATACCAAATATGCATGGGAAATACCCGCAGTTAGTACGGCTTCTTTAGTTGGCGGCCAGTCGAACAGCGGTCAATCAAGCATATTCGGAACCCTCACGAATAATACCAATACTGCCAGAACTGCGGTGTATATAGTTACACCTACGGCTACCTTGGGTGCTTGCAAAGGGGCATCGTTTACAGTATTAGTAACAGTTGATCCGAAAGCAGTAATCACCGCTATGAGTACAACTATTTGTAGTGGTCTTACTTTCGACATTTCACCAGCTAATCAATTGAATGGTATTGTTCCGGATGGCACAAAATATACCTGGAATCCACCGGCCGTAAGTAATGCTTCTTTAACAGGTGGTGAATCAAACAGCCAACAAAATAGCATCTTAGGAACACTTACCAATAAAACTAATATTTTACAGACAGCTGTATATACTATTACTCCTAATTCACCTAAGTGTGGAAATAATAATAATTTCACGCTGACTGTTTATGTAAATCCGAAAGCAGAGATTACAGCAATTACTACTGTCACTTGTAGTGGTGTTCAATTCGAAATTTCGCCAAAAGATATTGCTAATGGAATTGTTCCAGATGGTACGTTGTATAGTTGGAATGTGCCTAATATGTCTGTCTCCCTAACCGGAGGTCAATCTGGATCCATAGCTCCTTCCATCAAAGGCACTTTAAATAGCTTTACCAATGTTTCACGTACTGCTATTTATACGGTTATTCCAAAGAGTCCGGAATGCGGATTTAATGCTTCATTTACGCTAACAGTAACTGTTAATCCAATTGTAGTAATCAATACGATGACGCTTGTTACTTGTAGCGGTGTGCCGTTTGTGATTACTCCTATAAATGGCACGAATGGTGTAATTCCTGCTGATACATACTATTCTTGGAATATTCCTACTTACATCGGTTCTGTTACCGGTGGTCAAAGTGCATCTGCACAATCCAATATTTCCGGCAGACTGGTTAACTTAACTAATACAACTAAAACCGCAACGTATACTGTATTCCCATCAACCCCAAGTTGTATAAATAATAGTCCGTTTACATTTATTGTAACCGTTAATCCAATTGCTGATATACGGGCTATGACTATTGTAACTTGTAGTGGCGTTGCATTTAGTATTACCCCAACTGACGGCACAAATGGAATTGTTCCGGATCAAACTAAATATCGTTGGTTGGCTCCTTCTGTACCTGCTTCACTTACAGGTGGTGAATCAGCCTCTAATCAAAGTAATATTAATGGGTTACTCCGAAATACATCTAATATTCAGTTAACGGCTACCTATCAGGTAATTCCGACTTCTGTTCAATGTAATGAGAATGCCAGCTTCACGGTAACTGTAACGGTGAATCCAACCGCCGAAATCAGCACAATTACAACTGTTGTATGTAGTGATGTTCCATTTGTTATATCACCAACTGATAATACAAACGGAATTGTTCCAATCGGCACCAAATACACCTGGAATATACCTGTTATCTCTGCATCCATCACAGGTGGTGATTCGGGAACTTTAGAAAATTATATATCCGGCAGATTAAGAAATATATCGTCTGTTGTTCAAACAGCCACCTATGTAGTTGAACCTCAATCGGGTGATTGCGTAGGTCAAAGCTTTACTTTAATTGTAACGCTTAATCCTGGTGGTGCATTCGATCCTATGTCGACTGTAACCTGTAATGGTGTGTTGTTTGAGGTAACCCCACTTGATGGTGTTAATGGAATTATCCCGGATAACACAAAATATAGCTGGAATATTCCTTCTTACAATCAGTATATAACTGGCGGCCAATCTGGTAGTTTGCAATCTTCTATATCGGGTACACTTTATAATTCCTCTAATGTTTCACAAACAGTTACCTATACAGTTATACCGAACGTAGTTAATTGTGGAACGTCAGCTATATTTACTTTAACAGTTACTATACGTCCTACAGCTGAAATCAATGATATTTCCACAACTACGTGTAGTGGGGTTGGATTTAATGTAAGTCCAGTTGATGGCACTAATGGAATAGTTCCTTTTGGAACCAAATACAGATGGGATTTGCCTACATTATCTGCATCCTTAACCGGTGGTCAGTCTAATGCTAATCAGGATTATATTTTTGGCACTTTGTCCAATAGAACGAATACCGTTAAAACGGCTACATATCGCGTAACGCCTACTTCTGTTTATTGTAATGATGACAAGCCATTCACGGTAACGGTATATGTAACACCGACACCTGAAGTTAAGCCGATGAGTGCGGTTATCTGTAGCGGTACAACATTTACGG
>JBBAJQ010000099.1:0-2318 GCA_040403945.1 Sediminibacterium sp.
CTGCCAGTTATTGCAGCACCACGAATGCGACTACCTTGACTGCCTCCAATGCTTTTGGGGATTTGCAGTGGCAATCGTCGACCGACAATACCAATTTTACTAATATAAGCGGATCGACAACGGCAAGCTTATTGGTCAATAATTTGGCATCCACAACCTATTACCGGATGAAAGCCACCGTCGATGCCTGTATTGCCTATTCGTCTTCAGCCTCAATTACGGTAACACAAGGGCCAACGGGAACTTTAAGTTCTGCTTCTGGGACTGACGCGCAATCAATTTGTCAAAATACCGCCATCACGACAATCAGGTATTCAACGACGAATGCAAATGGAGCAACGTTTTCCGGGCTACCTGCTGGAGTTACTGGATCTTATGCAAGCAATGTGGTAACCATCAGCGGAACACCCACAGGGACCGGGACATTTAATTATACCGTTACATTGACTGGATCATGTAATGTTAACATATCGGGCAGCATCGTAGTTTCCAACACAAATAATACGATTTCATTAACTTCTGCAACTGGAACGGATGCGCAATCTGCCTGTGTCAATGCTGCGATTACCACAATAAGCTATACCACAACAGGTGCCAGTGGCGTAAGTTTCTCAGGATTGCCAACAGGCGTGACAGGAGCTTGGTCAAATAATATGGTTACGATTAGCGGGACACCTACCGTGGCTGGGTCGTTTACTTATACGGTGACTTTGGTGGGAGGTTGTGGTTCTGTTTCGGCCTCTGGGTCAATGACCATTATACAAAATACGGTTTCGTTGACATCCGCAACTGGTACCGACGCTCAAACCATTTGCGCGAATAGCGCGATGACGAATTTAACCTATTCGACTACAGGTGCCACGGGGGCCAGTTTTTCAGGATTGCCTACGGGAGTTACGGGGTCTTGGTCCAATAATGTAGTGACCATCAGTGGTACGCCCACTACGGCAGGCAATGCAAGCTTTACCATCACGCTCACAGGCGGCTGCGGAACTGTAACTGCAACAGGATCACTCAATGTAAATGCTTCCCCAGCTGTTCCAATCCTTACCGTGTTAGGTGATGGCTGTGTCAATAAAACCACCTTAAGCACTCCTGCCGGTCAATCTTCCTATGCCTGGTACAACGACGACGTAACTATTTCAAATGCAAATTCAAATACCTATTCCCCTACCATAGCGGGAGATTACAAAGTTCAAGTAACGAGCGGAACCTGTTCCACGATGTCCGCGGCCACGACCATTTCAGTTTGTGGTGTGACAGCGGATGGGCGAATGAGCGTATTAAGTAGTTCTACTACCTTAGTCAGTAAAGAAGGCGCTATTAACAATAGGAATGGTGTGGATGATAGAGGATTAATTTTAACTAAACCATTTCCTGTTACAGCTAACCCTATTTTATATCTAGATGCAACCCAATCAGCTTCTTATGGCGGAACGGGGGCAACCTGGACGGATATAAGTGGTCAGTTAAATCACGCTACATTGATGGGTAGTCCCCTATTTGAATCTGGGAGTTTTACGTTTGCAGCGGATAAATATGCCTTGACTTCTCAAAAAATAACCACATCGATGTCAAGCGCCACATTTATTGCTTGGGTAAATCCAACTACATCCAGTTCGCAAGATAATTATGCCGGAATTATTTTTTCTAGGTCAGGTAAAGGACAGGCTTCAACAAATATGGGTATTAATTTTTATTCCAATAATAATGTAGGATATACTTGGGGTGATTTTAATTGGAATTCAACTTTGGAAGTACCTAAAGGTAGTTGGTCCATGATTGCCATAACTATTAGCTCCACTAAAGCAGTAGCTTATTTGTGTAATTCAACTGGAACCTCTTCGGCCTCTGTTGACGCAATACACAATGCCTTATCGAATCTTAATTTTTTTATTGGGAATGATCCAATATTTGGTACAAATCTTCGAGCTTATAATGGTAAAATAGCCACCTCGATGGTGTACTCGAGTGCTTTAACATCAACTCAAATTACCCAAATTTTTGATTACCAAAAAGCAGCCTTTGGTTTATAAAAATTAATGAAAAAATTATTCACCATATTATCCCTTTTTGTTGCATTTGCTTACAATGCAGAACGTACTATGTTTGGGCTAAAGTAAGTTCACTCATGCAATAAAGTTGTATGTTATTTAATGTAGGTCCCGTAGGTAGTGCATCTAATTTGTTCTTTAATAATGCCAAATGGTTCTAAATCTCGTTTAAGAATTTAAAAAGACCAAGAAGGCATCAGATTCCCAAAACCCGATGGACCATGTCCCTCGGGTTTTACTTTACACCCCCCTACTAAACTGCGG
>JBBAJQ010000100.1:0-1859 GCA_040403945.1 Sediminibacterium sp.
TAGTTTGTACAAGTTGTATTTGATGTTACAATACGGTATTGATAACCATTTAATGCAGCACTTAAAGTTGTATTAGCTGCAGTAATTCCTAAAGATCCTGTGTTTAAATTTGAATACGCAACTCCATCCATACTAGCTATAACATCTACCCAACTTGAACCTCCATCCAAACTTCTTTGCCACTTCGTACTTGTTGCACCAGAAGTTCCGGTGTAAACAGCACTTGATAAATTAATGGTACTTGTGGTTGCACAAGTAGCGTAAGTTGTTGGTAATACATACTTCGTATTATTTGTTATACTAATAGTACCAGCAACAGAATTAATGGTATTACCATATCCATCAACTACAGATAAAATATAACTACCTGCATCTCCTAATTGTAAATTAGTTAATGCTACTGTTGCGGTTGTTGCTCCAGTTACATTGACACCATTTACTAAATTGGTAGTTGATTTTTTCCATTGATAGGTTACAGAGTTCGTACCGGTTTTAGTTGATGTTAACACAGCATTCCCATCTTGACACGCCGTTAAGCCCACCGGATTTGTTAACACCGTAACATTAACTGTATTTGTATTGGTAGTTAAACAAGAATTTACATAACCAAGTGTGCAATAATAATCATCTGCATTAGTAATGGTTGCAGAGCTTGTAACTGTATAGCTTGCACTGTTTGCACCAGCAATAGCTACACCTGCTTTATACCATTGATACGTTAATGTTTTATTTGCAGGCGGTGTGCCAGCAGTTGTTGTAAGCAATACTGCACTTCCAACAAAAACAGTTCTATTAAGTGGTTGTACCGAAATTGTTGGTGCAATTACATCTTTTACCAATGCGTTTGCAGCATAAGTTGATGTATAAGAAGTAACACCCGATTCTGTGGTAGTCTCTACCCCATTTGCTAAACCATTATTTCCATAAGGGCCAGCAGCAATTGCATTTGCAACGGTGCTAGTAGAAGTTACAGAACCACCAGTTCCATTTTTTATAGAACCAGAAGATAAAGTCCCCGTCACACCAGACTCTTTTGCATCAGGGCAACCGTCTCCGTCGGAGTCTAAATCCAATTGATTAGGAATGCCATCACCATCGGTATCTGGACAACCAATTGGTGTTATTGAAATATCATCAATAGAAAAATCATTACCACTAGCATTGATAGAAACATTTTTTATAATAAATGATACTGTTTGGTTGCTTGTTGACGTATAATCTATCGTGGTTAATTTCCAGCCTAATGTGTTTTGTGGTCCTGTATTTGCTGTTGCTAAAACTGCATTGCTGCCTGAAAGAACCTCTGCTGCCAATTGATAATCGTTTGCGGCAGAAGCGGCCTGATGCCAGAATGATATTCTATATTTTGCCCCCGCTTGAAGGGTTACACTTTCGCTGTAAAAATTACCCACAGTTGTGTTCCCATTAACGGCTAAATAGGCATCTGTTGCCGTTCCAGTAGTATGACCCACATACCTCCAAAAATCAACTGCAGGATGATAAGGTGTACTTTGATTAACCACTGCATATTGAGCCGCGGCGCCATTACCAGCAGAATATACATAACCACCTGTAACTGTTGTATTAGCTAAGTTACGCGGTGCTGCAGCTGTTCCAAAAGTGCCGTTACTTTCGTTTGTGTTTAATTGTGCTAATGGACATTCTATATTATCTAAAATTCCATCGTTGTCATCATCTAAATCCAACACATCAGGCACACCATCACCATCTGTATCTGTACACGCATTTATAGTTGCATTGGTTGCATTATTATATGTGTAAGTCCCTGTAAAGACACCAGATTCACTTGTTGTTTCCAGCCCATTTGCAAAACCATTTGCGCCATAAGGGGCAGGAAT
>JBBAJQ010000101.1:0-1813 GCA_040403945.1 Sediminibacterium sp.
TACTATTTTGAGTAGCCCAGGCCCCAGGATACACAATCACTTTTAAAGTGCCTGGTAATTCAAAATTAATGAGCTGATGACCCGTAAAAATATAATCTGCCGCTTGATCTCCAATATTCCATTTATCCGTAACCGCGTCGTAAGTATAACCAATAGCCGTTAAATGTGCTGGTTCAATTTTTTCAATCTTGCTAAAATCGGCAATAACAATGGGCACTTGTGATGCGCCTACATTAGATACCGCTATGCTCGGTCTACGTTTGTACACAAAAGGATCATAGGTAAGTTTTTGAACCGGTGGAATCACTCCATTATTATTACTAGCCTCCTGGGTATAACGTTTTACAAGATCTCTACAAACCGGAATCTCAAATTCAGGATCTTCTGTTAAACTAACGCGAATGGTATCGCCAATGCCATCTTCTAGTAATGTACCAATACCAGCAGCACTTTTTACGCGTCCATCCTCACCATCACCCGCTTCTGTTACACCAAGATGCAAAGGATAACATTCATTGAATTCAAATTGCATTTGCTGAATCAGCAAACGGTATGCCTGCACCATTACTTGTGGATTGCTGGCTTTCATGCTAAGTACAATGTTGTGGTAATCATTGGCCCTTGCAACACGTAAAAATTCCATGGCACTTTCCACCATACCCATGGGTGTATCGCCATATCTGCTCATGATACGATCACTTAGTGAACCATGGTTGGTGCCAATGCGCATAGCCGTTCCATGTTCCTTACAAATAAGTACGAGTGGTGTAAATCTTTCTGTAATTCTTTCAATTTCTTCGGCGTAATCCTGATCAGAATATTCGATGAGTTCGAATTTTTTCTTATCTACATAATTACCTGGATTGATGCGTACTTTTTCAACTATACGCGCAGCAATTTCTGCGGCATTGGGTGTAAAATGAATATCAGCAACAATAGGTGTATCATACCCTCTTGCACGTAATTCATTTTTTATATTCAGTAAATTTTCTGCTTCTTTTTTGCTTGGTGCTGTAATTCTAACAAGCTCTGCCCCAGCCTCAATACACCTGATGGTTTGCTCCACAGTTGCGGCTGTATCAAGCGTATCGGTGGTGGTCATGGTTTGAACGCGTATAGGATGACCATTACCAATTTTGAGCTTGCCAATGGTCACTTCTCTAGTTTTAAGACGACTTATTTGTGTTAAAGATGGACAGTAATATTGCATCATAAAACGTATTGTAATAGGGTTATCTTTTGCCTTCAAAAAAACCTTGCGATTTTAATATTTTGTTAAGTACCGTCATGCTTACAGTTTTTATATCAGTACTAGCGGCACCTTCTGTTTGTAAAACAAAAAAGTAAGGGTGTTTGTTTTCTTCAATCCATCCAACAATCCAACCTACCGCCTTACCATTTTGCTTATAACTAAAGCCTTGCTTGTAACTTAACTTATAATTGGTGTTAGCTGTTTGAAGCATTAACATTTTAACCATTTCTTGGCTTCGCTTTTGAAAAGGCAATTGACCAAAATATAATTTTTTTACAAGGCCCATCTGTTCGTCTGGGGTAATCACCAACTTATTGTTATACCAAAAAGAATCTACAGCGGAACCCATATTTTTTGTTCCATACTGCAAGCTATCTAACCAGTGCTGCATGGTGTCTTTTCCAATTCTTCTAGCCACTTCCATAAAGTAAGGCGTTGAAGTTTGTTTAAAGGCACTATCCATTCGAATGGGACCTGCACTGTCTACAGAAAGCATCATTTTTTCATCTACGATTCTGCCGGTTTCGATACCTACTAAGGCATTCACAATTTCAAATGTAG
>JBBAJQ010000102.1:0-1798 GCA_040403945.1 Sediminibacterium sp.
AATACTGCCCAAGCCAGAACGGCGGTATATTCCGTAAATACACTGTCTGGTGGATGTGCAGGAACATCCTTCAGTTTAACGGTAACGGTAGATCCCAAGCCGGTAATGAATTCCTTTACTACTACTGTTAAGTGTAGTGGCGTATTCTTTAGTGTAACACCCACCAGTGGTTCAGTGGTACCCGTAGGAACCACTTTCTCATGGCCTGCTCCTATTGGAACAAATAATGCCATCACAAACACACAATCACAAGCAGCTCCCGGCACTCTTAATATTTATGGTACGCTGATTAATACAACCAATATTCAGCAAACAGCTACTTATACGGTTACACCTGCATTTGGAACTTGTATTGGTAATACGTTTGCCTTTAGTGTGCCCATCAATCCGACTCCTTCTATCAACAATTTTACAAGAGTTGTATGTTCCGGAGTTCCTGTAAATATTTCACCGGTTCAGCCGGGTGATGGATCTATAATTCCTGCTAATACTTCTTATACCTGGTTGAGTCCTTTGGGTGTTAGTAATGTTTCCGGTGATTTCGGAAGTGGCGGTTATGTTTCTTCCTTTTCTGCAACGCTTACATTGAACACAAACATTAACACAGCACAAACCGTTACCTATACAGTTACACCGAGAGCCAACAGTTGTGATGGAACACCATTTACAGTTGTAATTACTGTGAATCCAAGGGCGATTATTAATGCAATGACGGCATTGGCTTGTGGTGGTGTTCAGTTCACTGTTAACCCGACCAATTCTACCAATGGCACAGTGCCGGGAGGAACCACTTATACCTGGGGTCTGCCAACTGTTGGTGCAAGTGTAACCGGTGGTGATTCCCGATTAACTCCATCTTCTAATATCTTTGGAACCTTAGATGTAATAGGATCTATAGCTCAGACAGCAGTGTATATAGTTACACCTTCCACTTCGCAGTGCGGCACAGGTTCATCTTTCACATTAACGATAACAGTTAATCCTACGGTAATTATCCGTAGTATTTCAAGAACTATTTGTAGCGGACAGAGCTTCTCAATTACACCGGCAGATGAGCCAGGAAATACGATTCCAAGTGAAGTTACTTATACCTGGGCAGCACCTCCAACCGGTTCTGGATTTAGTGGGGGCCTCTCAGAAAGTTCACCTCAGACCAATATTAGTGGTAGCCTAACTGCTACTTCCAACTTTATAGCAACAGCTACATATGTGGTAACACCTTCCATCACTTCTTGCTCTGCGGGTGGAACTTTTACGGTACAGATAAATGTTACGCCTTTCCCCAATGTAAGTCCAATGAGCAGAACAGTTTGTGGTGGGGTATTCTTTAGTGCTGTTCCTTCGAATAATACAGATGGACTAGTACCAAACGGAACACAATATACCTGGAATGCGCCTTCGGTTACTACTGCATCACTATCCGGTGGTCAAACGCGTTCAACAAAATCAAATGACATTTTTGGTACTCTCACCAACCAGACGAATACTCCTCAAACTGCTGTTTATACAGTAACATCTTATTTAAATGCATGTCAAGGAAATGTATTCACGCTTACTGTAAATGTGAATCCACGACCTATTCTTCAGAATGTAGTTACTACCACTTGTTCTAATGCGCTCTTTACGGTTTCACCAACAACAACAGCTGTAAATAATATTGCACCTCTCGGAACAAAGTATAGTTGGGGTTTACCACAACTTTCGGGTTCCTTAACAGGTGGTGAAAGTGCATCTGGACAAAGTTTTATTTCCGGTACATTAACCAATCCAACAAATGCTGTGCTTACGGCTGCTTACA
>JBBAJQ010000103.1:0-1746 GCA_040403945.1 Sediminibacterium sp.
TAACAAAACGCATTAATATTCATCCCTGCACCCACCGAGGCGAATACCACAATATCACCGGGATGCAGCTGGTGTTCGGGCATGGATCCACTGAGAACCCAATCGTATAGTGTGGGGATGGTGGCTACTGAGCTGTTGCCGAGTTGGTGAATGCTCATGGGCATGATATGCGGGGGGATGGTGCTTTCGCCGTATAATTTGTATAAGGCTTTAATAAAGCCCTCATCCATTTTTTCATTTGCCTGGTGCAGAAAAAATTTCTTTACATCGGTTAAGGCTATGCCGGCTTTCTGGATGCAATCCTGCATGGCAAGTGGTACGTGCTTGATGGCATATTCGTACACTTTTCTTCCCCTCATTTTAATGTAGTGGGTATCGGCAGGTTGATGGGGGTTATTGGAGCAACCATAGGATATGTAAAAGGTTTCATCGGCGCAGTCGCTTTGTGCGCTGGAGGATAGGATGCCGCTGCCTCCTTCCTGGTAAGTTTTTCCCTCAATGATAGCAGCTCCGGCACCATCACTAAAAATCATACTGTCTCTGTCGAAGGGGTCGATAACGCGGCTGAGGGTTTCGGCACCTATTACCAAACATTTGTTGGCTATGCCTGCGCGGATATAGGCATCGGCTTGTAAAACGCCTTGTATCCAACCGGGACAACCAAAAATAATATCATAGGCCACGCAGGCGGGGTTTTTAATACCCAGCAGTTTTTTAACGCGGGCTGCGAGGGCGGGTACCAGGTCGGACTGGTTCATTCCGGCAGGTACGTCGCCAAAGTTATGGGCAAGAATTAGTTGGTCGATAGTTTCGGGGTTGATGCCGGCGTTGTCGATTGCGCGTTGAGCAGCGAGCGCACCGAGTTGAGAGGCGGTGAGATTATCATTCGCGTAGCAGCGTTCTTGTATGCCGGTGATTTGTTGAAACTGCTGAATAATTTTTTCGGGTGGGGTAGCAATTGGTTGTTGATGTTCATCAAAAAACGAATGCTGCAAAAAATGCGCATTGGGTACTTGTTGGGTGGGAATATAACTCCCTATTCCGGTGATAACTGTTTGGGTGGATGGCATACAATCTAATTAGTATTCGTAATCGTCTCTTACCGTATTCTCAGCTACTAATAAGATAGCCATTTGTAATTCCGGCAACAACCATATACATAATAAATATACGGATTGGAAGCCCAAACAAAGCCAGCATAAAACAGCAAAATATTGCAAACACCAGTTTCCTTTATTGATAATCAATCGATTAGATAGTTTTTACTCCTAAAAATATGCGACATGTCGTAAAACAATATTCATCATATTACATCTTTATTGAAACTCATCCTTTTCGGAACAGTCCGCCGTATTTCGGAAGGGGGAATCATTATAACCAAAACCTGCTTTTAAAAAATGAAATCGATTTTTCAACGGATTGACTATTGGCTTCAATCCATTTTTGTTGTAGAAAAGCCAGCTCATATTCATAAATCTATACAAGCGGAGGAAGTGATGGAACTGTACCAGCAATTTCGGGATGATGAAAAAGGCTTGGCCTTATCTATTCGAAGTCTATTAGAAGAGCGCTTAACTGGCAAGGTTACAGATAAGGATATCAACTATTGCATTCGTTGGGCGAAGGAGCTCGCTTTGCAGGATGTGTAGGGTTAGATTGATGGGTGGTACAATTTATGTGTAGGTTAACAAATGCAGTAGATAGACTAACATAACTTTATCACTACTGGGTATATAAAATGGTATC
>JBBAJQ010000104.1:0-1737 GCA_040403945.1 Sediminibacterium sp.
GTTTAGCACCTATTGTTGGTATGTTAGGCTTTTCATCGGCATTGGCATTACCCTTTATGTTATTTGCAATGTTTCCAGGCTGGATGAACACCTTACCTAAATCGGGTGGCTGGTTGAATACTGTAAAAGTTTCCTTAGGTTTTTTAGAATTGGCTTTGGCTTTTAAATTTTTATCCAATGCTGATTTGGTAGTCCAAGCACATTTATTGGAGCGAGAAGTCTTCTTAGGCATTTGGATTGCCATCTTTGGAACTTGGGCGGTATATCTTTTTGGAAAGTTAACCTTACCTCACGATAGTCCCATAGCGCATTTGTCTATTGGCCGCTTATTTATGGCAATTTTTGTTACAATATTTACCATTTATTTAATTCCTGGGTTGTGGGGTGCGCCGTTAAAAATTATTTCCGGATTTCCACCGCCAATGACTTACAGTGAAAGTCCAAATGGTATTGGAACTTCAGGAGATAATAAAGTTTCAACTAACACTTTACCTGCTCACGCTGAGGTGGGACCGCATGGTATTTCTGTATTTCATGATTATGAGCAAGGATTGGCGTATGCTAAAGAAATAGGAAAACCCGTTTTGTTAGATTTTACCGGTCATGCCTGTGTGAATTGTAGAAAAATGGAAGATTTTGTATGGTCAAAACCCGAAATTCTATCCCTATTGAAAGAGCAAGTAGTTTTGATTTCGTTGTATGTAGACGATAAAAGAGAATTGCCCAAAGCATTACAATACGTATCCAAAGAAACCGGAAAAGAAATTATTACTATTGGAAACAAATGGAGTGATTACCAAATTACGCGATATAAAAACAATGCCCAACCGTATTATGTGGTTTTAAACACGGATGGAAAGGATATCTCGAAACCCATTGGTTATACTCCCGACGCAGACGCCTATAAAAAATGGTTAGAAGAAGGTATTTCCCAATTCAAAAAATAAAGTAAATCCCGAGTAATCGGGATTTTTTATTTCAAAAACTTTTCTATATTTGTATCATTATCAGCCATTTAATTAGTATACGCCATGTTAGTAAAAGTATTTGGAAGCGCCGTTTTTGGCGTTGAAGCCACCACCATTACCGTTGAAGTCAATATCGATAACGGCATCGGCTATCACTTGGTCGGTTTACCCGATTCAGCCATCAAGGAAAGTAGTTATCGCATTGCTGCCGCCTTAAAAAACAATCAATATCAATTTCCCGGAAAGAAAATTACGATCAATATGGCACCTGCCGATTTACGCAAAGAGGGTTCGGCGTACGATCTAACTTTGGCCATTGGTATATTAGCTGCTTCGGGGCAAATTAATTCGGATTCCGTTTCAAAGTATGTCATCATGGGTGAACTATCGCTTGATGGCGGTTTACAACCTATTAAAGGTGCCTTATCTATTGCAATCAAAGCCAAAGAGGAAGGGTTTAAAGGATTGATCTTGCCGTATCAAAATGTAAAAGAAGCCGCAATTGTTGAAGGATTGGACGTGTATGGTGTTGAAAATGTGGCGCAAGTCATTCAATTTTTTGACGGCAAGTACAACTTAATTCCTTCACATATTGATACCACAGAAGAATTCCATAAAACCCTAGATTTTCCAGAACATGACTTTAGTGATGTCAAAGGTCAGGAATCCATAAAGCGTTGTATGGAAATCGCTGCAGCGGGTGGTCATAACATCATTTTAATTGGACCTCCGGGTTCGGGAAAAACCATGTTGGCCAAGCGGTTGCCTA
>JBBAJQ010000105.1:0-1725 GCA_040403945.1 Sediminibacterium sp.
CCACGGCACCACCGACGAGGCCACGCACCCACCCTTGGGCGGCTTCAAGACGCTGGACGCGCTGGTCAAGTTCAGCAAATTTATTGAGCAATCCTGAACGGCCTTGAATGTCACCGAGCAGCGCCGTGTGAATCTGGTCAAGCCTTTGCTCGATTACGGATAGTCGCTGTTCAATTCCATCAGACGTTGGCATGACTGTATTTTACCCCGCGTCAAGTGGTGGCGCAATAAAAGCGTTATGACGCTCTACTAAATGACTAATTAACTGTTTGGCACATTGTTCTGCGCGTTCTTCGGTCATTACTGCAAAACCCGGCTGATCGGAATCGTACGGTTGAATAATCCATGGATTCCCTTTGTCTGTTATTGTATAACCAAAACCACCATCAACCTGAATTATTTCATATTCGAACATATTATTAGCCCTTCTGAATCACAATCGCATCGAACGCAGCCACGGCCGCCCCACCCCATACCAGCCCCGGTGATGAATGATTTGCTAAGACATCGCCACTTTTAAATGATACAGTTGAGCCGTTTACAGTTGTTGTTATATTTCTCAAAGTTTGCCCAGTAGGATAAACCGATGCAATTCCGTGGCTTGTTGCAGTGAATGGGGAAAGTGCCGGAGTAAATGCAATCGCATCCATCATTAAGAACGGAGCAACACTTGTTTGATTACTGCTAAACATGATAACTCTTTCTTGGCCAGGTACTGCGCAAAAAGTACACCTGTTGCGACCAATTGGAGCCGGAAACCCACCGCCAGAGGTGTAACTGTTTAATGTAATGTTGTATTTCAATTGCTCATTATTGCCACCACCTGCACCAGAAACCGTAAACTGAAAATGTATACTGTTTTTATTTAGCGTCGAACCGCTCGGGCCAATATAAAGTGGGCTTACTATTGGCCACATTGCAAAAGAACCATTTATCACGCTTGAATTGCTAGCGATGCCAGTGTATGTATTTGATGCAACTATATATTTGTAACTATTTGTTGACCCAAATAAGTATATGTCAGTCCCGTCAGTTCCCATCCATGCCGTCGCAACAGGCGGCGCGGCTAACGTGGTAAATGTATTTCCAACTGTAGCGTATCGATATAAAGCGTTTGATTGAGTAATGTATATATTTGTGCCAATTGATAGCATTTGGTAATTCGTTGCAGTTGTTCCATAGGTAGCCAATGTTGTATACGTATTCGCAGCTACGTTATATCTAATCATTTGGTGCGCAGCAGTTTGTGGGATAAGGTAGATGTCTGAACCGACGGCAGTGGCAACATAAAAGTTTGCCGCAGGCAGTGCAGCGATTGCGGTATATGTGTTTGTACTGAACTGATACCTATAAGACGTTGTAATTATTGTGCCAGCAGTGGAAGTTCCGTCCATTCCGCCAAAGATATAAGCGTAATCACCAATCGCTGCTGTCGCCATTCTAAATGCAGTGATAGGGTAGTTCGCGATAACATTATTAGGCTGCCCGGCAATAGACTGTATCGTTACTGGCGCGCGATCCTGCTCAATAGCATTTAGTCGTGTACTGTTTATTACATCCCCATTTACCCAAGTATATGGCATTGATACCTCCTTAGGTCGCGTTCAAGTTGGTGGTCCAAGTGAATGTCACGGTGGTGCTGGCATTTTTGACGATAGGCGAGGCAAGCAGCGCCCTCGCGTACATCGTCCCGCCAGTCGATGCGGTGAAAAGCCCAATCTCGCG
>JBBAJQ010000106.1:0-1637 GCA_040403945.1 Sediminibacterium sp.
TTTTTTGTCGCTTTTTTACCACTTACTCATTTTCAGTTATCATCAACTTTACATTTCAAAACTATCCCTATATGCAACGCAAACAATTTCTCTTATCCACGATGCTGGCAGCTCCGGCTCTGGCTTTTTCTAATGTGTTAAGTAATAACGCCTCTAACTCTAACCCCCAGCCCTTTGTAGTAGATGCCGGAAAGTCGCGGTTTGGGGATGTAGTGAAATTCCTGGGCGTGCACCCCAACGATTTGAAAATATCTTCGAAAGATACCGCAGGGGCATTATCCGTTTTTGAATACTTTGGTCTGGGTAAAGTGGGCCCTATGCTGCACCTCCATTATAAACAAGACGAGATATTTACGGTTATTGAAGGGCAATACCGATTTGTAGTAGATAAGGAGACACATGTACTTGGGCCTGGACAAACCATCTTCCTCCCCCGAGGGTTGCCCCATACCTGGATTCAACTGAGTGAACGTGGTAGGCTGATTTATATGCTTCAACCAGCCGGTAAAATGGAGGAATTCTTTACCTATATGAATAACCTAAAGGAAAGACCCTCCCAGGCTGAAATGGATCGCATCCATGCGGAACACGATATGAAAGTGGTGGGGCCGCCGTTGGAGTTGTGAGCTTGCCGCATGCCTTCTAGGTAAAATTCCCGAAATATGCCTAACTTACTAATAACTCATCTACATTGTTGCTTAAGGACTTCATACCAGCCCCAGATGTTCAGGAGTTTGTTCAACTCTATCGCATCGTTCATTTCCGTTTCGCTCCGGGTATGGAACCTCCCCCTAAAGCCTATCCGCCAAGGCCAGAGCACTGTTTGGCTTTTTATCCCTTTGATACCGAAACCGTACAATACACCAACTCAAACCGAAAGGAACAACATATACCCGTGGTACTATACGGACAATTTGACGAGGTTACCCACCGTATGATTGGCAGTAACTTTATGGTATTCCAGATCATATTTTATCCGGGTGCCCTGTATCGGATTACCGGCATGCCTTCATCTGAAATCCATAATGAATATATTGATGCCACTACCGTTTTTGGTAATCAACTGGTAGAAGTGAATGAACAGTTGGCACTAGCAAAAGATTATGGAGCTATGCTTGATGTGGCAAATGAATTTATCCGGCAACTTAGTAAAATAAGTAAAAAGCCTAAGAGACCCATTGATGATGTTTGTTCGCTTTTGTTGCGGGCAGATAATTATACCGTAGAGCAAATTGCCAAAGAATCTTTTGTAAGTGTTCGTCAATTAGAACGGCAATGTAAAGAACGTACCGGGGTTAGTCCAAAATTATACGAACGCATTATCCGATTCGACCGGGCCTTTCGACTAAAAAATTCCCGCCCACAGTTCGATTGGTTGCGAATTGCCATGGAATGTGGCTATCACGATTACCAACACCTGGCCAAGGCCTATAAAGACTTCACGGGAATGAGTCCTACCGACTTCCACGCCATTGAAGATAAAGCTCCGGAGCGATTGTTTGGATTGAGTGAGGGGTTTTATAATCGGGATTAAAAATTGGTCTACCACTCTCGTTCTCACTTTCACTCTCACACCCACACTCACTCTGTTTTTTGTTCCTAGCGTAGTCGCCGAATGCTAATGAGGGACTGCGCGC
>JBBAJQ010000107.1:0-1617 GCA_040403945.1 Sediminibacterium sp.
ATAATGCGCCTGGTTTTGCCAATATATTTATTAAAACCCATAGGCCTGCAAAAACGCCCATTGGTAATTTTGAATTTGAATTAATGGGCGGAAGGCTCGAGTCTGATAGCACACTCCCTTACGAGAACTTTCATTTAAAATCTAGCCCTAACCTGAGTAACAGCTGGCGTTATGTAAATGCATACATATTAAGTTACAACCCCAAATGGTTGCCGGGTGTGTATGTTGGGCTTATACGATCTTTACAAAAATATGGCCCTGGTATTGCGGAGGGCAAAGGATCCTTTACCAATAAATACATACCCATTGTTACCAAAACATTTCAGAAAAAAAATGATTGGGGTGACGATACCCTTAGTATAGATCAGGTAGCTAGTTTTTTTGTGCGCATTGTGTTTCCAAAATCAAAATCGGAACTATACGTCGAGTATGGTAAAAACGATTATGGTGAGCGTACCCGCGATTACCTGATGGCACCCACACACTCGGTAGCGCATATTGTAGGGTTTAAAAAAATAGTAACCCTTAATAAAAATAGATACCTAAACCTAGGGATTGAATTTACACAAATGAGTCAATCTCCAGATGCAATACTACGTAGTGCTGGTAACTGGTACGTGCATGGGCAAATAGGGCAGGGCTATACCAACTACAACCAAATTATGGGCGTAGGATCGGGCTTTGGCGCCAACAAACAAATTGTAATGGGTACATGGGTTAGTGGTAATAATAGAATTGGCGTATTTATAGAAAAAACAAATAGAGATCCAGAAAACCGCTCTATATTTTGGACCGATATGGCCTATGGTATTACACCACAGTATACAATTCATAATTTTATCCTAGCCGCGCAACTTGTATTTATTGCGAGCAAAAACTATATGTGGGAAAACGAAAATAACTTATCCAATTTTCATGCAAAGCTTGCGGTTACGTATCCAATAACTAATCTCAAAAACGACTCTAAAAACTAGTTGATGAAAAAGACCCTGCTTTTTATTAGTTTTTGTATGAGTGTTAATTTACTTATAGCACAGCAAGAATCGATGTTATCAGATGGCGTATCCGATTATATTAGAAGATCACAATTAACAGGATCATTAAACCGTAACAACAGTTTACTCATAAATAGTTTTGCGCAAAACCTAACACACCTAGATAGCCTTTTAAAAAACAAGCCACTAACAATTGCAAAATCTAAATCTAATTTTTTAAATATTAGTTTGCTACCCGTGTCACGCACCGCGCAGTTTAATAGTGACCTATCACATGGATTTAACGATGGCGGCATGATACCATCTGCGGGTATGCAGTGGGTATTTAGTGGGGGCGTTCATATAAAAGCCGGCGCACTTGAAATACTTGCTAAGCCCTCTTATATTACCGCACAAAACAAAGAGTTTGAAACCTTTCCTACCGAGCATTACCCCGTGTTTTGGAAAACTTATTACCGCTGGCTTAACACCATCGATAATCCAGAAAACTTTGGCTTTAATAAATACAAAAAATTATTGCCTGGCCAATCGGCTATTAAATATTCGTATAAAAAATTAACCCTTAGCTACGGTACCGAAAACCGCTGGTGGGGACCCGGCCGTTACAACGCGCTTATATTAA
>JBBAJQ010000108.1:0-1568 GCA_040403945.1 Sediminibacterium sp.
AATATATGTATGAATGTTCCTCGTGTAGTCTTGGAGTGCTAACGAGAGACTGCACGCTTTGGAATTATAATCTATTAACTTAACTATTGCTCACCTGCCGTGCAGGTACTCTCTGTCGTTCGGAAACTACACGGGGAACATACTGCTACGAATGCATGATTACTTCACGCATTAGATCGGAAAGTGAAATGGCAGTTACACCGTTACCTAATGAGAACCGGTCTGTTCCGGCGTAAACCACATAACGCCTCTCCGGATTAAGATCTTCACAAGCTATGTGAAAGCCTTTATTTACTGTGGGTGAAGAACTTCGTTTAATTTCGATTGCCCACTTTGTAGTACCGGAAAATTCTAATATAAGGTCAATTTCAGCACCGCCTTGCGTGCCATAATAGAATGGCAGAACACCTGTAGGCGCTACTGAAAGAATATTTTCAATCACGAAACCTTCCCAACTACCGCCAATAACTGGATGGCCTAATAATTGGTTGGTGTCTGGTATATTAAGCAATGCATGTGTGATTCCGCTGTCTCTTACATAAATTTTTGGAGATCTGATCAGGCGTTTGCCAATATTATAAGTCCACGGTTTCAATCGCCGTATCAATAACAAGTCGGTCATTAGATCCAAGTAACGCCCAATTGTAACTCCTGAAACATCTAGATTTCTGGCTAAGCTGGCAGCGTTTAATACCGATCCCTGGTGATGGGCCAGCATCGTCCAAAAACGTTCCAGTGTTTCTGCCGGTATTCTTGGGCCAAGCTGAGGGATATCACGCTCAAGGTATGTTTTGATAAAATCACGTCGCCATTCCAAGCTATCTTTTTCCGAAGCAGCCAGAAGGCTTTCCGGGAAACCGCCCCGGAGCCAAAGCTTGTTTATATCACTGGAATATTCCAATTGGTTAACACCAAAAAGTTCTAGGTATGCAATTCTGCCTGCAAGAGATTCACTTGATTGTTGAAGTAATTCTATGGATGCTGATCCGAGAAATAGGAACTGCCCGGCTTTATTTCCTTTGCGGCGTTGCTTATCGATAATTCCTCTTAAAGAGGAAAAAACTTCTGGTAAACGTTGTACCTCATCAAGAATTATAAGTTTATCCTGGTTGTTATCGTGAAAACTAACTATATCCCTCACCTTTTGTAAATCTAGGGTGCTTTCCAGATCTAGGTATACTGAGGAGGTGGTTTCTGAGATATTTAAGGCAATAGTAGTTTTTCCCACCTGGCGGGGACCAATTAAAGCAACTGAAGGGCTTCTCTTAAGTGCTTCCGCGACTTTTACTTCAAGTATTCTGGGTATCATGTATGCAAATGTAATATTTAATATTAGATTTACATGGTTGTTTAGCTGGAAAATATGTTTGTTACGCCTTATTTAACTGTTGATAAGCTGGATTGCCCCTAGATTTACATCCTCTTACATAAAATGGGCTGTTTTGCTGAGTATGGTTTGTTGATAAATTGAGTATTTCTTCCCATACTGACCAAAAACAGGGTATAATTGTGTAACCACAGTGTAACGGAGGTATAGACATGAAAAAACCCATTGAAAATCAATGGGT
>JBBAJQ010000109.1:0-1491 GCA_040403945.1 Sediminibacterium sp.
AAAAAATGTTGCAAAACTTACTTTTTGTTCAACGAAATGTTTGATTTGCTGCTGCGTAAATCCGGTGAGCCATTCAATTACCTGATCCAGCTCAGCACGGGTTCTGCCTTTCTTTTCTATCTTGGTAAGATACAAGGGATACACTGATGAAAATAGCATATTAGCTATTCGTTGGTCGGAAGTAAGGGGCGGTGGCATAATTAATCATTTATTCAATCTAAAATGCACACTAAGCAATAATCCCTTCTTAAAAATTAATTGCTATTAACATGTAAAGATTGGATGCAGGTATTTGTATCACCAAAAATAATAAAAAGAGCCTGCACAAAAAATGGGCAGGCTCTCAATAAGTATCCGCTAAATAAATACAATACTTCTTGACTTATTTAGCGGATTGAAAAAATTATTGTTTTTTACCGCGATCAATTTCGCCAATCAAAGGAATGGCATCCTGCACTTCACTGCGAATGGCCGTTTGAAAATAAGACTCTACCTGAATAAACTTAGCGGCCTCTAAAGCACCCACCTGCTTTTTCATTTTGCCAAAATACTTTTTATACAGCTTTTCCAGTTGCATATTATTATTCAAGGTAGCCGTTGCCAGTGTATTGGCAGTTTCATCATTCAATGTTTCATATTCACGGGCATAATCGGCAATCA
This sequence comes from Sediminibacterium sp., assembly GCA_040403945.1. Taxonomy (GTDB): domain Bacteria; phylum Bacteroidota; class Bacteroidia; order Chitinophagales; family Chitinophagaceae; genus Sediminibacterium. Next base: position 661 of record JBBAJQ010000109.1, read on the forward strand.
ATTGCATACGCTCTTTAGCCAGATTAGCACGGGCCGCTTCGTACTCATCATACAGTCCCCAGAAACTGGCCGACTTAGCCTCCGGAACCTTCAAATAATTGGTCATTAACTCCTTTTTAGTTTTGCCATACATCTTTCTAATCAGATCTACCTCTTCTTGTAAAGTGGCTTGTGCCATGCCTTGCACGGCTAATAAACAACCTACAGCAACTAGTAACTTTTTCATGTTTTTTATTTTTTATTTAGGGAATACAAAAGTAACAGCAAAACGCCAACCAAAAGCAGCACGCAAATTATCCGGAGCAGTAATAGGTATACGAGGGCCAGCTGATAAAGACACTGTTTGCTTACCCAACCGCGTAACACCGGAAATATTGGGAACAAATAATACCTGGGTAGTTGAGTTGATCCAATTTTGCGTAATCTCAAAAGAACCACCAATGCCGGCGCCCGACTTCCAGTTATAATTTAAAAAGGGTTGCAAATACAGCTGACTAATATCACTGCGGGATGCATCACCCGATACCGACCAAATTTGATTCACCAATCCACCCACGGTAAATCCATTGGACTGCTTTAGAAAAACAGCGGAAGGCCCTATGCCAAACTTTTTTCCGGTTAACATTTCATCCGTACCAAGGGGTAATAAAAAGGCAGGACCTGCTCCCCAGGTTAAACCATTTTTCGGTTGGGAAGGAGAAAGAAATGCAGTAGCCAACACATCTCCCATACCGGATTGTGATTTGCCCGCACCGGTAATATTATATTGCGCGATTAAGGGAAAAATTACCCGGGAAATTAAATTCAATTTGGGAGTAATGGTTATGGGAA
>JBBAJQ010000110.1:0-1354 GCA_040403945.1 Sediminibacterium sp.
GTAACAGTGGCTGCATTACCTGCTATATTGGTTTGGTCACCCGTATTAGTGCCGCTTAGATTTGAACCGGTTATTGTTCCAGAGGTAGCAAGTGCTCCATTTCCCTTTAATGTAAATGTAGCAGTACCCGCTCCGTTAAGTCCTTCAAGGATGTTATCTGTATCCGCTCCAGAACCCCTCTTAATAGCTATAGCACCTCTAGTGGCATTTGTTACTATTTCAGGGTCTACTGAATTCTCATAAGTATTTTGAAGGGTTGTTAATACAGATGTTGTTCCACTTCCACTCAGTCCAGAAAATTTAGCAGCTTCAAAAAAGACAGCATCACTAGGATTTTGAAGGTTTGTTGTTCCTTGCTTAATAATTAAGTAACCTCGCAAGATTCCGTTAGCTTGGATTGATGGCTCGGTTACAAACATCTCAGAATTAATTGATGAGGTTGCATTTGATAAAGAAGGGTATAAGTTTTGTCCTGGCTGTATCTTAACATTATTAGAAACGAAAGAATAGATACGTTGAATTGTATACATGTTAGAGGGAACTGCTGTGCTTACTCCATTCAAGTCATAGATATCTGGATTGATGTCTGTTCCCGTTACTCCGTTTGTTCCTGTTTTAAATCTGTATTGAAATGATAGTGAGGGTAGTGATCCAAGCGAAACTGTGTTAGGACTGGATAAGCTGTTAGCCAAGTTAGATCCCGTTGAATAAATTGTTCCCGCGCTTTTGTTGATTTTTAAGTCAGGACCGTGAGCCGAAAATACGTTACCAGTAATATTGAATCTCCCTAACCCTTTTGAAAGCTCAGTTAATTGACTTACTGGAGAATTAGCTGACTGACCAAATTGATTGATTGCGTCTAAGTTGGTCAGATTTACGTGAACCAAAGAACCAATAACTATGTATTGACTATTTTGTACGTTAGTAAATGGAGTTGTTTGTTGAAAAACATTACCATTTCTATCTATTGCAACATTAGATATAAGTCCATTAGGAATATAAGAGGCCGCAATATTTGTCTTTCCAGTCCAAGATACGCGGGTAAGTGTTGCTGGAGTGACACTATTATCTACTATTATTCCAGTTCCATCTGAGATAGAAAAGGTCGTATTAGGTGAGCCAATACTTAATAAACCACCAGAAATGATACCCGTGCTATTAACAACAATATTGGAAGACGAGATTTCCTCAGCATTCCCATTTAATTTTCCAATGGCTTGACGTATGTTATCTGTTGCAGCTACAGTGCCTGCTCCTGAACTATAACCAGTTAATACTTTAGTTAAAACTGTTTCATTTAGCACTGTCGTTGCATTGCCAACCGAGGTTACTTCGCCCGTTAAATTCGCATTCG
>JBBAJQ010000111.1:0-1350 GCA_040403945.1 Sediminibacterium sp.
AGAAGCGCATATGGGCCAGCATGATTATCGGATATTAGTTGGCGGTTATAGCATTGGTGAAGAAGAAATTAGCCACCCTATAGGCCAAAATGTCATACGTATAATTCCAGTAGTAGCAGGCGGTGGCGGCGGTGTTGGCAGGATTATTGCAGGCATTGCAATTGTTGCGGCGGCAATATTAATTCCTGGATTGGGTTTTGGCCTTGCTGGAGCAACAGTTACGCAAATTGGCTTGGTAGGTGCCAGCCTTGCATTAAGTGGCGTATCGCAATTATTAACACCAGTACCACGTATTGCACCACCATCAGCGATGAGTGGTTATTCACCAACTTATACAGCGCAAACAACGCGCGAGTCGGAGATGGATCCACAAAAATCTTATAGCTTTAGCGGCATTCAAAATACATCAGTGCAAGGTACACCAGTACCTATTATTTATGGTGAGACGGTTGTTGGCTCGGTTGTTATATCAGCTAATGTTTCGACACAAGAGGTAGTGTAATGCCTGTTTCACCTGCTGAGCTTGAATATGCGTATGCATTAAGAGGTCCAGACCAGCAAAATTATGTTGCATTATTACAACGAAGAGAGCAAGAAGAAGCTAATAGACCACGCACACCGACACGTACAGCAGATAGTTTAGCTAGCACACAATATGCAACATTTTTGGATTTGCTTAGTGAAGGCGAAATCGAAGGTTTCCCATCAGCGGTTGGTCTAACCAAAGGCACTACTGCATATAATATTGCGGCTTTAAAAGATATTTATCTTAATAAAACACCTATTTTAAGGGCTAGTGCCGATTTAAATAATGTACAACCAGTCGATTATAGTTTTCAAAATGTAACCATTGAACCGCGCTATGGCACACAAGCGCAAACATATATTCAGGGTTATGGCGATATTAGCGAACCTGTAAACGTTCAATCGACCCCAGTGCTACAGGCAACACCAGTTATAAGAACAATAAGTGATACAAATGTAAACGGCATTGTTATTACTATTACAGTGCCAGCGTTGCAAGAATTTAATACGCAAGGCGATATACTAGGTGCTAGCTTTTCATTTACAATTGCGGTTGCTTATAATGGTGGCGGACATAATGGCGCATATACTACTGTAGCAACTGAGATAATTAGTGGCCGTACTGCTGATTCTTATCAGCGTGATTATAGGGTTGATTTTGCTACTGGCTGGACTTCAGTAAATGTAAAGATAACAAGATTAACAGCCGATAGTGCTGACCCAGCTACCTTAGTGAATGCATTCCAATGGACATATTACCAAGAAATTACATATCAAAAGCTTACATATCCTAATAGCGCAATTGTTGCAATAAAGTTTGATGCG
>JBBAJQ010000112.1:0-1338 GCA_040403945.1 Sediminibacterium sp.
TGTAAATCGGGCATTGCCGATTCGAATCGTATGGCAATAGCGGGTTGGAGTTATGGAGGTATTTTAACCAACTATACCATTGCCTCCGACAAAAGATTTAAGGCGGCGGTAAGTGGTGCGGGCAGTTCATTAACGTTATCTTTTTATGGTTCCGACCAATATATTACACAATATGAAAATGAGCTGGGTAAGCCTTGGGAAAATCAGCAAAAATGGCTCAACTTATCGTATCCTTTCTTTAAGGTAAAGCAGATCAAAACCCCTACCCTATTTATGGCCAGTGAGGATGATTTTAATGTACCGGTAATTGGTGCAGAGCAGATGTATCAGGCATTTAAATCGGAGGGAATTCCAACGCAGCTGATTATCTATCCCAATCAGCACCATGGAGTAAGGGTTCCCAGTTACATTATACATCGCTTTAATGCCCATATCAACTGGTTTAAAAAATATGTAAAATGAGTAAAACCACCCGTGGAACAATTTTATTGAGTTGGATGGCCTTTTTAGCAGTGGTTACTGTTAATGCACTGGCTAATATATTGCCCATTAATGGATACAATACTGGTGAGATATCAGCCTTTTACCCAAATAACTTTGTACCCGCCGGCTTCACTTTTTCAATATGGGGTTTGATTTATTTGTTGCTGCTATTATATACTATTACACTTACAATTTTCGCATTACATAAACCCCTTGCCGAGCATAAAGCACATGCCTACATAGATTCAATCAACCATTGGTACCTGTTCAGTTGTATATTGAATATTGTTTGGATAATTTGTTGGCACTATTTACAGGCAGGAGCCAGTGTGGTAGTGATGCTTTTGATGTTATATAGTTTACTGCAGGTATTTGTTAAAGGAAAAGCAATCTTGAAAAGCTTTCCCCTATATCTACAGTTTTTATTAGGTGCACCCTTTACCGTGTATTTGGGATGGATCAGCGTAGCTACCATAGCTAATATAACTGCTTATCTGGTAAAAACTGGCTGGCAGGGCGGACCACTGCAGCCGGATATTTGGAGTGCGATTATGATTACAATTGCAATTGTATTGGCCTTGTTTATTTTATTGCGTTTTCGAATAGCCGGTTTTACACTCACGGTTGCGTGGGCACTCTGGGGTATTCGTGCTTCACAAGGGCCGGGTTCCGAACTATTATTTCGTATCAGTTCGGCTGGGGTAATTACTTTGCTAGTGGTAGTGGTAATTGAGCGAATAGTTACCTACTTCTTCACTTCGAATAATTTTAAAACGATTGGCTGGTAGAGGAAACTTATCAGCACACATCATAAAAAACCTGCAAACTATTTGCAGGTTTTTTTATGAAGATGAA
>JBBAJQ010000113.1:0-1302 GCA_040403945.1 Sediminibacterium sp.
GTGTGAAGGAGCAAAATATCCTCACATGCTCCAAGGGCGCACAAGCTCAAACTCATGCTCCAGAGGCGCACAGGCTCTCACGCTGTTTTTTGTATGTTCCTCGTAGTAGTATATGAATAATCTGGGATTATCCAGTTCTGTGCATTGCTATTTGATAAAACAATACAAAGTAGTTCTCTTATTCCCTTTTCGCTTTAGCAACTTTTCATCTACTCCCGTTTTAAGGTCTCTGCTGGCTGTAGGTGCAGAAATTTCTTTGAAATATTGCAAATAATCTTTTCTAGAAAATTCATTTTTTCCAACCTGTTCTCTAAAAATTTGTAACCGGTCTATGTTTGAAATTAGGGTCCTCCGTTCACTTAGTTGCTCTGCTAAAGCTTTGTCAATTGCTGTAAGGGCAAACTCAATAAATGGTGTTGAATTACCCGATTTGTCCGACATTTCCAGGGCCTTATAATAGGCTAACTGCTCTTCTTTAATGATACGCTCTACAGGTAAAAATGCAAATATGGGGTTGAGGTCTTTTAAGATCACTGATTGCCATAGTCGGCCCATTCTCCCATTGCCATCTTCAAACGGATGAATAAACTCTAATTCATAATGAAATACGCAACTTTTAATCAATAAGGGATCTTTGTCATTTTTCAAATAGGAGAAAAGATTATTCATCAAAGCTTTCACCATGCTTGCCTTTGGCGCAAGGTGTGCTAGTTTCGACCCTGCAACAATACCTGCTCCTGTAGTTCTGAATTTTCCGGGGTGCCGAACCAATCCTTTCATTAATATAGCATGCGCCTTTAGAAAAGAGGACATACTTGTAAACTTGTAACTATGCAGTTCATCATATACAGCGATAGCATTATTTACCTCAACAATATCTTTTTGGGGTGCCAATACTCTTTTATTATTGATAAGCGCAGTAACCTGTTCAATACTAAGTGTATTACCCTCGATTTCAAGCGTAGATTGAATTGTTTTTATCCGGTTTTCTTTTCTGAGCTCAGCGCGCGGAGCCTGCAAATGGCTGGCTTTAATAACACCCAATTTTTCTGAAATGGAAGTTAGCAGCGACAGAATGGAAGAAGTAATAGAGTAAGGAGGCTTCATGATAGTATCATATAATACTATCAAAGTTATGTAATAAAATGAATTATTGATTAACAAAATTAGCATGCAGCTCGGCAGATCTCAATGGCATTTGTAAAATTAATATCGGCTACTATTTCTTCTGAACTTCTCCCATCGAAGGGCACAAAGGGCCAGAGTGAGTGCGGGTTTGAGTGTGAAGGAGCAAAATATCCT
>JBBAJQ010000114.1:0-1273 GCA_040403945.1 Sediminibacterium sp.
TGCCGCTTTATTTAAAAATGCTGCATGAAAAATATGAAAATCTTTTTTTCGTGGGGATGTTCCAGCCGCTCGGTTGCATTTGGCCAGGAGCTGAATTGCAAAGTAAGATAGCAGCAAGGGCAATTAAGGGACTTTGGCAAAGACCCAACAATATCGGAGTATTATGCCAAAGAGAAGTAACACATCCTCATTTGCAACAAATAAAAACACCTCGGCATACGATTACGGTAGACTTCCATTTGTTTGTAAAGCAATTGAAAAAACACCTTCCATCTAACTACGTAAGTAAATTCCCCGTGTAATGAGAGAAACGATTGTTTTTGTTCATGGTATGTGTCACGGCTCTTGGTGCTGGGAGGAGCAATTTATCCCTTATTTCGAGAAGCAGGGGTATAATTGTATTAAATTCAATCTTCCTGGGCATGAAACAGAAGGAAGTACAAGGCGTATTTCATTTTCGCTCGGCGATTATGTACAAGCACTTCGCAACGAAGTAGAAAAATTAGATGAGCCTCCCATCATTATTGGACATTCCATGGGTGGAATGATTCTACAACATTTTCTAAAGACTGGATGCTGTAAAAAGGCTGTTTTAATGTCATCGGTACCACCCTCTGGGGTATTATTAGCCAGCCTCCGTGTGATATTTCGTTATCCGGGTGTGATTCCCTATTTACTTCTTAGAAATCTGGTAGGTGCCTTTAAAAAATATCCTCATTTGATGTTCAATAAGGCTATACTCATATCACGATATTCGCATCGAATGTGTGCTGAATCATTTAGAGCGTATTTAGGTTTGCTAATCCCTATATCTTACATCTCGTCTATACCCATTTTAGTATTAGGTGGTTCAAAAGATGGACTCATCACCGTTCGTGAACTTGAAAGCACAGCAAATCACTACAATGCCAAACTTACAATAATAGAGGGTGGTTCGCATGACCTAATGCTAGATGAAGATTATGAGAAATCAGCACAAGCGATAGAAAAGTGGATTTAATACTTATCTATTTTACAATGGCATGCTTTTTTGATTTTAAGTAACTTCCCAAATAGGCCTACTAAACTTTAAAATTCCCTCAAATCCTTCCACATTTGGTTGGCATGTAGTTCAATGCTCGCTACAGGAAAATCAAGTACTTTTGTTAAATCGTGGTTCCTTGATTGTTTTTGCATGAGGGTTTATGTCAACTATAATTTATTGTTGGGTAATAAGTAAATATTGTCAATTTGCTATTTTTTGTTCCATCAAAAAAATTCTATCAAACCCCCA
>JBBAJQ010000115.1:0-1262 GCA_040403945.1 Sediminibacterium sp.
TGTACCGGTGCACAGTTTAGTGTTACGGTAACTGTAAATCCTATAGCACAGATTAATACTATGACGGCAGTAGTTTGTAGCGAAGGAACATTTACTCTAACGCCAACTACCGGCACCAATGGAATCATTCCAGTGGGTACAAGTTTCTTCTGGGGTGCTCCATCCTCCACCGGAAGTTTAACTTGGTCTGGTACAGAAGTTAGTCCCGGTGTTGCAAGTATTTCCGGAACTTTATCCAGTACTTCCAACGCGGTGGCAACGGCTACTTATCAGGTGTATTCCTACTTACAAAATGGTTGTACGAATAGTGCAACCTTCTCTGTTGTGGTAACGGTTAATCCACGGCCTTACATCAATTCGATGACGGCAGTTTCTTGTGAGGGAGTTCAATTTACTATAACTCCAACTGTGGGTGCTCCCGGGCCTAATGGCATAGTTCCTTTGAATACGATTTATAATTGGTCAGAGCCAATTGTTACCGGTGGAATGACAGGGGGTTTGTCTGGCACTAGAACAGGCAGTATTATAGGAAATTTATTAAATCCGACCAGTACTCAGCAAACAGCGGTATATACAGTTACTCCAACAGCACCTGCGCCGGGAAGTTGTTCGGGCACACCATTTACAGTAACGGTTACTATCAATCCGAGTGCTGCGATTGTTACTTTAATGACCACTGTTTGTAATGGATTGACTTTTAGAATTACTCCTACTGATGAAACAGATGGTCAGGTGCCCACAGGAACTTCTGGATCTACTACGTATAGATGGTCGGCACCAACTGCTACTGCTATTTCGGGCGCTGCTGCGCAATCGCCAACCGGGGCCTCGAATATTTTCGGAACGCTATCTAACACTTCCAATATTGTTCGCACCATCACCTACCTGATAACGCCAACTACTACCTATCCTTTGGGAGGTGCTGCTTGTCAGGGTGCGGTATTTAGTGTTTTGGTTACGGTGAACCCTTCTGCAGTTATCAATTCGATGACGGCGGTGGCTTGTACAGGAACAACTTTCAGTGCTACCCCAACAAATGGTATAAATGGAATAGTGCCTTTCGGAACTTTGTATTCTTGGTCTGCTCCAGCTCCGGTTACAAATATTTCTAATTTGGCTTCTGGTACTTCACTAAGTAATGTAACGGGTACATTAACCAATAGTTCTAATGCGCCTATAACAGTAACTTATTTAATTACGCCTAACTCTCCACTTTGCGGAAATAATGCGCAGTTCTCTTTGGTGGCAACCATAATTCCAAC
>JBBAJQ010000116.1:0-1254 GCA_040403945.1 Sediminibacterium sp.
CACACTGGTTCTATCGCCCCCCATAATTCCTAGACATAGCGGAGTTTAAACATTATCACTGGTAGCAAAGAGGCATAGCCTCCCCACATACTACAACAACGGATTTTAATCCGTTGTTAGAGAGCAAGTAAGATGCAAAGAGAGCCGTAGGTTCGGCCGATATAGTTGTAAATAGTGCACCTATAAATATGCATCGTGCCCACGGCACTCTATACCTCGGGTGCTAGAGGCTACTACGGATTGAAATCCGTAGGTAGGGATCTAATCGAGCCGATGGCTCTATAATCCTTCTTCACGCATGTATAACTTTGTTAACACTCTACACGCACACTCCACACGCAAACTCCATACTACAGAGGCGCACTATAATACTCCTTTATGTGCAAAACGAAAGGAAGACACCCAAGGGAAAAGATTTATTCATTTTTTGCAGCAGTATACATTTCTATCACTCATCGAATAAATACCCATCCATCGTTTATTCAGTTTCATTTTTGTCGATACCAGCCTGTCTAAGAATTGCCAGGAATGTACCCTTTTTTAAATCTCTACCTCCGTGAAATGGTACTATTGCCGTTTTATTGTTAATTGGATTATAATATAATCTGTGAGATCCTTTCGATCGCTTAAAAATAAATCCATTTTCTTCCAATAATTTTATTAAGTGGCGGGGACTCAGATTCATTCTCCCTCTACAATTAACGAGTATTCTGTGGTATTACTGTCTTCGGGTAATATCTCACCCCTTTCCCGCAATTCTTCTACATACAGTGAAATTGCTTCCTTTGCCATAGTAACGGCTTCATCCCAATCCTGCCCATAGGTAATACAACCTGGTAATGCAGGAACTGAAACTGTATAGCCTCCTTCTTTTTCTTTCCTAATGTGTAATTTGTAACAGTACATTCATTTTTTATTTTAGCACTTCAAAGTTAGTAAAGTAAGTATTCATTTGCATCCGTATTTGTACAAGTATAAATACTTAATAGGCACTGAAGGGCCTCAACAACAATACCACTACCGGCTACACCTATTTATACGACCAGCTCAACCGCCTACTCAATACCCGCCAGCATACATTTGGCGCTGCCTCGGGCAGTTTTATGGGTAATTGGACGCAATCCAATACCAACACTACCGACAACTATGCCGAAACTTTCCGGTATGATGCCAATGGCAATATTCTGCAACTCAACCGCAATGGCAATAGTCAACACCCGGGTGGACTGGCCATGGACCGCCTCAACTATACTT
>JBBAJQ010000117.1:0-1203 GCA_040403945.1 Sediminibacterium sp.
CGGATAAAGATGGCGACGGAGTGAATAATACCTCAGACAATTGTCCAGATATACCAAATGGAGACCAAGCTGATAGAGACCAAGACGGGCAAGGAGATGTTTGTGATACTGTAGGATTGAATGTAGTTCAAGCCATTACACCAAACGGCGATGGTATCAATGACACTTGGGTTATTTATAACTTAAGCAATCATCCAGGATCAACGGTTCGTGTATTCAACTCAAATGGGGTAGAAGTATTCTATTCCGCTAACTACCAAAACAATTGGAGCGGAAACTACGAGGGTAAAAACGAGATGTTACCAGTGGGATCGTATATGTATCAAATTGATTTAGGAAGTGATGGCTCAATAGACGCCCAAGGCTGGTTATACATCACCAAATAATCCAAACAACTAAAACAGAATAACAAGATGAAAAGAATTCATAATATACTAGCCTTGGCACTACTTTTAATGAGTAGTGCCTTGATGGCACAACAAGAGACCGCTTATAGTTTTTACCGTCAACACATGAATTTAGTGAATCCGGCCTATGCAGGGATGGATAGCATAACGGTTGCCACAACTACCCTAAGAAAACAATGGACAGGAATAGCCGATGCACCAGAGATGCAAGCGGTATCCTTTGGAACTACTTTAGGCAAGAAACTAGGTTTTGGAATGACAGTGATTAGTGACAAAACTTTTATTGAGAAACAAACGTACTTTAGTGTAGACTTCTCGTACAAGTTAAAAATGAGCGAGACAGCCGATGTGTATTTTGGACTTAAAGCGGGAGGTAATTCGTATAATGTGAATACAACAGGATTAGCAATGTATACTGTACAATCGGATCCTGCATTAGCCTCGATCAGCACTTTTAACCCCAATGTAGGAGTAGGAGCAGTATACAAAGAAGGATCCATGTATGTGTCTTTATCGATACCAAGATTGTTAAACACAAAGAGAGCAACTAACGATGCAGGCTATGCAAGCGTAGCTACAGATAGTCCGCATATTTATTTAAGTGGAGGTTATGATGTACCACTTGATGGAGAATTATCAACTTTTGTACTAAAACCCTCAGCGATGTTGCGTTATGTAGCAGGAGCACCAGTATCGTTAGATATCACAACAATGTTACAAATAGACAAAACCTTCGAACTGGGAGGTATGTACAGAACAGACAAAGCTTATGCCGCTATGGCAACGGTATTGATCA
>JBBAJQ010000118.1:0-1170 GCA_040403945.1 Sediminibacterium sp.
CTGGCATTGGTTCAGTTTTCTTGATACCAAACACGGTAGCAATATTGTAACCTTGCTGGATGGCTTTGAGGACATCTAAATCATTACCATCAGCAGCCGAAAAGGTCAGGTGGTAATTGGCAATATTGGTTACTTTACGGTTCAGCATCTTAGTGTAATCGTAAAATTGCACATTGGGGAACCGTGCGAAAATATTGGCAAAACCATCTACTTCAACCTTTTCCCAAGCAATATCACTAGTACCATTTAAGCGGAATACAGGTACCAAATCTAACCTTGCGGACTGCTTGATAGCCAGCTCAATATCTTTTACCAAATCAGCCATGAAAGCAGCTCGATTCTCATAAAAAGCCTTGGTCTTGCGGATTCTAGCCTGCTGGATGGTATTGGTGGTCTCGCCTTTTTTGAACATACCACCACGACCAGCCGTATTCAAGCAAGCCGCCTTACAACCTTCCGTAGCTTTCGGGCAAGTATTATAACCCGATAAACTGGCTGGTGCGAGGTGTAGGATATAAGTGTTATATCCTTGTGCCATGCCTTTCAGCACTTTTGGATTACCAGTGGACAACAATTTCATATAGTGAAAACTCCTTTTTTATTCAATACAACCATTATAGAGGTATTCTGAGCAAATGGCAAACTACCTTTATAATACTTGACCAAATCAGTCAACCATTTGGAATTCCGTATAAATCACGGATCCGCCTGCTTTCTTGATTCTTGCTACTTCATTACACTTTCGGGATTCTAATTGATAAAAGCTCGGGCGCTCTACTGTAAAATCTACCACTACTTTCAATCCCAAATCAGCTTGCAACATGGCCAATAGGGTCTTTTTGTCAGCCAGTGATAATGCTTTAATATTGTCAATCATAAAAAGCTCCAAATGTTATTACTAATAGCGCCTCAGTGAAGCGCCACTATAATACCACTTTAAGCAGTGGTTACGGTAACCTTACCGGGCTTCCGATTAGCTTTGATCGCTTTAACGCCTACTGGATTACGCAACGCTTCGAGCTTTGCTTCAAGCTTTGCAATACGCTCGGCCTTCTTAGCGGCACGAGCGGCAGCGGAATTCTGCTTACGCTCAAAATTGGCTTGACGGTTGGCAGCAGCGTGCTCCTTAATCATTTCCTTAATGGATTTGACCAGTGAGCGCTTTTCACG
>JBBAJQ010000119.1:0-1161 GCA_040403945.1 Sediminibacterium sp.
GCTTTTGGATTTGGTAAAATAGCCCAATTACCCCAGCCACTTATTCACTACCGCCAACATACCCAAAATGTAACTTTTGCAGATCATCGGGCCAGTAATCGAATGGAAAGATGGATCAATCATTGGCAAAATAGTTGGAAAGCCAATACGTATTTACAGGAAGAAATCCAGCTGGCAAAAGCATTTCAGTTGATGTATCCCAATCGACTGCCTATTGAAAAAAAGAAAAGTTTACAAAAATTAATTTTACTCAATAACGCCCATTACCTGAAAAAGAAGTGGCACTTCGAAATGAGTTTCCGAAATTACTGGACTAATCGATTTGGCGGATAGGTGCGCTAAACAGGCATTTCCATTGACCGGTTATTCTTTATCTTGCAGAACAGATGAAAAAGACTGCCATCATTCTTGTAAACTGGAACAGCTATGCACTAACCGCACAGTGTATTCGTTCGTTGCAACAGATGAGCTACCCCGAATCGGCAATAGTTATATTAGTAGACAATCATTCGGCAGATGGCTCTGGGGAAGCCTTGAAAACTGAATTTCCGCATATAATCTATATACAGGCAAATGATAATCTGGGATTTACCGGGGGAAATAATGTAGGAATCGCATACGCGATACAAGAAAAATTTGATTATACCCTGCTGCTGAATAATGATACCACCGTTGCCCCTGATTTTTTAGCGCCCATGGTAGCCTATATGGATGCCCATCCTGAAACAGGTGCCGTGCAGCCGTTGATTTATTATCACCACCAGCCCTCCCTTATTTGGAATGGAGGATCTTTTTATAATCAATGGTTGGGCCATCCTTATATACGATATATCGGGGAAAAAATAGAAAGCACTCACTTACAAAATAGTGCGCCTGTTCCTGTGGACTGGATTACCGGATGTGCTTTTTTTACAAGAACAAGTCTACTTGAAAGCATTGGAGCACTTTCCGATAATCTTTTCATGTATTTTGAAGACATAGATTTGAGCTTCCGGATACGCGAAAAAGGATTTCAACTAAGGCTGTTGCCCCAATCGGTTATCTGGCATGTAGGCGGTATGTCGAATAAAAACAAAGAGAAAACCCGCGAAGGATTTGTAAACCCGGTAGTGCATTACCTGAATATCCGAAACCGGATATGGATACTGAAAAAATATACTT
>JBBAJQ010000120.1:0-1141 GCA_040403945.1 Sediminibacterium sp.
TTATGAATCAGCACATGTCTCGTTCACAGTTTTTAACTTTCGCAGCTTCCGCAGGAGCTGCATCCTTGCTCGCATCACTGGAATCATTGGCAGCAGTTGCAGAAATCAAAAAGATACGGGTAGCCATAATTGGTTGTGGCAGTGTGAGCAACAGGTATATTCCCCATTTACAATCATCCCCTTTCATTGAAATTGTGAGTTTGTGTGATATCAGGCATGAAAGGGCAGTTGCTCAGAATGAACAATACAAAGTAAAAGCTGCAACTTATGCCGATATAGATTCCTTGTTGAAAGGAGTACCATTCGACATGATGGTAACCCTCACCGACATGCAAAAACATGGGGAACTGAACAAAAAAGCGCTGCTTGCAGGAAAGCATGTGTGGAGTGAAAAGCCCCTGGCAAATACCTATGCAGAAGGTAAAGCGCTGCTGGAATTGGCCAACAGCAAAAAACTGAAGCTCTGGGGAGCCCCTGCAGTTGTGAATAGTCCGCAGTTTGCTTTTATGAGCCGCTGCATTAGGGAAGGAAAATTAGGACGGGTTGCAAGTGCGCATGGTCAGTATGGACATACAGGCCCCGGATGGTCTTCTTTTTTCTACGAGAAAAACGGTGGCAGCATGCCTGATTTGGGGGTATACAACATGGCAACTTTAACAGGTTTACTCGGTCCGGCTAAATCAGTAATGGCCATGCTTAGTATTGTTAATCCGGAACGAATGATTGATGAAAAAGGCAAAATAAAAGTGGAGGAAGAGGACAATGCCCACGTGTTGATGGACCATGGCCATGGCATCATCAGCCATGTGATGTGTGGCTTCAATTATTTTGATCCGCATGGGCATGAGGCCAAAGGCCAGCAGTTGCATTCGATCCAGATTTTCGGGGATAAAGGGAATATGAGGCTGATTGGTTACGATTGGGAAACCAATGGCGTAATCCTCGATGATTCCTGGGAACGACCAGGACAGCTTTATGAAAAGGAAGCAGGTGGATACATGTGGCAGGAAGGTGCAACAAAAGTTGCGGAGTCAATGGTGCATAAAACTGAGCCGCTGATACATGTTGAACATGCCTTACATGTGCTTGAAATTATAGAAGCTGCAAGAAAATCATCTGCCAGTGGAATGCGCGTTCCGCT
>JBBAJQ010000121.1:0-1130 GCA_040403945.1 Sediminibacterium sp.
TTTTTCCGCCGGCATAATAACGTTCGATGGTTTGTTTGGCAGATTGTAATCCCTTTACAAACGCTTCTCTTCCAGCATCATGCTCTACAAACAATAAAGTAAAATAGGTAGCAAAGCCTTCGCTCAGCCAAACATCATCCCAAGTAGATTCGGTAACCGCGTTGCCAAACCATTGATGGGCAATCTCGTGTATCACCACTTGTTGGGTTCTTTCAGATCTTGTTCCCGTTACTAATTTTTCGGTATAGAAAATGGCCGAAGAGGTTTCCATTCCTCCACTCACACTGGGCGCCTGAATATTGGCCAGCTTTTCGTACGCATAGGGACCAACATAATCGGTATAAAACTGCAACACTTTTTTAGTAGGTTCGGCAAAATCGTAAAACCCTGCTGCGCGATTTTGGGGATGCACCCAAGTTTCTATAGATTTCCCCTGAAAAGTATCTACATATTGAACGGCATATTCCTGAATGCCCAATACAAATAGCCAGGGCGACACGGGAACCGATTGTTTCCAGTGTGTCAACTTCATAGAATCATTCAGCACCGACACTTCCTGCAATAAGCCATTAGAAATTACCTGATAGTGCGAGGGGGCCAAAACCATAAATTCTACGGTAGCTTTATCGGAAGGGTGATCAACCATGGGAAGCCAATGCCGCCCTTTATTGGGCCAGTTATCGCTGCTAAAACTTCTTTTACCAAATTGAGTATTGCCAATCTGCAAACCGGTATAAGGGGATCCACTGTAACGAATTTCTATAGTTGCAATCAAGCCGCTGTCCCTCACATTACCCGGAAGTGATATCTGTAGCCGGTCTGATTGGTGCGTGTAGCTCAAAGATTGCCCCTTTAATTGCACAGAAACAACCTGCATGCCTTTCCCCTGCCTTTCTTGATTACTATTCGCCAAATCGAATTGAATGGCTGTAATACCACGCTGCGTTATTCTGAAGGTTACCGAAGCAGTGCCATTAATTTGATCTGAAGCATCACTTACCGTAAGCGAAAAAGCATAATGAAGAATATCTATTCCCCGTTGAAAAGGATAGTTATCGGCATATGCCATTCCATGGGTAAGTAAAGTAACCGAAATGATTAAAAGCTGAACTCTTTTGGTAAGGCGCATT
>JBBAJQ010000122.1:0-1089 GCA_040403945.1 Sediminibacterium sp.
TCCAAATGGGTTTGGCGATTGCTACTTATGAGTGGATGGCGGCAGCGACGCTCTTAATCGTTGCTATTTTCTTCATGCCAATTTACTTGAAGAATAAGATTTTCACCATGCCCCAGTTTTTAAATAGACGCTATAATTCGACTGTGAGTTTAATTATGGCCGTTTTCTGGTTGTTATTATACATCGCGGTTAACTTAACTTCTATTTTATACTTAGGTGCCTTAGCGGTTTCAACCATTTCAGGTTTAGACTTTACGGTTTGTATGATTGCTATGTCGGCATTCGCCATCGTCATTACACTAGGTGGTATGAAGGTTATTGGTTATACAGACGTTATCCAAGTAGTATTCTTGGTATTGGGAGGTTTAGTTACTTCTTATTTGGCTTTAAATTTAGTTTCTGAGCGATTTGGTGGCGACGGAGTTGTCAATGGTTTAAATCATTTGATGACAAAAGCGCCGGATCACTTCCACATGATATTTAGCAAAGACAATGCAAACTATCCATCATTGCCAGGTTTGGCGGTGTTAATTGGAGGTATGTGGATTGTCAACTTGAACTATTGGGGATGTAATCAGTACATTACGCAACGTGCGTTAGGAGCTGATTTGCCTACGGCGCGTAACGGTATTATGTTCGCTGCTTTCTTGAAAATGATGATGCCTATTATCGTGGTTTTACCTGGTATTGCTGCTTATTTATTATGGAAAGACGGTATGTTCCAAGAAGAAATGATGAAGGATGGGGTTTTGAGTAAGGATAATGCATACCCTGTATTGTTAAACTTATTGCCTGTTGGCCTGAAAGGTTTATCCTTTGCTGCATTAACAGCTGCGGTTGTTGCTTCGATGGCGGGTAAGGCGAATTCAATCTCAACGATTTTCACGTTGGATATTTATAAGAACTACATCAATCCCAATGCATCTGAGAAACAATTGGTTTCGATTGGACGTATTGCGGTGGTTGCTGCGATAATCATTGCTATTTTAATTGCTCCATTTATGGGCATTGATAAGAAAGGTGGTTTCCAATTCATTCAGGAATATACAGGGTATTTTTCACCGGGTATTTTTGCCTTATTTATCATGG
>JBBAJQ010000123.1:0-1064 GCA_040403945.1 Sediminibacterium sp.
TTACCTCTATGTTTTGCCCCGGAAAATTATGTTCAAACGAAAAAGTGGTTTGACTAGTAAACGGGTTCGGGAAATTAATAACCTTGTCTATCACAAGTGGAGACATGTCGCTTGTGGTACCTGAGCCGCCTGTTCCGCTGCCATTTGATCCGCTGCTTCCGGCTGTTGCGGCCACCGTAAACCCCAATGTTCTGGTGTTTGAATTATTGACATTATCCCAAGCCCGCACTTGTAATGTATGTGGCCCAGGCGTTAAAGTAGGAAGTTGATACCTAACCGTCCCGTACTGGTAGGTATTAATATTGGCCTGATAAAACGAATTGAGCGTGCGCGTAGTGGACGGATTATTATCGAGCGTTACAATAATATCATGCCCAATAGCACTACTAGAAGTATTAATCCCCGAAACATCTTGCAGGTTTATAAGTAACACCGGATCCGAATGCGTGAGTCCACCATTTTTAAAATTATAATCATTTAAAAATATATCAATGACAGGGCCCACTTTATCTGTGATGACTGCGCCACTACCCATGGTAAAAAAACTAGTATCTACCCCAGCTGCATCGGGTAAAGTTTGCGTGGGTAATGCCGGATTAATCGTTTGCTGCGCATACATGCTAATTTTTGCTTTGCCTGGCGCATAACTAATATCTAGAGGAAGCACAAATGAAACCGTAAACTTCCCGTTCGCTACGCTCACTAGTCCAGCATACAAAATATTTTCTTGCGCATTGTAGTTTGCAGCCGCCGTTGCCGGGTCGTTTTTGAGTGTGGTGCGCGTAATTTGTTTATCGTAGAGTGTGAAGTAGAGGGTGCCGTTAAAATTTGTATTTGTGCTATTATTGATGCCTATGGCGCCGCTGCGCGGCGCCATAACGCTACCCTTAAAAGTGTAAAGCTTACCAGATACAAGCGTATCATTTGCACCAATAATTTTACTGTTTACACTATCTAAAACAATACTACTATTAGGATACGCTAGGCGCATAGCAGGGTCACCCAATAATGCAAATTTTCTGGTATTGATAAAATCTCGCGACTGCTGCACCGTAAGGTTTTTA
>JBBAJQ010000124.1:0-1055 GCA_040403945.1 Sediminibacterium sp.
CCCTTACACTGTAACATCTGTGCAGGTGGGGGGTGATTTTTTGGAAAAATGGGGTAGTAAGGTTGAAACCAAATGATATTGTGGAGCCATGGTTGAGGCTGGAAATCCCCACTGACTGTGCATCCCACATCCATATTGGATGTATATGAAGTGTTTGAGTACTTTGATATGCTTTGAATGGGGGCTTATGGGCCTATTATTCTCATCAGGTGGTCAGGAGGAGAAGATTCCATTCGCTAGGGTGTTTAGATACACAACAAACAGCACCTTGTCAAGCTAAAAAAAGAAAACAAAATACAAAAATGAATATACAAAAAGCAAAAAGAACAACACCGGAGATTCCAACGTGGTCCCCCACCGTAGTACTAACCCGGCCCGACAGTGCTTAACTGCGCTGAGGCTACAAACCTCTGCTGACTGCATCCCACATCCAATTTAGACGTAAATGAAGTGTTTGAGCACCTTCATATGCTGTAGATGGGCATATGGGTGAACCCTTAGATGGCATATATATATATAGGTGCAGTGCACCCTTACACTGTAACATCTGTGCAGGTGGGGGGTGATTTTTTGGAAAAATGGGGTGTGCTAAGCCATTTGGCGATGAAGGAAGTTTTTATAATAGTATGATAAAATTCTGTAGAAAGAAAATTTATGAAGAAGTTAAAGCTATATATAAAGAGCCTTTTCGTCGACAATCGAGACGTGTCAGGATCAAGGGATAGTCTCTTGGTCCTGAAAATTGAACATTCCACCTTGTGTATGTTCTATCGTATAAACTCGTAAGTTTGTATTGATTCCTAAAAGAAATGTTCTTTATTCTTAAAAGAATCAGTGTGATCAAGAGATAATCTCTTGGTCGCGGCTGAAACCCGACTGACGGTCTGTCTGTGCAATCTGGTCTGTCCGTACTTACACCGGCGACTTGCTTCTTAGCTAGTCTCGCGCCTTTTAGCGGTTATAATCGCTAACTACCCTACTAGATAGAATGGCCTATGTCATGGGGTAGTAAGGTTGAAACCAAATGATATTGTGGAGCCATGGTTGAGGCTGGA
>JBBAJQ010000125.1:0-1040 GCA_040403945.1 Sediminibacterium sp.
ATTTCATCTATATCGAATCAGATAGCGTGTTCATCTGGCACTCCATCTCCGGTTCGTTTTGTAATAGCTGATGCAGAGACTGCGGTAGCTAACTTAACTTTAAGTGTAACATCTAGTAATACGGCATTATTGCCAGTTTCTAATATAAGTTTTACAGGAACTACAGGATCAAGAACAATGAATTATACGACTTCTTCGGGAGTTTTAGGCACATCGACAGTTACTATAACCGTTACTGATGGATCAGGCAGTGTAGCAACAGAGACATTTGATATAGAAGTGGCACAAGACCGTATTGTAACAAGTTCAACAGTACCAAGCCTACAGGCCAGTACAGCCTCAGTAATCGACAATCAAATTACTGTAACAAACCCAAGCGCTATTGATGGTGCATTGGTATTAATTAGTTCAGGATATGTGAGTGGTGACGTATTATCATATACAGGAGCTTTACCAACCGGAGTAACCAAAAGTTACAATAGCTCTACAGGAGTATTAACTTTTACAGGAAATTTAACTGCAACGGAATTACAAGCCATATATAGAGAAGTGAAATTCAACACTACTTCAAGCAATGCACAGAATAGAACTTTTACCTTTACGTTAGGTTCAGCATTACCTTTTAGTACCAACAATCACTTTTACCAGTTTATTACATCCCCGGGTATTTCTTGGACTGCTGCAAAAACAGCTGCAGAAGGATTAACTTTCTTTGGTAAACAAGGGTATTTAGCTACTGTTACTAGTGCAGCAGAAAACCAATTTGTTGTATCTAAAATTCAAGGACAAGGATGGATGGGAGCCAGTGATGAGCAAACAGAAGGTGTTTGGAAATGGATGACAGGACCAGAGGCTGGAACTCAATTTTGGCAAGGATTGTCAAACGGTTCAGTAACCGGAGGACTATACAACAACTGGGCTTCAGGCGAACCAAATGATTCTGGAGGAGAAGATTATGCTCACTTTCTAACTAATGGAACATGGAATGATTTTCCATTATCACTTGGAGGAATATCAGGATATGTAGTTGAGTTTGGAGG
>JBBAJQ010000126.1:0-1031 GCA_040403945.1 Sediminibacterium sp.
CCCTGAAGTGAAATAGTAGTTGCTGGCATTTATATAATCTTTGCTTTAATAGAGGGCTTTTAACGCTTCTCTCTATTATATATCAAAGATTTTACCTAACCAATTGAGCAGCTCTAACTGAGTTTAGATTCTTACCTTTAGCACTATATCTAGCGAAGACTTCTAGGTCAAAAGAGAATTGAGCATCATATTTATCAAAGATGTCAATACCGATCACTTTAGTATAAGTCAGGTTAGTAATTCCTAGCCCAGTTTGGCCTGCAATTCTACCAGTATCTGTTGCTGGATCATTACCAGCGTAATCAGTCATTCTATATTGGAATACAACATCAATTGCAACTGAGTTGTTCTCACCGTAGAAGATCTTCTTAGTACCCTGTTTATTATCACCATCAACTTTAAACGTATTTACATTTGTCGGTGCTAAGAACAAAAACGCACCACAAGATCTACCTCCTAGTAAGTATTGATCATTTGCGTCAAAAGACATCTTAAATGATCTGTCGCCAGCGGCAATCATACCACTCATCTGCATAAATCCTAGTTGCTTTTTAGCTAAGGCACTAGAAGCCCCGATATTGTTAGGATCATAGATTGAATAAACACCACCTGTTTCAATTGTAGCAGGAATTGACATTGTATAAATTGCGTTATCAACCAGTGCTTTTACACTTGCTTGTAGTTCTGAATCCGTAACAGCTGTAATATCTAAAGCATTGTTAGTATAGTCTGTAAATAAGCCCTGTAGATCTGGGTGATCTTTGTGCATATAGATACCAGTGTTGTAATTCGTAGAACCAACCGTATTTAATGAAACCACATCTACCAAAGGTTTACCAAAACCAGCTGATAGATCATATGGTTCTGTATTACCGGCCGTACTTCTACCAAAAGTACCTGCCCAAATAAAATCCGAAGCATTTGCATCATCATCCGCTAATAATAGAGTCGGAGGTGTCGCATCTTCAAAGTTAGCGTACTTTAAACCATACTCATACTCGGTTAAAGATGAGATACCAGTAACCATCGGT
>JBBAJQ010000127.1:0-1020 GCA_040403945.1 Sediminibacterium sp.
AATCGCATCATTTTATTTGGCTATTTGCATTTATCGCGTTCTGATTTTGTATTCGGCAACTAGCTGCTACAGCGATTGCTAAATCACTATTTTTCTAGAAATTTTATCCGATGGACATGCCAAAACAAGCTTTTGCTTGTCGACATTAAGCAGCTATCAACAGCTTATACACATATATAAATAGCCTCGATAACTTAGGCACTAATTGGCTTATTTTCATGTGCGAATATTTTTATATCCCCCAGTTGTATTGGCCCCCACTAAGCATCGAAAGGATAGGTTATCACTATTAACTTATTAACCCATGCATCTTTACGAAACCATTCTTTCAAAAGAGCCCTTTCAACCAAATCCAACTGCAAAGAATTTACGCTTTGCTAACATACCGTGTTTTTCAGACGAAGCCACCTATGTGTATTCACTGAAGACTAAAAAAATCTTGTTTGCAGAAGGGTGGATGGAGTTATTAGGATATGAGAATGAAGAAATCAGTATGGATTTGCTGGTTGAAATTACTACGCCCGACCACAAAGAATTTATTCAGGAAATGAATAACCAGGCACTGGCATTTATTTTAAGTAAATCGTCGAACCTTTATGAGTACTCCTGCACCACTGAATGTAAAAAATTCAGCAAGCAGGGTGAGGAAGTTGCTCTACTGGAGAGTGTGAAAGTACATCACTCGTTGAAGGGTAAAGTGGTTGAGGTAATTGGCACTTACAAGCGCAACCCCCGAACGCCCCATTTGGGAAATAAATATTTTCAGGCGAGTGGACCCGGTATAGAAACCTTGGTTGAAAAAATGAAATTGGTAGCTGCCCGTGAAGCAATAATCAACGGGAGAGAAAGAACCATTTTGAAGATGCTGGCACAAGGCAAATCGATGAAAGAGATAGCGAATGTATTATACGTTTCCAAGTCCGCCATAGAAAAAACCGTAATGCCATTGTACAAGAGATGTAATGTGCGCAATCTTGTTGAATTGATTGCTTATTCGCATAAGAATGGGTTAATTTAACT